>CABZHT010000001.1 GCA_902525615.1 uncultured Fidelibacterota bacterium
AGTTTAAAAAAATCTCAAATCTACCAAATGAAGCTATTATTTATACACATTCACATGTAGATCATTGGAGAGGTGCTCCAGGGTTTTATGAGGACGATACCAAGATTTATGCTCATACTACATTTCAAAAAGGATTTTTTGACCAAAACAATTTACTTCGACCAATACTTACTGAAAGAGGCATGAAACAATTTGGTCATTTTTTACCAGATAGCTTAAAAAGAGGTCACGGACTAGGCTTTACTCTAAACTTTGACTTTGAACAACCTCCAGTAATTTATCCAACACATTTTTTCGAACTACAAACAAATAAACTCTCTGTAGCTGGCGTTGAACTTGAAATTCAACATAGTCCAGGAGAAACAGATGACCAAATCATTATTTACTACCCAGAAAAAGAAGTAGTTATTAGTGCTGATAATTATTACATGAGATTTCCTAACCTGTATACCATCAGAGGAACATCTTATAGAGATTCAAAGAGTTGGTATAAATCTGTTGATGCTATGAGATCATATCAACCACAATACTTGATTAGTTGTCATGGTCCCTTTCTTTCAGGAAAAGAAGATATAGAACAAAGATTATCTATTTACAGGGATGCCATTCAATTTATTCATGATTATGCAGTTAGAGGTGCAAATGCTGGCAAAACACCAGATGAGCTCGTTGAAGAATTTGAATATCCTGCATTTTTCTTAGAAAATTATGATTTACAAGAAAAATATGGCAAAGTATCATGGAGCATAAGAAACGTTTACAACGGATATTTAGGATTTTTTGATGGTAGAGCTGTTAACTTAGAGCCATTATCTGATAAGATTAGAGCGCAATATATTTACGAATTGATTGGTTCAAAAGATAGATTAATTGAAGAAATTAATAAGGCTAACGATTTAGCAAAATATCAATGGGCTGCAGAGTTAAGCGATATTGGATTATTTAATTTTCCAAATGATAAAGAAATTAAAAAATTGTATAGCTTATCTCTTGAAAATCTATCATTAGCGGAGAAAAATCCAATAGCAAGGAATTATTATCTATCAGAGGCTTATGAACTATCAGAAAAAATATCTCCTTCATTGAAATATACCGTTTCAGCTGAACAAGTAAAAAATATACCTCTTGGCACATTTTTTGAAGCTATGGGACCAAGATTGGATCCAGTTAAGGCAAGAAATAAGTTTATAAGAGTAGGTTTCAATATTACAGATTCTGATGAAAAATTTGGAGTAGTTATACGAAACCAAGTAGCTGAAATATCAAATTTTTATAAAAATGACTATGATGTTATTGTTTCAGTAGATTCAAAGACTTGGAAAGGGATTATTTTAAGAACTGAAAGTGCTGCCGGAGCTATTGCTTCGGGTAAACTCAAAATTGATGGAGAATCACTTATGTTTCTTCAATTCTCCTCACTTTTTGTTAATGATTAATAATCTAAAAGAGTAATTACTTCACCAAATTTTTCAGCAAGCTTTTTAGATCCACCTAGTTTTGGTAGATCAATTAATGCAATTATATGAACTTCTGTTGCACCTAATTCTTGGCAAAGTTCTGCAGTAGCCATTGCGGTGCCGCCAGTTGCAATTAAATCATCAACTACCAAGACTTTATCTCCCTTTTTAATTGCATCTTCATGAATATGTACTGTATTTGTTCCATATTCTAAAGAGAAAAACTTTTCAGCGGCTTTTCTGGGCAATTTTCCAGGCTTTCTAGCTAATACAAATGATTTTGATAAAGCGTAGGCAATTGGTCCAGACCAGAAAAATCCTCTTGATTCAACGCCAACAACTCTATTGAAATCTAAGTGTTTTACCTTATCAACCATAATGTCTACTGTTGATTTAAAAGCTTCGGGATTTTCTAAAAGCGTGGTGATATCTTTAAATACTATACCCTCAATAGGATAATTTTTAACTATTGTTATTGTTTCTTTTATTTGTTCAATATTCATTTTTATTGCGTGCATGATACGCATTTAAAACATGAATTCAAACAAATGATTACTAAGCTTGAATGTTATGTTTTTCACAAAGACCAGAAAGAAAGCCCCATAATACTTTTACAGTGGACAATCCAGCTTGTTTTGCCAAAATCTTTTCTTCATCTGACAACTTATTCATCAATTCAGCACTTTGCTCTCTATGCTCGACATCAGCATCTTTGTGAACAAGAAAATATTCTAAACCTTCATCAGTCGACACACTATAATGATCTATAAGTCCTTTAATTTTAGTTTCTGCAATTTCAGGTACCTGTCTTTCATAAGCATATAAAGCTCCTAAACCTTCAGCATATGTAGATCTTGAAAGTCTAAAGAAATTATCAATCATCTCTTTTGTAAAATTCTCATGATCTACTGTTTCAACTGTATTTTCATCTGCTCCAACTGCTAAAGCAAAATTTTTCCATAGCATTGGATGATCTTTATTGAAATCTTCTTCATCGCTAAGATTATCAAGTAAAATTTTTCTATTTTCAATGTCTTCACAAATTGAATGTGTAGCACTGATATAGCGAGGAAACGCCTTTATGTGCTGATAGTACTGTTCTGCGTAATCTTTTAATATTTCTTGATTTAACTCTCCATTGTTCCATGCAACATAAAATGGATGTTTTAATAAATGAAACTCATCTAATTGTTGATTTAATTTTTCTAGATACATTTTTTCTCCTAGTTTAGTTGGCTACCACAATAATCTATATATTAAAATTTAATAATTCAATTTATCCTTTAATTTGATCATACGCTTTTAATGCTATATCTCGAGACTCTTCAATTGATACTATAGGTTTTGGATAATCTTCACCGTAATTAATTCCTGCTTCTTCAAAGACAGAATCATCTGCTTCCCATGGAGCAAATAAAAATTTTGCAGGAAGGTTCTTTAATTCTGGTATAAAATGCTTAGTATATTCACCATCAGGATCAAATTTTTTACCCTGCAAAATAGGGTTAAATATTCTAAAATATGGTGCAGCGTCTGCTCCACTTCCTGCAGTCCATTGCCAGCTTGCAGTGTTATTTGCCAAATCTGCATCGCACAAGCAATCATTAAACCATTCCATTCCTAATCTCCAGTCAATTAAAAGATTTTTGACTAAGAATGATGCGACAATCATCCTAACACGATTATGCATATATCCTGTTTCCCATAATTGTCTCATTCCAGCATCCACAATTGGATAACCTGTCTTTCCTTTTTGCCATGCTAATAGAAAATCTTGATTAAGAGACCAAGGAAATTTATCAAATCGTTTATTTAAATTTTCAGTGCACATAAATGGAAAATGATATATCAAATAATATGAAAATTCTCTCCATCCTAATTCGCTATGAAAATGAGCAACATCTTTTTCTGGGCAAGCACTCTTATTATCAAACCATATTTGATGAGGTGAGATTTCACCAAAATGTAAATGAGGAGATAAAACAGATACATTTTCTTGGGCAGGAAAATTTCTACCTTCTTTATAACCAGTTAAGCCGTTGTCTCTGAAATGAATATATTTTTCCATTGCAAACCTTTCTCCAATCTTCCAATGCTTATTAAACTTATCCTTCCAATGATGTTTTGGAAGGAGGTTTAATGAATCTATATCACTCGAAAAGGCAAGCTTATCGGAAAAACTATAGTCATTTTTTGCAACAACCTCTCTTGGGCCAGCATGTTTTTTTAAGCACCCTTTTCTATAGAATGGTGAAAAGACTTTATAAGGGGTATTATCATCTTTTAAAATCTCCCAAGGTTCCCACAATAATGAACCATTAAAAGTTTTTACTTCAATATCATTATCTTTTAAAAATGATTTAATTATTGTATCTCTTTCAATTTCCCACGGACTATAACATCGATTCCATGAAAATGACTCAATGTCATGATTGCTTATTAATTCTTTAATAATTTTAACAGGATCTCCTGAAAAATAATTTATTTTACCTTCTAATGAATTGTTCAAAGAGTTAAGAGAATGATGAAGCCACCAGGAGCTCGCTTCTCCGAGATTGAACTCTTTTTGAGTGTTATTTACTGTATCAAGGATAAATATAGGCGTTACAGGGCCATTTTGAGCTGCAAAATGTAAAGATGGGTTATCTGATAACCTTAAATCTCTTCTGAACCAATGGATTGCTAATTTACTCATCAAAAACCTCGTTCAATGTACCAGCTAGGCGATATCCAGCAGTAAATAACTGTATTTTGACTATATCAAAGTTTTCATATATATAATCATATCCAAGATAATCACCATTTCTTACATTACTGTAAATTATTTTAACTTTATTTTGAGATTCATCTATCCATTCATTCTCCGACAAAAGCTCAATATTTTCAGAGGAAAAACTAAGTAGTAAATGTGAAGACAATTCAGTATAACTCATTTGGTAATTATCAATCATATTTGTATCCCAAACTCGATGTAAATTTGAATCGTCACCAAACCATTTTACTTTAATATCATTTCCTCCTCTATCTTCACCTCTACCAACGTGTAACGGTTGATGTATATCTCCTATTAAATGAACCAAATATCTCAAATAAAATGCTTTTTCCTCTAATGAAACATCATTGTCTTTCAACTTGGATTTTGAAAGCTTGATTGCTTGAACAATATCTCCTTTTGAAGATTTTTTTGAATTCGCATATGTTATATTTAATGGCATATTTGCATAATGCCATGGGTTGTACTTCCTAAAATCTGGATTTGATCTCATTTCGTCAGACCAAGTACTTGCAATGGCAAGTGACGGATTTTGTAAAATTTTTTTAATTTCAATTTTTGTTTTTTTAGTTAAAAAATGTTCTGCAACTTCTCCGGTAGTGCGATGACCAGTCTTACCCCAACTAAATGCTAAGTTTAATAATAATATAATTTGTAAGAATAGTTTAAAGTGTCGCATTATTATTTTTCCTTTTATTTTTCCTACATCTTTCACTACAAAATTTAACATCATTCCAAGTCAATCTCCACTTCTTCCTCCAAGAAAATGATAATTTACAAACGGGACAAATCTTTGTGGGTAGATGTTCTTTTTTCATGATTTCAACAATGGTATTACTTTATCACCAATCAATTTAATAGAGTCAGATAATTGTTGATGTGCTAGTTCAGCAACACTCATTTGAAAAGCAAATTGTGTGATACCGCCTAAGCTATTACTATGCGCTTTTATCTTTTCAACTACCTCGGAAGGATCTCCTACTACCAATGCACCTGTTTCACTTACGAGAAAATCATAACTTTGTCTAGTAACTGGACCCCATCCGCGCTCTAACCCAATTTTAGTAAATGATTTTTTATATCCATGAAAAAAATTCTCTCTGGCCTTATCTCCGTCTGTTCCTACAAATCCCAATGAATGGACTCCAATCTGAATATCTTCCTCTTTAAATCCTGAATCTATCCATGTTTGGCGATATAAATCACATAACGGTCTAAATCTGTGTGTTTCCCCGCCAATAATAGCAATCATTAAAGGAAGACCTAATTTTGCGGCTCTGACAACAGACTGTGGTGTTCCTCCTACCCCAATCCATATAGGTATTTTTTGTTGATAAGGTCTTGGATGAACCTCTTGTCCTGAAAGAGATGGTCTAAATTTACCAGACCAAGTAACTGCAGTATTATCTCTAATTTTTAAAAGTAGGTCTAATTTCTCTTCAAATAGTTCATTATAATCATCAAAACTTAAACCAAAAAGTGGAAATGACTCTCTGAAGGATGCTCTTCCAACGACCATTTGTACTCTTCCTTTCGAAAGCAAATCTAAAGTAGCATAATTTTGAAACAACCTAACTGGATCAGCTGCAGATAATACAGCAACTGACGACTTAAGTATAATATTTTTTGTAATACTAGAGGCAGCGGAAAGTATATTATGAGCTGCGGAATCTAAATACTCACGTCTATGATGTTCTCCAATACCATAAAAATCTAATCCATATTCATCTGAAAGATGAATGCGATCTAATAGATTTCTAATGGTTTGATGTCTGTGATCAGCAGAATTATTTTCTGGCTGCTCTAATGATGCAAAACTGTGAATTCCTATTTTCAATTTTTTTTCCTTTTTTTTGTGGTGCAAATTATTAGAAAATGAAAATTTTAACAAGAAGGTCTTATTATTTATTTTGATTGTATAGTAGAGTTTTTAAGCCGTAAAAAAACCAAACTGCAACAACTCCCCACCATAAAGCAAAAAACCAATCATTTTTATTTGTTCCATTCCAGTCTAACCGCTCAAAAATAAATGCTTCCACAAACAAATCAAATGCAAGAAGAGTAAAGAATCCAAAAATCCATATGAGAAAAAAATTAAACGATTTCATCAGCTTTTTCCATTTTTAAGCCAGTTACTTCAAAATCCGTCAAGCTCAATAATTCTTGCATTGTCATGGATTCTGCAAATATTGTTCCAATCTAACTGATGGACATACTCTCTAATTGAAAGCATTTAATCATCTTCATTCATAGCTATGTTGAATACCATAAATACAACGAAAATAATGCACAAAAAGAACATTGGAAGCTCTATTGGATGCTGAAATGTAAAAGGTCCCCATTCTATCATGACGAAATATATAAAAAAAGGGGCTAAAAAGCCCCTCTTTTAAACCAAATGAAAAGGATTATTTCTCATTTAATTGTGCTCTTACTCCTAAGATTCCAAAAGTTGGAGCCCATAATCCTACAAAAACTCCTACTTGTCTTGCTGATGCGGCATTTTCATATCCTGGAACATTCAAAAACAACAATACAGCCATCAGAATTGAAAGAATCATTAAAAGATACCATGAATTTGAGTTCATTTTTCCCTCTGTAAGTTAAGTTTAATAAACACTAAATAATTTTAGTACAAATGCGATAAAAATCAACACTAAAACTAATTTGCTATCTAAGCATACATTAACAATTTTTGCTATCATTTTATCCATTTATAAGTACCTCCAGAAAAATTAACGATGCTACACCAACAGTAAATATTAAAGATAGATAGAATCCTACCTTTGTATCTAAAATTGAAATAAGACCATTTGATATATTATTTAATTGTTTTAGCATGCGTGGATAAAATAAGGCTTTGGAGTTAAAAAAACAAATAGAACCAACTAAAAATGTGTCATGAAGGATAAAAAAGCATTATCTCCGTTAGATCCAATTTCAACTAGATAATTCTTTTTAAATAATCGAACTACCGGAATAAACATATAGGAATATTTGTTATCAGAATATTCCATTCTGTACTGTGCTATAAGCCAGGTTGAGGTTTTTGAATAGTCTACCGTATAAGGACTATATGCTAGACGAGTATTTGAAACTACAGCACTGTTATGAGAATAATATTCAAGCATTTGCACAACCATAAATCTTCTATCTTCCCAGTCTCCGTGTATTCCAACAGTACCCATACTTTTAGAATTCTTAGTATTTAGTCCAACGCTTGAAAGCAAGTAAAGATTTGCTTGAGAATTTTTATTATTCCACCTCTTAGCTAAATAGTTATTGTTAATTAATGCAAAGGTTTCATTTGACTTTCTGTCCTCCAGAAATCTTCCACCAATTAACCAATTACTAGTCTTAGAAACACCAAACCTTATATCATTGTAACTAGGATTTTGTGTTATCCAAAACACCTTTCCGTTTTTAAATATTACAGGATGAGCAGATATAGCGCTAAATAGAATGATTGAAGCAAAAAGTTTTCTAATCAAAATGATTTTTTAGCTTTCAATTTCAGAAGTAAGATTAAATGCCATAGGCTGTAAAATGCCCAGCTTATCCGTGCTGAACTTGGTTAATTTTTCATTCTGGAGAATATAAAGTAAATTTACATCATATCCGGCATCTTCAATAACCTGCACAATTTTTTCAGGATTTATATTTGTTGATTCTAATAGACCAAGCTGTACATATTGAGCATCAATATCTACAGAAACACCATCTGTAAATTTAGACTTGTCGATGAAATCGGTTTTTGCAAAACCTTCGCCAATTCCAAAAGCGCACATTGAACAAACCATTCCTAAAACTTCTACAACTGCCTCGTTTTCATTTATCTTAATTTCTTTATCCTGAATTGATACTTTAGATTGAGAAAATCCAAGGCTTAAAAGCAAAAAAAATACAAAAAACATTTTCATTATTACTTCTCCGATTTATTATATACAATTTTAGTAAATAAAAAATTTTTAGACAAGTAGGTAATTTTATGTGACTAGTAGTTTAACCAGCTCCGCCGCCGCCACCGCCACCGGCGCCACCACCGCCAGCTCCACCACCTCCACCGCCATCTCCTGCAAAAGAAGCAGATATGGTTGTACCGGTTGAAGCAATATCACTTACCATGGAAGCTGCAGATGATAAGCTTGAAGTGTCTCCTCCATGACCCATCCAAACAAAGCTATCTGTGTGCTCTGACTCAATATTTTTTATGATACTCTTAAGCTCTTCTGGTTGTGTACCTAGCGCAAGACAATATTGAAGCATTAAATCAGGATCAAATTTTTTAATATCAATCTCACCTTCTTTTAATTTGCTCATAAATAAGCCCCATTGATCATATAATAATTGCCCTTCTTTGGTTAATCTACTACCTGCAATAGTTATAATAAAAAATATAAATGGTGCTATAGATACAAAACCAAGGAAGGTTTGGAACCAAATTGCACAAAAAATAATTATATTTAAAATCAAAAATTGTAGGATTGCTAATCGATATTTTTCATCTTGATAAGACATATCAACCCAACCTCTACCATAAACCTCTTCTTCTTTTAAAGATTTCCAATCTGATGAAAGCAAACTAAAATCACTAAAAACATCTCTAAATGAGGTTTCAGAACCAAATTTTTTCATTCTTTTTAATAACAATTTAGCAAAACTACTTTTTACATTATCTGAATCAGTATTTTTAATTGTGATTTTAAGACGTTTTGATTTAAACCACTTACCTACTTCAACAACCTCAATTTTAAGCTTATTTAATGATGCTAGTTCAAAAAGTGTAGATAATACACCGCCACCAGTAGGTCCAAGCGTTAATTCACGATAAATAAGGCCGTTGACTATTACTGGATGATCATTTGAAGGGAATGATGTGAATTGCTGATTTTCATCAGTTTTTATTTTGAATTTTATAAGATTTCTTCTGGTATAACTAATAAATGTTACTAATGAAAATAATGCTAAAAGACCAATAAAATATTGAGCAAGGTCTTTATCTCTTTTTTTCTTTTCAATTGCAGCTAATGAAAAATTTTCATTATTCACTTTAACATTTACAAAATATGATGATGGAAATATTGTTCTTAATTTCATTTCATTATTACTTGAAAAGTCTGAAGAGAAAAATGATAATGAATCATCTTCAATATTTAACTTATACTTCTTTGAATTAGAAGGATTTTCTATGTCGTAAATAATATCATTTTTTTGAATGTTTGATGAAAATTTTTGTGAAATAGATAAATTTCCTGGTCTTTTATCCCACCTATCAGATAAATAAATCCAGTAAAATTGACTGTCTTTATCACCAATTGTAAATGGATTTTCTAAAGTATACTTGATAGTAAATTTTTTGGTTTCATTGGAAGAATTGTGATAAAGATAAATTCTATAAGAATTCTTTCTTTCATCGATTAAAAATGTACCTTTTTGCTTTGTATCTTTATTTAAATATGCTACATCATTTTCAAAAACTTGAATATCATAGATTTCATCGTACCCTCTTTTTGGAATAACCTGATAAACAAAAGTAAAATCTCCTTTGAAACTAAATTCTCTGGTTTCAATAAAATTAACCGTACCATCATTATTAATTATAGTTTGAATATCTGTAGATACAATTTTGTATGATTTATCTGCTGCATTAAGCAAAGTTGCATTAAATAGCACAATGAATAAAAATTTAATTGAATAAATAAACTTTCCCATGCTGTAAAGTACACTTTACATACTATAATGTCAAAACTAATTTTTTAAGAAAAAAGGATAGTTTTTTATTAAATTATAAAACTTTAAGAGCTTTATGCCATTTTTTTGCATACCAAAAAGTTCTTCCTTGAGAATCAGTCATTTTTTGAGTTTTACCATAAAATTGCATCCATTTGTGAAATGCTTGATCTTGGTGAGATTTATTTTCATTCATCCAAGAATATAACTCTCCCCCGCCTAATCTATAAGTGTCATGAATCTGTTCAATAACATGGTCTAAAAAAGGTTTATTTATGAGCTTCTTAAGAGGTTGGAATGGATTCTTATTCCATTTACCTAAAATCTCAGCTCTAAGATAATTTCCCATTCCATTAAACCATTTCTGATTCATTATTGCGGTATGAGCTGGCTTCAAAAAATCTCGATGATGTAGATTGTCCATAATGTGTTCACGAAAAGCCTTTTCTTCATCAAACACATCCGGACCCCTGTTTGGATTCCAATCCTTTGATATACTTTTTCCAAACCTTCTAACATCACTCCAACAAAACCATGTGTTATCACTCATTCTAAAGCGAATATGACCATGTTTCCAATGCTTATTTTTATATCCTCTTTTTTTAAAATTTTTAAAACATCCTGTCATCCCTAGTGAAATCACTACTGGTTGTTTGTCAAAAAATAACTTTAACTCTTTACCTCTACTTTGAGCGCTTATTTTTTTACCTTTAAGATCAATTTCTTCAATGAGTTTTAACTTATTTGTTTTAAGGAATAATACTTCTTCGATTAAACGATTTTTGTTCGTTTCTGTTACAAATTCAGCTGTCAGCTTAACTTCGGATATTTCAGGCATTATAGACTAAGAGACTGTACTACTTTTCCTTGATTATCTTTTAAGTTAACTATGATTTTATTAGTCAGTTTATTTAAAAGAATTTCACCATAATTTTCATCTACAAATGTTGGTCCAATTCTTAAAGGACCTGCTTCTTCCTCATTAGTAAAAGATAAATTCAAACTTGATGAGGTCATTTCCACAATATTTTTTCCTGAGTCAGATGATAATTGATATAATCCTGCTCTATGTCTATCCCCAGAAATAAATAAAACGGTATCAGAAGATGATTGATCAATTAAATCAATAAGTCTTTGACGTTCATGAGGTAATGTCTTCCAAGCCTCCCAACCATGCCCCATGGCTAAAAATTGAATAGATGACACAATAATTCGATGGTCTACTTCTGTAGCCATCTTTTGCTCTAACCAATTCCACTGTACATCACCGAGCATACTCGTTGATGTATCAGTTTGTGGAAGATAGCGTTCTTTTCCTGGGGCTCCCCTTTCATCAGTTGGAAGCAACCCATCTCTAAAAAATCTTGTATCTAAAAATAGCATTTGAACAGTAACTCCATCTATATTTTCAATCCATTCAAAATATAAACCAGGTCTTGTTCTTCTTATATCATCTTCTGGTATGTTCCAAAAATCTAAAAATAACTGTTCAGCATCTTCTTTAAATGCATATTCTTTTCCAGCATCATTTAAACCGTAGTCATGATCATCCCAAATAGCTTCAAATGGAAAATTAAAATTGAAACTATCAAAATTTTGACGCTGTTTGTCATATGCTTCTCGTAATTCAAGCAAATCTTCACGCTCAGAGTCTCCATAGACATTATCACCTAGCATGAGAAACAAATCATAGTTTTCTGCTTTAATGGTATTGAAAATTGGCATGGAACGCTCTTGAGTTAAGCACGAACCAAAACCAATACTATACACATTGGGATCTTTAATAGTTTCAATTGGTTGGTTTTCTTCGCATGAAATGAGTAGAAAAAGCGCTATAAAAATTATTTGTTTCATTTTGATATCCTTTGATTTGAAAAAAAATTAAATCTTATTTTTTAATTACGCAATGAAGGAAATATTTGTTATTATCAATCATGTTCAAAAAACTA
The DNA here is from genome assembly GCA_902525615.1 of uncultured Fidelibacterota bacterium. GTDB lineage: Bacteria > Fidelibacterota > Marinisomatia > Marinisomatales > Marinisomataceae > Marinisoma. The sequence continues at coordinate 11,910 of CABZHT010000001.1, forward strand.
TTTATTGTTGCTATAATTTTGATCAATGGGCTTTTTTCCCAATCGTTGCCTAAAAAATCAGAGTTTGATAGTAGCTGGAGCAATCCTAGTAAACGTCCTGACCACATTCTTATAAATTTTTCAGATGATCCAGCAACTACTGTTAGTGTAACTTGGAGAACTAGTAGAGAAATTAATAAAGGTTTTGGAGAGATAGCTGTTGCCAAGGCAGATCCAAAATTTGTACTCAAATCAGATAGGTTTATTGCTAAAACTTCAAATCTAAGATATTCAAATGTTGTAAATCATTATAAGAATTCAAAAAAATCTTTTAACACTTTAAATCATAACTATCATTCAGTTACTTTTACCGGCTTAGAACCCAATACAACCTATGCATATCGTGTTGGCGATGGTAAACATTGGAGTGAGTGGATTCACTTTACCACTGCTCATAGAACTAATGAGCCTTTTTCATTTTTATATGTAGGTGACGCTCAAAACTATATTTATGATTTATGGTCCAGACTTATAAGAGAAAGCTATAAAAAAGCACCCAATGCAAGTTTTATCATTCATGCTGGCGATTTAATTGATGATGCGCACAATGAAGAAGAATGGCATGAGTGGTTTGCTGCTGGTGGATGGATTCATCGATCGCTTCCCTCTTTAGCTGTTCCTGGAAATCATGAATATAGACCTTTGTACCAAAAGGATATAACATCAAGAAAAAGAACATTATCAATTCAGTGGCAACATCAATTTACCCTACCTAATAATGGGTTAGATGGACTTCTTGAAACGCATTATTTTTTGGATTATCAAGGGGTGCGCTTCATTGGATTAAACAGCAATGTAAAGGTTAAAGAACAAACAGAATGGTTAGAAACAGTTTTGAAAAATAATCCTCATAAATGGGTCGTAGTCTTCTTACATCATCCCATTTACTCTGCTTCAACGGAAAGAGATAATCCTGAAAGAAGAAATTTATTAAAACCTTTATTTGATAAATACGGTGTTGATATAGTTCTTCAAGGACATGATCATTCTTACGCAAGGGGATCAGCCTCACTTTATGAACAAAATATATTAAGTGGCACTAATGTGCAAGACGCAACAGGTACGGTTTATGTGGTATCAGTAAGTGGATCAAAACAATATGAGGCAAAACCAAACTGGGATCAGTATGATGCTGTAAGAGATAAAGCTGGAGAAGATAAACAGTTATTTCAGGTTATTTCTGTAGATGGGAATACTCTTTCGTATAAATCCTATACTGCTATTGGAGATTTATTTGATTCGTTCGATTTAATTAAGAATGAAAATGGAATAAATAGCCTTAGAAATAATTAATGGCAACATTCAGCACATAATTTTTGATTTTTAAAATGTCCAAAAGAAACAATACTTGCACCTAAAAGTGTAAGAATAGTCTCTCCATTTTCACCAAAATAATCATGTCCAAAAAAGGCTGCAATTAAAAGGGTAGCTATTCCAAAGATTCCATATAAATAAACATTGTATTTACCATGCATCTTACATCCAAGTGATAATGCTATAATACTTGTGGGGATAACAAAGTAAAGCAATGTTTTATGAAAATCTTCTGATCCTAAAAATGTAGCGGATATTGCTGGTAAAAAAATGACAGCAATAGGTAATAAAAGACAATGCAATGCACATACAACTGAAATACTAATTGCAATGTTATCTAAATTAATATTTAAAGCGTTTTTCACGTGAATATAATATCTAATTCTTAAGATTTTGTAAAGCGTTTATTTAAAAATTTCTTTGATAGCTTGAATAACTTCTGTTGGGGTCTCCTCTTGAACAAAATGTCCTGCTTGAGTTTTTACCACCTTTGCCTGAGGTAGTAATCTAGAAGTTCGTCTTCTTAGCTTCCACATTACAGGATCATTCATACCCCAAACAATTTGTGCAGGACCATTATATGAACCAAGATATGTCTCAATTTCTTGCTCAAGTGGTACGCTTGGATGATGCATACTGTTTGGAACCATTCTAGCTAATGCTAATGGACCACAATTGTCTTTAAACTTTTTTAAAGGATATTTATATACTTTCATTGTTTGTGAATCAAATGATCCAGGTACACTTGCAAAACGATTTAAGAATGATAGCGGAAAATTTAACCCTCTAAACAAAAAACTACTAATAAGCGGTACGTGTGAAAGACTGTGGAACCAAGTAGGCTTAAACCCGTCTTTTGGAGCAGTTATTGCTGTATTCATCACCACCAAGCCATCAATTTTTTTTCCTGCTTTCATTGCGCCTGCAATTCCAATCATTCCTCCCCAATCATGAACAACAAGACCAATTTTTTCCTCTTTAATGGTTGAAAAGAATTCTGCCATCCATTTACTATGAGCTTCTAGGGAATGTTCATGTAGTTTTATTTTTTCGGAGAATCCAAAACCAATTAAATCAGGAATAATATATTTATGATTGTCATCGAGTCCATCTAATACTTTTTTGTATAAATATCCCCACATAGGATTTCCATGCACCATCACAATAGGCTTTCCTACGCCTTTTTCCATAATATGCATTTGTTTGCCAACATTTATCCATGAATGATTGTACGGAAGTTTTTTAAGAAGCCAATTTGGGATTTTAGTTATTTTTTGCATTTTAACATGCATGCTCTTCCAAAAAACATTGATGCAATTAAAATAATAAATGCAAATGCAGGGAAATATTTTATTTCAAAATTTTCGTTAATAATGACTAACGCAATACAAGTAAAAACTATGGCAAGAAATGGTATAAATTTTTTCATACGAAAATATACAAAAAATTTTTTGAGAATGTGTGTGTGAAATATACTAGTACCCTACCCCGCCTTATTTTTGATTTAGGTTGAGAAATTTGGTTGAAAATTTGAGATTGAAAATAAGAGTAAGGCTAATGGGTGTGATAATTTTCACCATCATGACTATGACCAGTAGGTTCTGGGCTTGAGCCATCTCGATCATCTGAATTATGATTTTGATGTACTGCACCATCATCGTGAATATGAGTATCTTGTGACTCCATAGATTCAGTATGAATTTCCTGATGCTCATCTACATGATTTTTATCTTCGATATATCCTGTAATTTGAAAGATAAATAATCCTATCCCACATAAGACTAAGCCAAGATTAGTTACTTTAGAAAATAAATTATTTTTTGACTTTTGAATGATTCGTATAAAAGGAAATGCAATGAGCAAGGCTAATACTTGTCCAAGTTCAACACCCACATTAAAGGAGATAATTGAGGCTAACAAGCTTTCATCTTTTAGCGGTAGTTGCTGCAAGCGAGTTGAAAGGCCAAACCCATGAATTAATCCAAAAAATAATACCATCATAATAAGGTTTGGAGCATTTCTATTAAAGACTTGCTTAAATCCATCTAAGTTTTCAAACCCTTTATAAATGACACTTAATGCAATGACTGCATCGATTAAATAATAATTAGCTGTCACCTTATAAAATGTTGCAAATATTAAGGTGATACTGTGCCCAATAGTAAATGCAGTTACAAATTTGACAATATCAGATAGTTTTGTTAAAAAAAAGATTACCCCAATTAAAAACAAAATATGGTCATATCCAGTGACCATGTGCTTCGCACCTAAATACATATAATCTAATAAACCACCATCGACCATTTCAGCTTGGTCGGCTTTGGTTAACTCATGAGCAAAAATATTTGAAATAAATAAGAATGGAGTAATTTTTTTCATATATAAATATATAAAGAATTATTTCAAAATCTTAAGCATTGCTAAAACGCTCTTCGTTTGCGATACTTTTTTTTCACTATAATAGTCTTTTCCATAGATTCTGGAAGTAAACTTTTTTTGACTTAAAAGATCTATAGCTTCTTCTTTGGTGATAGGGATTAAAATACGCTCTTCAATTTCACCGCCATATTTCGTTTCCCTGCTTGCATCATAATAGCTCCAAGAAAAATCTTTAGACCAACCAGAGTCTAAATTTTTAAAACTTGCACTTTCTATAAAAAGCCAATCATCGCTTTCATACTTGATTTGAAGATATAAGGATTCTTTTTCTGGTTCATCTTTATAGGTAAACCTAAAGATTTGGTAGTAATGCCATGTCCCGCTAATATCAAAAGGAGTTTTAAATGTTGCAATTTCCTTTCGAGTACCTTCAAATTTATCTTCTTCTACTTTAAGTTTTTTATAGTAAGTAACATCTTGGGCAAATATTGTACCAACAAATAATAGAAATAGTCCTAATTTTTTCATTTTCTAAAAGTCGTCAAGTGAAGATTCTTCTTTAGCACTATTAGCAATTTCTTGTAACTTTTTATCGTAGTACATGATAACATGAGAAATTGAATAATTAGAACCAGTTACTCCATGTCTAATCTCCATATCATTTCCATTTTTAGCTTTGGAACTATATGAAGTTGTAATCTGCAAATGACCTACAGCTAAAGCCATTCCCCAGTCTTCATAATCATCTTGATATAAATCATTTTTCCACCAATACTCTTTTCCAAATGGAAAGGTTTCTTCTCCATATTTTTTTTTCAATAATTTTTTAATACTGTTATAATCATCTATGAATCCATTTCTATTAGTGTGCTCCTTTTTAAACATATAAGATGAAAGATAAAATGAATCGTTATGAAAGTTGTATACCAAATAAGTATCAATTCCTCCTACATTTCCCTCATACATTAAGGTATTTTCTCGTTCCAAAACAAGTTTCATTGTTTCTTTATCTTTTACAGATTCATAACTATCACCAAAATCAACCTTTCTAAAATCAGAATTTTGGGCAAATACGGTTGTTACAAACAATACTATAAATAATTTTCTCATAACAATTTTCCTCAATTACAATTTTTAATTACCTAACTAAACTTACAAAAAATTATTTTAGAATGTGTGTGTCTTTTATATATCAACCCTACCCCGCTTCTTTTTTGATTTAGGTTGAGAATTTTGGTTGAGAATTTGTAGTCCATTTGTAGTCCACTTTTTGTCGTCTAATGTCGTTTTTAAGGTATGTTTGATACAAGAAAGGCTACCATAAGTAGCCCTCTTGTTTGTCGTCGTCAAATGACTTTATAGACAATGTGGGCGATACTGGATTCGAACCAGTGACCCTCTGCGTGTCGAGCAGATACTCTAACCAACTGAGCTAATCGCCCTAAATTTTTATAAAAATAAATTTAATTCAATAAATACATTATTGAATTCCATTTCATCTAAACTATGATAATATCCAATATTCATTCCCAGCTTGTTTTTAATTGGTAAAGTTGCACCAATCATAAGACCATAATCAGACTCTTCAATTTCTTCTGTAAATGATTCGGTAAAGTCATCAGCTTGTACTTCTTCGGTCAACTCATAAAGAACTGAATATACTGGTCCGGTCCATAAAGAAAAATTATCATTATCAAACAAAGTATATGACATCCACAACTCAACACCTTCATATCTAGTTGACACTTCATGTTCACCATACCATTCATCTTCGCCATCATCAAATAAAGATCTATCATTTCCTCTTCCTTCATCTTTGTCTGTATCGTCTTCTATATCAAAGCATATCCTATCATCATCTTCATCCCAATAACAATAAGGTTCTTCATAACCATGCTCTCCAGTGAATCCTCTCTGACTTAACCCCATTCCAATAGATAACTTATCTGTAATTTTATAACCAAACCCTAAATTAGATCCTAAAAGATTAGTAGCACTCTCATCAATGCTTGTATTCATTGAAGTTACTCCTCCATATAAGCTCCACTTGGAAGTTTCTTGCGCAAAAACAAGTGTCGTGCTTAATGCAAGTAATAAAAAAAAGTTTTTCATAATATTCCCCATTTTATATTTTAACCCGTAAACATTATAATCTATTAAAGATTTAAATAAAATAATACACCATCTAATCACTAATAGAAAGTATAAATCTATCAAACATTTTATCTGTCATTATTTTTCGTAAAAATATACCAATTCTACTATAAGCGCCGGCAGCATATCTTGTTTTTGGATTTCTAGCATCTATTGCTTTATTTATAACTTTTGCAATAACAATAGGATCGGATTGATTAGATAAAATTTCATTTCCAGTATCTGTTATAGGTTCACCATAAAGATGTTGATAAGGTGAGTTTTCTCTGTATTTGTCAATATAAGTTTTAGTCACATTTGAAAAGTTTGTATTTATAGCTCCAGGCTGGACAATAACTACGTCGATATCAAACTTTTTTAGCTCTACTCTTAAAGCATCAGACCACCCTTCTAAAGCGTGTTTCGTTGAAAGATACCATCCTGCTAAAGGACCATAAGTTTCCCCTAAAACAGAACTGATATTGATAATAGTACCACTTTTTTTTTCTCTCATGTAAGGTAAAACTGCTTTTGTAACTCTAGCTAATCCAAAAAGATTTACATCGTATTGATAATATATATCCTCCATGGAAACATCTTCTATTGCACCATAAACACCTAAGCCAGCATTATTAACTAAAACATCTATTCTTCCCTCTTCAGATATAATTTTTTTTACAGCATCATCAATATGATTTTGATTTGTAACATCCATTTCTAATGCAGTTCCTCCAATATCATTTAAATAAAGGTTTTCCTCTATTAAAATATCACCCCCGTAAACGATATGTCCTTTATCAATAAGATATTCAGCTGTTGATTTTCCTATTCCCAGAGCAGTTCCGGTAATAAGCACAACTTTCTGTTTATCTTGAGATAAAATAATTCCAAATAATAATGTTATTAAAATAATTTTTTTTAACATTATTTCCTCCTAGTCATCTTTTGAATTAATTATAAACCAAGCAAAAAATTGCATGATTTTGTTGAAAATTTTTTCAATTATCTTTTGCATGCCAATATGCTAAACCTATAAATACATACTGAAAAGGGAGTCTGCCCCATGCAAGCTCCTTACTAATACCCATTACAGCTCCATCGTTAACTGCTAAATATAAATTTGCTGGAAATACTGTAATCATTACAAAAATTATTCCCCATCCAGCAATAAATCGCGTGTTAGGATTTATCAATAAAAAACCAAATAATAACTCAAAAAAACCGCTCCAATAGACCGCTTGATAATGATGAGGAAAATTTGGGGGCATAATTTGTAAAAACCACTCTGGTTCCACAAAATGTTTTACACCTACATTCATGTAAAAACATGACATTATTAAAATAGTTATAAATTTTAAATCCATTCTCATACTGATATTGAACCTTTTCTAAAATCAGATTTTGAAATCTTCACATTTACCAACACTGGATAACCGAGCTTAGCATCCTCTTTAGCTTGTTTTAAAGTGTCATACAATAACTTGTGGTTTTCTACATAATACCCTTTACCTCCATAGCCTTCAACAACTTTTTCGTAGGCGTTAAAGGATAATTCAGTACCAATATTACTACCTAACATCTGTTTTTGCTCTCGAGCAATTTGCTGCCAAGATGCATCGTTACCAATAATTGCTATTACCGGCAGTTTATGTCTGCATAATGTATCAAATTCTGCTAAACTATACGCACTAGCACCATCACCATAGAACACCCATACTTCTTTTTCTGGAAATGAGGATTTGGCTCCAATTGCAAATCCGCCACCCACTCCCAATGTTCCAAATGGTCCTGGATCTAACCACCCTAGCGGATTTCTTGGTCTGACTGTATATGATGCAGTTCCAACAAAATCTCCTCCATCAGCAATCAAGATACTCTGTTTATCTATCAATTGATCTATAGTCTTACACAAATAAACAGGGTTTACAAAATCAGTTTTATGTTCTGAGAATTGTTGAATTTCATTCTCTCTATTTTCTTCAAGCTTAGTTAATTCTTCTATCCAGTTTTGGCAAGAAGGAGGATTTATGATTTTTCCTATTTCATGCATGATTCTTGATGGATCTGCATGCATTCCAATATCAGGTTTTCTATTTTTATTTAGGTCTTCCTTGGACTTGTTTATGGAGATTAATGTCGCATCTTTGCTGATTGAAAATCCATATCCCAATCTAAAATCAAGCGGAACGCCTAAAGTCACAACTACGTCCGCATTTTTTAAAGCATGTTTTCTATTATGTCTAAAAAAGTACTTATCTGAAGATCCAAAACAACCTCTAGCCATTCCTGAAGTATAAACAGGAGCAGAAAGCTTATCTAAACTCTTTAGACACATTGATAAAAACTCTTTATTTTGTGTTACTTGATTTCCTAAAAGAAAAACAGGCTTTTTAGCTTTTACAATAGCAAGTGCAGCTTTATCAATTTTGTGTTGATCTAATTTAAATTCTTTAACAGGTTTTATCTTTACAGCTGATTTTTTTGATGCGAATAAATCATTCAGGTGTCTGTTTACATACCAATGAGCAATTTTTCCAATAAATCCACTTTTTGGAAGCTGATTCATAAACTCTTTTCTGATATCTTCTTCCGGATAAAGCAAATCAATAGGAAGTTCAACAAATACGGGTCCTGGAACCCCTGAAATAGCAGTATTTAAGGCATTAGCTAGTGTTGGTACCACATCTCTTGTTTTTTTAACGCTAACAGCAGATTTTACATATGTTTTTAATAACGAAATTTGATCAATATCTTGCAGTGAACCTCTTCCCTTTAATAGTGTTGCTGCTGCTCCTCCAATTAATAGTACTGGAGATTGAGCCATTTGAGCATTTTTTATCGCTGTAATTGTATTAGTAACTCCAGGTCCTGCAGTAACAATTGCTATTCCTACAGAATCAGTTAACCTTGAAACTGCGTCAGCAGCGAATACAGCAGAGACTTCATCGCGAACTTGAATAATATCTATGTTTTCTTTTTCACACCCAACAAGAATTGGAGAGATATGGCCACCGCACAACGTAAAGACTGAAGAAATATTTTTTTGTTTAAAAAAAGAACCTATATCGATTCCGATATGTTGCAGATCTGAGCTCATTATTAATTATTAACAGATGCCACTTCAGTGGATTCTGTGTTTGATAAAATGGATAAATATTGAGACTCATCAGCAAAAATTTCAAGCGCTTTTAAAACAACCATATCATCTTTTAAGTAAAGATTGTATCTACCTTCATAACCGTTATAGTAGAATGCAAATTCTCCATGAATCATACGTTGGATAATTTCTTTTTCATCTTCAAACATTGCAGATTGAGTTTTTTCAATTTGTTTTTCTATAACACTAAAAGCATTATTGATAAATAAATTCTTTTCGTCTTTTTTGGAAAGTTTTTCTTTTGCTAACTTCAAATCTTCTTGACCATCAACATATCCACTAATATCATTTTCCTCAATAAATACTTTAAATTTTGTCATCAATTCATTGTCAGCTAAAACTTCATCAATTGAAGCGTATTGATCATTATTCTCCTGAACAAATTTAAAATAAGCCCCACTTCTTAAAATGGAAGCAGCAAGTGGATATGATCCTTCGTCTTTTACGATAACATCAGGGGCAATACCGCCACCCCCAACTACTGATCTTCCTGCTTTGGTTTGAAATAACGAATCTGCAACAGTTGAGGAATCAGCAATCAAATCATCATCAATAAATTCTCTTTTTTGAAGTGATCTTCCGCTTGGAATATAGTATTTAGAATTGGTGATTTTAAGAGCAGTTTCTTGATTGATTCCAATCACAGTTTGCACTAAACCTTTTCCAAATGATTGACTACCCAAAACAACAGCTCGGTCATAATCCTGAAGAACGCCTGCAACAATTTCGCTCGCAGAAGCACTTGCGCCATTAATTAAGACTGCCATATTAATCGTTTCTGGGATAAGCGCATTATTAAGTGTTTTATAATTTTTAATACTCTTACCAGCTCTTCCCTTTGTTGAAACTAGCTCTAGATTTTTTGGAAGAATTAAATCTAACAAGTCTAATGATGAAGACAGTAAGCCTCCAGGATTATCTCTTAAATCAATAATAATATTACTCGCTCCGTCTTGCATTAAGCTTATTATAGCATCTTTCGTTTCATTAGCAGTATTGACAGAAAAATTAGTAATTCGTAGGTATCCAACGTCATTATTGACCATGCCATAAAACGGAATATCTTTAATTGTTATAACATCTCTAATAATCGAATAATCCTGCACTTCGCCTGTATTAGGTTTTTTGATAGTTAATATTACTTCAGTCCCAGCCCTTCCTCTAATCTTGCTGGTTGCATCTTTTAATTCAAGACCTGTAGTAGTTTCACCATCAATATTCATAATTGCATCTCCAGTATAAATTCCAGACCTTGATGCAGGAGATCCTTCAATTGGGCTTACAACAGTTAATTGATCTTCATACATATAAATTTCAAGCCCAACACCGCTAAACTCACCTTCTGTTTTTAATGATAAATCTTCGAGATCTTTTTCTTGATAATATTCCGTATATGGATCAAAATTTGAAAGCATTGAATCGATAATTCTCGTTGTAAGTTCGGTTACATCAAGCTCGTGAATGTATTCCGTAAGCAGATATTTATAAACAGTCATTATTTGCTGCTGAGAACGAGCAATTTCTCTATAAATATCCATTTGCTGCGTCCTGACATAGCTAAAGGAAATAACTGTTAGAACTAACAGTGCGTAAAAATAAGATTTAAATGATTTCATAATTCAAGTTTTTCTTTTACATGGTTCCAGATTTCAGTTCGAACATCTTCAATTGATTTTTCGCCGTTAATTAAGATTACTCTTTCAGGCTCATTTTCATGCAATTTTAAATATTGCTCTCTTACTCTTTGCTGAAATCCGTCCCCCTCTTTTTCAATTCTATCTCTTTCAACTCTCATTCTATTATTTGCTACATTAACTGAAATATCGATAAAAAATGTCAAGTCAGGTTTGAGAGTATATGTACCAAATTCATTTATACTGTCTAAAGACTTAACACTTAAGCCTCTACCTCCACCTTGATATGCCAAAGTTGAATCTGCATACCTATCCGCAACAACCCATGTTCCATTAATTACCTGAGGTAAAATTACCTTATCAGTTAATTGAGCTCTGCTAGCAATCATAAGCAATGCTTCAGCTCTATCTGACATAGACTCTTCTGCATGAAGTAATAATTTTCTAATAGACTCAGAGATAGGATCTCCGCCCGGTTCCCTAACAAGCTTAGCTGAAAGACCTGCTTCTACTAATCCATCAATAATAAATTCAGCTTGGGTTGTTTTACCGCAACCATCAATACCTTCAACTGTTATAAACTTTCCACTAGAAATTGATTCTGTCATCGTCCTTACCTATCATTATCACTATTTCACCTTTTATTTTTGATTTAGAAAAATACACAATTATATCATTTAAATTACCTCTAATAACTTCTTCATACAACTTAGTTAATTCTCTTCCGACTACTGCAGATCTATTTCCAAGATGTTCTAATAATTGATTTAATGTCTTTTCAAGTCTGTATGGACTTTCAAAAAGAATGATGGTATTATCCAATTCTTTTAACTGATTAATTTTTTTCAATCTTCCTTTTTTTTGAGGTAAAAAACCAATAAACGTAAATGAATCTGATGGTAATCCTGATATACTCATAGCTGCAGTAATTGATGATACTCCTGGAATAGGGATGATAGAAATATCATGATTAATACAATCTCTTATTAAACCATAGCCCGGATCACTGATTGTAGGTGTTCCAGCATCTGAAATAAGCGCTAAATCTTCTCCTTCGAGTAATAAACCGACTATTTTTTTTATTTCCTTTTCACTACTGTGGTCATGATAGCTTATCATTTTGGTATTGATATTGTGAGCATCTAATAATTTTTTTGAGTTTCGTGTGTCTTCTGCAAGAATAGTATCAACATTTTGGAGGGTAGATATTGCCCTTAGGGTTATATCTTCTAAGTTGCCAATTGGAGTCCCAACGACAAATAACTGACCTTTATCAGACATTATGATAGTTTATTAAGTGCTCTTCTAAAACAGTCCATACCGAAATTGATATCATCTTCGGTAACATTTAAATGAGGCCTAAATCTAATAGAATAATTTCCTGAACCTAACAAAATAGATCCTTCATCAAGTAATAGATTAGCTAATTTATCTCTATCTTCACTTGAAGGAAGATCAAAAGCACAGTATAGTCCTTTTCCTCTGGCATTTGAAACTAGAGAAGGGAATTCATTTTGAAGATCGTGTAAGCTCTGTTGTAAGAATAAACCTGTTTGTGCAGCTTTATCTACAAGATTTTCTTTTTCAATAAGCTCTAGATAAATTGTTAATCTTACCATATCGACCAAACTTCCACCCCATGTAGAATTTATACGAGATGACTCACGAAAAACATTGCCTTCAACCTCATCAAACCTGGTGCTAGCAGCCACACCACAAACCTGTGTTTTTTTACCAAACGAAATGATATCAGGTTTAGCAGAAAGACCATCTCCACAATTACAATTATTTGTACAGACTCCAGTAGAAAAGTGTTGATGAGCCCACATTTTTCCGGTAACTCCTACACCAGTTTGAACTTCATCATAAATGAGAATAATATCATTCTCATCAGCAATATCTCTTAGAGCTTGCATAAACTCACATCTAAAATGGTTATCACCACCTTCACCTTGAATTGGCTCAATGATGATAGAGGAAATATTATCAGGATTTGCATTGATCGCATCTTTAATCTCTGCAATTGCTTTATTTTCAAGCTCTATGATGCTACCTAAATTATCTTCAATCGGAAACGTTATTTTTGGATTGGAAATTCTTGGCCAATCAAATTTTGGGAAATACATAACTTTACGCTTATCAGGAGAGTCAGTTAATGACATTGTGTAACCTGTTCTACCATGAAAACATTGTTGAAAGTGAATAACTTTTTCTCCTTTTGCAGAACTGCCTTTTGCTAAGTTTTTCCTTCTCTTCCAATCAAATGCTGCTTTTAATGCATTTTCAACAGCTAAACCTCCGCCTTCAATAAAGAATGTTAGTGGAAGGTAGTCTGGTTGCGCTACCCTTTTAAAAGTTTGTACAAACTCAGCCATTTCATGTGAATATACATCTGAATTTGTAGGCTTATTGATTGCAGCCACTTTTAATCTTTCAGATTGCTCTAAAACGTATGGATGATTATAACCAACTGACAAAGAGGCAAACATTGAGAATAAATCTAAATATTCTTTTCCAGTAACCTTATCAACTAACCATGATCCATGTGATTTTTCAAGATCTATGACAGGTGACATCCCATCAGCTAAAATACTTTTACTGATAACTTTTCTAATATCAGATTTGTTCATTTACTAGTTCTCCTTTCGTTCAGGATTTTGAAATGACCAGAATCCTAAAGTAACGATAATGAATACCAAGACGCCAAGAGTTGCATAATTGTAATCTGCAGACGAATATTCAATTAAATCGTTAAATCTTCCAACTAATAATGAAATTCTTCCCATGACTGCGAATCCAAATGATGCTCCAAAGCTTACCATAAGAAAATAAATACCTAATCTTGTAAATCTTCCAAAGTTTCCTGTTTGCTCTTTTGAAAAATAAAAGTACATCAATGCACTTAAAGTACCTACTAAGAGAACAATGTTATTAAAAACACTGTCTCCCCCTAAGCTGAAAAATGGCAAAGAGCCACTAAATATGTCGACAGAGCTGGCTTTAACCTGGTTAAGAACATTTGAATTTAAATAACCAAATGCTTTCAATCCTGCAGCAATAGCAACTGTATAAGCTATTCCCCAGCGTGCCATCCAATTAAATTGTTGGAAGACGCTTAGCAACATCATTATTCCCAATAACATAGGGAATAAATAAAGAATATTAAATTCATGATTAAAATCAAACTCTAAACCTGTAAAGGCTAGCGGACCATCTTTTGGAAATAATCTCCCAAAAAGATTTGGATAAATTTGTGTCCAGAAACTAATCGCTGCCACATATGCAGCAGAAATACCAACAAAAACGTGTTCAGCAATCTTGTAAAAAGGATTATCTCTGTAAAGATAGGAAAAAATACCAAGCGTTAAAAACGCCGCAATCCATGCTCCTAATATTGCTGAAAAACTCATACTAATACTTCCTGTCTCTTCTCTGTTTTATAAAGAATGCTAAATTACCAAATACAATAAAAATTACTATTACAATGTGAGCAAATGACTGTGCAGCCATACCTTGAATTGCGATTCCAGGCACATTGATTAATTTTTCATATTCTGCAGCACCAGGCATACCAGCTAACAATCCAATTAGCTGCCCTGTTTGCACATAAGGAATGACTTCATTTACCTGAACTGATGTGGTACCCGAAGACATAGGAACTCCAGTTGGGTCTCCACCATATTTTACCCACTCAAATGTACCAGGATATCCTGCAGATCCACTGTAAATGTATGCAAAATCGTTCAAGTTTTTTATGCCATCCATCATTTCAATATCGTCGATAAAGTTTCCATTTACATCGACAGTATATACTTTTCTTAAATCGCTTGCCAATCCTTTTATCACTGCTTCAGCTCCAGGTCTATATCCTAATAAAATATAGTCTTCATATTCTTTGATATCAAATGTGGATACATTATCAGGATTAACTTCATCAGTAATTTCTTCTAATGCATCTAAAGCCATATAAATTCCATCAGGCCACAAACATGATATGTAAATCTGGTGACCATTGCGTAGCATGTGACGTAAAACTCCAACATTCATAGGATGAATTTCAGGACGAGTGCTAGGACCGTAATCAAACGAAACTAATACTTTTGAATTCTTTGGTATATCCTCAATTCCATCATAAAACTTTACAGTAGTAGGTGTTTCTCTAACTGGTAAACTAATCGGCGTTAACAGCGGAATTAGAACAGCTAACCCAATTAAAATAAAGATTACTCTTCTATCTACTGCACCAAGCTTTAATATTATATCTTCTAAAAATTTCATTATTCACCTAAATATGATTTTTCTAAACCAAAAATATATCTAAGACTTGTTGCGACAATTCCAAGTCCTATGCCGATTAAAATTGCCCTTGAACCTGCTAGATTTGGCACAAGATAAATCCACTCCTGTAACGCAGGTAAAAAGAAAATCGCGGGTTGATCAATTGGCCAACCCATAGTCATTCCAAATCCAGTAATTAAACCACAGCTACCAAGGATCCATCCAAAAACAATATTTTGGTTTTTAACATAAGAATTAATGCCAATACCAATACTAAAAGCTAAAATATACATGATGGTCCAACTAGAAATCAAACTTCCAATAGGCACTCTTCCAAGCATTATTATAATACCAGCTACCAATAACAATGATGCTTCAAAATTTCTTGCTCTAAATGCTCTAAATGATGCAGACGCAACAAAAAAAGCTAGTAAAGCAAACATAGTTGCTGATAGCGGTGAAAAGATGTATTTAAACATCCATTGAAATAAACTACCGTCCGTTTGAACGTGTGCTCCCCAATCAACAGGAACAACGACCTCAGATGATCCTGAGCTCAAAATTGCAGCTTCAGCAGCTTTTTGACTAAAGTATACATCTTCCCCAACGAAATACGCACCTCTAATAAAGAAACCAATAATAAATGCAAAAAAGAAGGAAGCAATAGCAATAGCACTATATATCCAACCTGATTGCTGTTTTAACACTTTTATAAATTGTAACTTTAATAAATTTAAAGCACCAAGGAAAACAGCAAATGCTGCGATAATATCAAAGAACTGGGTAGCATCATCATTAGCAAATGTTTCTATTGTTTCGTTATCGATAAACCATGCGCTTAAAGTTAGGGCTCCAAAAAAAGCAACAATAGCTAT
The DNA here is from genome assembly GCA_902525615.1 of uncultured Fidelibacterota bacterium. GTDB lineage: Bacteria > Fidelibacterota > Marinisomatia > Marinisomatales > Marinisomataceae > Marinisoma. The sequence continues at coordinate 27,719 of CABZHT010000001.1, forward strand.
TGGGATATATCTCTTCAACAACATATTATAATCCCAACCATGTTATAAGATTAAAATCAGTAACACCTAAATCAAAAAATGCTCTTGAAACGATTGATAGTAAAATAAATCCTACTAAAATAACTTTGATAATATCTTGAGCAGTAATTCCGGCAATTAATTCTGGCTCTTTAGATAAATAAGCACTTGCAGCAAAAAACTCTTCACCCATTAATGTGTAGTCACAAGCAGTAACAAAAAACGGTATTTGAGTTTGTGAGCCTGTACCGGCAATTTGAATAGCACCAATGCTATTACCCGTTTCAGCAAACAATAATGATTCAGCAAAGAATTTACCCATATATAAACATGCTGCTGGCTCATCTCTTTGCATTATTCCATTTACTGCCGCAGCATAAGCAAATTGATCATCAGTAATATAGTGGACCATATCTTCATTATACATTTCTGGTCTACCCTGAGTTAAATAAGCTTCTTTAGTTACCTGTCTAGCAGATTGCATCACAATTGCTCTAGCAACAGGTACATCTAGCTCGGTTTCATATTGAGCTGTCATATTTGCAACGTGACCAAGCACAACTACACCTGCAACAGTTTCTACCTCATTCATATCCATAATTCCTGGAACATAAAGAATTGGTCTACCCATTTCCGTAGATCTTCCAACAGCTTCCTCTACAGCTTTAAGTCCTGGAATAGTTCTTAAAAAAGTTGGTTCTGATGAAGATTTTGCAAGCTTTACCTCATATAGCATAATCATTATTACAATTAAGGTAAAAACGAACATTGCTGATTGTTCTTCTCTGAAAAAATTAAATGAATCAGGAATCACAGATAGCAGAAAAGAAAGTAAAATGATACCAACTATTCCTCCTGCATATACCGTAAACTTGTTATTCATTTTTGTCTAATCTCTCAATTTCTTGAATTAAAAATTCTACGCTGTTATGATTTTCAAAAATTTCAGCAGCTTTATAATAGCCATCTGTTTTGACAAATGCACTAATTATTGGCCCAAAAAAAATCATAGCTTGACTTCCAACAAAGTTCAAAGGTCTCATCATTTCTAAAAAAAATATAGCAGGAGTTGTCATTCTTCTTGCCTTGACTTCCTCGGCGAGCTTAATTAGAAATGCTTTATCTTCTAACTTTAATGAGCCGTTCATTCGGTTTCTACCATCTCCAAATTAGCTCTTGGAATCAAAATATTTTTTCCATCTATGTTAATTTCTGCAACACGAACCATTGTCTCTGACTCCATCTTATTTAGCTCAGATGGTAATGAAATTACTTTTCCAATTTTTCCAAAATTAGGACTTCTGATAACTCTCACAGTGCTGCCTTCTTGAATGCCTTCGGGAATTTTTGAATTTGAATCATCATCTGTATTTCCAGCATCAATTGGAATAACTATCTCTGGCCTTATAACTCCAGCTCTGATTTGTGTCGCACCATTTATTGAAGCAGCTTTACCATCATTTTCTTTCAGCAATGAAAAAGTAGCTTCACTCATTGGTATAGAGCCGTAACCTTCTGTTACGATAAGAGCTGTATTTAATTTTTCTGTACCAGTAATTGCTACACCCAAATTGTATCCAAGAATAGCTTTCAAATCATAATAATTAAAGCCTCCGACTACAATTCCAGCAACTTGAATACTTAAAGCTTTCTTGTAAGCATCTAGACTAAGAAAAGATCCTCCTATTAAAATTTTTCCCTTCATATCAGCTGTAATTTGATCTGCAGTGAGTTCTTCGCCAGGACCAGATGAAACTAGTAATAAATCGCCTCTTTTTTCTCCAGCAATTCCAAAAATCCCTTGAATAAATGCGGCATTAGACTTTAAAACTATTCCTTCATTTTCAACAACCTCATCAACAACACCGCTCACATAGGCATCAACCTCAACAGGTATAGGAGCTTCTCTTACAACAACTCTACCAGTACTTTGAGAAATAGATTCAATAGTACCATCAACTGGACTTTCGACAGATGATTTAAACATTCCAAAAATGCCAGATGTTTCAGCAATGATATCCCCTTTTTTAACTTCCTGCGCTTCTTTTACCTGAAGAGCATCCACAACATCTTTAGGATCAATGTTCAATATATTACTTACTTTAAGCATTTGAACATTTCCTGGAAGGTTTGTAGATGCAACAATTGTATCAGGAGTTAATTGGTCTCCACTTTTCACAAGCACATCACCTTTAAGAGGTAAAATTCTCTCTTTTTTAAAAATTGTTTTCTTTAAAACTTTAAGACCTGGAGTATATGAATGAGCCATTAAAACATTTCTCCTTTAGGATATTCATCTACAGCTTTTGACCATTTTAATAAACTATCAATTCTTTGATCTGATTCTTTAGATAAGGTAATAGGTCTATTTCTTCCATCAAAAATTAGCCCAACAACTCCACCATAGATTACAGATTCTAATTCTTCGCCTTTTCCAGCTCCTACGTCAATACCTCTTACAGGCTTAATATGCACCTTAACTTCCTCATATGGATGCTCCATCATTTTAAGAGAACCTTCATTTATCTCAATTTCTTTTACAGAACCATCACCAAAAGTTAAAGTGACATCAGCCATTCTCGAGTTTGGCTTAGCATTTCCTACAGGAGTAAGACATGTTCCTAAGCGTATCAAACAATCATTATCAAATACTTCCAAAGCGGCTTGAGATGCGTCTTCTTTCAATTCATCTTTATCAATATTTGCTAAAACACCTAATTGAGGCATCATAAATATTGAGTCAACTGCCAACTGAGTGATACCTTCAGGCATAAATGCATCAATTAACATTCTTGCTGACTGTTGTCTTCTTGGAGCATGAGATAATACACCTCCAGAACCTACAAGCAAATCTAAGTCCATCATATTAACCAATGATTGACCACTTGAGGATTGTTCAAATGCATCAGAAATAGTTCTTTCTGATTGTACTCCTTTTAAGCTAGTTGCAAATTCTTTATGTTGAATGAATGATAAACGAAGCGCCTCTCGAGCAATTGCTTGTTCAATAACTAGCTCTTCAAGAGATTGAGGAACTGTTGTAGGTCTAATCATTTTATTACCAATTCGGTTTGTTAATTCACTTCGATCAATATCAAAAGGAACCCAACGTAAAACATTATCTAATCCTGACTCAGCTAAAACATTGCATATAGAATAACTCATTCCAAGATTAGCACTTACAGTTCTGTTAAATTTACCTTCGAAAACTGAAAAAATATCAGTGGTAGCTCCACCAATATCAACACCAACAACAGAAATATTTTCTTTTTTAGCTATCATCTCAATCAATGAACCTACAGCTCCAGGTGTTGGCATAATAGGAGCATCCGTCCATGACATAAGTTTTTTATATCCTGGTGCTTGCGCCATAACATGCTCCATAAACAAGTCATGAATTTTATCTCGAGATGGTTCAAGATTTTCTTGCTCTAAAACTGGTCGAATATTATCTACAATATCCAAATCAGAAATCTCGCCAAGAGTTTCTCTTATAGAGTCTTGTGCTTTATTGTTTCCAGCATAAATAACTGGTAGTTTATAATTTTGTCCAAGACGAGGACGCGGATTTGCAGCAGCTAATATTTCTGCTAATTCCATGACATGAGTAGTCGTACCGCCATCTGTTCCTCCAGATAAGAGAATCATATCAGGTCTTAGTTGCCTAATTCTTGTAATCTTTTCGTGAGGAAGTCTTCCATCGTTTGAAGCAAGTACATCCATAACAATTGACCCTGCTCCTAAAGCAGCTCTTTCAGCACTTTCTCCTGACATAGACTTAACAACACCTGCTACCATCATTTGAAGACCTCCACCAGCTGAACTGGTTGATACATAAATATCCACACCTTTTGATCCGTCATCAGGAGTGATAATTTTATCTCCATCTAATATTGTTCTTCCAGAAAGCTCTTCAACTTCCATAACAGCATTCAATACGCCCTTGGTAACGTCTTCAAACGGTGCTTCTACTGTAGTTGGAGCTTCTCCTCTGAAAGTAAGGCGGTATCTGTCTTCTTTCCATTCAATTAAGACAGCTTTAGTTGTAGTACTACCACAATCGGTAGCTAAAATTGATTTAATTTTTTTACTCATAAATAATACGCAATAACATAAAACATTGTTACTGGTGTTGTCAATATTAAAGAGTCTAATCGATCTAACATTCCTCCGTGACCCAAAAGCAAGCCTGAAGAATCTTTTACATTAGCTTTTCTTTTAATAAATGATTCAAAACTATCGCCAATAAATCCAATAATATTGAACACAAAAACAAGGAAATATTGATCTCTTTTCGTTAAAGAAAATTCAAATCCGCTTAAAAAATAAAGCTCGCACAAATATATGAAGACTATAGATCCTATCAACCCTCCAAATAAACCTGAATACGTTTTTTTAGGACTTATAGTTGGAAGAATTTTCGGTCCTCCAAATGTCTTACCAACAATAAAGGCCATTGAATCATTAATCATGACTCCAGCAAACAACAACAAAGTAAATGGAGAACTTAAAAGACTATCAATACTTCTCAAATAAATCAAAGACATCATACTCCCAAAGATGTAAATCGTACCGAAAAACAACCAATAAGTACGATTATTAAAATTACTGACAATCTTAATAAACTCTCTAAATGCTAATGCAAAGCAGAACACAACAATCATATTGAAAACTAGAATATGATTCAGTATGACATAAATAACGGAAGGGAAACCAACTAATCCAATTAAAATTCTAGACTGTAGCGATGACATTTATCAAAATAATTATTTTTTGCTTATATCAAAAGATTAATTGCTTCTGGAACGACTCTCACTGAGGCTTTTTGACTCTCGACAATATCTCCATCAATATTGTAAAAACTCACTTCTCCTGGATCAATTGAAAAGGAATCAACTTTTATATTCTCAACAAATGGCAAATTTATATGGGTACCTTTATAAACTTTTTGAAAAACCTCAAAAACTTGAAACCTATTAACATTTTTACCTACTGTTATAAGATCGATTTTTTTATCAGAAAAACCACCATTAGGAGCAACAATCATCCCTTTGCCTGTATGCTTACTGTTGCAACCAACAATAAAAGCGCATTCTAGCATTTTTTGTTCTCCATCTACTTGAATTTTAGCTTTGTGGATTTTCTTTTCTATAAGCGTAATTATAGACGCTACATCATACCTTATTGGACCAAGGAATCTTAATTTTTCTGCTCTTATGTTACCAAAAGAAAACATACCCCATCCTAAAACGCTAATACTTAACTGTGAAAAGTTATCAAATTCAACCTGATTGACATCCATTTTCATTGTATTGTCACCTACGCATTTATTTATCGCATCTTTCACATCCAATAAACCAGTATCATGGGCTACTGAATTACCAGAACCTGTTGGAACAACTCCAAGCTTAAAACTGCGAAGATTATTTGAATCTTGTAATCCATTTACAACTTCATTAACTGTTCCATCTCCACCAAAAACTATTAATCTATCAAAACTATTTTTATCAATTTTTGATACAAAATCTTTTATGTGATTTGGATATTCCGAAACAAATAATGATATATTAAAATTAGATTTTTCAAAATGATTTTTTGCTTCATAATATACTTTAAGTGATTTCTTTAAACCGCTAACTGGATTTACTATACAGCAAATTTTTTTCATTTATAATACTTGTTATCACCTAAGCGAATTACATCAATTCGAACTTTAACAGTTCCTTGATTAACAAAGTCTAATTTTCTTGCAGCTTTATATGAAAGATCAATTATTCTACCCCTAACAAATGGTCCTCTATCATTAATTACAAGCTTAATTGATTTGCCATTTTCAAGGTTTGTAACCCTTACTTTTGTACCAAGAGGATATGATTTATGAGCAGCGCTTACTTTGTACATATTGAAAATTTCTCCATTAGCTGTGCGCTTTTTATGGAACTTCTTTCCATAATAAGATGCTATGCCAATTTGAGTTTTAGGGTGATTTTTAATTGATTCAATTTGCTTTCTCGACCAACCGGTTGTGTCGACATAATCACCATATGCAATATTTGAACCACAAGCAGTGATAAAAACTAGGGAAATTAATAGAATTCTAATCATTTGAAAGCCTATAGTTTATCAGAGGAATTTGAAATGGATCACTCACTAGCAACGTAGCCATTCCTGTCAAAGATGCACCATTATGAAGCAACTCTTTAACATTGTCATATGACGATACACCGCCAGTAGCTATAATTGGAAGATCATAATTTGATGCAACTAACTTTACCGTTCTTAAGGTATTGCTATATAGACTTTTTCCGCTCAATCCTCCTCCCTCTTTTGAAAAGGTTTTTGATGATAAGCCTACATCGCCAGCTTTTACATATTTAGTATTTCCAATATTAATAGCAGTCTTGGAAAAATCAGATAAAATTTCACAAACTTTCAACACTTCTTCATTCGTACTATCTGGAGACACTTTTACAACAATCATTCTTGACGAAATGTCCCTAAATTTAATTATTAAATTTTTTAAACTTTCTAAATCATCACTTAGACATTTACCATCGTCAGTGTTTGGACAGCTTATGTTTATTTCGTAAAAAAATTGAGAAAAATCTATAGTATTTAGGTGATGATCTATCTCGCTAAATACAGAAAGATATTCTTCGAATGAATTTCCTCCAATGCTGATTCCTATAGGTCTATTAAATTTTGTTAATTTTTTATTGTTAATTTGAGGAAGGAATTTTTTAACTCCTTTTGTTGGTAAACCTAAAGAGTTTAATATTGCATAATTACCATCATGGCTTACCTCCTGTATTCTTGGCCTTAAATTGCCCTTAGATGGCTTTTTTAACACTGTTTTATAAGTTATACCGCCAATTCCAATTAATTGCCACTGAAGCAGTGAACTTATATCATCCTTAAATGAAGCAGATATTATCGGTGAATCGAAAGTTAAATCATGAACATTCACTTTAATATTTTTTGGTATAGAAAATTTGAATAACGGCCTAAAAGGAGAAATCATTAAAAAATGATTTAAAGCATCTCCAAAAGTAATTGCTCTTTCTAAATCTTTAGGAAATTTGGCTAACAAAGTAATAACTACTCTCCTAATAGCTCGAAACTTCAAGGAAAGTAGTCTCGCTCTAAGCTTATTCATTGCTAAAACCCTTAAGTCTTTCTAATGATATTTCAGCTTGTTTTGAAAATGGATAATCACTGACAACTTTATTATAATAGAATCTAGCACTATCAATCTTTACGTCTTTAAAATGATAATAATTTGCAAGAAAATAATTTGCCTTTTTAATTTGATCTGACATTCCCTCCATTGAAGAAATACTTTTATAAGATTCTAAAAAAATAGGAGAGTCTAAATTTAATTGATTTTCAGCAGACATTAACATGCTTTCAGGAAAAAATTCAATATCCAGCTTTTCATTCTCAATAATAAATTTTGCATAATTACTATTTTTAAAGTCATTCAATATAATTGAACTATAATATTGTTTTTGTTCAAAACTTTCCTCAATTAAATACATTGCAAATAGAGCTTTTATGAAATACTGGCTTTCATAATAATCGCTAATTATATTTTTAAAATAGCCTTTTGAAGAATCAACCTGTTTAAGATTGAATGCTAAAATCTCTCCTGATTTATATATATTTTTATCTTTATTTAAATTTTCAGAAATATTTTTTTCATATGAAATCAATCTATTAACATTAAACTTATTTTTCTCAGCATAAATCTTAAATTTTGAATTGTTGTCTTGTGATAATATTTCATTTAAAAAAAATCTAGATTTTTCATAATCTTTAAAATTGTTAGATAAAAAAATTTCTGAAAGAATAAAATTTGCCTCAGCTGCAATTAAAGCTCCTCTGTATTCTTGACTTAAAAGATCTAAGTTATCAATGACATATTGCGTATTTCCTAGACTCTTTTCAATTTTTAAAAATTCTAACTCAAGTTCACCTCTATTTGCAGAAAAATCCTCATTTAAAAGAAGAGTTTTTATTTTTTTTGAAGCACCTTCAAAGTCTTTTTGAATTCTTAAAATCTCAACAATTTTTAGCTGAGACATAAGTATTCTTTCATATGATGATGATAGCTTAATTACAGCTTCATAGTTTTCTTTGGATTCAAGGAAATTACCTCTATCAAATGCTGAATTCGCTAAATTAAAATGTATTTTTTCTTTTAAAAATTTATCTGATGATAAATTAATTCCTTTTTTAAAGTTCAAATAAGCATTTTCGTAATCATAATTATTCAAATAAATCTCTCCCAAAGAAAGTAAAATTTGAGATTTTAAATCATTTTTTTTTGTTTCATTAAACAATTTTCTAAGATCATTGATTGCTTCAATGTTTTGATTATTATTATACTTTATCATTGATTGCCAATATTTAGCTTCAGAAAAAAATTCTGAATTCGTTGAAATTAAAATTTGAGAAAAAATAGCATTTGATTCTTCAAATTTATTTAAAAAATACAATGATTTAGCCTTAATAAATCTTGCTTCCTCAACATACTTGCTTTTAGAAAAATCCTTAATTACAATATCGGACTTTTCAATAGCTTTTTTGTAATAATAATTAAAATTAATATTTTCAGTTTCACTTTCATTTATACGCATATTCTCAGCAATTTCGAAACTAGATTTTGCATTGTAAAATGTATTAAAATAAGCGCAGCCATTTAAAAAAATTAAAAGACATAATGATTTTATAATTTTTGAATTAAATTCAGACATCACTTATCAAATTTACAATGAAGCTTGAAGAATTACAGAACATAATTTTTAAAAAAATTTCAGATGAAATTTCTGTAGACTACATTAATGTATATGACTACACTGCTCAACATGAAAATCATGCTACGTTTGAAGGGAATTATCACTTGAGTATGACATTAGTGAGTCCTGATTTTGAATCGATGAGTTTAATTGAAAGGCATCAGTTAGTTTATAAAGCGCTCGATGAGTATATGCATGGAGAAATTCATGCCTTGACTATGAAGACACTCACTCCTGAAGAATACCAGAACAGTCAAAAATAAATGAAGTCTTTACTGATTGTTTTAGGAAATCAACTTTTTGATAAAAGTAATCATCCTCAAGAAATATCCGATATTTTTATGTGTGAAGATTTTGATTTATGTACGTATGAAAAACATCATAAAAAGAAAATCTCATTTTTTCTTACATCTATGAGAGAATACAGAGATGAAATGTCTGATTCTGGATATGAACTTCATTATAAAGATTTGAATGACAGATTTAAATCCTCCTTTGTTTCAAAACTAGAAGAAACCATTGCAACTATTGAGCCAAATAAAATCTTTATCTATGAAATTGAGGATAAGGAGTTTGAATCTTCGCTCTTATATTTTTTAGAAAATCAAAATATTGAATTTGAAGTTCTACAGTCCCCTATGTTTATTCATGACAGGAGTTATTTTAAAAATTATCAAGAAGGAAAAAGAACCTTATTACTTGAAAATTTTTATAGAAAAACACGAAAAGAACTAAATATTCTTATGGAAGAAGGAAATCCGTTGGGCGGTCAATGGAATTATGATGAATTAAATAGAAAAAAAATACCTAAAGGTCTTGAAATTCCTTCTAATAAAAAATATTCAAGTAGTCATCTATCGAAAATAAATGAATTCATTGATAAAAATTTTACTGATCATCCTGGAGATACATCAGCAGATTTTTGGGTTCCATTTAATCGAAAAGAAGCTCTTGAATATCTTGATAAATTTTTCGAAATAAAATTTGAGCTGTTTGGTCCCTATGAGGATGCAATATATGATAATCATAGTTTTTTATTCCATTCTGCAATTAGCCCATTATTAAATATTGGTTTACTGACTCCAATGGAAGTTATTGAAAAAGCGGTCGCATTTAGCGAATCAAATAAAATCTCTATCAACTCTGTTGAAGGCTTTGTAAGACAAATAATGGGTTGGAGAGAATTTATCAGAGGAGTATATCAAACAAGAAGCCATAAACAGATTGGCTTTAATTTCTTTAAAAATGAGCGAAAAATGACTCAGGACTGGTATGATGGTACAACTGGTATCGATCCGTTAGATAATGCAATAAAACTTACTTTAGAGCATGGATACACCCATCATATTAATAGATTAATGGTTATTTCAAATATTATGAATCTTTCTGGAATTCATCCGGATGAAATTTATAAATGGTTTATGGAAATGTTTGTTGATTCTTCTGAATGGGTTATGGTACCAAATGTTTATGGTATGGGAACATTTGCTGATGGAGGAGTCTTCTCAACAAAACCTTATATTTGTGGATCAAGTTATATAATGAAAATGAGTAATTTTAAGAAAGGTCCTTGGTGTGATATTGTTGATGGACTTTATTGGTCATTTATAAAAAATAATCTTGAATATTTTAAAACTAATCCTCGCCTAGCAGTGATGCCTAGAGCTCTAGAAAGATTGAAAGATGAAAGAAAAGAAATTATTTTTAATGCATCTAGTGCTTTTCTTTCTGAAAAGACAAAGTAGATAATTTTACTTAATTAATACTTTATAAAGGTGAATACAAATAATTGCACTGTTTACGAACATTAAACTTTCACTTCCAATAAGAATTCCATAAAGCACCCAAAATGCAGCGCCTAACCCATTAATCATTCTCATTTTAAGTCCATCCCAAAAAAAGGATATCAAGACTAATGCTGATCCAAACCAACCTATTATTTCAACATTAAAATAGCTATTATCCATTTCTTTTTAATTCGTCAAGTATTTCTTTTAAAAGCTCGTTTGTCTCTTCTTGTCTTGTGACATAAAAATACAATGGATAAATCCCAAAGGTTATCAATGAAAAAAATAAAAATTTTATAAAATTCCACATATTTATTACTCGCTATAATTTGGTGTGGGTGGAATTCCTAATGAGATTTCAAATAAATCGCTTTCTAGTGTAGCAGATTCAGATGAAGGAGATTCAACAATTCTTCCAATTTCAATATCTTTACTTTTCACTATGAGAGTGGGAACATATCGAATATCTTTACTCTCTTGCTCATTGCTAGGACTAACTTTATCTCTATCGACTGTGATAATAGTTATTTGATTAAAATCAATTCCAAGCTCAATGAAAATTTTTTCTAATCTTGGTACTTCTCTTCTGCTATCAGCACACCATGTTCCCAAAAAAAGTTCATAACTATATTGATTAGGTTCTGATATGGCGCCTAAAAGCTCAACATCAAGCTCATAATTAACAAATTCATCATTGTACCATTCTAAAAAAGGTTTTTGTTTTAATTCATCAATTGAAACTTCGCCAAGCAACATTGGCTTTCCAGTATTAGGATCTTCAAACATCCCTTCTGGGATGTTTGAAGAAGGATAAAACTTATAAGCCAATACAAAGCAACCTAGTGCAATGCAAAGTGAAAATATTTTATTTATCGAGTTCATTGTAATACTTATAGATAAAATAAGTACAAATGATGGTACATGACAAAGTAATTACTGAGCCTTCAATACCAAATGCTCCTCCTGAGATAATATCAGGAACGTTACCTGTATTCTCATGACTAATCATTTTCCATGAATCAACATTAATTCCACTGATTTCAAAACCGAAAAGCCCTTGGAAGAAATTCCATCCAAAGTGAAAAAATGTTGGAAACCATAAATTCTTTGTAAAAGTATAGCTTATTCCTAAAATGAATCCTGCAGCAAATAATTCAGTCATTGGTACCCAGTTACTCCAAACACTTGGATTTCCAGCATGCATCACAGCAAATAATGCTGAAGAACCAGCAAGAGCAACCCATCTACTAGATGAATCCATCATATTATTTAATACGTACCCTCTAAAAATTAGCTCTTCATCAAATGCTGCTAAAAATAACATCATGCTTACGATGAACACTCCTGGCTTAAAACCAACGTACCCTGTGATAGTTATTGCTCCTAACAACCATAAAACAAAAAATAAACCTCCAATAAATGCTAAAGCGAAACCTAAGCCTATTAACATTTCATTGGCTTTATCTTTTACTGAAAGTCCAATAGACATTAGGGGTTTACGATCAATATATTTTGTTGCAAGCCATAAAGCTAAAAAGCTTCCTGCTACCTGTGAAGCAGTTAGAAATAACATTATAGGTGAGTCAAAACTCATATCAAATAATGCTTGAACTGCATTTTCGTCAGCCATATCTACTCCTGATGCAAACATCAATAAGATTGATGTTAAAGTCATCATTATAGCAAGTGTTACAAACCATATTGGCATAAAAATAATTGCTCTTAAAAATCCATTTTGTATTCTTGGTTCCATTTTATTTTCCTTTCTAATAATTTTCTAAAATAAATATTTCCTCTAAATCCTTTTTGAAAAAGCGTGTAATTTTGATTGTCAAAGTTAGAGATGGATCAAACTTACCAGTTTCAATTGCATTAATAGTTTGTCTACTTACGCTCAAGGATTCAGCCAAATCCTTTTGACTGATCTTCATTTCATTTCTTAGTTGTTTAATATTGTTTTTCATTATTCATAGAATTTTTTATAAAAATACATTTGACCAATTACCATCCCAAGAATTGAGCACCCAAAATAATCCATAAATTGTGGTTGGTATTCAGTATAAATCGATATATAGTTTAAAAATAGGCCAAAAATAGCAAAGCCCATAAAACCTGACATCAATGAAAAATCATGATATTTTTTATATAGCTCATCCTGACTTTGATATAATTTATAAGAGTATTTAACAGTAAAAATACCAGTAATTAATACTGTTAATGGAAAACCATAATACAGTGAAGGATGTAATACTTCAGACCACATAATGATTACCGATTCATCAAAAGAGAGTCCTATAAAAAATCCACAAAGAATAGCTGACAATAAAACTTTTTTGGTAAGCTTCTTGTCTTCTTTATTTAATGAAGAATATTCGAACCATAATCCTTTATGTGTTATTTTAGTCATTATTTCTCCTTAATATTATGTTGTAAAAAATTACATAATAGTAAACTAAACTAATTAAAATGTCAAGTACACTTTACAAAAAAGGGAGTTTTTTAAAAATGAGAAATTTTATATTTTTTATTGCAATTTTTCTTATTGGAGGATTACCAAAAATAGATATTGAACAAAAATATAACATATATGTTAGCAAGCTTTCTGATGAAAAAATTGAAGAAAATTTAAAAAATGGCTTAAAGCCTATTGCTGTTAAAGATAACATTGATGTTGTAGGTTTTGCTAATACTGCAGGATCAAAAGCATTGAAAAATAATTTTCCAGAAAAAAATGCTTTTTTAGCCCAAAAACTAATTGATAATGGGTTCTTCATAATTGGTAAAACAAATCTTTCAGAATGGGCTAATTTTCGCTCCTCTTCCTCAACAAGCGGATGGTCTAGCATGAGAGGCCAAACCATTAACCCGTATGGTGAAATGCGCACTCCATGTGGTTCAAGTTCTGGATCAGGAGTAGTAGTTGCTACTGGGCTTGTTGATGTAGCAATTGGTACAGAAACCAATGGATCAGTAAGCTGCCCTTCCTCTGTTAATGGTATTGTTGGTATTAAGCCAACAGTTGGACTTGTTAGTAGATCTGGAATTATTCCAATATCTTCTACGCAAGACACTGCTGGACCTATGGCTAATTCTGTTACTTCTGCAGCTAAAGTATTAGAAGTCATATCTGGTGTTGATCCAAACGATCCAGCAACACTGAATATTCCTGAAGACTTTGACTTTAATTTTACTTCGAATTTAAATCCATTTGCGTTGCAAGGTAAACGATTTGGACTGTTGCCAACAGGCAGTCAAAACTCTGATGGAAAATTAATGCTAATGAAAATTAAAATAATGCTTGAAAAAGCAGGTGCAGTTGTTGTACATATTGATGATAAAAGAGAATATCCTGGCCCTGAAGAATTACTTGTTTTGTTATATGAATTTAAAGTTGGATTAGAACAATATTTAGCAAGCTCAAATTCTGAACTTAAAACTCTTGAGGAGTTAATTGTTTTTAATGAAGAAAATAAAGATGATGTACTAAAATATTTCGATCAAAGTCATTTTTATGACAGTAATGAAACCTCCTCAAAAAAAGAAGAATACCTAGTTGCACTTGAACGTGTTTTGCAAACCAGAGATGAAATAGACGCATTTATAAATGAGTATGATATTGAAGCTTTGGTTGGTCTTTCATGGAGTCCTGCATGGGCAATAAACCATGACGGTGGCGATGACGAAGCGATTGCTGAATATAAATTTTGGGTAAATGGAAGCTTTGCAGCTATGGCAGGTTACCCGCATGTAACTATCCCATTTGAATATGTCGATAATCTACCAATTGGTATGTCATTTATTGGATCAAAATGGGATGATAAAAAGTTAATTGAATTTGCTTATGCAGCAGAACAATTAATTCAATTTAAACCTTCACCAAACCTATAATGTTTCAAATTCTAGAAATAGTTTTAATTGCAATAATTGGTCTGTTCATTCTATCAATCATTCTTATCATAATTAGAGATATCATTAGAGCAATTTTAGATAGATTTAAATAAGAATTATTTCCACTTTATATTACAACCCATGGAAGGGTGTTGATCTAAAGAGATAGTGCTTCCATTTAATAAGTTTGAACAAGCTTCTCTTAAATCATTGCCAGAAATTTCGATATCATTACCTGGAGATGAGTTATCCATTCTTCCCCTGTAAACTAACTTATCATTATTATCATAAAGATAAAATTCTGGAGTACATTCTGCCTTTAAAGCTTTTGCAATATCTTGTGTTTCATCAAATAAGTATGGAAAGGATAAACCAAGTTTTAAAAAAAGTTCTTTCATTTGCTCTGGTCTATCTTGGGGATAATTAATTATATCATTTGAACTTATTGCTACAAAATCGATTTTATCTCCAAAATCACTATTCATTTTTTTCAACTCTTCATGATAATGAATGACATAGGGACAATGATTGCAAATTACCATAATTAATGATGGCTTATCGTTTAAAAGAGATGATGAAGCATACATTTGACCATCTAAAACATTTTTAAGCTCAAAATGAGGGATTTTTGAATCTAATGCTAGCATTGAAGAATATGTTAATGCCATTATAACTCCTTTTAAAATATGAGGTGTAAAATATAAAAAACAGAAATAAGAATGAATAAAGCTGCCATGAAGTTAAAAATTAAATCAATTTTAGATTCAATTAGGCTTAATGTTTCCACACAAAAACTATATGGGCTGTGAATTACAGATCTAGTGATTGGAGGTAGTTTGCTAAATATTCTAAACGGAGCTCCAATCACCAAAATTAAAAGTAGGAATGGAATGGATAGAATGAAAATTAAACTTTTTTTAATAGAAAAATTCATATGCGGAGAGAGAGGGATTCGAACCCTCGATACCCTTACGAGTATAACACCTTAGCAGGGTGCCGCTTTCAGCCACTCAGCCACCTCTCCAAGTCTTTAAATTTACATCAAGAATACTATGAAGCCGATAAAAAAGATACAAGCTTATCTTTTAAAGTATTTAAACCTTGATTTGATACAGATGAAATATCAATGAATTCTTCTGGGAAAGAACTCCATCTTTCATCTATATCCTCTGATGCAGTATCAATCTTGGTTCTAACAATTAATCTATCTTTATCAAGTAGGTCTTTATTAAAACCAACAAGCTCGTCCATTAATTGATTGTAAACATCAATCGGATTTTGCTCTTCAATATCAATCATAAAAAGTAAAATTTTGTTTCTTTCAATATGCTTTAAAAATTGATGCCCCAATCCTTTTCCCTCGCTTGCACCTTCAATTAAACCTGGTATATCAGCCATTACAAAGGATTGATACTCTCCATACTTTACTATACCCAAATGAGGTTGTAATGTGGTAAACGGATAATCTGCGATTTTTGGTTTTGCTGTGGTCATTACAGATAAGAGCGTTGATTTTCCAGCATTTGGCAATCCAACCAGTCCTACATCAGCTAAAACTTTTAATTCAAGCTCAACCGATAAAAACTCCCCTTTTGTTCCTTCTTGAGAAAATCTCGGTGTTTGCTGTGTAGCAGACTTAAAATGCACATTTCCTTTTCCCCCAATTCCTCCATTACAAATAATGTGCGATTCATTTTCTTTAATTAAATCTTTAATAATAGTTTGGTTTTCAAGATTTTTAATAATGGTACCGCACGGAACCTCAATGATTAAATCCTCTCCTGACTTCCCTGTTCGATTATTAGACCCTCCAGCTTGACCATTTTTTGCCTTATACATCTTTTTGTATCGAATATCTTGCAAAGTATGAAGGTTGGGATTAGTCACAAAAATAATATTTCCGCCTCGACCACCGTCACCGCCGTTGGGACCACCTTTATCTATATATTTTTCTCGACGAAACGCGACTGCGCCATTGCCACCATTGCCGGCTTGCAATTCAATTTTTGCATAATCGATAAACATATTTTATTAGAATTTGCTGATAATCTCATCACCAAACTCAGAACATTTTAATAAAGTAGCATTATCCATTAAACGATGGAAATCATAGGTGACTTTTTTATTAAAAATTGCTTTCTCTAAAGCGTACTCAATGGAATTAGCAGCTTCTTTCCAGCCCATGTAGTTTAACATCATTACAGCTGAAAGAATTACTGAAGATGGGTTTACCTTATCTTGCCCAGCATATTTTGGTGCGGTTCCATGAGTTGCTTCAAAAATGGCGTTTCCTGATTTATAATTAATATTTGCTCCTGGAGCAATACCGATACCTCCAACTGCAGCTGCAGCTGAATCTGATAAATAATCTCCGTTAAGATTCATGGTAGCAATTACATCATATTCATTTGGTCTAAGTAAAATTTGTTGAAGAAAGGCATCTGCAATAACATCTTTAATGATGATCTTACCATCTAAAATAGCTTTTTTCTGAGCAATATTTGCTGCTTCAGTACCTTTATCTTCTTGTATTCTGTCATATTGTGCCCATGTAAACACTTTATCTGCATAATGTTCTTCTGCATAAGCATAAGTCCACTTTTTAAAATAACCTTCAGTAAACTTCATAATATTGCCTTTATGAACTATGGTAACTGATTTTCGGTTATTATCAATAGCATAATTAAGAGCTGCGTCGAACAATCTAATAGAGCCTTCTTTAGAAATAGGTTTTATTCCAAAAGAGCTTGATTCAGGGAATCTAATTTTTTTTGCTTGACCAAATTCAGTCATTAATTCAATTATTTTTCCTGCTTCATCTGAACCATTTTCAAATTCAATACCAGCATACACATCTTCCGTATTTTCTCTAAATAATACAAAATCTACTCTTTGAGGATTTAAAATAGCTGCAGGCGTTCCTCTGAACCATCTAACTGGCCTTACACATGCATACAAGTCTAATTCTTTTCTCAAGGCAACATTTAAAGAACGAATTCCACCGCCAATTGGGGTAGTTAATGGACCTTTAATTCCAACCAAGTGAGATCTTAAAGTTTCTAAAGTTTCTTCAGGAAGCCATTCTCCATTTTTATTAAATGATTTTTCTCCACATAAAACTTCTAACCACTCAATTTTTCTTGCTCCATGATATGTATGTTCAACAGCTGCATCAATTACTCTTTGAGATGCCGCCCATATATCAGGTCCAATTCCGTCACCTTCAATAAATGGGATTATTGGTTGATCTGGTACAATTAACTTTCCATCTTTTATCTGTATCTTATCCGCCATTATTTTCCTTTAAGCTTTTCCATTAATCTTTTTTCAACATTTTTTGGCACAAATTTTGATAAATCTGTATTGTATTCTGCCAACTCTCTAATAATGCTGGAATTTAAGTGAAGAAATTTCTCATTAGAAACCATTAATATCGTTGAAACTTCAGAATTTATACCATGATTAACATTAGCCATCTGGAACTCTAATTCAAAGTCACTTACATGTCTTAAACCGCGAATAATAGCAATAGCTCCATTTTCTTGTGCAAACTTTACTACAAGATTATTGGGATTTGAGAATGCTGAAACATTTTCAAGATCACTCGTGCATTCTTCAATCATCTCTACTCTCTCTTTATGCGAAAAAAGTGGATTTTTATGTTGATTATCAGATACGCACATATATACCTCATCAAACAATTTTGATGCTCTTCTAGCGATATCGATATGACCATAATGAATTGGGTCAAATGTTCCTGGATATATTATCCTTTTCATACTTTCCAATAGAGTAAGTTTGTATCCCCGAATTTAGCAATTTTATCGAATCCTTCAAGCGTTTCCTTTGATGAACATTCAATTATTAACATACCGCCCTTATTTAGCTTTTTAAGAGCATTTTCAACAAAAATATTAAGATCATAAAGCTCATAAGGCGGGTCAGCAAAGATTATATCAAAATTTTCTGATTTTTTAATGTATCTATGTGCATCTCTTGCCATAAAATTGAATTGATCGTAATCAAAATTTTTTGAGTTGGAAATGATTTTATTTAAATAACTTTTATTCATTTCAACAAAAGTAACATTTTTTGCTCCTCTACTAGCTGCTTCAAAACCAATTATTCCAGAACCAGCAAATATATCCAAAAACGACTTCTCACTTAAGGAGCCAATAGTATCAAAAAAACTTTTTCGACATATTGAAGTAGTTGGTCTGAATGAAGTATTTTTTAAAATCTCAATGCTAGAATTACGAAATATTCCAGAGTTAATTTTCATCATTTTTTAATTGAAATATAAAGATGCACACTATTTGAATTATTTTCCAGAAACGCTTTCCTTAATGATATATTTTCAAATTTGCTCAAAATGGATAGTGCATTTAACGAATTTTCAAAATTACTAAACTTTAAAACTACATTTTGAATTGATTGATCATCAACTTCTGAATCAAAAACTTTGAATTTTAAGTTATTTTCAACTTCAAATAAGCTAATTAACAATTCGTTAAAATTTGCCCTACCTTCTGAAAAAACAGGATATGTATTTGGTAGATCAAATTCCACTTTATTGTCATTAACAATGAATTCATTCTCCAATAATAAAAAATTAGTTACTCCTGAAAATCTGTCATCAAGACTTGATAAATTTTGAATCATTATCATTGAAGTATTTGGAATAAATCTTTCTTCTATAATTTCATCAATTGATTCTTTTTTTTCATTCAAGGTTGAAGAGTTTTCAAAATTTAAAAAATCATAATTTGAAAACATTGAAACCACAAATAAAAGGAATAATAAAGATAGAAAACCTGCTGATAAATTTTTAATAAGGGAATTATATTTGAACCCTTCGTTTGATGGAGAATAAGTATGAGTTTTAACTTTTAATTTACCAGATAAAATTTGAGAACTACTGGATTCAGTAAAATTTAATAATGGTATATCATTAAAAATATAGTTTGCTAAATATTCAACAATTTTTGTTTTATTAAAAAATAAAAATTTGAGATTTTTTTTATCCAAATCAGATTTTTTAATATTTGGAATATCAAGCAGACCAATGACTTTTTCTTCAACTTTTTTAGCTCCAGAAAAGTTCAATTTAAAGAATGTAAAACCTTTTCTTGTGTTACCAAAAAATTGATATTTATTGCCATTTTTTATCACTGAAAATTGTGAAGGCTTTAAGCTTGCAGTTAAAATGGATGATAAAGGAACTATATACCTAATACTTAACCCAAAATTATTAAAATTAAGTTTAATTTTTTCCCTTAAAAAATGATGAATTGCAACAGAATGAAATATATTTTTTGGAGTCTTTTTTTCTTCTGAAATAAAATAGTAATTACTTGTTTTATCTCCCCATTTCAATTGACTTTCATCTATAATTTGCTGATCAATATTATCATATTTTTTTGATTTAACTATTATTGAGTGAGAAAGAATTGAATCATCAATAATAATAGAAGCTAAGTTGTTTGTTAAATTAATTTCCTCGCTAATTTCATCCAGCGCTCTTGCAATAATAGAATTAAGCTTTTTTGAATTATTTATTGTGCCTGTAATGCTGGAGTGAAGCTTGGCTTTAGATGCTAAAGATAAATTTTGCCTGGTAGATGATTCAGTAAATACAGATAGAGATTTGTTATCTAATAAGAAGTAGATCAATCAACTAATTATCCCAACTTCTTGAACCATCAATGATATAACCATGACTTCTAGTTTTTAGTGCAAAAAAGCCATATCTGTTATCTCGATATGAGCGAATTGGACTAGAAACTCTTACTGAATTTCCTTCATCATTAATTTCGATAATATATGGATCGCCAGTTAGAGGACAGAAAAACTGTGTGTCATCTGGTAAAAATACAAAGTTGTATGGACTAGTTTCTTTTCTAAATCTTCTATCAAAATAAGAAACAGTTTCAACTCTTTCGAAAGTAGTCTCCTCAACTATTCCCATAAACAATGGATCTTGTTGAGTATCAAATAAATTCTTTTTTTGAACATAAACTGTATCTTCCAAACCGGTTTCTTCAGACATCATTAAAACTGTAACAGTAGTATCAACAATAGTTTCTTTAGAAATTCTTCTTAATCCAAAAGTAGTATCGTACTCAACATCAAACCCTTTTGGCACGTCAACTAAGAATTCTTCACCGTTAAGCTTAACAATCTGTTCTCCTAAAAAAGTTGAATCAGCCATAACTGAATCTCTGACAGCATTAACTAAAGTAACTGCTTTTTTACCGTCAGCTTCATAGGAACCTGTGAGAATATTGTGAAAATTTTCAACATTGTAGACAGTTTGCATTCGGAAACGACTTTCTTCTTTATACATATCCTCTTCTTTCCAAATCAAACTAGGAATGTAAATAACTAATAATATTAAGATGAAAACGAAGAAGGTTATCACTTCAAGATAATCGTTAAAAAATTTTTGTTTTGCTTTGTCCATACTTGGCTCAATCGAATTTACAATAATTCACTAACATAGCAATATATTAATCCTCAAATCTCTGAAATTTAATTTCTTTACTCTTTTGAATTCTTAAGAGATCTTCTGTTGACTTCTTTTCTTCTCTATTTAATTTGGAAGGTACATCAATTTGAATCTTAACCAATTGGTCGCCTCTTCTTGACTTTCCAATCAACGGAAAACCTTTTCCTTTGACTCTCAAAATTTGTCCAGGTTGAATACCAGATGGAATTTTAAGCTTAGCAGTTCCATTAATTGTAGGAATATCAATTTTATCTCCAAAAACAGCCTGTGAATATCCTAAAACAACTTGTAACAAAACATCATTACCATACCTTGAAAAAAACTCATGGCTATCTTCTTCAAAGAAAACATAAAGATCTCCAGCCTGACCATAAATATCTTCATTTCCCTGATTATCTAAAGTCATATAGTTTCCATCTTCTACACCAGTTGGAATTTTAATTTTTATTGTTTCTTCAACAGACTTCATTCCATCTTTGTTGGCACCAGCAGGTATCTTATCAACTACTTTACCATAACCTTTACATTGAGGACAAATAGATGTAGATCTCATTTGACCAAGAAATGAATTAGTAACTTTTGTTACTTGACCACTTCCTCCACACATAGGACATGTTGTTAAAGTAAGTCCTTCAGCGCGCTTCATGCGCTTAATTTTAAGTTTTTTCTCACCGCCATTAACAATGTCTTTATACGAAACAACAATTTTCACTTTTAAATCAGCACCTGCTCTTGGTCTTGATGAAGTTCTCCCTCCGCCAAAAAAAGATTCAAATGGATTATTGCCTCCAAAAATATCACCAAATTGACTGAAAATATCATCCATATTCATTGAATTAAAACCAGATTGTCCTTCCATTCCATTAAAAGCAGAATGGCCGAATTGATCATATTGTCTTCTTTTGCCTTCATCGCTTAATACAGAGTAGGCCTCTGCAGCCTCCTTAAACTTTTTTTCAGCTTCTTTGTTGTCAGGATTTCTATCTGGATGGTACTTCATGGCAATCTTTCTATAAGCTCTTTTAATCTCATTTGCGTTTGCAGACTTTGAAACGCCTAAAATGTTGTAAAAATCACTCATTTTTTGTTTACCACTACTTTGGCATGTCTAATGATTAAATCTTTATACTTGTATCCTGATTCATATATTTCAACTATGATATCATCATCTATTTTTGAATCATTTGTTGTTGTTAAAGCCTCATGTAATTCTGGATCAAAACTGTCTCCAACTCTACCAAATGGTTTAACCCCTTTAGATTCTAGTTTTTTATTAAAATCTTCTTTTACCAGTAAAAGAGCTTTTTTTGCTTCTTCTTGCTTATAAGAATCAATGCCTCTGGAAAGATTATCAAGCACAGAAAGAAAATCTAAAATAAAACTTTTACCTTCATATTTTAACAAGGATGATATTTCAGACTCTTTTCTTTTACGAAAATTGTCAAACTCAGCCTTAAGACGAAGCTGTTTGTCCTCTAAGGAAGATATAATTAGTTCTAAATCCTTTTTTGTAGGCTTTTTTGTTGAACTAGTTTTTTTTGGTGAATCAACACCATTTTTATTCTTTTTATTCATTCAAATTTCTCTTCATTGATTGATTTGACGAATATAATCCAATAAATATTGAAAATCCAATAATCCACAACCATAAATAATCATCCAATTTCACGTTTACCCCAAAATATGTGTTGAAAGAAATAAAAAAGTATTTAACAAATAAAAATGAAAACACACTACCAAAAACTGAGTATAAAATTGATTCAATATAAAAAGGAATTTTAATGAACATTCCGGAAGCTCCATTGTACTTTAAAATATCAATAAAATCTCTCCTATTTGTCATTGAAAGATTAACAGTATTTGAAATGATTTGATATGACAGAAATATGATTGCTATTACAAATACTAAAAACAAGAAAATAGCTAGGTTAATCCGATCTTCTATATCATCAATATATCTTCCTCTGTATTCAATTTCGTCTACAAAATTATATTTATTAATTGACTCAATCAATAAATCAACTTGATCAAATTCAAAACTTTCTTCATTTATAAAAACCTTGATTGATAAAGGTAAAGGGTTATAGCCCAACATTTCAACAACGTCTTCTCCAAATTCGTCTTTAAAAATAGCTGCAGATTTTTCTTTATCAATAAATTCTGTGCTTGCAATTATGTTATTTTTTGATAATTCATCTATAAAGTCAGTATAAATATCTTGATCAACATCATTTTGAAGGAAAATTTCAAAAGAATATTTAGATCTAAAAAAATCAACTAGCGAATTTGTATTATAACCAACTACAAAAAGAGAACCTAATATTGAAAAATTAATAAAGATTGTAATCACACATAAAAAGCTAGTAAACTTATTTCGATAAAAACTCTTAAATCCTTCAGCAATTAAAAAAGCGAATTGATCAATCATAAACTTACCAAACTCCCTGCCTTAAGCTCAATTATTCTATAATCTCTATCTGATATAAGCTTATAATTATGAGTTGCCATTATAATAGTAGTTCCTTCTTTATTTATTTGCTCTAAAATTTTTAAAATCTTATGAGCTGCAGCTGGGTCAAGGTTACCTGTAGGTTCGTCTGCTAAAATTAGTTCAGGATTTTTAACAATTGCTCTCGCAATACATACTCTTTGCTGTTCCCCACCAGAAAGCTGATCAGGATACTTATCTTGATAATCTAACAAATCGGTCAATTCCAAAGCCTCTTCAACATTATCTTTGATTTTTTTTCTACCTACACCATTGATATGAAGCGGTAATGCAATGTTCTCATAAACTGTTCTCTGTTTTAAGAGCTTGTAGTCTTGAAAAATTACACCAATTTTTTTTCTTAGCTTATGAATGTTATTTTTTCTTGTTTTTTTAGAATTATAGCCCAAAACATCTATTTCACCCTCAGAAGGAAGAATATCAAAATAAATCATTTTAAGAAGACTAGATTTACCAGAGCCAGTTGGACCAACAAGAAAACAAAATTCGCTATCATCTACTTTTAGATCTATATCGTAAACGCCAGAATCTTTTGAATAGCTAAAAGAAATATTTTTAAACTCAACCATAAAACTGCAAATATAAGAACGTTATGTATCCTACAAAAAGTACTGAAGCTGTTATCTTATTTAATCCCTTATTGAGATATATGAAAAACATTAATGAAAGTAAAAATCCTACGCCTAAAAATAATTCAAAATTTACATTAGTAGTTTCAATTGGGGTCACCAAAGCAATGGTTGATAAAACAAATAAAATATTAAAAATATTTGATCCAATAATATTTCCTAAAGATATACCAACCTCTCTTTTTGAGAGCGCCATCAATGTAACAAACAATTCAGGTAAAGATGTTCCTATTGCTACAACTGTCATTCCAACTGCTTTTTCAGAAAAACCAAATTGTTCGACCAAAGGAATTGCTCCATTATCCACAAATAATAATGACCCATAATAAAGTATAGTCGATCCAGCAATTATTCTAAGAACTGATTGATATGCTGGACAAACATTTTCATTTTCAAGCTCTCCATTACATGATGTGATATTAGGTCTTAAAAAACTAGCTATGATATAAACAAAAAATACTAAGAGAAGGCCCTGAGCCTCTTTAGAATTAATTAAGTTGTCCTGAAGAAAAATATATAACATCAAACATGCTAAAAGATTATAAATAAATGGTGCAATTGAGTTTTTTAAATCAAAGTCTATTTTAAAAAATAATGCTGGCAAACCAATAGCGATACCAATATTTGCAATATTTGAGCCTAATACATTACCTATAACGAAATCAGTATAGCCTTGAAACGCACTAATTAGGCCTACTACAAGCTCAGGAAAGGAAGTTCCTATAGAAACTATGGTTAAACCTATGACAAGGTCAGAAACTTTTAATTTTTTAGCTAAACTTTTAGCGCCATCAATTAAAAATTCAGAGCCAAAATATAAACCTAAAGATCCAAAGATTAAAAAAAATAAACTAGATAACATTAGTACAATCCATTCTTATTTATAAAATCCCAAACTTCTTTTGTAACCATATATCTTATAGTTTTATCAGCTCTCCATCTCGCTCTAATATTTGTTGAAGAAATTTCAAATTGAGGGATATTAGCAAAGTGCACTCTATCTAACACCCATTGAGGAATATTGCTTGGAGTAAATCCTGGTCTAGTAGCGACAATAATATTACATAAATCTAAAATTTCTTTAGGATTTTTCCAATTATGGAAATCCATCAGTGTATCACTTCCCATAAGAAAGTAAAGGTCTTTTTTTTCAATATTTATTTCATTTCTAAAATACTTAATTGAATCAATAGTATAACTAATATTTCCTTTCTTAATTTCAAAGTCAGATATTTCGAAATTATCATTATTTAACAAAGCTATATCTAGCATTTTTAGCCTTTTTTTTGGAGGAGACATTTCTCTACCTTGTTTTACTGGAGATAAATAAGCTGGTAAAAAAATTAATCTATCAAAATTTTCAGATTCAATAATGGTTTGAGCGATAAGAAGATGACCGATATGAGGCGGGTCAAAAGTTCCTCCAAAAATACAAGTTTTCATTATCTAATTTTTTCTTAAGTATTATTAATTATATCTAAGGCTTCTTTATTAAATTCACTAGAAATCATAGAGTCTTCTTTTGTAACGAAATTTTTTAAAAAAACTTTAGCTTCATCTTTTTCACCCAAGAAAATTAAACATCTGATAATTTCTAAATTTGCATCATAATAAAATTTAGTATCGTAATAATCATTTACTACATTTTCATATGATTGTTTAGCGGAGTCATAAGCTTTTAATTTTATATACAATTTTCCAGTTTCCATATGTTTTTTTGCCAATCTATTTCTAAGAGTTACTAGAAGAATATCTGCTTCATTTAAATATTGTGAATTTGGATAATCATCAATAAAATCTTGGATCTGAGAAATCGCCTTTACGCTTGAATCTTGATCATGAAAATAATTTGGCGATAAGAATGTTAAAGTTTCACATATTCTCCATCTAGATTTTTCTATGTATGGACTAAAACCCATTCTAGAAACAAGTTTTTCAAATTCAATTAATGCAAGATTATAATCTTTATTAAGAAAATATGATTCAGCTAAAAAGAAAAGAGAATCATCACCTAAATCTGTATGTGAAGCGCGCTGAACAATGATATTGAATTGTTGAGCAGATTGATTATATTTTTCTTTTTCAAAGAACTCTAGTCCTTCATCAAAACGCTGCTTGTATGGTATATTGTCATCAAAAATATTTGTAGCACCGCAACTTAACAAACTTAGGAAAGTGAAGACAAATAAAATGTTTTTCATAAAGGTGTTATCTTAATAAAAATATTAAAATGAACCACTTATAGAAAATTTTAACATGTCAGCATGTGGATCAAACTCATCGGCAAGAAGGTAACTTAAATCAAAACTAATGGCCTCAAGATTAAATCCGAAGCCTAAAGATGAAAAACTGACATCTCCAGCTGAATCATTTAACATACCAGCCCTTACAAAAATCTGTTTGGAAATTGAGTACTGAAAACCAAGATGAGTAGACATTGACTTGTCATTAATTTCATAATTCAAATCAAGGGCTGCAATACCTTTACCATCCATAACAGATAAAGATGAACCTAATCCTAATTTGCTAGGTAAAGGATCTTCCTCTCCGTCATTAAAAGAAACGCCGGGACCCAGATTTGCAAGTATTAGACCTAATTTAAGATTGGGATTATCAAATGCATTATGTCTGAAATAACCTAAGTCGATAGCAAAATTTGAGCTAGATGCATCAAAATCTCCAGTAACTGCTAGCTCTTGAAAAAAATATTTACCACTAACACCCACAGAAGAATTACTGTCTAAACTTTTAGCGTAAGAAACATTAAGAGCATACATATAACTTGAAAAAGTACCTAATTCAGAATTATTTGAATCAGTAGATGTTTGGTCTCCGAGATTTAAATAAGTAAAATGACCACCAATGGCTTCTCCCTCACCTAAGGGCATACCAAATGTTAAAAAATCATATGACATATCATCAACTAAATTAGGTAAATAGCTAGAATGCATGAATGAAAACTCTTTGGAAGATAAATTAGTCAAGCCAGCAGGATTATAATATGTAGCATAAGCATCATCTGCAATACCAATATTTGCTTCACCCATTCCGCTTGATTTAGCACCTGGGTTTATTGATAAAAACAAAGAACCAGCCTGACCCTGAGCAAATGATAGCTGAGTAATAAAAATAAAAATTATTAAAGTGTATATTTTTTTCATAATAGCTAAGATAATTATAAATCAGTAAAAGAACAAAGGAATATATGTTATAAATATTACTCCTAATAACCTTATAAAGAAAAAAGGTAAGGTTGCACTATAAATTGTAGGCATATCTTTTTCAAACCTATAAGATGATAAATACAAATTCATTCCAACAGGAGGTGTAATATATCCAAGCTCAAGATTAGCTATAAAAATGATTGCTAAATGAAACGGATCTATTCCAAAATAAGTTGCAAGAGGAGCAATTAATGGTACAACAACAATAATTGCAGAAAATACGTCCATTAAACAACCAACAATCAATAGTAAAATATTTAGCGCTAGTAAAAATATAATTTTTGATGATATTGTGCTTTGAACAAAGTTAAGAATTTTTAGAGGAATTTGTGCATCCACTAAATAGCCAGTAAATCCCATAGCAAAGCCAAGAATAATCAATACTCCACCTACTAAAGTAGAACAATCAATTATAATTTTAGGTAAATTTTTAAATGATATATCTCTAAAGATATATAATTCAACAGTTAACACATATAAAACTAATAGTGCAGCGCTTTCTACAAGAGTAGCAAAACCTGAAAAAAGGCTTAATATTATAAGCAAAGGTATTGCAATTTCCCATTTAGCTATTTTTACAGTTTCAAACGCATCTTTAAAAACAAACCTTTCAACTGTTTTACTTTTTGGTCTTTTATAAAGACCATAAAAAAACATTATGCTCATTAAAAAAGTTGCAGGAATTAATGCTTGTTTAAATAATTCTAATGGATTTATTCCAGCAGTAACTGAATAAATTATTGCTGGAAGGCTAGGTGGAAAAAGCAATCCTAATGATCCTGCAGTAGTGATTATTCCTAATGAAAATTGTTTTGAATACCCATCATGTATTAAAATCGGATAAAGTATTGCTCCTAAAGCAAGAATTGTAACTCCTGAACCCCCTGTCAAAGCAGTGAAAAAAGCGCACAAAAGCACAACTATAAGAACAGTTGATCCTGGAAGCCATCCTAGACTAGCCTTAAAAAATCTAATTAATCTTTCTGAAATATTACTCTCTGCTAATATATATCCAGCAAGAGTAAATATTGGTATAGCAGCTAATGTTGGAGAAACAACTATTCTATATGCGCTATCACTTATAGTAGAAATTAAATCATAGTTTGTTGCCCATTCTGAAGGCTCTGATAAAAAAAAGAAGATTGATAATGAAGCTAATAGAATGAAAATTGGAAGACCAAAAGCTACTAATGAAATCGCAAATAACACCTTGGTCCATAGTAGTAAAGGATTCGCTAGTGGAAACTGCCAAAAATAAAGGATTACAGTTGGTATGATTGAAATTACCGTTAACAAAACTCTATATTTTAAATCTATACTACTAGTCATTATCATTTGATACCATATTAAAATTAGTCCTACTGGAATTATTAACTGAGCAAACCATGTTGGAATATATGGCGCTATATAGTCTGGATACTGAAAACCAATCTGTATCATTTTTAAGTATGATATTGATAAAACAAATACAATTGATAGCGAAAAAACATGAACAAAAAATTTAGGCCAATCCACTTTTGTTGAAGAATCAAACACAGGGTCTCTAACAACAGATAATAATTTATTAGATCTTGCTGCAATTACTGCACCAATAAAACCAATCCATAATGTCATATGTTGAACAATTTCTTGTGATGCTGGAATTGAAAAAAAACTAATATATCTTCCAAGAATCTGAAATATTGGGAAAGATATAAGAATCAAAAATAGAAATATACAAAGCCAATCTATTGCTCTATTTAAATAATTATTCATTTATAGCAGAAATCACTTTTTCATAGATGTCAGTCGACAAGAATGTATCTACAACGTCAGGAGTAATTTCATCTTTGAAATCATTCCAAACAGCAACTTCTTCATCTGAAGGTTTTTTAATCTTCAAACCGTACTCTTGCATAACTTCAATAGCTTTTTTTTCCATTTCTCTTCCACTTTTTTGATATTTTTTTCCAATATCATTTGCTATTTCCATCATAATTTTTTGATTTTCAGGTTTAATTTTTTTCCATACTCTCTCGTCAACAATAACGGCTCCAACAAATGCCCCCCATTTAAGATCAAGCATATTTGGCATCAAAGCTGACCATCCTGAACTCAGAGATAAAATTGGCACTGTTTGCATGCTATTTATCATTCCAGTTTGAAGAGATGTTAAAATATCAGTTTCTGATACAGGTACAGCATTAAATCCAAATTTTTTAAAAAGCTCAACTGTAATATAATCACCAGCCGTAGTATAAATTTTTGCATCCATTAAATCCTTAGGAACCGAAATCTGTTCTGCGGAAAACCAATATACCCAACCAATATCAACTAGAAAAAGTAATTTAAAACCACTTTGAGACAACCCTTCTGAAATATCGTCAAACATCACAGATTTTACTTTATCAATTTCTTCATAGTTTTGAAAGCCCATTGGCAGTGTAAAAGCTTGAATTTGATCGGTCAATTCGGCAAGGCCTATAGACGACATGGCTGAAGCTTGTATCTGCCCTACCCTCATTTTTCTTATTGTATCTTTTTCTCCCCCTACAACTCCATTAGGGTAAATTCTAAGTTGTACTTGACCTCCAGTTTCCTGTTGCCATCTTTGACCCATTTCAAATAGAAGATTATAGTATTCAGTACCTTCTGGAGCTACAGTCGCAAGTTTAATAACTATGGGTCTTGCAAAAATAATATTTGATAAAAGAAGGAAGGTTAAGATGTTTCTACATGTTTTCATTGAAATAATTTACATATAAAATAAATCATCTACTCTTGATTTTAGCCATTTTGCACGAGACTGAGATAATTTGTTAGATTGTTTCAAACTTTTATCTTTATTAACATCAATATTTATTGCCTTATCCAGTAACTCAATAAATAATTTTTTATCCTGTTTTGACACAGCATAATTTTCTGCTAAAGTGACGTATATTGAAGCATTTAAACCGTTTGACTGTTTTTCTGCTAAATCAAAATATGATAAAGCTGTTTTTTGAGCATTTTTATCACCACTTAGATCGTTTAAATACACGCTCATCATAGCAGCGCTAAGTGTTCCATTTTCCCAATTAGGATCAACGGTTATTGCATTTTCTAGCAACCATTTTATATTAGGTAGATCAATTAAATATTGAGGATCTCCTTGACTAGCTTGAATTGATCCTGCAAGAGAACCGCTCAACCAATATAAATAGTCTATATCCTCTTTTTCAAAAGCTATTTCTTCTTTATTCCTCATTTTTTGAACGAAGTTTTCGTATTTAATCTCTAGAGCATTAAATAAATAATTTCTAGAAATAACAAATAGATCCAAGGATTTTGCATAATATTCTCTGGATTTGTAATAGTTGCTGTACATTAATCTATCTCCTTTTTCCATCAAAATTCCATATGCATATGTTATTCGACTTTTTGATGCATTAAGATAGAAAAGTTGATTATTAGGATTTTTTTGAATTTTCCTTTTTTGAGATTCAAAGGATAATGGTAATGCAATTTCTGCTACTTCTGACCCTAGCATCATTTTATTGTTTACAACACAACCATTCAAAATAATAAAAATCAAAAATAGATGGGTTTTAGGAACTAAAAACTTTTTCAATAAATTAATCATATATTTGAAAAGTTGAGCATAGCTCATTAACGTGCTTTTTAACTGATTGAATTTTTTCTTTATTATCGTGATTTAAAATGACTTGATCTATTAAATCAACAATAATTTTAACTTCATCTAAACCCATTCCCCTTGTCGTCATAGCTGGAGAACCAATTCTAATTCCACTTGTAACAAATGGACTTTTGGGATCAAAAGGAATCATATTTTTATTTACGGTAATTCCTGCTTCGTCAAGAGCAATTTCTGCAGCTTTTCCGGATATATTTTTGTTCTGTAAATCAATTAAGACTAAGTGCGTATCTGTTCCACCAGAAATTAATTTATACCCCTTAGACTTAAACTCCTCGGCAAAACATTGTGCATTATCAAGTACTCCTCTTATATAAGTTTTAAAAGATGGTTCAAGCGCCTCTTTAAATGCTACTGCTTTTGCGGCAATGATATGCATAAGCGGCCCACCTTGCATTCCAGGCATTACAGCGCTATCGATTAGCTCTGACATCATTTTAACTCTTCCTGATTTTGGTGCAACTTTTCCAAATGGATTTTCATAGTCACTTCCAAGCAAAATTATACCACCTCTTGGGCCTCTAAGCGATTTGTGTGTACTAGTAGAAACAACATGACAGTGCGGAAATGGTGAAGGATGCATTTCAGCAGCTATTAGCCCTGAATTATGGCAAATATCTCCGTGTAAAAATGCTCCAACTTCGTCCGCAACTTCTCTAAATTTTTCAAATTCAACTGTTCTTGGATAAGCGCTTGCACCACAAATAATAATTTTAGGTTTGTATTCTCTAGCTTTTTTTAGCAAATCATCAAAATCTACTAATCCAGTATCCTGTTTTACTTGAAAAGTAACAGAATTATAAATTTGACCTGAGAAGCTAACTTTAGATCCATGCGTTAAGTGTCCACCATGACTCAAATCTAACCCCATAATACAGTCTCCAGGCTGTAAATAAGCAAGATAAACACCCATATTACCAGATGAACCTGAATGAGGTTGAACATTAGCATATTCAGCCTTAAAAAGTCTTTTGGCTCTGTCAATTGCTAAATTTTCTGCTTCATCTACATGTACACATCCACCATAATATCTTTTTCCAGGATAGCCTTCAGCATATTTGTTTGTAAGTATAGAACCTGCAGTTTCAAGAACGGCTTTACTGGTAAAATTTTCAGACGCAATAAGCTCTAAATAATTATTTTGTCTATTTAATTCTGACTGAATAATATCATAGATTTTTTTGTCTTTTTCTTTGACAATAGACATCGATTACCAATCTGATTGTTTAGATAAAGATTCAGAAACCCAATCATAACATCTTCCACTAGGAGAAACTTTTCCAGAAGCTTGAACGTCTTTGTCAGTCATAAACCAATCAGCATAGCTAAATAAAACCTCATTTTCTTCTAACCAATTCTTTTGCTTAAAATATTTTGAATTACCTTTGTTTTCGGCTTTAACAAAATATTCATACGCAAGTGAAGCTACAATTTTATCAGAACGAGAAAAATTGTCTCCCCTACAAGACTGCATAGCTTTATAATATAAATTTCCCATGTGAGCTAAAGATTCAGCATTATTTCTTGAAATTTTCATTGATTTTTGACCCCATTCAAAAGCAGATTTAAAATCATCCATTTCAATACTATTTACTGAAATTAACAAAGCAACTCTAAAATTGTTTCTATCAAGATCAAATAAGTCTTCAAGAATCTCAACAGCATCATTGAAATCTGAGTTTTCATTATATGCTTTACCAAGCGACATATAAACCATGCTGTTATCGCGATTATAACTTAAAGTATTTTCAAGAACATCTATTGCTTCATCAGTGTCACCATTAGACATTAATTTTTCAGCATAATCAACTGCATAGGAAGCATTATCGGGATTATCTTCAAATCTTGCCTTAAAAATTTCAAGCGGATCTTCGCCAGAATCTTCATACACTCTTGCCAATTCCGACTGAACTGAAGCATTATTGGGATTAATAATTAAAATCTTCTTTAATACAGAAATTTGTTCATCTGATCTTCCTTGCTTTCCATAAGCTTTAGCGAGGTCTCTTAAAGAATCTGTGTCTCTAGATCCAGAGTCCATCAAACGCTCATATTCAATAATCATTTCATCAATTTTATCTTGTTTTTTGAAAGCATATGCTAATCTTGTCATTAAAGAAATATTGTCAGGAAGCTCCTGTAAGCCCTTAGTTAAAATCTTTTCAGACTCTTCAAATTTTCCAAGATTTTGTAATGCTATTGCCCAATAGAGATAGACGTCATCAGCATTAACCCAATCTGAATTCCATTGATCACACCTCAAATCCATTAAATCAGAGTAGGATTGAGCACTTAGTTCCCAATTACTGTTCCTGTAATACTCAGCAGCACTACTGGATAATTGAGGACATCTATCTTCCTGCTCATATTCAATTGAATAAGGATACCAACCTTCATTGTAGATTAGTCTTGTTGCCTCTCTACAATCAACAACTTTAATTTCTACATCATTAGTAATTCTTAAGCTCTCTCCCCTTTTACATTGAGCGTTGGTTTCAGAAATGAATACCAAAAATAATATCAAAAATATTAACTTGTTTCTCATTATGTCTCCATTAAATTATATTTCTCTCCTCTTAACAAACCAAAGGTCTGCAACAGAAATTCCAATTGAAAAATTTTGCAATAATTCATTATCAACATTTAAAATATTTTTTCTTTTGGATACATTATATCCAAAATCTATTTGATTGCCTGTAATTCCAAAATTTAATCCAAACCCTATACCTAAACCAATTTCACTAACTTTTTTAAAATTTTCAACATTGAAATTTTGATAATTGATAGAAGTTCTGAAATTGATTCTGTCTCTTGAAAGCGGTTTTGCAAATTTAGCATAAGATATGCTATATTTTTGCATTCCAGAAATAAAAGTTGAATATAGTGAGCTATTTAGCGTATGGTTTCCAGAATCTACAAAGTTTTTATATTCAAACTGAAGATGTTTCCTTTTTGAAAATTCATAATCAATTCCAAATTTAAAGTCTGAAATTATTATTTCATTATCATATAATATAGTTTCTGGAGCTAATGATTGAGAAACAATAGGATAATCATTGTTATCGTGAGAATTATTATTATTCAAATCAAGGAATACTTGATATGCACTACTTTCAACATCTATATCATTCAATGACATACCGTAACTAAGAAATAAATCTATCTTATTTTTTTTATTAAACCTGGAAGATAAGAGGTAAAACTCAATCAAAGATCCTGAAAAAAAATCTCTTGACTGAACTAAATAATTCTCATTATCAAAATTTATTTTTTTTGTTAACCTAGATGAGCCAAAAATATATCCCAAACTAAATCCTATGCTTTCAAAATTATTTAATTTATTTCCATAGGAAAATTTTGCAATTGACGGACCGCCGGATGATGTATTAGTTCTTTGATAATTTATTTCTTTATCGCTAACATTTATAGTTGTTGCAGTTGAGTCGTTGAGTACAATTTCCCTATCCAAAAAAGGTTCTAAAGCAATTCCAAATGAAATTTCATTCTTCCATGGTATTATCAACTTTGCAGATAATAAAGAAAAATTGGTACTAGAAAATTTATCATAATTGCTTTGTTGTACATTGGCAGAGGTGTTCAAATGAACGAATGCTAGATTATGCCAAGAAGAAGGATTTGATAAAGAAACATCATTTTTGAAAGATGGTAACAACGAGTTTGAAAGAGCCAATGAAGAGGGGGAATTTTGAAGCTTGCTTGAACCATACCCATAACCACTCATCAAATTTTGAGAAAACGAAATAGTAGATAAAAGAATAATTAAAAAACTACGGATTAACATAAAACACCTCAATGCTGTTGACGCTCAATCTTATTTTATCATAGGGAGAATTTGCTATTGTTCCATAAATTAAAATTTCATCATTATTAAAAAAGTCGTTTTTATAACCCTGCAAAAAACTTCTCAAAGGAATTTTAATAATTCCATTATCAATATTACCTGATGTGATAAAGTTCGGATCTACATAATACTTTTCAGAGTTTTCATTGTCATTCAAAAATGATGAGTAGTTCCAATTTGACACTGCATCTTGAATCGCACTAACTATAACAATGAAATCTTCATCATCAGCAAAATTTCTATCTTCTACATTCAATACAAGATTAGCGTCATAAATAATTTCATTATTACTTAGTTGCTTTAGTGCAGATAAGTCAAATTCAATAATTGATTTAAGACCAGAAACAGAACTTAAGGTTATTGAATTTTGATTAATGCTCGAAATTTCTTCAGGTTTAAAGATAGTGATATCAGAATTTGAAAAGAATGTTGCAAAAGTATCTAATACAACTTCTTCATTTTCGATTGTCTTAAACCAGACTTTCATTTTAGGAGTATTGGAAGAGTTGTGACTTTCCAAAGTAAATAAGTCACTTAATCCTTCTTCTGTTTTCAGCATTAGAGTTAAGGATGGATAAACATTTGTATCAAAAAAATTATCCAGAAGAAAATCTAAATCTTGATCTTTAAATAAAAAATTTAAAGAAGCAAATCCCGACTCCTCTGGTTCTATATTTTTCAAAGATATATTTTTAAGAAAAGTTGCATTTTCTTCATAATCAATATAATTACTTAAATTGTAATAATTAGTTGAATCTGAACTAAAAACATTATCTGAGTTATGATTTATAGAAAAAAGAGATAATGCATAATCTGAATCATAAGTATCTGTTGTTTGAAAAAAAATTAATGCACTGTCAACAACAACAGATTCATTCAACATATCAGTTACGCTTAATGGAGGAAGGAATCCAGAAAATGAATTTAACTTTATCAAAGAATAGAGATTTTCTGTTCCTTTCTCAACTCCAAAATAAAGTTTAGATAAAGATCCTAGACTAGGTAAATCTTGAAAAGTCTTAATATTGCTTACGTTATAAATTGATGATTTTACAGGAGCATCAGAATCATTTAATTTTGAATAATTAATTGTTTTTTCATTGCAAGCAGCTAATAAAAAGATTAATGAAAAAATAGTTGCTTTCATTAAAAAGCTTGAAAAAAAATAATTAAATACTTTTAATAGCATCTTCAATTTCATTTAAAAGTGTTAAATAGTTCTTATCGCTATCATCTAAAGAGATGCTTGTGCAAGTTTTTGAATTTTTAAAAATTTTTGTTTTCATAAGATGACCGGAAATATTATTTTCATTATTAATTATAATTGTTTTATTAGCAAACATACAGCCTAGCTGATTTAAATTATATGCATCTATATCATCAAGAGTTTCATCATTAATAAAAAAATTTTTGTAGTCAAAAACCAAATCCTTATTAATCGAATCAGTTAAAAATATAGTTTTTATTTTTGAAAGATTTTTATCAACCAAGGATAATTTTTTGATAAGATATGGTACAAGCGCTGAAGTCCAGCCATTACAAATTATAATGTCAGGATACCAAAACAAATTTGGAAGCATTTTAATTGCTGCAAGAGAATAAAATGAGAATCTAACATCGTTATCAACAAGATATCTTCCATTCTTAGATTTAAATAGCAAATTGTTTAAATCCCCAAATTTGTCTTCATTTTCCAGAAAATAAACCTGTAGACGTGAATTGGGCAAAAATGCACTTTTTGCAGAGCAATCAAAATCTTTATCTTCAAACGAAAATAAAATCTGTTTTAGCCTAATAACTTCTCTGAGAATGTATTTTCTTTCACTAATAAAACCATATTTAGGCATTAGACATCTGACATCATTGCCTTTATTTTGTAAATTAAGAGGTATATCTACGGAAATTTTACCCTGAAAAGAGACAGAAGCAAAAGGATTCATTTCACTATTTATATAAAAGATTTTTTTCTTCATGATTGCGAGCCTGACAAGTTAAATAAACACATCCAAAACTTCAACTTTGAAAATATTTAGTTTCTAGAAAAAATATTTATTAAGGAAAGCATAATGAAACACAATAACATAAATGAGCCACCAGCAGATACGAATGGCGTGGGAAGTCCTTTAACTGGCATCAAACCTATTGTCATTGCAGAATTGATAAAAATATGTGAAAAAAGAATTGACGATAATCCTATGATAACAATTGAAGAAAAATAATCAGTTGATTTAAATGCAATATCAAGCAATGTTTTTATAAGCATAAAAAATAAGAACATAATAACACTTATACCAAAAAAACCAAACTCTTCCGCAATTACAGATAGAATAAAATCAGATTCTTGTACTGGTAAAAATTTTAACTGTGTTTGAGAACCTTGACCCCAACCTTTTCCAAATAATCCTCCTGAACCAATTGCAGTCATACTTTGAATAATATGATATGAAGAACCCATTGGATCTAAATCAGGATTTAAAAAATCAATGAATCTTTGTCTTTGATAGCCATTTAAAAAATCATTCCAAAAAAAAGGGAATAATAGGCCAGTAAAGATATTTGCAAAATATATCAAAACTCTCTTCAAGAAACTTCCTTGAAAAAATAGAAAAATAATAAACATTAAAACTCCCCAAATGTTGAAAATCAAATTATTTGAAGCAGCTATAATGGTAATCACAGGAGTAATCAAAAGAAAGATAGTAAAACCATTAACGCCTGCCCAAAGCATCATCGGCAATACAGGAGCAAAAATAATCACTGCTGTTCCCAAGTCTGGCTGATTTAAAACCAAAAATGATGATAAAAAGGCAATTAAAATTGGGATAAAAACTATATATCCTTCTTTAACTTCGAG
Source organism: uncultured Fidelibacterota bacterium (assembly GCA_902525615.1). GTDB lineage: Bacteria > Fidelibacterota > Marinisomatia > Marinisomatales > Marinisomataceae > Marinisoma. Next base: position 65,469 of record CABZHT010000001.1, read on the forward strand.
CTGATGATTGGATAAATATTTAGCTATTAAAATGATTGTAGCGCACTTTAAATATTCTCCAGGCTGAATATAAAAGAACCCAAGGTCTATCCATCTATATGTATTTTCTACAGGCGGCAAAAAGAATGGTATAAGACATAGCAAAAATGAAAAAATATAAATTAACGTTGAATTATCATGAATAGTTTTAACGTTGATATTACTAAGAATGAAAAAAACTAATAATGAAAAAATTATAAAAATAATTTGTCTAATAAATGAACTATTTATTGATAACGGATCATTAGAGATACTGTAAAGAGTGATTAATCCAAAAGTGGTTAATGATGATACAATTAAATACAATCTACTAATGTACTCATTTGATCTAAAAAAATAATTATTTAAAATACTCATTTTTCTACAATTTCAACTTGATTATCTGTGAAAAATTTTACAATCTTGCCAGCAATTGGCGCTGCTATCGCACCTCCTCCGCCACCATTTTCAACTAAAACAACTAATGAATATTTTTGACCTTCAAAATCAAAAAATCCATTAAACCATGCATGAGGTTCGCCATGAGGATTCTCAGCAGTGCTTGTTTTTCCATATAATTTTATATCTGATTGCTTAGCTCGCCATCCACTTCCCGATTGAGTATTAACAACGTCATATAGCCCTTTAAAAATCCTATCCCACGACTGCTTAGAAAGATCTATCTCATTGTAATATTCAATCTCTTTACCAGCATTCAATTTAAGTTTAGGTGTTTTTCCTTTTGATGCAATATGGTTTATATATCTTAATGATTGAAGCGGAGTTACTAAAATGTCTCCCTGACCAAGTGTAAGATTTAAAAGTACTCCTCGTTCTGACCATCCCCATCTTCCATATGTATTTATAAAAAATTCCTTATCTGGAATTTGACCTATTAGTTCGTTTGGAAGGTCAATATCAGTTTTTTCATGAAAACCAAATAATTTGGCTGTTTTTGTCCAATCAGATAATTTGATTAGCTGAACTGTTTCATAAAAATAAACATTACATGATTGTGCAATTGCCTTATTTAAGTCTACTAATCCATGTCCATCTTCTTTCCAACATTTAAAAGTTTTAGAACTTCCTGGCGGTGAGTAATATCCTGTACACATCAAACTATCTTCAGGGTCTAATAATCCATCCTCAATCAAATTAAAAGCAGTAATAATTTTAAAAGATGAGCCTGGTGGATATAACCCAGCTATATTTCTATTTAAGATAGGCTTATTCTCGTCTGAAAGTAGTTTATTCCAAGAAGAATCGGTTGTCTCTCCTCTATAGATATCTAAGCTATAAGATGGATTGCTTACCATTGATAAGATATCTCCAGTATTAACATTAGAGATTAAAATAACTCCTTTTTTATCAATTAAAAGGTTTTTAGAAAACTGCTGCAATTTTGAATCAATTGACAAAATTAAATTTTTACCAGGATAAGCAGGGATATTATTTTCATTAATATTATTAATTTCTCTTCCATAAGTATCAACCTCAATATATTCAATTCCTTTTGAATATCTTAATTCACTTTCATATTGCTTCTCCAATCCTTGCCATCCAATAAGCTCCCCAGCCCTATAAAGCTTGGATTTATCTAAAAATGAAAGTGATTCACGATCTAATTCTCTTAAATATCCAAGAAAATGTGCATCTTTGAGTACGTCGCTATACAACCTTTCATCAAACCTTTTATATTGAAATCCAGAAAGCTCTAAACGCCTTTCTTCAATTTGAGATATCTCAGCAAAAGTAAGATTTTTTGCAATTATAGTAGGTAAAAATCTACCTTGATTATATTTTTTATATCTTCTTAAAAGTTCATCAATTGGTGTTTCGACTATTTCCGAGATAATTTGAAGCTGCTTATTTATATCTTTAAGCTTATATGGTGTGACAGTCAAGATATATGTAGGATAATTTTCAACTAATACAACTCCGTTCCTATCTAAAATGAGTCCTCTAGGTGCATATGTATCCTGAGCTCTTATGCTATTGACTTTTGACTTAGATGAGTATCTTTCATATTCAATCACTTGCAAATAAAAATATCTTGATAGAAGAGTTAATATAGAAAAAATTAAAACGAATAGTAGCGTTCTATAATGAAAGATATCTGCTTTATTTTCAATTTTAAGCATTGAGTATTTTATCCTTTAAAGAGAAAAGGGTAATTAAAATAAAACCAATAAAGCACGTGAAATATGTTACAAAAAACCAGTTACTCAAGAATAAAAAGAAATCATTATAAAAGAAAAAGTCATACCTAAATAATGAATAAATAAATACACCTAGATGTACAAAAGAAATCCAATATATATCAAAATTTCTAAATGCAAAATTAAAACTTATTTTTGAAGCCCAAAATCCACAAATTGAAAACACCAAACTTGATGCGCCAATATAAATTCCGCTAAATAATATAAAATCTGTAAATAAACCAACTAAAAATCCATAAAAAGTAGATTGAGATGTATTGTCTAATGGCATTGAACCAAGAATTACATATAGCAACATAATATTCGCTTGATAACCATTGAAAGTTAATAATTCAGAAAATATCAATTGAAGAAAAACAGCTACTGGAAAATATTTAATATAAAAACTCACTTTTCATCCTTCGTAAACAAAACAAATAATTGATTTATTGTTGATAGATCGGAGAAAAGCTTAATCTTAACTATTCTATTAGAACTATTAGACTTTTCAAAAATACTTATTACTTCACCAACCGGAAGATTTGGTGGAAAATAAATACTTAAACTGGAAGTTAGTACTATATCGCCAATTTCAATATCAGATATCTTTTTAAGCTCGGCAATTTCACAAACATCTTCCGAAATCCATCTTAAAATACCTTCAACTTCGTCTGGTACTATTTTTACGCTAAGTCTGAAATTTACATCACTAATAAGTTGAACTTCGGAAGAATTTTCAGATACTGATGTTATTTTACCAACAACTCCTTTGGATGAAAGAACTGGAAAGTTTTTATTAACTCCATCTTTTAAACCTCTATTAATCAACAGTGATGACATATTGCTTGAAAAACCTTTTGAAATCACATCAGCACCAATGAAATCTATGCTTTCTCTTCTTTTAAAGTTTAAAAACTCTCGATATCTAATATTTTCAGCCTCATGAACCTTCAAAATTTGATTCTCAAGACTTAAACGTAAATTTTCAGAAGAAAGTACTTCTAATTTTTTATTTAAAAAAAGTTGGTTATCCAGCCAATTGAATGGTTGATATAAAAATGAGAATGTATTTAAGGAATTAATTTTTGCGTTTTTAATTGATTCAGAATCATTATTAAAAATAAAAATTAAGGAAAGTATTATACATGCAGTTAAAGTAATTTTTTCTTGATAGGTTTTAAAAATTAATTGAAATCTAGACATGCTTAAATAAGAACATGCTTATATTTTTCCAAGTCTTCAATAATTTTACCGCAGCCCTTGACTATTGCTAAATGTGGCTCTTCTACGACGTTGCATGGTACATTGGTTTTTTCCCTAATAACTTGATCAAGGCCTCTTAATTGAGCGCCTCCACCAGCAACTAAAATTCCTCTATCAATGATATCAGAAGAAAGTTCAGGAGGAGTTGACTCCAGAGCATCTTTAACTACCTCTAAAATTCTTTTTACTGAATCTTTTAAAGCCTGTCTTATTTCATCTGATCTAATATCAATTGTTTTAGGTATTCCAGAAACTAAATCTCTTCCTTTAACTAAAATATTTTTTGATCTCGATCTCATTGCAGAGCCAACAGAGATCTTAATTTGTTCAGCTGTTCTATCTCCGATTTCAAGCCTGTGATTATTTCTAAACCAATTCTGAATGTCATGATCCATAACATCACCAGCAACTTTGATGGCTTTCTTAGTCACGACTCCATTTAAAGATATGACTGCAACCTCAGTTGTTCCACCGCCAATATCTACAATTACATTGCCAATAGGTTTACTAATATCAAGCTCTATTCCTATTGCTGCCGCTACTGGCTCATCAACAAGAAATACTTCTCTTGCTGCTTGTTTTTCACCGGAATCTCGCACAGCCCTTCTTTCAACCTCGGTACAACCTGATGGTACGCAGATGACCATTCTAGGTCTAGTAATTCTGTTCAAATTTACTTTTCTAATAAAACCCTGTAACATTTCATCTACAGCTGTAAAATCAGATATTACTCCATCTCGTAATGGCCTAATAATTTCGATGCCTTCATGAGTCTTGCCCTGCATCAATTTAGCATCGTCGCCAACAGCAAGCAGTGCCTGAGTTTTGCTATTTCTAGCTATAATTGAAGGTTCATTTATAATTATGCCTTTACCAGAAAGCCAGATTAAAGTATTAGCAGTACCGAGGTCTATAGCAATATCACCACTAACCCAGTTTAAATTGTTAGAAATTGAATTTTTAATTGATTTTAGTAAACTCATATTCGATAATTTATGAAATATTTAATATTAAACATTAGTTTTTTATTTAGATAATCCTTGCTTACTTAAATCGTCTGCTTCGGCATTTTTATCTCTATAAACATGGCTTATACTCCATGAATTAAACTTTGAAAGGAATTCATGAGTTTTTTTATGCAAAGTAGCCATTCTATCATTCTTAACCTTATAATCGCCATTAATTTGCTTTACAACTAACTCACTATCGACAAAAATTGATACTAAAGAAATATTATTTTTCAAACAAAGATCTAAGCCTTTAATCAAAGCTAAATATTCTGCTTCATTATTTGTTTTTACACCAACATTTTCAGAGAATGAAAATATAGCTTGATCTTTAAGCTTAATTACACCTCCAATACCTGCATTAATTGGCTTATATTCATTATCAAATTCACAAGCACCGTCAGTAAACAATGAATATTTTTCAGAACCTAAATCGTTTGAAAGCAATGCATCTAAGCTTGATAAATCATCACTTGAAAAAGATGATTTGTATTTATCTAGTATTTTTGAAATTTTTTTATTTTTGCTATCCATATTTTTAATACATAAATGGTGTTCTAAGCCTGTAATCTCCAAAACCATAATCATCTACAAATCTAAATTCTTCATTGATTTGAAAATAATACCATGTCTCATAATTATAACTTTGTTCAGGATTCATTGACCTTGAAATATCATCAGGCCTTCCAAAAAGGATATAAATCATTCCCATATCAGATCTCCAGCCTCCTGAAGTACCTCTTGAAAAATTTTCTTCAGCAAAAGCAACTCTTTTGTAGTATTCAATCATTAATTCATTTTCTTTGGTAGTAACATCAGGATCCCTCTTTGCCCAAACTTTTTTAAAAAACTTTTCTTTATCTGAGCTCTTTAATTCCCTCAATTCTTTTCTTTCTTCTATATTTAATATATAGTTCATTTGTTCTAATGCTGTGTTTACATTTTTAATTGAAGAAAGCATTAAATAATCATTCTTAAACTCAATTGGAAAAGATTTGGATGAAATATTTCCATTTTGTGAAACTTGAATTTTTACTCTTAAATCTGATGTATCAATGTTCTCCATCGGAATCTGAAGAAATTTGTAGTCATAATTCATATTTGTTTCACCTTCAAAAGACTTATTCCAGACTGTTTTTTTATCTGAGACCAATGATATTTCTAAAAAGTAATCTCCTTTATCTAAAGCAAAATATTGATAAAATTCTAATATATCATTTTTCAACTCGACTTTTTTTATACTAGTCGGATATTTATCAAGGCCGAACTCCCAACTTCCTTTTTTGTTCTTAACAAAAATTGGGTCAAAAATTTTAGTGAATTTTAATGATAGTAAATTTTTTTTTGTGAATTTTTTTTGTTTCTTTCCTGTAAGCTTTGTATCCAAATCTTTTAATAAAAAATTTACTTCAAACTCTTGTACTGGAATCTTAAAAGAAGTAGTAATTATTATGGGATTAGCTCTTGAAACAGTTTGAGAAAAGTTGTCAACTACAATAGTTTCTGAAAAAGATTTTTCTTCAATCTTACTTCCATCTTCTGATATTAGAAAAATATTGAGATTATAAGAAGATTCAAAATTGGTGTCTTTCTTTAAAAATTGGAGATTTCTATTAAATATTTCAACAAAGGTAATTACTTCGATATTGTTATCCGAAGGTCTCAAAACTACATTAGTTTTGAAAGAGTTGATATTTGAATTAATTCCTTGAGCTACAACTTGAGCTGTAAAAAGAATTATCAAGATACTTTTTTTCATAGAGATAGCCTTAATTTAACTAAACCGGTACTTGTAAGTAATACCAAAAATTCATCAACTTGTTCCAATTCAAAAATATTTCTAATAAAAGAAAAATCATAGAAATTGTTTAATTGCTCTTCAATTAAATTATAGATCGCTAAGCCGCCAGATGTTCCGATGTATAAATTATCATTTATGAGGATAATATCATTAACCTTATTGTTAAAGTATAAGCTTGAAGGAACAAATTTATTATCTCCTATGCTTAAAATTCCTTTTTCAGAAGAAAAAAATAAGGAGTTCTCGTTTCCATAAATTCCATTCACTCTAAAATTATCGTTCACTAAAAATTCAAACTTTTCAACATTTACATTTTCTTCTTTATCAAAAACATAAACTCTTCCATTGAGAGATAAATAAAGTTCATCATTAATCACATCTAAAAAATTAATTGATAAATTATTCCTTTTTATAAGATTTGAGATTTGGGAATTAATAATTTTCTTACTTTTTACATCCAAAACAATCAAATCATTTTTTGAAGCTATATAAATTTTACCATCTAAATGTTCGATAAATTCAATTCTTTGTGAAGGTATACCCTTTTCATAACCTAAAGTTCTGAAAAAATCATTTCTTTTATTATAAACAACCACCTTTCCATCAGAACCAAACCATACTTCATTGTTAATTGTCTCGCTAGAATAAAAATCAGCATTAAAAAATCCAGAGTAATTTGTTTCAAAAAAATTATTTATTTCACTAAAACTATTATCAATTGAAGAAATACCACTGACCTTGGTATTGTTAATGCCTCCTAACCATAAATCATTTTCGACTGAAACAGTTAATGGTACTGAAACTGCAATACCAACAGTTTTAGGAGTTATAGTTTTGCTAAAATCATCAACATAGAGTAATTGTCCATTTGATAATCCAATCCAACCAAATCCATTTTCAGTCATCAAAAATGAATTATAATCATGAAAAATACCATTATTATCAGCTGCAGAATCATTTCCTAAAAGCCAGCCCCCCTCAATAAAATAGTCCTGAAATGAAAAATCTTTAGAAATAAATCTATTTTTAAAACTAATGTCACCCCAATTAATATTTTCTTCATCTGGATACGTAAAAAATCCAAGAAAAGACCCGCTTATTAGATCAAGCTTGATGAACCTCGAAGAGGTTTTTATCCATATGAAATTTTTAGAGGATCCTAAATCTTTGATATTATTTAAAGAATTAATTGATAGCTTACTTAATTGAATTGTATTCCAGTTGCCTTCTTTATTATTAGAAAACTCTAATCCACTATTTCCAATTATCCAAAGAATGCCAGTATTATTATCAAAATAAACGTGCTCAATTTTTTTTGATTTTATTCCCTGACCTAAAAAAAGACTTGCTTCAAATTTTCTTGAAAATTTATTATATCTCAATATACCGTTTGCATCAGTCGCAAAGTAAATATATTGATATCCTTCAGACATAGAATTTATGGATTTATTTTGTCCCATAATTTCCCAATCATACAAATCAAATCTTTGATCTATTTGTGCATGAAGAATATTTAAGAAAAAAATTAATTGTACAAAAAAAAATTTATTATTTTTTTCTTGAAAAGTTTTTCTTAATACCTTTTCTAATTTTTGAAATATGTCCATTATCTAAGTAAAATATTACACTAGCAAATTGTTTTAAAAAATAATCACTACTTGAAGAAAGCAAAACCGTTGTTCCAAGTATATTATTCATTTTAATAAGTTTTTTTCTAAGAATTATCTCTGATTTAGAATCAATTGACATACCATAATCATCTATCAAAAGTACTCTAGGATCTTTTTCTACACCAATTACCGACTTTAACCAATGCTTTTCTCCATCAGAAATTAAATTAATGGGAGTCTTCCAAACTTCCTCCAATTGAAAGCTGGTAAAATGTCTAGATCTTATTTGTTGAACTTTGTTCGGAAATTTTTTAGCGATGAATTGTTCGACGGTCAATGATGAATTCACTGATTTAATATCAATATAACTAATATCTTTATGTTTTTTTATTTTTCCAAAAAAACTTTTTTTAAATTTATTTCCTTGATAAAGAACAGTACCGCTTGTTTCACTGATTTCTCCAGCTAAGACTTTTAATAAAGAAGTCTTGCCTGAGCCAAAATTTCCACAAATGCCGTAGATTAATCCATTGTGAAACTTTAAAGTTTTTATCTCTAAAGCTTTCTTAGTTTTAAACCTTAGCTTAAGGTTTTGAACATCATATATTTGTTTAAGTTTCATAGTATCCTCCCAAAAAGGACAGCAAAACTATTCGATATCTTCTAAATATTTTTCAGCATCTATAGCGGCCATACAACCAGATCCAGCAGCAGTAATAGCTTGTCGATAGTGATCATCCTGAACATCTCCACATGCAAAAACTCCTGGAATATTTGTCAAAGAGGAATCAGATTTGGTAATAATGTATCCATTATCATCCAAATCAATTACTCCATCAAAAAGATCTGTATTAGGGTTGTGACCAATTCCATAAAAAACACCTTCACATTCAAAAGTAGTTTTTTCACCTGAAACAGTATCGTTAAGCACAATGCTTGAGACTCCTTCTTTTTGTGAACCATTTATAGAATCAATGCTTTTATTAACCATAATGTCAATAAGGGGATTATTTTTTGCTCTATCAAACATAATTTTTGAAGCTTTAAATACTTCTCTTCTGTGAATGATAGTTACTTTTTTTGCAAATTTTGTGAGAAACAATGCTTCTTCCATTGCTGAATCACCACCTCCTACGACAACGATATTTTTATCTTTAAAGAAATATCCATCGCAAGTTGCGCAAGTGCTAATTCCATAACCCATAAGCTCTTCTTCTTCTTTTAATCCTAGCATTCTAGCAGAAGCTCCAGTAGAAATAATAACAGTTTCTGATAGAAATTCTTCATCTCCAACATAAACTTTGTAGGGTTTTGAACTAAAATCTACTTTAGTAACATGCTTAAAAAAACATTCAGCTCCAAATCTCTTTGCTTGATCTCTAAATAAGTCCATTATCTCAGGACCCATCACACCATTAGGAAATCCAGGAAAATTTTCAACATCTGTGGTAATTGTCAATTGTCCACCAGGCTGATTTCCTTCAAAGACAATAGGCTTCAAATTTGCTCTCCCAGCATAGATAGCTGCAGTCAGTCCGGCAGGACCCGAACCAATAATGATTGTATTTTGAATAGTTTTATCTGTCATCTAATTAATATTGTTAACTAATGATTTGGTTAACATTATCAATTAATGTCTGTTCAGACTGTAAACCAACCTCTTGTTTAATAATCTCGCCGTTGCTAAAAAATAAAAGGGTTGGAATGCTTCTTATGCCGTATTTTACGGGCGTTTGCTTAACTTCATCGACATTTACCTTACCTACCACTACTTTATCGCCAAATTGGTCGCAAATTTTATCTAAAATTGGTGCTATAGCTTTACAAGGACCGCACCACTCAGCCCAAAAATCAACAATTACAAGCTTGTCAGAATTGATAACAAGCTTTTCAAAGTTTTCATCAGTAATTTTTACAGTTTTATTAGACATAAATTTTCCAAATCATTTAATAATAAACTTCTGAATTTATATGATTTATTTTAATTGAGTAACAAAAAAATAATATCTAAGAGATAACCTTAAGGAATCTTCTCTTACCAACCTTAATAACAAGCTCTTCATTCGATGGAGAAACAATGAAGTTGACATCATTACAAACTTCACCATTAATTTTTACAGCATTTTGGCTTAACAGCCTTTTACCCTCCCCCTTGCTAGCTAATAAACCCTCTTCTGTTAAAAGCTCAAGCAACCCAATATCAGAATCTATTTTAAGACTTTGCATATTTTCAGGATTATCTCTTTTAACAAATATTTGATCAAAAGAACTTTGAGCTAAATCAGCTTTTTCTTTAGAATAATATTTTTTAACTAACTCTTTCGCTAAACTTCTTTTTATATCTCTAGGATTATTAGCATCATCCTTAAGAAGTAATTTTACTTTATTAATTTTTTCTCTTTCTGCAAAGACGGCAAGTTTATAATATTTTAAAATCATTGAGTCATTGATTGACATAATTTTTCCATACATATCCTCTGGAGAATCATCTAAAGCTATATAATTATCATAAGATTTAGACATTTTTTCTACTCCGTCAGTCCCTTCTAACAATGGAAGCGTAATTATTGACTGAGGGTCTTGACCATACTCTCTCTGAATATCTCTTCCAACAAGTAAATTGAATTTTTGATCAGTTCCTCCAAGCTCTACATCAGCATTGATTTCAACAGAGTCCATTGCTTGTGCTAAAGGATATAAAAATTCATGCATAGATATAGCAGTTTCTGATTCAAATCTTTTAGTAAAATCGTCTCTTTCAATCATACGAGCAACTGTATATTTGCTGCTCAATTTAATAACGTCTTCAAAGTTCATTTTATTAAGCCAAGTGCTATTAAATATTACCTTAAGATTATTTACATCAAGTAATACTTTAGATTGTTCAATATATGATTCTGCATTAATTTTTGCTTCTTCTAAAGTAAGCTGAGGACGTGTCTTATTACGCTCAGACGGGTCACCAATCATAGCTGTAAAGTCTCCAATTACTAAAACTGCTTGATGGCCTAAATCTTGAAAGTCTCTTAATTTTTGTAATACCACCCCATGCCCAATATGGAGGTCAGATCTACTTGGATCACAACCAAGCTTAACTGTTAAAGGCTTATTGTCAGATATTGATTTTTCAAGCTTTTTTCGCAAGTCATTCAGAGGAATTACCTCTTCAGTTCCTCGAGATATAAGCTCTAGCTGTTCATCTACAGGTAAAAAAGCCATTATCTTTCTCTCATCTCTCTTTTTGCCTCTCTATCAAGATCTTTTATTTTTAAAGATTCTTTTTTCTGATACATTTTTTTTCCTCTAGCGGTAGCAAATTCTATTTTTGCAATCCCCCTCCTAAAGTATGCTTTTAAAGGTACAATAGTAAGACCTTTCTGAGCAACAACATTCTTTAACTTGATTATTTCTTTTTTATGAAGAAGCAGCTCTTTATCTCTCGTTGGTTCATGTCCTCTAACTCCAGTATGTGAATAGGGGCTTATATGAGCATTCACTAAGTAGAAGCGATTCTTTTTTAGTGTAACAAAACTGTCTTTAAGGTTTAGTTTTTTTTCCCTTAAACTTTTGACTTCGCTTCCTAAAAGAATCATACCAGATTCGTATTTATCAATTATGGTATAGCTATGAAATGCTTTACGATTATTACTAATTATTTCAATTTTTTCTTGCATAAAAAAAAGTTTTTAACAAAACATATAATTACTGTAAGTTAACATATTTATGTATTTAAAAAGTTATTAACAAAGTGTGTATAATTAATGTGTGTTATATTACTATATTGTTTATATTAACATTAAATTAAGTATAATTTTTAATTATGAGTAGTATATATAAACGAAAAAGAAATGGTAAAGAAGATGGATATGTAATGTATTCTACATATGCATTTGATCCATTAAAAAATAAAAAAAGGTACTACAATATTACTATTGGAAAGCTTGGCCCTACCCTTTCATGGAATGATTGTAAAAAACAAAAAAAAGAATTAGATAGAATGTTTAAAGCAAAAGAAGGCGGCAAAAAAGAAATGAACCTAAAAACTGCTATTGAAACTTATATTGCTTTTAAATCATCTAAAAATAAGTTATTGAAGCTTAGTTCAAAAAAATTAACGATTTATCACCTTAATAAGTTTAATACCACTATATCTAAAAGATATGGAGCAGGAATTACGATTAAATATATAGATATTAAAATTTTAGCATGGTATTATGCACTAAGAACTAAAGAGTTAAAACGAAGCTCTATGGAGGTTCATAGAAGAATTATTGATTCATTCTTTGAATGGACAAAGAATTGAGCGAGTGACGCGATTCGAACGCGCGACCCCAACCTTGGCAAGGTTGTGCTCTACCAGCTGAGCTACACTCGCATAACATGTCATAATAAAACAATTTTAAATTATAAAAAAGAAAAAAAATAAAGTTAGTTTTTGAGGGAAAAATCTGCTTTGTCTGCAATATCTTGAATGAACGCAGCAACATCTTTATCATCTGGTATTGTCAGAGAAAGTGGAATGCTAAAAAACATACTTCTATTTTGATATCCAGCTAAAGAAATACCAAGCTCAGTAGCCTCTTTCTGGTATTTTTCAATTAGTGAAAGGACATTAGGTTGGTTTGCATATAACTCTTCTAGTCTAATTGACGGATTTTTGGCTTGTAATCGGTTTAGGCGATAATCTATCTCCTGAAGACGATTAAAAGGCGCAGAAACATCAATTATAGCCTTATTTTGTGCTTTTATTCGAATATCTAATATACTTAAATGCTTTCCTTGAATGCCTCCACCATATACAAGAGCTCCAGAACCTGATTGTTTTGTTCTTGGTTCGGTTCTTTTAGTTGAACCGCTCACAAAAATATAATTGGCACCAGGAAAAGAATTTGATAGTGGAAGAAATGAAAGAGAAACATCTCGGATGTTTGTATTTTGTTTTTTATCAACCAACAAAATAATTATATCAACTTTATCTTTAAGTTCACTGATAAGTCTGTTACCCTCTTGAATATAATTCTTGTTTACCATGGAATTTGATCTTGCTGATTCACTCAAACCAATGAAAGCTATTTTTGCTCCATTCTTCTCCAAAATATGATAAGGTTTAAATAATAGTTTATTAGAAGATTTGTCATAAAGGTTTGCAGAAATGAAATTAACCGAAGAATCTTTGGTGATATCAATTAAAAAGTCAACTCCACCTTTGAAGTCATTGGAACCAATATTCACAATGTCGTGACCTAAAAATTCCAAAGTCTTAACAAAATTTCTAGCTTTAAATCTTTTATTTTCAAGAGATAAGTTATCAGGATTTATTTGATTGCTATCAAAAAGAGCATTTCCTGCATCAATTAAAAATGAATCTCTTCCAGGCATCATATTTTTCAAGAAAAATGTTTTTCTTGCTAAACCGCCAAGAGGATTTTTGGGACATCCGCAATCATAGTATTCTGAAAAAACATTAGAAGTTGATACAATTGAAATATCTAAAAAATTTTCTTTTGATGCATCTTGACCAAGAATTATTGTAAAAAATAAAATATATACTAGCTTCTTCATTTAATTTCTCTATTATTATTAATTTACTTAATTAAAAACATATAAGTAATGATTCAGATTTAAGCTAAAAGTAAATTGCATGCTAAAGCTCCACATCTTTTAAAGATTTTACTTCTAGAATTTTTTCCAGTTCATCCATCAAGAAGTTCATTTTTCTTGAAACTGCTTCAAATGGCTCACTTGTTGTCATATCTACTCCAGCCAAATTAAGTAATTCTACTGGATAATCTGAACTTCCGCTCGATAAAAAAGCAATGAATCCATCGATACCTGCTTGTCCTTCGTTTTGAACTCTCTCCGAAACTTTTTCACCAGCAGCAAATGAAGTTGCATAGGCATAAACATAATAGTTTCTGTAGAAATGAGGTATTCGAGCCCATGAAAATGCTTCCTCTTCCGTAATTTGCATACTTGGACCCCAATATTTACTATAAATATCACCGAAAGTAGTAGTCAAAAAGTCTTCAGTGAGAATTTCACCTCTTTCAGCTGCTTCATGTATTTTTAATTCAAACTCAGCAAATCTAGCTTGTCTATAATATGTCGATCCAATGTCTTGAATATATTTCTGAATAAGAACTGCTCGTTCTTGGTCATTTTGAGCATTGGCCATTAGATAGTCCATTAGTAATGATTCAGTAGTAACAGATGCTACCTCAGCATTAAATGTATTATAACCGCTATAAACATATGGCTGATTTTTTTCACTTAAATAAGAGTGAAAAGCATGGCCGAGTTCATGCGCCAAAGTAAATACGTCATCTAATTTTCCAGAAAAATTGAGTTTCACATAAGGAGAAACTCCCCAAACTGAATATTGATAGGCTCCACTTTCTTTTCCTTGGTTTTCAAAAACATCGATAAGGTTTTCATTGTACATCATGTCAATAATTTCTTGAATTTCAGGACCAAGAGGCATCAACGCTTCTTTTACAATCTCTTGCGCTTCTTCATAAGTATAATCTCGAGAAAATTCAGATAAAGGTGCATATGTATCGAAAGGTTCAATCTTTTCCAATCCTAAATATTTAGCTTTAATTGAAGCCCACCTGTGCAATGGTTCTAAATTATCATTCACACTTGCAATTAGATTCTTATAAACATCAGTAGAAATTCCAGCACTTTTAAGTCTAGCCTCTAAAGTATTATTATACCCTCTAACATTTGCATAAAAAACATTTTTTTCAACATTACCTTTCATTAAAACTGACATTGTGTTTATTGTATTACCAAAAGGAACATACAAAGCTTTATACATATCTTCTCTTACTCTTCGATTAGTAGAGCTTGTGTATTTTCCATATCTTCCCTCCGACATTGTAACTTCATTTCCAGACTCATCTTTAAATATTCCCCATTTGTAGTCTGTAGACTTCATTATTTCATATGCCTCACTTGGAACACCGCTCATTTTACCAGTCATGGTTAATATTCTTTCTTCGTTTTCAGATAATGTATGAGGTTTATCAAGATACAAATCTTTAAAACTTTTTTCATATACCGCCAGCTTAGGTTCTGAATCCATAAAAGATTCAACTACTGAATAATCTTTCTCAAGCATCTCAGGTGCATAATATGAACTATATTCTCCTGATTTAATAGCTGCGTTTCTAACCCTTTGATACATGGCTTGGTATTTCTCATTTTTTAAGTCCGTATTTAAAGAATTTGCTGAATAATGAAATAATCTTCCAAATAGTTGGTTAATCTCTTCTGACAATTCAATCGCTTCTAATAAATTTGCAGAGCTTGATAAGAGTTTTCCTTTATAATCAGCAAACTTTGGTGAAAGCTCTTTAACCTTTTTTAAATCCTCCTCCCATGCCTCGTCAGATGGGTATACTTTGGTTAAGTCCCACTTATATTTGTCATCAATTTCTGATCTTAGTGGAACTGCAGAACTATTGGAAGTGTCATTTGGTGTACATGCCATAAACATGAAAATGTAAAAAATTAAAAGTCTAAAATACATAGTAAATATTCCTTATTAGTTTAATGAGTAATAATTTCCAATTAGTATAATAAAAATTACGATGAAAAAAAATTATAAAATTGGTATTGCATTGGGCGGTGGAGCTGCTAGAGGATATGCTCATATTGGAGTATTAAATGCAATTGATGAACTAAAGATACCAATATCATATGTTTCTGGAACGAGCATTGGGTCATTTATTGGTGCTTTGTATGCCTCTGGAAATCTTAAAACATTCGAGCAAGAAGTAAGATCAAGAAATAGCTTTATGAAAGACGTACTTTTTAAACTTGATCCTATTTTTCCAAAACTATCAATTATGAACGGAAATGAGGTTATTAAGATTTTTAAAGAATTAACCGATATAAGAACATTTGAAGAGCTTAATATACCCTTAACAACCGTAGCAACTGACATCGTAAATAATGTAAAAATAGAATCAAACAAAGGGGATTTAATCAATGCTATTAAAGCAAGCATTGCTATTCCTGGAGTATTGACTCCAACGTACGTAAATGATAATCTTTGCGTTGATGGTGGATTAATTGATCCAGTACCATTACAGTCAATAATTGATATGGGATCAAATAGAACAATTGCTGTAAACCTTTACGGTCTTCAAACCTCTAAAAAGAAAGACAGCAAATATAATATAGTTGATATTGTTGATAGGTCAGCTAAAATTATTCTTAATAATGTTACTCATCTTAGCTTTAAAAATAATGAACCTAATATTTTAATCGAACCTCCAATAGACCAGTTTTACGGATGGGATTTTCATAAAGCAAATGAACTGATTGATATTGGATATGATACGGCTAAAGAAATTTTGAATGTAAATTCAGAGCTATTTATTTAAAACACTCTTTAAAGAATCAAGACAATAATCTACGCTCTCGCTTCTAGCATTGTGTCCCATTAAACCAATTCTCCATATTTTACCAGAAAATTTTCCTAAGCCTGCTCCAATTTCTAAATTAAAGTCATTCAGTAATTTTGTTCTAATTTCTAAATCATCATATCCATCCGGGATATGAATAGAATTCATTTGCGGTAATCTATATTCTTTTTGTACTACAAAATCAAAAGACATCAAATCAAGACCTTCTTTTAATCTAAAATGTGCATCAGAATGCCTTTTCCACAAATTTTCAAGGGTTTCATCACATGCTAGCTTTAAAGCTTCATGAAGAGCAAATATTGAGTTGATTGGAGCTGTATGATGATAGCTCCTCTTTCCTTTTCCACTCCAATAATCTAAAACTAAAGTTTGATCCAAGAACCAACTTTGAATCCTTGTGCTTCTATTTTTTATTTTTTCAATTGCTTTATCAGAAAACGTTAGTGGAGATAATCCAGGGACACAAGACAAACACTTTTGACTGCCAGAATAAACTGCATCCAAACCCCATTCGTCTGTTAGAACTGGAATACCTGTAAAAGATGTCACAGTATCTGCAATCACCAAACAACCATATTTTTTGGAAATTTCAGCTATCTCTTTTGCATCACTTCTAACACCAGTTGATGTTTCGGCATGAACAAAGGCAACTACACTAGTATCAGGATTCTTTTTTAATGTATCTTCAAGCTTGTCTAAAGAAACTGGTGTACCCCATTCGTCTTCAACCAAAATAGCCTTTCCACCAATTCTTTCAACATTCTCAACCATTCTTCCGCCAAAAAGACCATTAACACAAACAATTACCTTATCTCCAGGCTCAACAAGATTTACAAAACTTGCTTCCATACCTGCGCTTCCAGGAGCAGAAATAGCAATAGTAAATTCATTTTTGGTTTGAAATAAATACCTAAGCATAGACTTTACTTCGTCCATCATTTCAACAAATTTTGGATCTAAATGTCCAACTTCAGGTCTTGTTAAGGCTTCTGATATCTCTGGATACAAGTTTGTAGGTCCAGCCCCTAGCAATCTTCTTTTCGGTGTTTGAAAAGAATTATATTTCATTTTACCCCCGAATCTTCAATATAATTTAAATTAATCTTGGATAACTTCGCTTTTATCTTTCATGATAACTGTCATTTCAATTTTTTCTATAGGATTGTCATTCATATCTTTTTCAGAATTAACAATTAAATCTATCACCTCTTGACCTTCGATAACTTTACCGAAAACAGTATAGTTTTTGTCAAGAAAAGGTGCATTATCATGACAAACAAAAAATTGACTAGAAGCACTATTTGGGTCGTTTGTACGAGCCATAGATAAAATCCCTTTAGTATGAGGAATATCGTTGAATTCAGCTGGAATTAACCAAGAATTTGGATCATTTTCATCTCCAAGTCCGAAAAACTTACCTGCCCTGCCTCCAGTTCCGTGCAAAGCTCTATTATCTAATTTTGAATTTGGGTCTCCACCTTGAATGACAAAACCAGGTATAACTCTATGAAACGTAGTTCCATTAAAATATTCTTCTTCTGCTAGAGTGATAAAACTCTCTACATGCATGGGCGCAACGTCAGGGTAAAATTCAACTACCATATCTCCATGCTTGGTAGAAATTATAGCCACTCTCTCTTCTGGTGTCATATTCATATAGAAAACTCCTATTAATATTAAT
The DNA here is from genome assembly GCA_902525615.1 of uncultured Fidelibacterota bacterium. Lineage (GTDB taxonomy): Bacteria > Fidelibacterota > Marinisomatia > Marinisomatales > Marinisomataceae > Marinisoma. The sequence goes on from CABZHT010000001.1 coordinate 83,482, forward strand.
ATTACGGCTAGTACTAAAAATTTAGATTTCATAATAGATAGTATAATTTAAGACAATAATTCTTTTTGTTGGGCAAAAATTATGCCCAACAAAAAGTTTTCTTTAGATTTATTCAGATTCTTTGATTACTGGTCTAGACCATTGCTCAACTCCAGCTATCTTCAAGTTTTCATTGAAGTAAAAGAGTTCCATCAATTCTAGTTCAAGAACAGTTCCGTCTTTGAAACTATCTTTAACATAAGAACTAACAGTTACAGCTGCTCCGCCTGGTCTATTTTTAATTTTATTTGGTAAGATTGCCCATAACTTTCTTTCATGAGAAATACGTGATTCTAAACGATTTTTAATCTCAGTATTTGTTAAAAAAGTTACGGAACCGTCTAAAGACCTGAACCACACTGAATCTGAGATAGCAGATGAAATTCCTTCATAATCAAGTTCTTCAAAATCTTTGAAAAAATTTTCCAAAATTTCAACTTCACCATCATTAGAATAAACAAAAGGGTTTCCTCCATAAAGCTCAGTATTATTTCCTCCTCTACCGTAGAATTTTCCACCTTCAGAATATTCATTTGACGAAGAATTAACACATGAAAATAATAACATATTTGTACAAGCTATTGAAAGATAGATTATATTTTTATTAAACATTAAATACTCCTTTTTACAAAAAATTAATTCATGAATGTTAGGAAAAGATTTGATTTAGATATAGTTGCCATATATTTAAATATATGGCAACTATAATGTCTTTCAACTTTTATTCTTCGGAGTTGTTATCAGACGATACTGGCTTAGCATACTGAGTTACAGAGCTAATTTTTCCATCTAAATCAAAGAAATATGTTTCAGAAACATCTGCTTCCCAAACATCTCCTTCTTTTGATTCAACTCTAGCAGTTGACCATACAATTAATCCAGATTGCGGATCAGTATCTTTGATTTTTACTGGAATCATTGCCCATGCATCCCAAGTTTGTGACTTTCTGCCTTCAAAAAGCTCTCTCATATCATCATGAGTTACTTCAGAGTCATTGAAAGTAAACGGATTAGTGAAATACTCTAAAGCTCCATCTATATCCATATTATTTGCCAACTCGAGAAAGGCTTCAAGTTTTTCTACCTCTCCTCTATTAGAAAATACAAAAGGTCTTCCAGACCAATCGTTATCAGGATTTCTTCCAACAAATTTTCCACCCTCTGGTAAGCCGTGAGTAGTAAACTCTGGATTAGGATTTGGTCTATACCATTGATTCCAACCACCTAACTTTCCTTCTTCATCAATATAGTAGATTTCAAAAAGATTATGTCTTTCTTTTTGTCCATTTTGAAATAATCTGTCTTCAACAGACCAAGTCAAAACTCGAGTAATATCATCACCCTTTAATTTTACAGGAAGCATTGAGAAAATATCCATATTAAGGGTTTCAACCTCATTACCAAAATATTCAATCATGCCCTCTGACATATTTTCAACAAATTCATCTCTGTAAAGAGATTTCATGGCATTCCAATCTCTTGCATTGTATGCATCTGTTGACTGCTGAACGATATCCATATATTTATCGTCTGCTAAAACGTATGCACTGCCATTAAGTTCATTGTCCTCACCAGGTTCAAATTTACCAGCAGATTCAACGCCTTCGTAATTAACTACTGGCGGTGATGCAAACATCACAAATAGTCCAGCTGCAACAAGCATTAATGTAGGTAATGAATCGTAATCTAATTTCATATTTTTACCTCCTTTTTTTGTTAATAATTAGAAAAATAAAGATTTTTTAGTTGAATTGTAAAAGGATATTTTTGACATGAAGTAAATTTGTGGAGCCGGTCGGGATCGAACCGACGACCTCGTGAATGCCATCCACGCGCTCTCCCAACTGAGCTACGGCCCCTATATTGTTATAAGTTTAAAAAAAAGGGCTACAATATTGTAGCCCTTTTTAAAAAAATAAATGACGTTCAGGATTATCCGCGCGAAACTTCGCTTCCTCCTTCACTTTCACCATCATTACCTCTTTTTCTACAATTATCTCTCCAAGCCTGTTTCATTTCCTGAACAGAATTAACTGTAAGCGAGGATCCATCTTCAAACATTAAATCTACAGGGAAGACAACAAGAGGTCTTTTCTTTCTGCCTTCGTAAGATTCATAGAAAGCTTTCATTTTTTCTTCTAAATCTTCTTCATCTTCAGCAGTAAGAATTGAACCATCTGGCATTGTAAAGCTTACTGGGAAACCAAAAGTGAAGCATTTCTTATCATTTTGTTCACCTCTACAAGACTGAAACGCAGCTTTTAATTCTTCTTCAGAATTAATTTCTACTGACTCTTCTTCTTCTTTATATTGAATTTGAATTGGATAAGTAAAATCAGGTTTCATTTTTACACCTGTTTCTTGATAATTTGTTTTTAATCTATCGCGAAGTTCTTTGTAATCATTTACTGTATAGACAGCTTCTTGATCTCCAAGAGTGAATGATAAAGGGAAAACATATTTAAAACATTTTTTGTTGTGTCTTTTTCTATCATCCATTCCTTTTTTATTACCTAATTTTCTACCATCTTTAGCAAAGAAAATTTCGGTAACATCACCAGCATCAAGCGCCATATCTCCCATTGAAACTCGATATCCATGCTCTGGAGAAATTTCAGCACTTATCAACATATAATCATAATATTCTGCTGCAACCACGAACCTAGAAGCTTGAGGAATGTCTTCGCCATCAACTTCAAATTTATTTGGATCACTAGCGATCGCTTCAATAAGCTGTAAATCGGTCATTTCTTCCATATATGACATGTTATCATCACATGAAGTGACCATAAAAATTAGTGCAAATATTAATAGTAGTTTTTTCATATAACCCCTTAATTTTGTATTATGTAATTTATCTTAATTTTTTCTTTCTGTCAAAATTTCTTTTTGAAATCTCTGAAGTTCTATTGGCGGCTCGTTTTGAAGCCTCAAACTTAATTCTTTCTTCTTGAAAAACTAACCTTGTTCTTTGTTCGTTACTTAATACGCTAGTAGTATTTTTCAAAAAATCAGATTCTAGTTTAGCTAACTCTTCCTTCATTTCAAGCTGATACTTTATTGCAGTATCTACGTCAAACTTTGATACATCCTTTGCTTTTGATCGCAGCTTACTTACCTTCTCGCGATATTGCTTTTGAGCTTCACGTACCAGGTCTTTATATTCTTTTTGCATTGGAAAAAACTGTTGCGCTTGTTCTGGTGATAAATCTAAATAATTGGTTTGAATACCAATCATAGTAGATTCTTTTTGATCTTGTAATTGCTCCATACGTTTTTTACGCATTTCCATTTTTTCCATATCTTCTGCATTTTTACGTTGCATCTGACCTTGAGCAAAGACACTTGTTAAGAATATTGATAAAATAAGTAATTGTTTCATGATTTCTCCTTTTTATTAATCATATGTACTTTTTTAAACACTGTTATTTAAAAAAAGTTTCAATTAACCCTTTCTAGCATTCATAAATGACTTAACTGACATTATAAATCCAACAAGACATAAAACGAAAGTTGTAAACTGTTCAACGGTTGCTAAAGGCCTTTCTAACTCATTGCCACTTAAAAGATAACTAGCTAAATCAGAAACAGATCCAAAAGTAGCTCCAATACCAAGAATTAATATTAGCACATTAACATGTGCAAAATGTTTATGAAATTTTGGAAAAGTTCTTCCTAAGAATAAAACAATCTGCATTAAAAACCCAAGTATTGAGGGAATGAGCGCAGTAAAAGTTATAGCAAAAGCATAAAATGCTATGCCTAAAATAATTAAACTGATACTAATTTTATTAAAAATATTATCCATAATGTTCCCCTTATTTTTCTATAATTTCGCTAATTTTTTTAAAACTTCCATTTAATTCCGAAATCATTTTTTCGGTATATGGATTAAAATTTTGAATATCTTCAAATAATTCCCAGGTATCGTTACATGTTTGACTGACAAGCTTATGCAATGCTTTATAACCTTCTGTATCAATTCTAGTTTCATTTGTTCCAAAATCATCAATTACTCTTCCAACAAAATGAGTTAATCCTTGTGATCTTGCAGCCATCATGTCATGCTCTTCAGCAGAAATTTCTTCAATTGTAATATTTTGACTTTCAAAATAGTTTTTCCAAAAATCATATCTTTCAAAATTATTTCTTACGGATTCCATTGTCATAACCGAACCACTATCTTTTAAGGAATCAGGACCAAATAATGGATGTGTTGCTATAATGTCTGTTTGAGTAGGCAAATTATCTTTCATCACTCTTTTTGGAAATACTTTTACGGAACAAACATCTATTAAAGTCTTTCCGCTTTCAATTTTATCTGAAATATTGATTATTAGCTCTTCAAAATCTCTAATAGGAACAGCAATGAAAATAGTATCATTTTTAAGAGCATCTCCTAGTGAAACTTCATTAATTTCTAAATTATTGATTCGATTTTTATCAAATACCTCAACTTCAAAACCTTTTGAGAGTAGTGCATGAAGCATTGCTCCAAATCTACCAAACCCTATAATGCTAACTTTGTTCATGAGTCCAACCTTTTTACAGCCAAGAATAAAGTTAAATTTCTTTTTAAGTCATGAATATCATTCTCAAGAATGTTAAGTCCATATTTCTTTGCGGAAAATTTACTTGCAATAACTGCTACTTGTTTCGGCAATCTTCCCTCCGCTAAATCTTGAGCAGCCTTAGCAGTATCATCCTCTTCAACAAGCTTTTTTGACCAGAATTTTTCAGCCAAATAGTCTTTACATTGTTTTAATGCTTGTTCGTGTGAACGAATTTCTTCAATATCTCCAACAGAAACACCATCTATTGCTAATAAATTTTGACTGATTTCTATAAAAAACATGTCAATGATTTGACACTGATTTTTTGCTAAAGCTTCTACGCTTTCAATTACTACTCCTCCTTGAGCATTTTCCATAGCAAATATTCCTGTATCAATTGAATTATTTGATAAACTATCAAGAACGTTCATTGAACTAACAAGATATTTTAATTCAAAATCTTTAATTCCAAATTTTTCACAATATGATTTTGCAGCTTCTTCGCTAAAACTACCTTCAATTCCTTGAATACCTACTTTCATTTTTTTATCTCCAAAATATGCTTTATGCCGTTTATATAACTTTGTTTTCCTTCGCCAAAAAAGTGTCCAATACAAACATTTTTAATGACGGAGGTTTTTCTAAAATTTTCTCGTTTATGAATATTTGACAAATGTACTTCAACCGTAGGAATTTGAGTGCCAACTATGGCATCTCTTAAAGAATATGAATAATGAGTCAGTGCACCAGCATTTAAAATGCAATAGTCTACTTTTCCTCTTTTTGAATGCAAAAAGTCAATCATTTCACCTTCTGAATTCGATTGAAAGAATTCAATTTCAAAATTCTGGCACAATTCATGATTTTGAATCCATGCATTGATCTGATTCAGACTCTCACTACCATAAATCTCAGGCTCTCTTTCGCCAAGCAAATTCAGGTTTGGACCATTCACGATAATTAATTTCATAACACGCTCAAACTTTCTTTAATTTGATCAAATGTGATATCTTTGCTGATTCTTGATTTACCAATTTCATCTAATAAGATAAATCTAATTTTTTTCTCTCTAAATTTTTTGTCATTTTTGACAAAATTTATAAAAGTCTGTTTATTATCAATATCAAGTTTCGGTAATTCAAATTTAGATAATAATTGAGTGGATATTTCATATTCATCATTAGTTAAATTTCCAAATTTATTGGAAAGATATAATGCGCACTTCATACCATAAAAAATTGCTTCTCCATGTAATAAATTTTTGTAATTAGTAAATGATTCAATTGCATGCCCAACAGTATGACCAAAATTCAGAATCATTCTTAATTCATTCTCATTTTCATCTTCACTAACAATATCGCTCTTTATTTCACAACATTTGATAATTATTTTCTGTAAAACATCTATATCTTTATTTTCAATTTTAATCGCATTAGCAACTAAATAATCAAAAAATTCTTTATCATAAATGAAGCCGTATTTTACAACCTCTGCAAGAGCAGCTTGCAGTTCTCTATCTGGCAAAGTTGATAAAAAATTGGTATCAATTTCTACAGCTATTGGCTGATATATTCTTCCAACCAAATTTTTACCATCCTTTAAATTTATTCCTGTCTTTCCTCCTATTGCAGAATCAACCATTGCAAGTAACGTGGTTGGATATTGAATGTATTTAATTCCTCTCATAAAAATTGATGATGCAAAGCCCGCAACATCTCCAACTACCCCTCCACCAACTGCAAACACTAATGATGATCTATCAAAATGTTTTTTTGCCATCTCATTTACAATTAAAGAAATAGATTCAAACGATTTTGCTTTTTCACCTTGATCAATCAAAAAAATATTTACATTAGGTAAATTAGAAAGCTCGTTTATTTCATCTTTATAATGATTTAGAATCTCTTTTTGAGTAATTAACATACATTGTGATTTTGTCGAAGATGCAAACTTTACAACTGAATTTTTGAAACTTTTAATCAAACTGATATTGTAACTATTGTTTCCTAAATCAACTTTAATCTTATTGGACATTAATTATCTCCATTATTTGGTTGCAGTTGTCCTGAATAGTCTGATTATCGGTAATAACCTTACTTTTGCATAATGCTTCATACTTTTGCTCTCTTTTAAGCATAATTTCTTCAAATACCTCATCTTTATTTTGGACATTTAATAATGGCCTAGAATTATCATCTTTAAGCCTATCTAGTAAGATATTTTTAGATGTTTTTAAATAAATGCAATGTTTTGAGCTTAACAATTCGTAACTATCTTTGTGTGATACTGCTCCTCCACCAACAGCTATAATAGTATTTTCTTTTGAAATATGTTTTTGTAATTCAGCAAATTCTAACTTTCTAAAATTTTCTTCTCCCTTAAAAAATAGCTCATTTATTGACATATCAAATGACTTGGTTAGTTCATCATCAATATCAATAAAATTCCATCCTATGCTCAAAGAAAGAGCTTTTGCGGTGGAAGATTTTCCAGAACCCATCATTCCGATTAGATATAGTTGACTAGTATTTTCCACTGCTTTCAATGTGTTTTTTTAATTGCTTAATACTATCTCCACCGAACTTTTCAAGTAATGCATCCGCAAGGACAATGGCCAACATACTTTCCCCAATGATTGATGCCGCAGGAACTGCACAAGAATCTGTTCTTTCTTTATGCGCAAGCTTGGGCTCCATAGTATTTAAATCTATCGATCTTAAGGGCTTTATGAGCGTTGAAATAGGTTTCATGCTCACCTTTACATGAATTGGTTGAGCATTGCTCATTCCACCTTCAATACCTCCAGCATTATTTCTTGAACGAGTGATTTTGTCATTTTCAAATAATATTTCATCATGAAGTTCGCTTCCAAATGCCGCAGATGAAGCAAAACCGGCTCCAACTTCCACGCCTTTAAAAGCATTCACGGACATCATTGCTTGGGAAATTCTGGCTTGAAGCTTTCCATCAGCATTGATATAGCTTCCTAAACCATAAGGCATTCCTTTGGCAATTACCTCAAAAGAACCTCCAACTGAATCACCATTACTTTTCGCTTGATCAATAACGTTAATCATTTTTTCTTCTGCATCTTTATTTAAACATCTAACTGAGGATTTATCAGCTAAATCGTTTAATTGAGACATAGTTAAAGAATGGTCAACTTCTTTATTATCAACAACATCATGAATTTGATATACTCTACTACCAATGGTTATTCCTACTTCATCTAATAGTTTTCTGCAAATAGCACCAATAGCAACTCTCATTGCAGTTTCTCTTGCTGAAGATCGTTCTAAAACATTTCTAATATCATCAAAATCATATTTCATCATACCTGCTAAATCTGCATGTCCAGGTCGAGGCATTGTTACCTTTTTATGTTCTTTTTTAGGTTTACCTACTGCCATTCTATCTTCCCAGTTTACCCAATCTAAATTTTTAATGATTAGGGATATTGGAGATCCGAGTGTGCGTTCATGTCGCACTCCTGAAAAAATTTCTGCAAAATCTTTTTCAATTTTCATTCTTTTTCCTCTGCCATGACCTTGCATTCTTCTTAAAAGATCAACCGCAATATATTCTTCAGTAAGATGAAGACCAGCAGGTATTCCTTCAATGATACCTATTAACCCTTTTCCATGCGATTCACCAGCGGTCATATATGATATTTTTTTTAACATTTTATGTTCTCCAATTGTTTTCTCAAGGACTCAATTTGTGAATCCAAATTATAGTTAGTTTCTCTCCAAATTTCAATAGACTTCAAAGCTTGAAAAATAAACATATCAAGCCCATTAATCTTTTTGGAGCATTTATCAAATTTTTTTAAAAATAAAGTTTCTTTAGAAGTATAAATAAGATCAATTAATACTGTATGATCATGGATAGGAATATCAAAAAAATTGTCACTGTCTTCCTTATACATTCCTATTGGAGTTGTATTAATTGCAATATCATAACTAGCATGATTAGAATTAAATAGTTCTATATTGTTGAAACCAAGGGTATGAGCAAAATTTTGAAGATTGTAAGCATTATCGATAGATCTGTTTTTTATAATAATCCTACCAATTCCCTTATCAATTAAGCATTTAACTACAGTTTTTGCTGATGATCCTGCCCCAAGGACAACACAGCTATTGCCCTCAATAACTATACCATTTTCATTTAACAGCATATCAAATCCATACTTATCAGTATTAAATCCACAAATCATATTATTTGATTTTGATATACAGTTCACATTATTTAAGATTTTTGCTTCATTGTCAATAGCATCCAAAAACTTTACTACTCTACTTTTGAATGGTATCGTAACATTAATACCATTAAATAAACCAAAATCATTATTGAAAAAATCATCAAGCTGATCATTCTCTAAATGAATTTTTTCAAAAGAACAGTTCAAAATATTTAATCTTTCATAAAGAATTTCATGAAGCTGAGGGCTTAAACTTTTATCAATTGGGTTTCCTATCACTGCAAATTTCATTTGGTTACCTCGCTAAGATAATTGAAGAAATTTGGTAATGAAATATCAACGCATTGTGTATTATCAAGCTCATATTTTTCAAAAGAAGTAAGGCTAAAAATTGTGAATGCCATAGCAATCCTATGATCATCAAAGGTAGTTATTTTTGGCATTCTTTTTACCTTACCTCCCTCAACAAATAAGTCATTGTTTTTTTCATATGCCTTGATTCCAAATGCTTTTAGATTATGTATAATTGCGCTCAACCTATCACATTCTTTATATTTTAACTCTTCTACATTTTTAAAAACTGTTGTGCCCTTTGCAAATGCAGCTACAACTGCTAATATTGGCACTTCATCTATAATTGATGGTATAGTTTCTGATTCAATTTCTATTGCTTTAAGATTAGATGCGCTAACAGTTAAATCTCCTACCTTTTCACCATTATGAACTGACTCATTTGATTTTGTTATTAAACAATTCATTTTATTTAAAACTTCAACAAATCCAATTCTTGACTCGTTAAGTAATACATTGGTCAGCTTTAAATTTGAATTATTATTAATAACTGCCAAAGCAACAAAAAAGGCTGCTGAGGATGGATCAGAGGGTACAGAAATATCAATCGACTTTAACTTAGATTTGAGTGGATGAACTATAATTTTACTTCCTTCATTTTCAATTGATGCTCCCATATTCTTTAACATAATTTCTGAATGATTTCTTGTCTGAATAATCTCATTAATACTTGATACATTATTTCCACCTAAAGCTGAAAAAAGTATACTTGATTTCACCTGTGCACTTGCAACTTTCATATCATAATCTATAGCGCTAATACCTTTAGAAGCATCTATTGATAAGGGTAATAATCCATCATTAGAGGAAATTTTACATCCCATTGCTGTTAAAGGCGTAATTATTCGCTTCATTGGTCTTTTTGATAAGGATTCATCTCCAATCAATGAAAATTTTAATTTTTGGGAAGCTAATAGTCCTGCAACCAGTCTAATAGTAGTTCCTGAATTACCACAATCAAGATTATTTGATGGAGAATGAAGTTCTTTTCCATTAATTACTATTTCATTTTCTCTTTCTTGTATTGAAGCTCCACAATCTTTCAAAATATTAATTGTTGACTGCAGATCAGCTCCATCATTTAAATTTCTAACATAACTAACTCCCTCAGCTATGGCTGAAAGCATAATTGCTCTATGAGAAATAGATTTATCTCCTGGAAGTTGCAATGTTCCTTGAACTAGCATTTATCTTTGCAGCTCCTCCGCAATATTGAAAGAGAGTTCTAGCGCTTGATTAGCATTCAATCTTGGATCGCAATGCGTATGATATCTTGAATTTAAATCCTCATCGCTCAGTTTATAAATCCCTCCTGTACACTCAGTAACATTTTGTCCGGTCATTTCTAGGTGTATACCACCCAAATGACATCCTTTATCCTTTAGAATCTTTATTGCCTCTGAAGTTTCGTTTAATAAAGAACTAAAATCTCTAGTTTTTAGTCCTGAGGAAGATTTTATTGTATTACCATGCATTGGGTCTGATACCCATAAAACTTTTTTTCCATTTTTTGTTATTTCATTAATTAATCCTGGAAGATATTTACGGACTTTGTTTTTACCATATCTAAAGATCAAAGAAATTTTTCCAGGCTCATTATCTGGATTAATTTTATCAATTATTTTAATGAGCTCTTTAGTGTCTAAACTTGGTCCACACTTAATACCAATAGGATTATTAATTCCAGAACAATATTCAACATGAGCACTATCTACGAATCTAGTCCTATCGCCAATCCAAACCATGTGCGATGAAGTAGCAAAAGTTTTACCAGAAATTGAATCTGTTCTTGTAAGTGCAGATTCAAATGGTAAATGCAATGCTTCATGACTAGTATAAAAATCTACTGAATTTAGATAGTCTACAGAGTAAATATTTACACCAATAGCCTCAATGAAATCAAGATATTCATTTATTTGGTTTGCTATTTTTTCATATTTTTTTCCCTCGGGTGTAGCTTTTACAAAACCCATATTCCAGGAATTTACTTTTCTTAAATTTGCAAATCCGCCTTGTGCAAAAGATCTAATAAGATTAAGTGTAGATGCTGATTGTGAATAAGCTCTCAAAAGTCTTGAAGGGTTTGGTTCTCTCTTTTGTTCAGAAAATTCAATGCTATTTATTGAATCTCCAAAATAACTTGGTAATGTTTTATCATTAACTGTTTCAAAATCAGATGATCTAGGTTTAGCAAATTGACCAGCAATTCTTCCTACTTTAATTACTGGTACCTTCATTTTTGCGGTAAAAATGGCACTCATTTGCAAAATCACTCTAAATGTATCTCTTATGCTATTAGCATTAAATTCCTTAAAACTTTCAGCACAATCACCACCTTGAATTAAAAAAGCTTTACCTTCAACAGCTAAAGCAAGCTTTTCTTTAAGACTGTTACACTCACCGGCAAAAACCAATGGTGGAAATTTTTCAATTTTCTTTAAAGCTTTTTTTAAAGCATCTTTATCCTTGTATTCGGGAATATGTTTAACAGTAAAATTTTCCCAAGAATTTTTAGTCCACTTACTCATAATTCATTCCCTTCAATTTTTTTAGAAGCAGAAATTACACTAAGATATATTTCTTTTAAATATTTTGCCTCTTTTTCAGAAAATCTTGCATCTATTCTAGCATAAATTGAATTTTCTCGTTTTGAATCTTCAATTGGTATATTATCTTTAGATTTTATTTCACCAATCTTCATGACAGGATCTAGCCTTTTAACTAAAAGGTCAAAAATCATATTATCAATATTATCAATATTTTTTCTTTCATCATTAATTTCCAACATAATTCCTCCAAAAAAAAACCCTAACAATTTTTGTTAGGGTTTCTATAGTTTATGATATAATTATTCTATCAGGCGCCTATAGTCCCCTTGCATCTAAAATAGAAATAATAGTAGTTAAAATTTTTCATCAGAACATTTTAGTGATAAAAATCTACATGAGAAACAAAAATTATTTTTTTAGGCTTTTCACAAAATTTTCAACGACACCCTTTTTTCTATCTTTAAGTACTTTTTTTATGACTGCAGATCCAACCACAGCTCCATTTGAAAAACTATTAAACCATTCAACATCATCATTTGAACTTATACCAAAACCTACCATAAATGGTGTTTCACTATTTTCTTTTACTTTTGCTAAGTAGTTTTCCAAATTATTTTTTGAACTTAAATCATTTCCGGTAATACCTAAAATACTAACAGCATATATTAGATCTCCTGCAAGTTTAGAAATCTTCTTAATTCTTTTTTCCGCAGTATTTGGAGCAACTAGAAGTATCGGAGATATATTTTTGTCCTTTAAATTATTACAAAATTCTACAGATTCGTCCAGAGGTAAATCTGGAAGAATAACACCGTCTATTTCTGCATCTTTACATTTTTTTATGAAATCCATAGTACCCATTTTAAGAATTGGATTATAATAACCCATTAGTGCAATAGGGACATCAGTTTGCCTTCTTATATCTTTTACTTGTTCAAAAATTTCAAGTAATGTAATACCATTTTTCAAAGCTATTTCATTCGCCTCTTGAATGACCGGACCATCTGCTTGAGGATCTGAAAAAGGAATACCTATCTCAATCATATCGGCACCTCCTTTTATTGCTTCCAAAACTAAATCCTTTGTGCTATCTTTTTCTGGAAAACCTGCAGTAATAAATACAATTAATTTTTTAGAATCATTTGAAAAAAGTTGTTTTATTCTATTCATAATTCGATTCCCAATTCCTTAGCAATGGTATTTATATCTTTGTCTCCTCTTCCAGATAAATTCAAAATAACATGTTCATTTTTTTTAATATTATTGTTTTTATTTTTTAAATAAGCAACAGCATGTGCAGTCTCTAAAGCTGGAATAATACCCTCTTTTTCTGATAACCACTTGAATGCTTCTAATGCTTCGTTATCCGTTGCTGATGAATATTCAACTCTTTTTGTTTTTTGCAGATAACTGTGCTCTGGACCAATTCCTGGATAATCCAAACCTGCGGACAGAGAATATGGTAAAGCAATTTGACCATCATTACTTTGGAGTAACATTGATGCTGCACCATGCAATACTCCAAATTCTCCCTTTGTAAGAGTGGCAGCATGCTGATTTGTGTCAATCCCTTTTCCTGCAGCTTCAACTCCAACTATTTTTACGTCATCATCAATAAATGGGTAAAATAATCCAAGTGCATTAGATCCACCGCCAACACATGCTACAAGCCTATCGGGTAATTCATTGTTTGTTATATCTTTAAATTGTTTTTTTGTTTCTGTACCAATTACAGATTGAAAATCACGAACAAGCATTGGATATGGATGAGGTCCAACCGATGAGCCAATGATATAAAATGTATCTTCAACATTTGTCACCCAATCCCTTATTGCTTCATTGGTAGCATCTTTTAAAGTTTTAGACCCAGAAGTTACAGGAATAACTTTTGCTCCCATTAAATTAATTTTAAACACATTAAGCTTTTGGCGCTCAATATCTTCCTCACCCATGTAAACAATACATTCTAAACCAAATTTAGCAGCTGCTGCTGCAGTAGCTACACCATGTTGCCCTGCTCCTGTTTCAGCTATGATTCTTTTCTTTCCCATTTTACGTGCCAATAAAATTTGTCCAAGAGCATTATTTATTTTGTGTGCACCTGTATGATTTAAATCTTCTCTTTTAAGCCACACATTGAAACCTAGTTCTCCAGAAATATTTTTAGCTAAATAAAGTGGAGTTGGTCTACCTCCATAATATTTAAGCAAATTAAAAAATTCTTTTTGGAAATTTTTATCTTTTTTACTCTTAAAATATTCCTGCTCTAATTCATCCAATGCAGGAATAAGAGTTTCAGGAACATATTTTCCACCAAATTCTTCAAAATGCCCATGTTTATCAGGCATATTATATTTTTTAACTAAACTATCCAAAACTAAACTCCTTCTTTTTTGTTTGTTTTAAAATTTTGACAATCCTAAAGATTTTTGACTTACTTTTTAATCCAGGACTTTTTTCAACACCACTATTTATGTCAACTGCGTGAGGATTAATCTGATTAATACCATCTAAAATATTTTTCTCATTTAAACCCCCTGATAGTATGATTGGAAGATTGAATTTCACATTTTCAATCACTTTCCAATTAAAGATTTTACCAGTACCTCCAAATTGATTTTTTGTTCTATTATCGAGCAAAATTGCGTGTACATCATAATTTTTTATTACATTTAAATCACTTTTTTTTGAAACAGATAAAGCTTTTATGACCGGAACTTTGAAATTATTACAAAATTCAGGTGTTTCATCTCCATGTAGCTGAATTGCATCAAGATTTAATTCATTTATGATATCATTGATAATATTTTCATTCTCATTTACAAAAATGCCAATTTTTTTTAACCCAGAAGAACTCATGCTGATTTTTTTTGCATTTTCTATATCAACATATCTTGGGCTTTTATCATAAAATATCATGCCTATAGCAGATGCCCCAGCAGTTTTTGCATGCATAGCATCTTTATAATTAGTTATACCACAAATTTTTAAGTCAATCATAGCCCTTTAATAATTCTTTCAAGTTTTTTTCCAGGATTATTACTTTTCATTAAAGATGTTCCCATAAGTATCGCATCATATCCCAGTTGTTCAACAATTTTTATTTTTTTAGTACTTTTAAAACCGCTTTCAGCAACCTTAAGCGAATCTTTAGGTAGTTTTGGATAAAATCTCTCAAATCTTGAAAAATCAAGTTCCATTTTTTTTAAATTTCTACAATTAACGCCGACAATTGTTGGATTAAGCTCGTTAATAGTCAAAAGGTTTTTTCTATCGTGAATTTCTACCAATGTTTCCAATTTTTCATTTAATCCAAGGTTATAAAGGTCTGCCAAATCATTGTAGTCCAAGGCTTCAGCAATTAATAAAAAAGCGTCAGAACCATGGCTCATTCCTTGTAAAATTTGTTTTTTACTTATGATAAAATCTTTTTGCATAACAGGAATGTTCACTGCGTTTTTAATATCCTTTAAAAATTTAATATCACCATTAAAAAATCGTTTATCAGTTAGAACAGAAATAGCTGCAGCGCCAGCATTTTCATAATCTTTAGCAATTTGAATATGTTCACCTTTTTTAAGAATTATCCCTTCGCTTGGTGATGCAAATTTTATTTCTGCAATTATAGATATTTTGTCTCTTTTTAAAGCTTTTTTTAAACTGAGCCTTTTAAAGTTGGAGCTTTCTAAATGTATTTCAGGAATTTTCTCAATTTCTGTTTTTTTATGATTCAAAATCTTATCTAAAATATTCACTTTTGTATACCTTTCAATGCCTTAAGAGCCGATAAAGAATCGACTGATTCTTCCGCTAAAGAATAACCTTCTTTTAAAGACGTTGCTTTACCTCCAACCATGATTCCTGCAGCGGCATTCAGCAAAACTATGTCTCTGTGAGGACCTTTTTTTCCATTTAAAATATCCAAAATAATTTTTGCATTAATATCTGAAGTACCTCCTTGTAAATCTTTATGTTTGGACAATGAAATTCCTATAGACTTTGGATCAAATTTTAAGTTGATAATTTTACTATCGTTTAAAAAATAAGAAATATTAGAATCACAAGTAGTGGTTAGCTCGTCAAGGCCATCATCTCCGTTAAAAACCATAACATTTTTTGAACCTAAATTTTTCAAAACTTGTGTTTGAATTTTAGTCAATGATGGTTCAAAAACCCCCATTGCTTGATTTTTAACATTTGCAGGATTGCATAATGGACCTAAAATATTGAAAACTGTTTTAATTTTTAATTTACTTCTAACATTCATAGCATTTTTTACAGCTGGATGAAAATTGGGAGCAAACATGAAACATATATTATTTTTTTCTAAACTTCGAATACAATTTTCATTTGATTTATTTATATCTACGTTCAATGCTTCAAGAACATCAGCTGAACCTGATTTTGATGTCATAGATCTATTACCATGTTTAGCTACCTTTATTCCTGCTCCAGCCACAACAATTGATGATGCAGTTGAAATATTAAATGTTCCAGAATAATCTCCGCCTGTACCACACATATCAATAGCAGAAAAATTAAGATCTAATTCAATCATAGTTTGTCGCATAGCTTTTGCAAAACCAGTTATTTCATCAACTGTTTCTCCTTTTGACCTTAAACCAACTAATAAAGCTGCAATTTGAATGTCATCTAGATTTCCTTTCATTAATTTTAGCATAATTTCAAAAGCTTCTTTCTCGTTAAGGTTTTCTTTTTTTACAACTTTTTTTATTGATTCAATCATCTATATCTCCAAAAAATTTTTAATTATGGCTTTTCCGTCTTTTGTAGCAATCGATTCAGGGTGAAATTGAACTCCATAAAGATTTGAAGTCTTGTGTTTAAGCCCCATGATGGTTTTATTATCAGTTTCAGCAATTACTTTCAAGCAAGAAGGTAAAGAAGCTTTGTCAACAATAAGCGAATGATATCTAGTGGCATTAAAGCTATCATTTATACCTTTAAATAATTTTGAACCAAAATGATTAATATTTGAAACTTTACCATGCATAATTTTTTTCGCTTGAACTATTTCACCACCAAAAGCATATCCAATTGCCTGATGTCCTAGACAAACACCTAATATTGGAACTTTTTGATAAAAATGTTGAATGACTTCAACAATATTTCCTGCGTTTTCAGGTTTTCCCGGTCCAGGAGAAATAACTATATGGGAAGGATTGATTTCTTTAACATTTTTTAAGGATGTTTCATTATTTCTTTTGGTAACAATATCTTTCTTTATGTCACCAATATATTGCACAAGATTGTAAGTAAAGCTATCGTAGTTATCAATAACAAGTATCATTTTATCAATCCATTTTCAGCAAGATCAATTGCAGCATTCATGACTTTTGCTTTATTTACAGTTTCATCAAACTCTTTTGATGGAATCGAATCATAAACAATACCAGCTCCAGCTTGAAAGTATGCAATTTTGTTTTTTAAAATCATAGTTCTTATTGAAATGCAAGTGTTTAAGTTTCCGTTAAAATCTATAAAACCAATTGCTCCTGAAAAAATACCTCTACTATCATTTTCTAATTCATTAATTATCTCCATTGCTCTAATTTTTGGTGCTCCTGAAACTGTCCCGGCAGGAAAACCACTTTTTAAAGCATCAAAAATGTTTTTATCTTTCATAAGTGTTCCTCTTACATCTGAAACGATATGCATCACATGTGAATACATCTCAATATTCATTTTTTCTTTAATTTTAACACTGTCAAATTCAGAGACTCTTCCAACATCATTTCTTCCTAAATCAAGCAACATCAAGTGTTCAGCTAATTCCTTTTTATCGTTTAATAAATCTTGAGCATTTTTTTCATCCTCTGCTGAATTTTTACCCCTCAATCTAGTACCAGCAATTGGACGAATTTCAATTTCACCTTCCTGTACTTTAATCATAAGCTCAGGAGAAGCACCAATAACATCAAATGAATCAATTTTTAAATGGAACATATATGGTGAAGGATTAATAGACCTTAATGCTCTGTAAATATTTAAAGGTTCTGATAAGGTTTTTCTTTCAAATCTTTGACTCAAAACAACTTGAAAAATATCGCCAGACTTAACATATTTTTTTGCTTTATTTACAATTTTTTCAAATTCACTTTTTTTAAAGTTAGAGATTGTAGGAAATGATTTTGTGACTAATGGAGTTCTAAATTCATGATTCGAATGTAATAAATTTCCAATAGAATCAACTCTTGAATTAGCCTCATCAAAAAGTTCATTTAAATTTGTACTTCTTTCAAAATTTACGTTTGATACTGCAATAGCGTCGCCATTTAAGTGATCAAAAACAATTATGTCTTCAAAAAGCATAAATTTTGAATCAGGTATTTGTAAATATTTCGTTTTTTTAACTGGAACATTTTCGAAAAAATCAATCATTTCATATCCAAAGTAACCAACAATTCCTCCTGTAAAATGTGGAAGTTGATTTAGTTTTTGGCTTTTATATGAATCATTTAAATTTTTCAAAAAATCAAAGAAGTTAGCATCTATTTTTTTTCGTTTACCATTAATAACCTCAAATAAAGTCTTCTGGTCATATTCAAAAATTCTTGATGGATTTATGCCAACATAAGAATATCTGCCATTTTTCTTTGCTTTCTCCACAGATTCAAGAATGAATCCGTAATCGGAGTGCATTGATAAATTTGCCCAGGCTGCAGTAGGTGTAATCGTATCTGCCATTATTCTTTTGAAAAAAGGCACAACTTTTCTTCCATCTTTTGCAAGCAATTTAAATTCTTTTTTTGATAATTTATTTTTCATTTTATGTAAAAAAAAACCCCGATAAACGGGGTTTCAAAATCTTGTTTACATGAACTTGACTTACAAGACAGATTCCCCGACTTGAAAATACCACTTCCATGTTTTTGAGTTATTTTTCACACGAAAATATTAAAACATAAAATAAAATTTTGCAAATACTTATTTTGATTTGAATACTAATTTTGATGATTTTGAAGAATTTATAGCATCATAAGTAAACATAAATGGCTTGAATTCTCCTCTATTATACATCTCTGTTTGATCACGATAATGTTTGGATCTAAATAATCCAGATTGCCCAGTTGGAAGTATGCTAAAACCATTATCAAAATCAGAAAAATCGATTATTCTTCTCATTGAGGAACCTGCTCGAACATCAAAAGGCTTGCTAACAGAATAGCTTGCAGCTCTAGGAGTCATTTCTGATCCTGCCATTGGAAATGGTCCAACACTAAAATTTATTAATCTTTGAACCAGAGGATCTGCATCTAAATTATGCTCATAAGTAACTTGATGAACATCTCCCCATATAAGCTCTGAAGGATTTCCATATTTATCTTTAAGAAAAATAAATGCGTCTTCAAAAGACTTGTTCACAATATCGTTAAGGGTCTCTTTTTTAACAGTTTTTACATTATCAACCCAAAGATTAGTCTTACCATCAAAAATGTTTCTAATTGCTTGTGTTCTTATGTATTTAAGGCTATAGAATGTATCAAATGATCCATCACCAAAGCTCTGTAACTCATCTTGAAATATATTTTGAACAAGGTGAATATAAATTGCATGAAATGCAACAGCCCCTTTTGAATCTAATGATTCAACACCATCCCAATCTTTGAGCATTTCATATATTTTATCAGCATTATCTGAAAAACCTAACAAATAGTTCTGAACAAAAAGTGGAGCGTATTGTTGGCCAAATGGAGCAGTTACTTCATTAAGAATAGACTTCATATCTTCAGTTGATAATTTTATGTCCGTGTTTAATCTCCTATCAATTTGAGTAGCTCTACTAGGATCAGCCCAATATCTTGATATATAATAAGGATATTCGTTACCAACAATTTTATTATTTCCGTTTGAAATATATCCTTTTTCAGGATTAAAAGAGAATGGCATTTCATCAAAGGAAATGTATCCTTGCCAATCATACTTAGTTGTGCTTCCATCAAAAGGAACAAGTTTATCAGCATCAAGTCTGATAGGAATTTTTGTACTTGGTCTCCATCCAATATTTCCATCTTTGTCAGCGTACGTCCAATTTTGTCCAGGAGCTCCAAACAACTTTGAAGCTTCATTAAAATCTTCCCAATTTCTTGCTTTTGCAAGCATAAATAAGCCAGTGGTTTCGTCAAACGCATCAAATTCTGTCCATCTAAATGATATAGCTTTATTCAAAGCTTTGGCGTCTCGATGAATTTCAGATATGATTGGACCTCTATGAGTAGATCTAATAATAATTTTGCTCTTTGAACCTGATTTAAGGACTAATTCTTCCTCAACAATAACTAAATCTCTCCATTCGCCATCTACGTAGTATTTTGTTTGATCTTCGTTAAGTGTTTCGATATAAAAATCCATATCATCAGTCATCACATTTGTAAAACCCCATCCAATATTTTCGTTATGTCCAATCACCGGAAGTGGGATACCATACAATCCATATCCTCCAAAATTATAATTATCACTTTTTAAACGAATCTCATACCACCAAGGAGGTAAATTATATGCTAAATGTGGATCATTGGCTAATAAAGGCTTACCAGATGTAGTTTTTGTTCCAGAAACTGCCCATGCATTAGAACCATATCCATGTCTATCAGTTTTCAGTAAATTTCTCAAATCTTCCGTATCGCTAGCGTACTGCTTAAATGATTTTAACAGAACGTCATTTGATGCAATGGTAACAAAATTTGGATCATATGATGGTAAGATTTCTGATAAATATTCTGGGCCAAGTTGTTCATTAATTGCTCCAAAAAATAATTCAGAATCCCATCCACCTTGTAGTTCCCATGCCATCATAGTGCTTAAAGCAACGATATCAAGTGGTTCAAAGACTGGAAGATCGTCTATTTGTAATAACTTAAACTCTAACGGATATTTAGATGGAGTGAGGCTTTGAACATAAGCGTTTATCCCGTAGCAGGTGTCTTCTAAATGCTTTAGTATATCTGCAGGAACTTTTTTTAAGGTTTTTTGGGCGATTTTTTCAAATCCTAATGTTCTCAAAAAACGATCTTCAGAAAATAAGGTATCATTTACAACATAACTGAGCTGGCCTTTATATGCATACTTCAAAAAAGCCATTTGAAACAATCTATCTCTTGCTCCTAGATAACCTGCAACTTTAAACATATCAGAATCGTTTTCAGCAAAAACACTTGGAACACCATAATCATCAAATAATACTTCAACATCATTTTGTAAAGATAGTTCTTGATTTATTCCATCATATTTAACGTTGGCTGGTTTTAAAAAAGAATTGACGGAAAAATTAATTAAAATTATTAAAGTAATTGCAAAAAAAAGAACCTTATATACCTTTCCCATAACTAAAGGTAAGAAAAAAATTAAAAATATCTTATTGAAAACTTTTTTATAGTTTTATCCAATAGCTTTTTTACCTTTTTCATTAGTTCTTATTCGAATGCATTCTTCAATTGGTAAAATAAAAATTTTACCTCTACCTTTATCTTGATATTTATTTGCAACTTTACAAATAGCTTCTACTGCAGCATCTACATAATCATTGTTAACAGCTATTTCAAGTCTCACTTTTTTTAGGAGAGTTATTTCATGAGAAATTCCTCGATAAACCTCTTGAATAGGTATTTCTTTTCCTTGACCTAACGCATTTGATACAGTGAATTTGTAAATCTTCCTTTTGAGAAGTTCCTCTTTAATTTCAGGAAGCTCCTCTGGTTGAACAATTGCAATTATTAACTTCATTTTTCTCTCCTTTATTCAACTGTAAAAATTTGAAATCCTGAATACGATTCCATTTCATGTTCAGCAATATCTAAACCAATGATTTCTTCTTGTTCGGATACTCTTACGCCCATTAAAACTTTTATAGAATAAAAAATTAAAAAAGCCGATAAAGTACTGAAAATTCCATATGATAATACACCTATAAACTGGGTTCCAAAAGAATGATTGGTTGAAAATATTCCGACAGCTAATGTACCCCATATTCCACATACAAGATGAACCGATATTGCTCCTACAGGATCATCAATCTTAATTTTATCAAAAAATATAATAGAAAAAACGACTAACATACCTGAGATTAAACCTACATATATCGCATTCATTGGAGATATAACATCTGCTCCAGCAGTTATACCCACAAGTCCAGCTAATGAACCATTTAGAATCATTGATAAATCGTTGGTTTTTAAGTAAAAGACAGAGGCCAACAATGAACCAACAATTCCAGCGGCAGCCGACAAGGATGTTGTCACAAAAACATAAGATACTGAACCGGGATCAGCTGAAAGTACTGAACCTCCGTTAAATCCATACCAACCAAACCATAAAAGAAATACTCCTATAGCTGCAAGAGGCATATTATGTCCCATTATTGGTTTTACTCCTCCTTTTGTATATTTTCCAATTCTTGGACCGAGCAAGTATGCACAAACTAAAGCAGCCCATCCACCAACACTGTGTACCACTGTGGAACCAGCAAAGTCATAAAAACCCATTTGATGTAAGAATCCTCCACCCCATTTCCATGAACCTGCAATTGGATAAATTAGAGCAACATACAATAATGAAAACAATAAAAATGAATTTAATTTTATTCTTTCAGCTACTGCACCTGAAACAATTGTTGCAGCAGTTGCAGCAAACATTGCTTGAAAAATAAAGTCTGTATAGTATGTGTATTGACCACTAGCATATTCAATGAGCCCAGCGTCTCCAGCTGGAACATTTAGACCCCAGCCACCAAAACCAAAGAATTGACCAATAGAAAAATCACCAGGATACATTAAATTAAAACCACAAAGAGCATATGTTAATAGACCTATAGAAATTATGCTTACATTTTTAAACAGAATATTAACAGTATTTTTAGTTCTTGTTAATCCTGTTTCAAGTGCTGAAAAACCTAAATGCATTATGAATACTAATATAGTAGCAACAAGCATCCATAAATTATTTACTGTGAAAAGTTCTAATGAATTCACTTAAAACCCCCGCTTTTATTATTTTAATAAAATTTTAAAAAAATAAAGTCAAAAAGACAAAGAAAATTAATTATTAAGTATATTATAATTAATAACTTAATATTTTTAAGTAAAAACGATATTACTATTAAATTAAGTTAATTTTTTAAATGATTAGTAAAAAAATCAGCAGCAAACTTGAAAGATTTTTCTCTAGCTACATCATTACCACCCATGATTGGTCCTCTTCCCGCACAAGTTAATAATGCCAACTTTTGCATTGATGGATTGTTGATAGGAATTTTCCAGAATTCACTAAAAAATATAGTACCTTCGTTGTTCATTGGGAAGAAGCAATCACCAAGCGTGTAGCCATGTTCTAATTTAGTTAACTCCATCTCTCTGTCAAAAGAATGATGAGCATTTTCATAAATAGTGATATCAATATTATGAGGTAATCCACTTTGATCTATCTTATCAATGAAATTTGTACATGCGGTAGCTGGTACCCAATTATCTAATTCACCAAAAAGAATATGAATTGGTGCCTGACTAAAGATCATTGCCTCTCGTGGAAAAGGGTAAATTAGACATCCGGGATAAATTGGTAGATGTGCAGCAAACTTATATTTTCCGTTATTAATTGAATTAACTAATGGAATCCATGCAGAATATAGAGATACAGCTCCTCCTAAGCTCCATCCTGTTATTCCAGCTTTATTAATATCAATATTTGGATGTTCAGACAATGTTTCAAGAGCGAGGTAACTATCAAGAATCATCATTGCAGTAGTTACTTCAACTTGACTTCCAACCGTTGTATCAATATCTCTGCTATCAAAACTATGTAATTGGAATGTTGCAAAACCCAATTCATTATACATTTCTAAATATTTTAAATGATGGGGACCCCAATTCAGACTTCCTGCTACTCCAATAATAATTGGATATTTACTTTCTTTGTCAAAATTATCAGGAAAAGTTAAAATTCCAAAAATTGTCTGTTTTTCTTGATTATCAAGATCAGTAATTATTTCTTCAAAAGAAAATGGATTTCTGCTCTCAAAAATAATGGTTTCATTTAACGCTTCCTGGGCTATAATCTGAGAAAAAATTAATACTAGTAATATTTCTTTCATGATTTCTCCAATAATTGTAAATACGATTTAAATAGTAATCCACCTCCACCACTATAACCTACAAGCTCTCCATTACTTCCAACGATTCTATGACAAGGAATAATAATAGGTATTTTATTGGATCCGCTTACTCTGCCGACTGCTCTAGCAGATTTAGGCTCTTTAATTTTTTCAGCAACCTGCTTATAACTTTTTGTTTTTCCGTATGGAATTTTGGACATTTCTGTAAAAACTTTTAATGAAAACTCTGAACCTTCAATGAGAACTGGAATATCAAATTTTTTCAGCTTTCTAGCAAAATAAGCATTCAATTGATTTTGGACCTCTTTAGCAAATTTTGAAGGACTATTTTTATTGATTTTTAAAGATAATTGCCTTTCCATTAAATCATTTTTATTCTCTGAAAATGATAAGTCAAACAGCTTATTGTCATTAAATAGAATTCGAAAATAAAAATGGAAATTATTGACCTGGAATATTTTTTGATTCATGACCAAAAATTAATATCATCATGGATTTGTACTGTTTGGACTCTCATTTTTTTGTACCACTGTTTTCCGTGTTTCTTTGCTTCGATGTGTAAAAAATTTTTCCTCCAAATATCTATGCTTTCTAAATCTTTCCAATATGATATGAATGTGTTCTCATTTCCATCACCAAATTTATCATAACCTAGATACCCAGGAATATCTACCACTGCATCAATAGTTTTTTGATCCATATCAGCATAACCTTCTAAATCATTACTAAGTTGATATGAGAATATAACAGCATAACAACCTTTAACATTTTTTGGAATTTTATGGATTTTTTCCATTAAGCCTTACTTATAGTTGAAATTCATATAAATGAACAAATTAGTATCTTAAAATAAATCTGCTGCCACATTTAGTGCATTTTGCAAGAAAACTAATATACTCATACCACTTGGTTCTTACCCAAGTATGCTTGCATTTTAAACATTTCATAGTTCTCAAAATTTAAGTATTTTCTTTAAAAAAACTATACAATATCAAAGATAATGAACTCTAAAATACTAAAAATTATTATTGCTGGAATGGCCATTTGTATCATCTTTTTATCGTACAAATTCAATGATGTAAATAAAGACTTAAAAAAATATAAAGAACGCTATAAAGAACTATCAATTTTGTATTTAAATGAAGTGATTGAAGCTCCTAAACTTGAAGCGCCATCAGCTGAAGATATGAAAGTTACAACAATAGATTTTGATAGTAATATGCTACAATTCTCCGATCTTGAAAATAATATTTTCACTATTCAAGATTTTAAGGGGAAAAATCTTTTTATCAACTATTGGGCAACTTGGTGTAATCCTTGTTTAGCTGAAATGCCTTATATGGCTGAGCTGTATGAAAAATACAAAAATGAAAAAGATATTATTTTTTTATACTTATCTAGAGAAAAATTAGATACAATAAAAAATTATATACCAAAAGATGAAAGTCTTCAAAAACTGCCAATTTACAAGATTATCACAGATGATGAATTCTTTGCAACCTCAGGTATTCCAACTACCTTCATTGTTAACGCAGATGGAGAAGTTATTGTAAAGGATCTTGGAAGTGCTTTTTGGAATGACGAATCTGTCTTCAAATTCATTGATAATCTAATTGGTAAAAATGAAATCTAATATTTCAATTATCACAGATGATCACTTTCCGTACCTTGGCAATGGAATTCAATTTAATGAACATTTATTTGGGTTAGAGTTTGATGCAAACTTAATTCAACAAACATCAGAATTGATATGGCAACCTAATTCCACCTTACCATACTCGACCCTTAAAAAACTTCCAGCTCCTTATAACATATTATCAGATATTGCGCTTGAAATGACCGTACACAACAATTCAAAAACAGGTTTAATTGGACAGAATGCGCTTTTTGATGAAGTAAAATTAATTGATGATAGATTAATGGATAAATTTATTTTTGATGTACAAAATCATATTGCTTATCCAACAAAAGAATCAGCTGAATTAATCGCCAATGTTAGGTGTTGGTCTTCATGGTTAGCTAATGGAATTAAAATTGAGCCAATCTTTAACGGAAAAAAGAAAGCATGTTCATTCATTCCATGGCCACTATCAGGATTGCTTTTACTATCTTCAAGAATTACAGGTCAACAACCTGAATTTGAGTATGCTGCAGATTATGTATTGCGTTCTGGAATTCTTCCAGATCAAGAATTAGATAATTATGATGATTTAATTAAAAATATAGATTATATAAGATCAATTAAGCCTTTAGTTGCTTTTCACGATTTTGATGGAAACGAGCAAGGATTTAGAATGACCCACCTTGCTATGGAAAGAACATCTAATATGTTAATTGAAAATGCTCTTTTAGCAGTTGAGGGAAATGATATTAAGGAAAATCTTGAAAAAATTGAATTGGCTACAATGCAGTCTAATCAATTATTTAATACGATGTGGAAAGTAAGTGAACCATTGCTCTACAACAAAGAAGTAAGGATTTTTATTCAAGGCCTGTTTGGAAATCAAGGAAGTATCTATCCTGAAGAGGGTTTATTTTTTGAAAATTGTGGAGATATATTTAACGAAAATTATGACTCTAAAGGTTGCTATTTATCAAATTTACATGGCCAAACCGGTGCAAACAGCTCATATCATCCCATCGCAGATGAAATTACTGGCGTTGGTAATCATACTCACGCATATATCGCAGATGAAATAGTTGATAAATCTATGATCAAAGGAGTTTTAGAGAAAGGATATGTAAGCTCTGACGATTTACCAAAAAATGTTGAAGTTGATTCACTAACAAAATTACTAAAATCATTTAGAGTTGGATACAGACCTCCTGCGCATCATGCCATGATTGTTAAAACAAGAAATATTATTCAAAACTCAAATTATTTTTCAAAGATCGAATCTAGTAATGATAATAAAAAAATCTTAGCTAGTGCAGTACGATGGATTATTCAACATCGAATAGATCATTATAAAATGGTTGTTAGCTATATTCTACGAGCACCTGACCCTTACCAAAATCAAACTAAAGCTAAGGGCACTGGAGGATCTCCAACGCCCACTTTCCTTCCAAAAATGTTTACTCACAGCATAGATAGATTACAGAGTTTGGTAGAAAATGAAAATTTATCATGGGCAGATAAGCTTATTAATATTACGTCAAATCATAAAACTGCAATGCAACAATTCCAAAAAATTGCAATGCAATCTGAAAATTAAAAATTATCTGTTACTAAATGCTCTGTGAAGAAATCAGCCATCTTCTTATAAAGATGGTATCTATTCTTCCATCCATCAGCTGGATAATCTTCGCTTAAAAAATTGTTATTAGACATTCCATGGTTAGCATTTGAATAAATGAACATCTCCATATCTTTTCCATGTTCTGCATACGCTTTAGCAAGCTTTATTGAATGCTGATGATGAACATTATCATCTGCATTTCCATGTATTTGGAGTAGATGTCCTTTAGCTTTATCTACGTGTGTAAGTACTGAGGCATTTTTATATCCTTCTGGATTTTCTTCAACTAACCCCATATATCTTTCTGTCCAAATAGTATCATACAGTAACGGCTCTACATTTGGAGCAATAGATATACCAGCTTTAAAATAATCGCTGGCTAAAGTCATACACATGTTAGTCAAATAACCGCCGCCACTCCAGCCCCATATTCCGATGTTATCTCCGTCAACATAAGTCAGACCTTGTAAATATTTTGCTGCTTCAATATGATCCTTAACAAGATATTTACCATAATCACCATAAGCTAAATCTTTGAATGCTTTTCCTCTTCCACCAGTACCTCTATTATCAAATGAAAAAATGATAAAATCTCTACTTGCAAAATATTGATGTAAAGTGTGACTTCCTGCGCCCCATCTGTTGATAACTAGTTGTGACCCAGGACCGCCATAATTATAAAGAATAACAGGATATTGTTTCATTGGATCAAAATTATGAGGATATGTAATTAAAGCATTAAGCCTTGTGCCTTCATCTGTGAAAATATTTATTAGTTGAGGATAGGTTAGATTATATGCATCAAATTTAGACTTATCTGTTTCTCTGAGAGTTCTAACAATCTTTCCATTATCTTCTCTTATGAGTGTTTTTGGGGGAACTGTAAAACTTGAATATGTATTGATAAAATAATTTAATGTTGGTGAAAAAGAAGATGAGTGGGATCCTTTTTCTTTGGTAAGTCTTTTAAGTCTGGAACCATTGAATTTAATTGAGTAAAGATGATTTTCTGTTTCAGTCTCTTTCTTAGCTGAGAAATAAATCATTTCATTTTTGTAATCAATTGCACTTATGTTATTTACCTCCCAATCTCCTCTTGTAACTTGGTTTATTGGTCTTCCATCAGGTCTGTTTCTATAAATATGACTGAATCCATCTTTCTCAGAAAGCCAGATGATTTCTTCATTATCCATAATCGCAAAACTAAAACCTCCCTTAGTAGTCCATGTACCAATTTCACCTGGAACAATAAAAGGATCTCTATCAATCCAAGTATCATTTGAGTCATTTAGAATTAGGTCAGCTCCGTTTGTATCGAAATCATATTTGTATAAATTCCAATCATTTTGCTTCCTATTTAATGTAGAAAAATAAAGATTAGAAGAATTAGTTTGCCAAATAATGTCAGGAATATAATATGCAGTATCTGGCAAGTTAACTGATCTATATTCTTTATGTTTCAAATCTAATATACTAATTGAAACAATAGGATTATCTTCTCCAGTTTTTGGATACCTTATGTACTTAACAACTGGATATTGTGATTCATAATCAACCAACGCATACTCTTTAACATATGTCTGGTCTTCTCTTATAAACGCAATGTAATCACTATTAGGACTCCACTTATATGAATCATAAGTACCAAACTCTTCCTCATAAACCCATCCAAAATGCCCGTTAAGAATATTCTTGCTCCCATCAAAAGTAAGCTGTTCTTCAAGCTCATCAGTTAAATCGAAAAGGTATAAATTATTATCATTTCGAACGAATGCGAGTTTGTTGGAATCTGGAGAAAATTTTACATTTCTTAAACTATCAGGATCACTGGTGACAGGCGTTAAAGATTCTGATGATATATCGTACACATAATATGAACCATAAGAAGAATGTCTCCATATTTTTACTGAATTCTTTTTCAAAAGCAACTTTGTTTGATCTGGACTAAATGAATACGAAAAATTGCTAATGATATCTTTTTTAACTGTAAAGGCTTTTAAGGTGTCATTTGAAGCAAGAATATATTCATAAAATTCTAACCCTTCATCACTTCTTTGCGAAAAATAATATGAATCAGAACTATTCTTCCAATCATATCTTCCAATTGATTCGGTTCTAAATGTGCCATCAAGTACATTTTCTAAAGATATTTTTTCTTTAGAAAAAAGCAGACCGAATATTAAAACAATAGTTAAGTATTTATATTTCATATTTTGTGAATATATAGATTTTTAATGAAAATAATCTAATAGTTTATGGAATAAACCAACCCATAGAGTCATAAACTATTCCAACCGAGACGAATCCTTGGATAGCAAAAAGTACTCCAGTTAGTACTAAGCCCAACACTGAACCCATAACACCATTGTTTGCAGCATAACCAAAAATAGTTGTTGGTTTATAAATCAACTCTTTATAATTGATTGATTCATCTACTTGCTGTAATAAGGCTTTTGCACTCGATAAATCGTTAATTCTTTCCTCAGCTTTGCCAGCAAGCTTGAGCTCCCAAATTTCTTCTTCAATAATGAAAAGTTCATTTCTGATAAAATCCCTATGCTTTGCGCTAAGAGATTGTAGTTGAATGGCTTTTGAAATTGCAAATAAGCAAATAACTGAAACAGCAACAATTACTGTTCCAATTAAAAACACGGTGGAAATATGGTGCTTCATACCTGTCCATACTATCAGATTTAATATTCCAACACATAACAAGGAATAAAAAATTAAAATTGAGGTATAACCCTGAATTCGTAGATAGTATGTTTCACCAAATGATCGTAAAACATTTCTCATATTCATCCAAGCAAACACATTGACTCTTTTTTGTAAATCGACAAAGATTCTATCTTCTTTTTTATCTTTATAAAAACTTTTAAAAATTGAAGAAAGTTTTAAACCAGGGTAAGATACAAGCTCCCCTAATTTCTTGGATGTAGCATATCTTCTCTCATAGTCTGCTGCACAAACCATTCCAAACATCATAAGTTGAAATCCATTGAAAAGTCCAAGAAGAGTTGCTACAGAAATAATCTTTTCTTGAGGAGTAACTCCAAACAAGTCCATTCCATAAAAATATTTTGACAAGAATGCTGCTGCAGGTAATAATAACATACATAAATATGTCAACTGCTGCATATATTTGAGCGCAGGTAACTTATAAACTGAATTAATTATGTTGTAAAGAATAAACCCTGAAGGAAGTTCATTTTCTTTTGTTGAGCTTGTAGAAGATGGAAATAGTTCATTGTTAGACTCATTAATTAATTTATTTCTTGTTTCTTTGCATGGTTCAAATGGAATTCCTTGTAAACAAATATCATTTTCATCCATAGCAATAGTTAATTCATCTTCAATTAATCCTGGAAACTCCCAAGGGCGCATCCATCCTTGAGCAATTAATCTTCTGACAGTTTTATTATCATCCCAATCTGGAGCTGGTAAGCATAAGCGCTCTAAATCCTCTGGTCTAAAATATCCATATTTAGTAGCAATGATTAGTCTTCTAAAAAATAAGAGCAAGTAAGCTAAAATCATGTGAAATGGATCAATATTGAGAATCAGCTCCTTATCTGAAAAAAGTGCTAAAAATAGCCCAATATTCATTAACCATGATGCGGGATAAATAATCAACCAATTATTACGAATTGTTGCTAAAGAATGGTGTTTTGTAGATATTGCAATTAACTGTCTATTTTGAGAAACGTGCCATGCCCTTGATAAAGAGCCTTCTAGAAATATTGCGGCTATTGGCGAAAAAATGACTGGAGGTAAATTTTCATATATAAAGGATTTCCAAAATGCTTTCCATGAAAAGCTAACTGGAGAATGAAATCTATCAACTGTTTTATCTTTTGACGCACTTCTTAATTTTGCAGCTTGATATGGTGAATCTATGCCTGATATAAATTTTTCGTCGTCTTGATTAGTAGGCTTTCTTAAACTTAAAAAAGATTGAATTTTCTGAATTGTTTTGCTCATGATTTAGTAAATAATTTAATTATAAGTATTTTTCTAAATTCAATCATCAATTTTTTAATAGATTTGCATAAACATAGATGCTGTTTTAAATTCGCATCCATGGGATTAATTACTAAAATGAGAAGTCAAATGCAAGTGGTCATGTGGACTATACTTGTATTATTTGTAACGAGTATGGCTATTGGTGGACTTGTTGGCGGAGCGAGTATAACAGATATCTTTGGTCAAAGACAAATAAATGAAATTGGATCGGTCAATAATAATCCTATATTATTTGAAGATTTTAATTCATTTGTTTCTTCTGAAATATCAAGATCTGATGGAAGAAATGGAGAAACACTTACTGATGATCAAAAAGAATTCATTAGAGCTATTGTTTGGGAAAGAATAATTAATGATCTCATTATCCAAGAACAAATTGAGGAAAATAAAATAACAGTAAGCGACAGTGAAGTACTTTTCCACCTTCAAAATAATCCTCCACCTTTTCTTAAATCTAATGCAATGTTTCAATCTGAAGGCATATTCGATTTTGAAAAATATCTTGAAGCGGTTCTTACACCAATTTCAATTGATTGGAGGCCCATAGAAAATTTTATGAAAGAAGTATATTTACCTAATTATAAACTTCAACAATATATTGTGAATTCTGCAAGTATCTCTTCTGAATCTGTGAAAAATGATTTTAGAAAAAGATTTGTTGATTATGAATTAGAGATTCTTCACATAACAGATAAAGTTATTAACAATTCTAAATTTGACGAAAAAATATCAAGTAAAATTAACGAATCTGTTGTCCAAAAGTTTTATTCTGATAATTTGGAAAATTACAAACAGCAAGAAAAGAGGTTTTTGAGGTTTGTTAAATGGCCCATTTTATCTACCCAAAATGATTCATTGAGAACTAAGCTTGAAGCTGAAGATATAGTTTTTAGATTAAAAAATGGTGCAGATTTTGCATCCTTGGCAAATAGTTTTTCGGAAGATCCTGGAAATTTCATTGATCCAAGTAACCCTAGCGGTGGCAGATTAGGTTGGTTTTCAGATGAACAAATGAATCCAGAATTTAGTAGAGCTGCATTTTCAGCAGAGGTTGGAGATATTGTTGGCCCTATTCTTACAGAATTTGGTTATCACATAATAAAAATAAATGACAAAAATAATAAAGATGAAAAGAATCAAGTAAATGCTTCTCACATTTTATTGACTATAAAACCTGGTGACACCACTAAAGAATTAATTTATAATGATGCAAGATTATTTTCTTTAGATGCAATTGAAAATGGTTTTGAAAATCAGGCTAATATTGAAAATCTCGAAATTTTTAGTTCTAACGAAATAGTCAAAGAGTCGGTTTTCATAAATGAAAATGATGGACCTGTAAGAAGCGCTGTGAATTTTGCATTTAAAAATGAAGTTGGTGCGATATCAGACGCTTTTGATAATGATGATTTTATCTTTGTTTTCTACCTTGATTCTATTTTAGATGAATCGTATTTACAGTTTGATGATGTAAAATTGGAAATTGAAAGTAAATTAAAAACTAAATTTAAAAATGAAGAAATCAAAAGTATCGCCAAATTACTTGAAATTAATTCAGAATCAGACTTAGCTGATATTGCAAGAGAAAATCAATCATTTGAGTATATAAAGAGCACAAAATCGAAATTAAATGGCAGTTTTCTGTCAATTGGAAAAAGTAATTTTGTTGTTGGCGCATTATTAGAATCAAACATTGGTGAATTAGTTGGTCCTATTCCAACAATCAGAGGTCAAGCATTTATAAAAATTTTAAATATTGATGAAATAAACCAAAAAGATTTTGATGAAATGAGTGACTCAATCAAATTTAGTTTATTAATTAATAGACAAAACTTAATTTGGGATAATTGGTTATTAG
Organism: uncultured Fidelibacterota bacterium; assembly: GCA_902525615.1. Classification (GTDB taxonomy): domain Bacteria; phylum Fidelibacterota; class Marinisomatia; order Marinisomatales; family Marinisomataceae; genus Marinisoma. Next base: position 116,425 of record CABZHT010000001.1, read on the forward strand.
CGCTAAGAAAAAATTCAGATATTAAAGATTATAGATACGATTTTTATTAATCTTCTCTAAAAACACCAAGCTTATCATATCTTAAAACTCTTGATTCTAAAAAATCACTACTCAAGTTATTTTGCAATTCTTTTATTTCACTTAAAATTGTTTCCTTAAGAATATCTGCAGTAGCATCAAAATGTCTATGTGCACCTCCAGAAGGCTCGTAAACAATCATATTACAAATATTATGTTCCATCAAATCTTTAGGGGTAAGTTTTAAGGATTTAGCAGCTTCTGGTGCTTTTGAAGAATCTTTCCATAAAATAGATGCACAACCCTCGGGACTGATAACAGAAAACCAAGTATTCTCAAGCATAATCATCTTATCGCAAAGTCCAATGCCTAATGCGCCACCGCTAGCTCCTTCTCCAATCACAATTGATAAAATTTGAGTTGTAATTGAAGCCATTTCAAAAAGATTATTTGCTATAGCATACCCTTGTCCCCTTTCTTCGGCTCCAATACCTGGGTCAGCTCCAGGGGTGTCAATCAATGTAATTATAGGCAATTTAAATTTCTCAGCTAACTTCATCACTCTTAATGCTTTTCTATAACCTTCAGGTTTCATCATTCCAAAATTTCTAAAAATATTATCTTTAGTGTTTCTTCCTTTTTGTTGACCAATAATAGCAACCTTTACTTCGTCGATGATTCCAATTCCTGCAACAACTGCGTTGTCATCTGAAAAAGCTTTATCTCCATGCAATTCTATGAAATTATCACACCAGGCATTGATGTAATCAAGGGTATAAGGCCTATTTGGATGTCTAGCTAGTTGGACAGTCTCCCAAGGAGATAAATCTGAAAAAATTTCTTTTTCCAAATTTTCCCTTTGAATAATTAAATCTTTTAATTGTTTTAAATCAGATTCGGATGTTGACAATTTTTCAATTTCAAAATCTAAATCTTTTAACGATTTTTCAAATGGTAAATAATATCTTTTCATTTTTTTAACCTTAGCAATCTCCATAAACCAAACAACCAAACTTTAAATACAGCCTCTATCATTACAACCTTACTCATTTTTGATTCTCCAACAGTTCTATCAGTAAAAACTATAGGATGCTCAATCAACTTACAACCTTTTTGAAATGCTCTAAAAGAAGTCTCAATTTGAAAACAATATCCCTGAGAAGAACATTCCTGAAAATTAATTCTATGTAAAGTATCTTTTGTCCAACCCTTGAATCCAGCTGTCAAGTCTTTAACAGGAGTACCTGTAATTATTCTTGCATAAATATTAGCAAAATAACTGATGTACAACCTTCTGATAGGCCAATTAATTACTCTTAAACCTCCTTCATACCTACTACCAATTACTAGGTCATTACTTTCCAATAAATTCAACATAGGATTAATTTCTTTTGGATCATGAGATAAGTCTGCATCCATTTGAATTATTTTTTGATAGTTATTTTTTAAAGACCATGAAAAGCCTTCAACATATGCTGAGCCTAAACCTTTTTTTGATTCACGCTCAATTATGAAAATTTTTTCATTATTTAAATCTTTAACAATTTTTGCAGTACCATCAGGAGAATTATCGTCAATGATAAGAATATTTAAGTCGTCTCTTTGGGCTAAAACTAAATTGATAGTTTTAACAATATTTTTTGATTCATTGTACGTTGGCAGGATAACTAAGTTTTTCATCTAATTGATATCTATTGTTTTAGCAATCATTTCCATTTGGCGCATATAGAATGCTTTTTTCCCTCCAGGATTAAAAACTATATAACTTATATAAAAGGTTCTATCATTTTCATAATCATAAAAGATATATCCTTGAAAAGGACCGCCTTTAGCATCATCAATTGATTCCCATAAACCAAAAATTCTATAAGCTGATTCATCATTGAAATCATCAAATTCAATATTCAAATAATCTTGATTATATCTAACAGAACTAAAATACTCTTGAGGAAAGTCTGAAAGATATTCTAAAGCATCTTCCTTGCTAAAATGATTTCCATTTCTCCAATGAACAGCAATCCATCTAAATGGAAGTTCTTGTCCAATCCAAAAAAATGATTTATCACTATCATTTCTTATCAATTCCCATCCCCATGGAATTTTCATTGTCCAATCATATGAGCTATATATTTCAGACTCTAATTCTTCCTGTCTTTCATTTTCTAAAAAATATTGAGCTTGTTTTTTGAAAAAATTTTCATCGAATTGCTGTTTTATAAAAGTGCTATTCTGAAGCAGGTAATCGTTTATCTGCTCATAATCATTACCACTTATAATCATAAATAATTGATTTTTAGCAAATTGATTTCTTGATAAAATTAAAGGAGTATCATTTAGTGTTTTTTTAAATGCGCTTTCTCCTAATAAATCTTTGGTTAGCTTAGTTGCAGGATTTAGCTCATAATCACCAATAGATGCAATTACAAGATTTGTTTGAGTTTTAAGTGCTGAAAAACTCTCTGGTTCAGCAAATTTAATATTATAGAATGATTCAGGAGATGGGGTTAAAAGAGTGTCATTGAAAACAATGTATAATAAAGAACTTATTTTTTCTCTATCTTCTTTTGCAGCAAGTACAACAATATCATCGTTTCCACCAATAGCATCTCGTTTATAGTCACAGGCTTGTGATGTAAATGAAAATATTAAAATAATTAATATTCTATGCATCTCTAATCCTTTGAAACTCATAGATAACAACTAAAATAATTGATAATAGCAAAAAGGCTATCATTGGCTCCCAAGTAATAAAAGGATATCTAACAAATCTATCGCTTGCAGTTGGTGGTGGCTGAACCACAGAATCTTGGGTGCTTATATTTGCAGCATATTCAATTGACGTATTTCCATGTGGATTATAATAACTTAAATTAATCTCTGATGATGATTCTGAAAAATTATTAATAATTCCCTGGAAAAATGTTAGACCATTTTGATCTCTAACTCTTTCAAGAGAAAAACCTTCAGCGTTAACCGTAAAATCTTCTGAAGCAAAAGGTATTTGAACCCCAAGAATAAAAGTTTTAATTATTTGGTTAGACTCAAAATCATATGAAAATCTTCTTGGGCCCGGATCTTTGATAAATCTATCTAGAAATAAATAAATAGTGTGATTTCCATCCTGATTGATAGCTTGCAAAGAATTTTCATTTGTTTTCAAAATTTGTTCAAATTCTAACCCTTCTCCTGAAACTGTATAAAGCACAGAATCTATATCTGAAGATACAGGGAATTCTATCTCATCATTTCCAAATTTATCGAACTTATATTCTATTGCTACCCCAGGATAAGAGAATTCAGGATAAATTGTTACTGACAACGTATCAATAGTTGTTTGAGCAAAAATTTGGCTTATCACCATTAAATAAAAACATATTTTTTTCATAGGCTAAGTTAATTGAAAAATAACAAATAAATCATAAAATGCATGAGTTAAAGCAACAATGCCGAAACCACGATTTATGTATATTAACGATAAATAAACACCGGCAATAAATCTCAAAGCAAATGATAATGGAGTAAATGACTCAATTCCAATATAATGAAATGATGAAAACAGAATTGAACTAAAAATAATCGATAGAATTAGGGAAGAAGATTCATTGGTTTTGAAAATGAATGAAAATGATTTTGTTAAAATAAATAATAATAAAAAACGGAAAATAAGCTCTTCATACAACCCTGCACCAATAGATAAAATGATATTATTTATTACATTAGTTGTTAAACCTTGAATTAGATAGATATTTTGAAGAACTAACAATAAAACACCTGCATAAAGCAAAGATTCTATAATCATGATTGAAATATATTTAATAGATATATCAAACGTTTTAAAATTTTTTCTTTGACTGAAAAGAACAAAAAAAAGTACAATTATAAAAATAGAACTAGCTACATAGTATCCATTCAATCCTAGCATTTTTATAAATTCTTCAACTAAAACATCTGCTCCATTTTTATAGAACACTATATCTGCTTGTAACAAAAAGAAAATCCCGATTTCATAAATTATAAAGAGAGGTAAAGTGACAAGTAAACTATAAAATAAAGATTTAGATTTAAAAAAATATTCAGAAAACATACTATATTTTAAGAACTGCCAATAGGGCTTCCTGTGGAACTTCAACCCTTCCAATCATTCGCATTCTTTTTTTACCCTTTTTCTGCTTTTGAAGTAATTTATTTTTTCTAGTAACATCTCCACCGTAGAGTTTTTCAGTAACATTTTTTCTAAATGGAGCAATATTAGTTCTTGCAATAACCCTTGATCCAATTGAAGCTTGAATAGGGATCTGAATTTGATGCCTTGGAATTAACTCCTTTAATTTCTGACATAAGGCTAAACCTCTATGGTAAGAGTCTTTCTTGGCACATATCATTGATAATGCATCAACGGGTTCTTTATTTATTAAAATATCCAGCTTATCGAGCTTGCTAGTTTGATATTCTTTAAATGTGTAGTCAAATGAAGCGTAACCTTTTGAGCCTGATTTCATTTTATCATAGAAATCAAAAAGAATTTCACCTAAAGGTAGTTCATATATAAGTTGCACTTTTGATTTAGATAAATATTGAGTGGATTTGTATTTCCCTCTTTTCTCTTCACATATCTTCATTACATTGCCTATATAATCAACAGGAGTAAGAATTTCTGCTGTAACAATAGGCTCCATTAAACTTTCAAGGAATTTTGGCTCAGGTAATAAAGCAGGACGTTGAACCTCAACTTGAGAACCGTCTTTTAGATTAGCCAGATATTTTACATTTGGACTGGTGGTAACAATTGAAAGGTCAAATTCCCTTTCTAATCTTTCTTGAATGATTTCCATATGAAGCAACCCAAGGAATCCACATCTATAACCAAAACCAAGCGCATCACTTACCTCTGGTTCAAAAGATAGCGAAGCATCATTTAGCTTAAGTTTTTCAAGTGCAGTTCGTAAATCGTCATAATCTCCAGCATCCGATGGAAAAAGACCTGAAAAAACCATAGGTTTTATCTTTTGAAATCCAGGTAAAGGGTTTTTACAAGGCTTGTTAAAATTTGTAACTGTGTCTCCAGCTAAAACATGTTCAATATCTCTGACATTCGCTATTATATATCCTACTTCTCCAGCTTTAATGGAATCTGCTTTTTTTCTTTCAATAACAAAGTGACCTACTTCATCTACATCATAATGTGTATTATGCGCAAAAAACTTAATTCTACTACCTTTTTTCAATGAACCTTCGTATACCCTTACATAAGCAACAACTCCTCGATATCTATCATATATTGAGTCAAAAATTAAACCTTTAAATTCTTCATTTTTTGGTTCGTCTGGAGGAGGAATTTTATCAATGATTGTAGTTAAAATATCTTCAATTCCTTCTCCTGTTTTAGCGCTTGCTAGTAAAATATCATCCTTTGAACAACCAACTAATTCAATAATTTGAGATGTAACATTTTCTATATCGGCATTAGGTAAATCAACTTTATTTATAACAGGTATAATTTCTAAATCATTATCAATAGCTAGTAAATAATTTGTGACAGTTTGAGCTTCTATTCCTTGAGCTGCATCTACAATTAACAATGCACCTTCACTCGCAGATAGTGTTCTTGAAACTTCATAAGTAAAATCAACATGACCAGGCGTATCAATTAAATTTAAAATATGTCCATTATAATCAATTCGAATCGAATGACTTTTAATAGTAATACCTCTTTCTCTTTCCAGTTCCATATTATCTAAAACTTGATCTTGCATCTTCTTCTTTGAAATGGTTCCAGTATACTCAAGAAGTCTGTCAGCAAGGGTGGACTTACCGTGATCTATATGTGCAATAATGCAGAAATTTCTTATAGGTTTTGTCGTACTACTCATGAAAATGATTTACAATTGGAATTCTTCTTCCAATACCGAAAGCTTTTTTACTTACTCTAAGAACGGGAGCAGCTTGTCTTCTTTTATGTTCATTAATATTTATCTTCTTTTTTAGACTTAAATATTGTTCATTTTGCTCATTTCCATCTCCGAAAACAATTTTATCTACAATTGGACTAATTAAATCATAATCAAATGGATCAACCTGATTGGGAGCAAGCTCTGCTGATGGTTCTTTATCTATAATATTTTTAGGAATAGTTTCATTATCTTGATTAATCCACTTTGAAAGCTGATATACTTCGGTTTTATTTAAATCTCCAATAGCTGATAACCCTCCACTCATATCTCCGTATAAAGTACAATATCCAAGCGCCAATTCTGTTTTATTTCCTGTAGATAAAACTAAAGAGCCAAACTTGTTTGAAAATGCCATTAAAATATTTCCTCTTATTCTTGATTGAATATTTTCTTCAGCTACATTTGGATTTGACCCATCAAAATGTACATTCATAACATCTAAATAAGCTTGAAATAAGCTATCAATGTCTACTGTTTTAAAATTTGTATCAAGATTTTCAGCTAATTGTTTCGCATCACTTTTACTGTGATAACTTGAAAACCTTGAAGGCATTGAAATCAAAGATACATTTTCTGAACCAAGAGCATCTACAGCAAGACAAGCTACCAACGCTGAATCAATACCTCCACTTAGTCCAATAACAGCTTTTTCATGTCCTGTTTTAATGAAATAATCCTTTATTCCTAAAGATAATGCCTTAAATAACTGCTCATTCGGAGATATATTTTCAATTGATTCTTTTGTTTTGAGATCAGTTATTAGAATTTGTTCTTCAAAACCATTAGCAATATCAATTAATTCTGATTCGCTGTTAAAAACCATCGAGAAACCATCAAAAATCAATTCATCTTGGCCACCAACAAGATTGCAATAAATAAATGGACAATTTGCATCCTTGTATTTGTTTTGAATTAATTTCATCCTGTCATTTTTTCTATCTTTTGCAAATGGAGAAGCTGAAATATTAATAATCAAATCAGGGCTATTTTCAATAATCTCTCCTGATATTTTTCGTTCATATTCATCTTCCCATAAATCTTCACAAATTTGTAACGCAATTTTGTAATCAGAATTATTTACTTTTAAATCAAATATTCCAACTGAATCACCGCTATGAAAATATCTTCTTTCATCAAATACATCATAATTTGGTAAATGAATTTTGTGATATTTATAAACTATTTCTCCATCTTGGCACACAGCAGCTGCATTGAATTTTTTATTATCCTCAAAATCAGTATAACCCAAAATACATGGAATAGTTATTAATTTAGCAAGCTTATTCAAGCAGGAAATATTTTGACTAATAAATTCTTTATTATTGAGTAAATCTTGAGGTGGATAACCTGTTATAGACATTTCTGGAAAGACCACTAAGTCTGCACCTTTTTCTACTGCGTATTTATAGTTTTTAGAAATTATATCAATATTTTTTTGAAAATTTCCTAATGTAGGGTTTATTTGACAAACTGCAACATTTAATGCTTTAGACACTTATCTACTTCCTCAATTAAAGAATCTATAGTTTTAACTTGAATTGATTTTGGAATATCCCAACTATTATAAGCAATTAACTGCTTTTCTTGAGCTAATGTAAAGGCTATTTCACTAAGAGTTCCATAGGCTCCAGAAATTGCAACGCCTAAATCGCAATTATAACTAATTAAGGCATTTCTAGTTATATCCAATCCAGTTGAAATTGGAATACTGAGATATTCATTTCCAGTTTTAAAATCTTTGTCTTTTAAAATTCCGATACATGTTCCACCACGAAGTGATACGCCTTTAGCAATAGCTTCCATTACACCTTCACCGCCACCGCAGAAAACTAACCAATTTTTTTCGGCCATTCGTTTCCCAATTTCTACTGAATCGTTATAAATTTCTTCTGTAATAAACCTTCCTCCAAAAACAGCAATTCTTCCATCAAATTTCATTATGGCTCCAATCTTCCCATTGTTCTTGGAAAAGGAATTGTTTGTCTTACATGATCTATTCCACATATCCATGAAACTGTTCTTTCAAGCCCCAATCCAAATCCAGAATGAGTAACTGAACCATATTTTCTTAAATCTAAATACCACTTAAATGCGCTTATAGGCAGTCCATGATTTTCTATTCTCTCAACCAAAGTGTCGTGATCATCTTCTCTTTGTCCCCCACCAACTATTTCACCGTAACCTTCTGGAGCAATAACATCTACCCCTAAAGCAAGTTTGTCAGAATCATCTCTTTTCATATAAAAAGCTTTAGTTTCATGAGGCCAGCTATGTATCATCACAGGGCTATCAAACTTTGAGGCAATCAATTCTTCATCCGGTGCTCCAAAATCACTACCGTACTTAAATTTTTGACCATTATCATGTAAGAGCTTAACAGCTTCATCATAGGTTATTCGAGGAAATGGAGATTTTACTTTCTCGAGCAATGTAATATCTCTTTCCAAAATTTTTAACTCTTCTTTACAATTTTTAATACTTTGAGAAACGATATGAACAATAAATTCCTCAATCAAATCCATATTATCTTTTAAATCATAAAATGCCATCTCTGGTTCTACCATCCAAAATTCTGTTAAATGTTTTCTCGTTTTTGATTTTTCAGCCCTAAAACATGGACCAAAACAATATGATTTTCCAAAGGCCATTGCCCCAGCTTCCTGATATAGCTGTCCACTTTGAGTTAAATAAGCTGATCTATTAAAATATTCAGTTTCAAATAATGTAGTAGTGCCTTCAACAGCATTTCCAGTAAACATAGGTGAGTCTATTAACACAAAATCTCTTGTATCAAAAAAATCTCTAATTGATTTAATTACATTTTGACGAACTTTCATTATAGCGTACTGTTTCTTTGATCGTAACCAAAGATGTCTATTATCCATTAAAAAGCTTACTCCGTGCTCTTTCAAAGCAATCGGATATTCTTCAGCAATATGAATTACATCCATATCTTTTACGAGAATCTCAACTCCCAAATCAGAACGAGAATCCTCTTGAACAATTCCTGTCACAGTAACAGATGATTCTTGAGTAAGAGCGGATTCAAGTTCAAAAACATCAGTTGAAACATCATTGCTTGTAACAACGCATTGGACAAAACCTGTACCGTCTCTAACGATTGCAAACCAAATTTTTCCAACGGATCTGAGATTGTAAATCCATCCATTTAGCTGAACTTCTTTTCCTATAAAATCTTTTAATTTATTTATTGATATATTTTTCATTTTCTTTACCATGTAGAAAGGATTGAATTTACAACATCTGATGCAATTTTGTTAATGGCAATATTAATTGCCAACTCTCTTGAATCTCCAAATTCATCATCATCATTTTCATCAAGAATTCCATCGTTATCATTATCTATTCCGTCCGAAGAAGGATTATTATTTATACTATAATTTCCGAAACCTGTAAAAGTTTTTTCAATTAAATTTTTTTCATTTTCATTATCAACCCATAAAATTTTTATAGAAATTGAAAATCGATACTCATCTACCTGCTCGTTACTATCAAAAGTAAAAGGTCCATCAGTAGCACTGGTTATTACTCCCAGAATAGTACTATCACTATTACTATTATCTGTAATTTTTAAAATATTTTGAATAGCAATTTCTTGCGTTATTTTTGAAGTTAAATTTTCAGAAATCTCGAATTCCGCAGTATCATTTTCAATTAATGGTATATAAACGTTATTGATATTGGCTGGAATTGATCCTGCCATAGAATAATAACTACATCCAACAATCAGGAAAATTGATATAGAATTAACTATCTTTTTTAATTTTCTTTTCAATATCAAAATCATTTATTTTTCTATAAAGAGTTCTTTCACTCATACCAAGTGATTTAGCTGCGGCTCTTCTATTATTATTAAAATGCTCTAAAGTTCTTATAATCATTTCTTTTTCAAGATCCTTAGTATTAAAAGCTCCAATCATCTTACCTTTAATTAGATTTTCATTCTCATCAAATATTTCATTATCCTGAATTTCTGAACCAAATGATTGATCAATGCTTCTCGATGAATTTAATTCAGAAAAACTAGATTCTTTCATCATTAATTTTAAATCTTCAATGTCTTGTCTTAAGAAAAGTAGTTGACGTAGAATTAGTTCTCTTTCTGCTTGATCAGGATCTCTGTTTACAACTAAAGGTAGAGAGGTATTATTTTCCATAGGCTCAATTTTATCTCCAATCAACTGAGTAGCAACCATATCTGCAGTAATTCTTTCACCTTTCTGCAAAATTAAAATACTTTCTACAAAGTTTCTCAATTCTCTTACATTTCCTGGCCAATGATAGTCCTGCATTTCTTTAATTGATTCAGGCGTAAAGCCTTTATACTTAATATCATTTGTTCTGCTAAATTGTAATGCAAACCTATCCACTAGAAGCCTAATATCATTTGCTCTTTTCCTCAATGGTGGAATGTTGATTGTTACGGTTTTCAATCTATAATACAAATCTTGCCTAAACTTCCCTTCTTGGACTAGCTTTGCCAAATCCTTGTTCGTTGCAGCAATAACTCTTACATCTGTTTTCTTTGTTACAGAGTCACCTACTCTCATAAACTCACCTGATTCTAAGACTCGAAGAACTTTAACCTGAGTCTCCAATGGCATATCACCAATTTCATCTAAAAAAATTGTACCCTTATTAGCTGTTTCAAAGTATCCTTTTCTGGAATCTGCAGCATCTGTATAAGCCCCTTTTTTATGTCCAAAAAGCTCGCTTTCTATGATTCCTTCTGGAATAGCTCCACAATTAACAATTACAAGCTCGCTTGATACACGCTTACTGCCTAAATGCAATGCTTTGCTTACTAATTCTTTTCCAGTTCCTGATTCTCCATTAATTAAAACTGAAATATCTACATTTGCTACTTGGGCAACCATTTCTAAAACCTGATTAATAGCATTGCTTTCTCCAATAATACCTGCTTTTTGTTTAATTAAATCTATATTCATAATATCTCCGTTGATTATAACTTAATTTCTTTTTCTAGTTTGTTCATTTCATCTCTTAGCTTGGCTGCTTTTTCAAATTCTAAATTTTCAGCTGCATCAAGCATCTCTTCTCTGATCATTTCTACAACAATTTTTTTATCCTCCAGTAAAAACTTGTCCGTCGCAACATCTCTTTTAACTTCAATTTCACTATCTCTGTAAGATTCAGCGACTCTAGTTGATTGCATAATTTCCTCAACTGATTTTTTAACAGTTTTTGGAGTAATGTTGTTTTCTTTATTGTATTTCATTTGAATTTTTCTTCTTCGATCAGTTTCATCAATCAAATACTTCATCGAATCCGTTATTTTATCAGCGTACAAAATTACTTTACCTTGCTCATGTCGAGCTGCCCTTCCTGCTGTTTGAACCAATGAACTTTTAGATCTAAGAAATCCTTCCTTATCAGCATCTAAAATTGCAACTAAAGATACTTCAGGAAGATCTAAACCTTCTCTTAATAGATTGATTCCAACTAAAACATCAAAATCACCTAATCTTAAATCTCTTAAAATTTTAACTCTTTCAATGGTTTTTACTTCTGAGTGAAGATATCGAACTCTTAAACCAACAGAACTTAAATACTCAGATAAATCTTCAGCCATTTTCTTGGTTAATGTAGTAACTAAACATCGTTCATCTTTTGATGATCTAATCTTTATCTCTGAAATAAGATCATCAATTTGACCAGCAGATGTTCTTATGGTTAACTCAGGATCTACCAGTCCAGTAGGTCTATTAATTAATTCAGTGACTGCTCCCTGCGACAATTCTAGTTCTCTATGTGACGGAGTTGCTGATGCATAAATAACTTGATTTTGAAGTGTTGAAAATTCACCTGATTTTAGTGGTCTATTATCATATGCTGAGGGTAATCTAAACCCATAATCAATCAAATTATCTTTACGCTTTCTATCTCCACCATACATAGCCTGGATTTGAGGTAAAGTAACATGAGACTCATCAATTACAGTTAAAAAGTCTTCAGGGAAAAAATCAATTAATGTAAAAGGTCTTTCACCTTCTTTTCTGCCATCGAAATATCTTGAATAATTTTCAATGCCAGAACAATACCCAATCTCTTGAATCATTTCAATATCAAAATTGGTTCTTTGACTAATTCTTTGTTCTTCTAAAAACTTTTCGTTTTCATTAAAGAACTTAGTCCTCTCAATCAAGTCTCTTTTTATCTCTTTAATAACCGAATCATTTTTATCTTTATCAGAAATGAAATGTCTTGCTGGATATAGATAAAATTCATCATGTTCAGAATGTTCTTCTCCTGTTAAAGGGTCAAATGAAACTATTGATTGAATAATATTGTCAAAAATATCAACTCTGATAGCCTTATCCTCATACGCTGGAAAGATTTCAAAAATATCTCCTAAAATTCTAAAATTACATCTCTCTAAAACTTGATCATTTCTTTGATAATAAATATCGACAAGGTATTCAGTTAAGCTAGACCTGCTAATAGAATCATCAAGCTTTAAATGAACCACTTGCTTCTTCCATTCTTTTGGATTACCTAAACCATATATACATGAAACAGAGCTGACGACAATGACATCTTTCCTTTGAAGTAAAGAGCTGGTTGCTTTTAATCTTAAACGATCTATTTCTTCATTCATTGAAAAGTCTTTTTCTATAAATGTATCAGTTACTGGCATATATGATTCAGGCTGATAATAATCGTAATAGCTAATAAAGTATTCAACAGCATTATTTGGAAATAAGTTTTTGAATTCTCCGTAAAGCTGAGCTGCTAAAGTTTTATTATGAGAAATAACTAAAGTCGGCTTTTGAACTTCCTCAATTACCTTTGCAATTGTATATGTTTTTCCTGAACCTGTTACACCAAGTAAAGTCTGATGAGAAGCATTTTCCTTCAATCCATCTGACAGTTCAGATATAGCTGATGGCTGGTCTCCCGCTGGAGAAAATTTTGATTCTACTTTAAAGTCTGCCATAATGACCAATAATTTAAATATTATTAACGATAAAGTAAAATAATATGTATGACAATTATGTAGAAGTTTTATTTTATTTTAAGGAAAAATCTTAGATAATCAAGAAGACTAATAAATAGTAAAATAGCGGCAATGTTTAATAACACAGGCGTAATATAATATATACTCTGAACCTTAAATGCAAAAATGCATAATGCAGCTCCTAAAAAACATACTCCTGTTTTGCCTAAAATATTGGAGCCATAAACTGTTTTTAATTTTGGTAAAAACCAAAGTGAAAATATTAAAATTGTTAATTGACGTAAAAAATAAAAAATCATAAACCAAGTTGAGATTAGACCTTCTTGATTAAAAAGGATAATAAAAGCAAAGAGGGTAATTCCATCTGCTATCGGATCAAGTGTCTTGCCAAGCTCTGATTTTTGGTCAAGAATTCTAGCAGCAATTCCATCTAGAAAATCTGATAATAATGATACAAAGAGTATTATTAAGAAATACGATTGCATTCCATTCTTGTAAGTTATAATCATTGGAGCAATAAGAAAAAATCTCAGAATTGTAATTAGATTAGGGACAAGAAATATATCGCTAACTTTGAACAATTTACTCATATAATTCCTTTAAAGTTTTTTCAGTGGAGCCAGAATTTTTAGTAACAAAAGATTTACAATTTTTTGATGAATTATTATAATTATTTTTATCTAAAAGCCAATTTATTTTATCAGTAAATATCTCATAGGAATCGATTGAAAAACCACCTGAAACATCTATTAAACCTTCAGCGTCAGATTTATTAGAATTCAGAAAATTAGAACCAAAAATAACTGGATTTGAAGCAGCTGCGGGCTCAATAATATTATGTATTCCCGATTTTGAAAAGCCTCCTCCAATATAGGCAATAGTACTTTGGGCGTATAATTTTGAAAGAAAACCTACTTTATTTACAATAATATACTTTTCTTCAAATTTGTTAAAATTTTGATATTGATTTATTTTTTTGAATGAAAAATCATTATCCGCGATAACAGAACAATAGTAATTCAAATAGGAATCAGTTACTTCATGAGGAACAATTATCACTTTTTCAAAATGATTAACTAATGGTGAATTAATAAACTTTTCAAAAATAATTTTATTGTCTTCATGCCACATACTTGCAAAAATCAATATATTACTTTCATCCTTTCTAGAAGAATAAAGTTTGTATTCAACATTTTCTAAATTATTTAATATTCTATCATATCGAGGATTTCCAACTTTATAAATTTTATCATTTGAAATATTCATTTTTATTTGATGATAATCATTATCACTTACACAAAATATCTTATTAAACATTTTCAAAAATATGTTATATGATTTTCTATATCTTGCTGATGTTAAAACTGTTGTAATATTTAACTGATTTGCAGCAAATAAAAAACTTGGCCAAAAATCACTTGAAGTAAAGAATATTTTACTAGGTTTTACTATCCTTAAAACCCTAAATGATGAAAAAATAAAATCAAATGGTAAATAAATTTTAAGATCAATATTTCTATCATTTACATTTTCAAATCCTGACGGTGAAAAAAAAGAGGTTATAATTCCTATACCTTGATCTCTTTTTTTTATTTGCTCAATCAATGTCTCAACTTGTTGATATTCTCCAAAAGATGCGCAATGAAACCAATAAATCTTTGAAAACTTGTTCGTTGGGAATGATTTGAGTGCTGAAAAAGAATTAAATCTCCCAATTAATCCTCTTCTTACTTTTTTGTTAAAAATTGAAAAAATAATTGATAAAAGCAAAATTATTGGAAGAGCTACAAGGTTGTATAAAAATATTAGAACTATCATAATGTTAGAGCCCTACTTACATTGCTATACACTTTTTCGCTGTCTATTGCAGTCATACAGTACTGTTCTTTTCTATAACAAGGTCTACTACCATTTTGTGAGCACGGTCTGCACCATAAATCTTTATTTTCAATGACTCTTGAGTCACTTAATGTAACTCTAGCACCTGTTTCTTTAGATGTAGGACCTAAAATCATTGTTACTGGTGTCCCCATTGCTTCAGAAACATGTAAAAGACCAGTATCACTTCCTAAAGTATGCTTTGCATATTTAACTACACCCATTGCCATTCTTAAAGATGTTTTATCTTTTAAGTTTATGATTTTGTCATGTTTAATAATTTTATCACAAATAAAATCATTTGTAGATCCAAGAATAACAATTGTTGAATTAAAAGAACGAATTAACTTTTTTATTAAATTATTATAATTGTCAATCGACCATTGCTTTTGACTCCACGCAGCACCTGGGACAATAGCTATATAATTATTTCCAATGTTATTTTCTCTTAAAAACTGTTTAGTTTTATGTTCCTCAAGTTGATCAATATACAAGTTTGTTTGAGGAAAAGTTTTATCTTGTCCTAATAAGGTATGATACATTTTTATATGACTGAAACTTTCTTCAAAATAATTTTTATAACCGTAAAACAATAGGAATCTTCTTAATCTTGGTTTTTTTATCTTCTTAAATAAATTCTTTCTTAAAAAAAGTGATAAAACTCTTGTTCTAAAAACGCTATGGATATCAAAAATTATGTCATAATTATTACTCCTTAAAAATCTTCCCAATCGAAATAGCTCATTTAATCCTAATTTTTTATCAAAAGATATAAGTTTATCAATAATTGGATGTTTTTTTACAAGATCAGAGAATTCCTTCTTGATAAGAAAATGTATCTCACTATCAGGGTATTTTTGTTTTACTGATTCTAGAAATGATGTTGCAAGAACAATATCACCAATTGCACTCATTCTGATGACTAAAATCTTTTTCATGTCTCATTATTAAAAAGTTTATTAGCAAACCAGGAGACGACTATACTTATCTCGTACAAGATTAACATTGGAATAGACATTATAATCAGACTAATTGGGTCTGGAGGCGTAATTATTGCAGAAAGAACAACTGTTATAGCAATAGCCTCTCTTCTGTATGTTTTTAAAAATTCTGGATTAATTAATCCAATTGAAGAAAATAAGAAAGATGCGACAGGCAATTCGAAAATTAATCCTGCTCCAATCATCAAAGATAATACAAAACTAAAATAATAATTTATTGAGAAATTGTTTTGGATATCTGCTGTTATCATTGATGCAAAAAAATCTAAAGAAAAAGGTAAGATTACCTTATAAGCAAAAACACCTCCCAAAATAAAACAAATAAATGCGGTAAGGATAAGCGGAATTAGTATCTTCTTTTCTTTATCATAAAGGCCTGGAGATAAAAATTTCCAAACTTGAACTGTTATAACTGGAAGAGATAAAATAATTCCTCCAATGATAGCCAAGTTCCATTTTAAAAGAAACATACCTTGAATTGTTAAAACCTGAAGGTTTAAATCTGAATTAATTTGAGAAGCAGGTTTTATGAGGATATCTACAAGAAAATTTGCAAAATTGAATGTTAAAACTGACATTAAAAGTATCGAACCTAGCGACTTTAAAATTCTCCATCTTAATTCTTCAAGATGATCTACTATCGACATATCATTATTATTCATTTTTTCCCTTAATTTCATTAACAAGCTCGTATGGTGACTTTGTTTTTATTGAGGCTTTATCAATACCATCTAACAGAGCTGTTCTTTCCTCATTCCAAAACTGACTTAAAATATCTTTTTCAATTATTGATTTTATTCTTCGATTATATCTTAAAACTTGCTTCTCTTGTATATCTTTATTGTCTTTCATGGATTTGAAGTATGAAGTAATAGCTTGTGAAAAATCTTCAATACCCTCATCCGTTTTACAGCTTGTTTTGAAAATTGGAATTTTCTTTGAGTCTTTTTTTGTTGATGATAAAATATTATTTATAGATTTTACTAATAGATTAGAATCTTTTCTATCAGACTTATTAACAACAAATACATCGGCTAGTTCTAAAATCCCAGCTTTTAGAAGTTGGATTTCATCTCCAGATTCAGGAACGAAAACTAAAGTAGTCAGATCAGTAATTTCGGACACACTGTACTCAGATTGTCCTACTCCAACAGTTTCTATAAAAATTATATCTTTTCCACTAAATGCCAAAATATCACTAAAATCTTCTGCTAACTCAGTTACTCCACCAAGCTCTGCTCTAGATCCCATACTTCTTACAAAAACATTATCATCATTTACAGCATTATTAATTCTTACTCTATCTCCCAGAAAAGAACCTCCAGTAATTGGGCTTGAAGGATCAATTGCAATTACTCCTACCGATAAATTTTCTTTCCTTATTAAAGGAATAAGCTTGTTCATTAGTGAACTTTTTCCTGCACCAGGAGGACCTGTAATTCCAATCTTCAATGATTTATGAGACTCCTTGAAGATTAGTTGGGACACTTCTTTTCTTGAAAAAACTCTATTCTCAATACCAGTCATTAACTCAGAAATGGAAATAAAATCATTTTTTCTGGCTTTATCTGCTATTTCTTTCAAATTCTTTGACGACATAGCGTAATTTAAAGGATAAAAATTAAAACCATAATCAAATTAGAAAATTATTGACATCTATTTCTGAATAGAATAAGTTGCAACCACATTTTATGGATAGACATAAACAACAAATTAAAAGAGATAGACAAGACTTAAAGAGAAGAGCTATCAACTCTCAAAACAAGTCAAGAATGCGTACACTTATTAAAAATGTATTATCTTCTGACTCTAAAAAAGCTGCTGATGAATATTATTCAAGTGCAGTTTCATTCATTGATAAAATGGCTAGCAAAAATATTATTCATAAAAATAACGCTGCTAGACAAAAATCTAAGATTACTAATCATTTAAATTCTTTAAAATAAAGAATTACTTATCGTGACCCTGATAGTTTGGGGCTTCCTTGATAATACTTACTTCGTGAGGGTGACTTTCTTTAACTCCTGCAGATGAAATTTCAATAAATTTTTTGTTTTCATATAATGACTTTAGATTTTTGGCGCCACAATAGCCCATTGAAGATTTTAAACCTCCAATTAGTTGGAAAATTGTATTATTAACTGGACCTCTAAATGGAACCATTCCCTCGATTCCTTCTGGAACCAATTTTAATTCATCTTTTTCTTGTTGAAAATATCTTTCACCGCCCCCTTCTTTCATTGCAGCTAGTGAACCCATTCCTCTGTAAGACTTATATCTTCTTCCTTCATAAACAATAGTTTCTCCTGGGCTTTCATCCATACCAGCAAGCATACCTCCAAGCATTACTACATTTGCACCAGCAGCCAAAGATTTTGCAATATCTCCACTATACCTAATACCACCGTCTGCAATAATAGGTATTTTGTGCTTTATTCCAACCTGAGCACAGTCCATAACAGCTGATAACTGAGGTACTCCAACTCCAGCAATGATTCTTGTAGTGCAACTAGAGCCTGCGCCAATGCCAATTTTTACACAATCTGCACCAGCTTTTATCAAATCTTCCGTTGCTTCAGGGGTTGCTACATTTCCCGCAATTAAATCTAAATTTGGAAATTCTTTTTTTACTTCTTTAACTAATTTTAAAACAAATTCAGAGTGACCATGTGCTGTATCAACAACAATTGCATCTACTCCTACTTTTATGAGTGCTTTTATCCTTTCTTGCCAATCTTCTCTGACACTTATGGCAGCTGCAACTCTCAATCTTCCATTTTTATCTTTAGTAGAAAAAGGAAATTCCTCTTTCTTGGTTAAATCTTTAACAGTAATTAAACCATCAAGATTATTTTGCTTATCAACTACTAACAATCTTTCAATTCTGTGTTTTTGAAGAATCTTTTTAGCATCTTCGTTGCTTGTATCAGAGTTAACTGTAATTAAATTTTTTGAAGTCATTCTATCTTTAACAAGAGTATTAAGATCTGATTCAAAACGAATATCTCTTTTTGTAATAATTCCTACTAATTTATCTTTTGATAAAACAGGCAAACCTCCAATAGAATATTGTTCCATTAGTTGTTTTGCATATCGTACAGTCTTTTCTTCATCTAAAGTAATAGGATTTCTAATCATACCACTTTCATATCTTTTCACCTTATCTACCATTAAAGCTTGATCTTCAATACTTAAATTTTTGTGAATAACACCGATACCTCCTTGTCTTGCCAAGGCAATTGCCATATCAGATTCAGTGACTGTATCCATAGCTGCACTCATTATAGGAATATTTAAAGTAATATTTCTTGTAAGATTAGTAGCACAATCCACTTCTTTCGGTAAAACAGAGGATCTTCTAGGAACTAATAAAACATCATCAAATGTTAATTTCTTTTCAACGTTATTTGACATAAATATCTCCGGGCGTAATTAGTGGAATGGCTTGTGTAACCAACTTTTTAGAACAAAAAGCTTTGAATAAGGTCAACATTGGACAATTTAACAAAAAAGATAAAAAAAACCAGGATATTATTAAGCCTGATCAAACCTTAAAAAATCATACTTTCTTTTTGAGGAAAAATAATAATACATATTAAAAAAGAGGAAGTATAAAAGTCCAATAAATCCAAACCATAATTCTTTAGAAGAAATGAAGATAAAAATAATTAAGGGAAGATATTTTTGAGCATAAACAATTTGAATCCTTGATTTAAATAATAAAGAAGAAACTAAAAAAGGTATATATATGGCTGCGCTAGTAGCAAGTACTGGTTCATTAAATCTTAGAGATAAAAATAAAGTAAGAGTGCTTAAAAATAGTCCTAGAGAAATACTAAAATAACTGTATGATCTATAAATTACATATAGAACAACATTCAATAAAAATAACCCTATCATCAACTTTCCATGGATAAAAATATTTATTAAACTAAAAAGTGAAACAAACAATAGAAAATTTGTTTGGAAATCCGATTTAACTGTTCTAAATGGACCAAAATAATCAAATTTTTTCATTAAGTATAAAAGAAAAATGGTATGTAAAACGATACTAATTATACCAAACCAATCATAGCTGTTAAGAGAAAAAATATATTTTTCATTATTTTCAATATCAATGGGATTGAAAATAACATAAATATCATATGACTTGATTAAATAATGTTTAAAAGATAATACGCACCACATTGGAAAAAGCATTTCTAATCTGTCGATAAATTCTTTATCAAAAGATTTAAAAATGTTTTGCAGAAAATTAAACTGATTTGAATCTTCTGGAAAAAGTCTTCTTATCATTTAATTTATATCCATCCAATTGAGTAAAGGAAAACAAGGAAAATAAGTACTGGACAAATATATCTTACAGTGAAACTAAATGCAGACTTAAATCCTTTTGATTTCACAATTCCATTACCAAAATATATCGAATTTGATTCACCAATTAATAAATTTCTAATAACCTCATCAATACCCCATACATATCCAGCAAAAACTGCTAAGAAAAATCCTCCAAAAGGCAATAGAAGATTTGACGCTAAATAATCAGCAATATCAAAAAATGTAAAGGCTTTATCTTGAAAGTTAAAAGTATAGTCAGAAAGAACATTAAATGACAATGCGCATGGAATAGCTGCCAAATATACTAAACCAGCCATAAGTAATACTGCTTTCTTTCTAGACATTTTCCTCTCATCAACTAAATAAGCAACGCTTACCTCTAAAATTGAAATTCCAGATGTAACTGCAGCGATAGAGAGCAATAAAAAGAATAAGAATGCAAATATATATCCTCCAGCTAAGTTTGATAATAATGGTGGTAGTACATGAAACACTAGACCTGGTCCAGCTGTAGGATCATAACCTGATGAAAATACTACAGTGAATATTGCTACACCTGCTAAAATAGCAATGACAGTATCTAAAAATGCAACTAAATACGATGCATTAACAATATCGTCTTTGTCAGATAAATAACTTCCGTATGTCATCATTGCTCCCATACCTAAACTCAAAGTAAAAAAAGCATGTCCTAATGCTAGGAGGAATGTCTGGCCATTAATCTTGGACCAATCTGGCTGAAATAAGAATGATACACCTTTATTTGCATCTGGAAGAATTAATCCTTGAACAACCAATATCATCAAAATAAATAGCAATATTGGCATAAGAAACTTACTCGCTTTTTCAAGACCTGCCCTTACTCCAGATAAAAGAATGAAAACAACAATAGATAAAAATAAAGTATGGTACCCTAACACCCATAAAGGACTACTATTTCTAAAATTAAAGAAATCTCCTGCAGTTGAAGGATTTGTAAATGCTGGAGTATTAAAAGTCCCTACTAACGCTTCATATGTATAAGCCAAAGACCATCCACCAACAACACTATAAAATGATAAAATGGTAAAACTTGCTAAAACACCCAACGCTCCTACATATTTCCAAAAAGGATTATTTGTAAGCGTTTTAAATGCTCCTACAGGATTTTTTTTAGTAGTTCTTCCTAACAATATTTCAATGTTAAGAATTGGTAAACCAATTAGAGCAATACAAATTAAATAAATAAATAGGAACGCAGCTCCCCCATTTTCTCCAGCTATATATGGAAATTTCCAAATATTTCCAAGACCAACAGCTGATCCTGCAGCTGCTAAAATGAAACTAGCTTTTGAACTCCATTGCTCTCTATTATTTTCCATCAATATCTCCTGTCTCTGATTGTGGATCATTTTCTTTAACTATTTTATCAAAATTATCTAGATGTGCCTCAACAACAGAATCTAGAATTCCATAAAAATACAATCCAATTGCTATCCAAGCAAAACGATTTCTCTCTCTTAAATAATAATCTTGAGATTTTTCATAACTCTCATTGTAGTTTTTGTATTTTTTTCTATTTTCATTAAAACTATATAAAGAAAAAAGTTCTGCAGCAATTAATGTATATCCTTTGATTTTTTGATCATTGTATAATTGTCCTGCACCTGGAAAAATCAAAGATTTTTTTAAAGCTATATTAGGATCTTTTGCTTGTTCTTCTGCAGTTCTAAAATCAATCCTCTGCTGAGTAAAACATAGAGAAATTAGAATCATCCCTATAAAAATATTTTTTATTACCCTAAGCATTCTACTTCAACATTTGCTCCCATTGGTAAACCTGCAACTTGAATTGTTGACCGAGCAGGAAATGGCTCATTAAGTCTCTTTTCAATTTCAGCATTCACTAAAGGAGTAATTGATAAGTCTGTTAAAAAAACTAAGAATTTTTTAACATCATTTAAAGATTTTCCATTATCTGATAAAACAGCTTCAAGATTATCAAAAACTTGTACAACCTCTTCTTCAATGCTATCATTGTTCAAAGTACCATTATCAGGGTCGATGGGGATCTGTCCTGAGGTTATCCAACCTCCAGAAGATAATTTTCTAAACATTGAGTATGGCCCAACAGGATTTGGTGATTTAAATTTTGACATAATTACTCCTCGAGTTTACATAAACTTAATGTTGCAAGTCCTATCTCATCATTCATTTTTCGATGAGTTTCATCTCTAAAATCATGAATAATGAATTCTCCAACTGCAGCTACTTCCATTTCAAATAAATGCCCCCCAAAAACCTCCATATCATGGGTTCCTAGGGTAATGTGAGCATGTAAGAATGGTTTACCATCTTTCAATGCTACATTTCCTTGAAATGATAATAACTCTAATATTTCATCAAATTTTCTATGAATATAATCTTTTGTATTAATATCGTATGCTCCTATATCAATATTTTTGACTGCACCAATACCTGCTAATTGTCCTGAATGAATATTATTTTCAATACAAAAGTTGGTTAATGTTTCCATAACTTTTTCACCCTTTTCAACATAAACGATGAATGAATTATTTAATTTTTGAAATTGCATTATTTTTCCTCCAAAATACTTAAAATTATTTTTTCAACAACTGCTTTTAAATCATCTGCATTCGTATGAGGTATTCCAGCCATAGCAAAATCCTTTCTACCTCCGCCTCCACCTTCAAGTTCTAATGCAATAGATTTTACCAAATCTCCAGCATTTAAATTTTTAGCAATTAAGTCATCTGAGATGCCAACAGATATTGTTGTTTTATTTTCAATTTCAGTAAATAAAAATATTATTCCTGAGTCTATCTTATTTTTAATTTTTTTATTCAAGCTTTTTAAATCTGAAGCGATTCCTAGCTCAACTTTACTAAAAAATAAATCAGTTCCATTAATTTCCTTTATTGGTTTACTTACTATTAAATCAACATTAATACTATCAAGTAAAATGGATTGACTTTGCTTTTCTTCTGCTTTCTTCTGCTCTGCTTGTTTTTGTAATCCTAGTTCTTTTGATTTTTCCTTTAAATACAAATCAACTTGATTATCAGTGACAGCATTTATTCTTCGAATTCCAGATGAGATTGCTTTATCATACTTAATTTTAAATTTATTAATTTTACCTGTACTTGAAACATGGGTTCCTCCACATAATTCTTTCGAAAACTCTCCCATTGTAACTACCCTTACTTGATCTCCATATTTTTCACCAAACAATGCAGTAGCGCCCTCTTTTTTTGCCTCTTCCAAACTTTTGATACTTGTTTCAACTGTGATATCTTCACCTATTTTCTGGTTTACTATTAACTCGATAGCTTCTAATTCCTTTGAAGAAATTTTATTTGGATGGGTAATATCAAACCTTAAATATTCTGGATGAACTAAAGATCCTGCCTGGTTTACTTGGCTACCTAAAACATCTTTTAAAGATTGATGAAGTAAATGGGTTGCTGTATGATTCACTTTAATATTATTTCTTTTATCGACGTCTATCATGCAATCTACAGAAAGATTGTCCCCAATATTGCCATGTGTTAGTGTGCATATATGTAAAACATAATCTCCATTTTTCTGCGTATCATTGACTCTAGCTGAAAAGTCATCATTACTTATAATACCTGTATCGCCAATTTGACCTCCAGACTCGGAATAAAAAGGTGTATTTTCTAGAATGATTATTATGTCGTCTCCGCTTTCAGCGTGATTTATAATTTTCGAAGAAATACTTTCATTTTCATAACCAACAAAAATCGAATGGCTGCTTTTAGTTTCTAAGTTCCATTTTAAATCAAGATTATACATTTCAAATTTTTGACCAGATTTAGCTAACTCTTTTTGATTTTTCATTTCAACATCAAAACCATCTATATTAACAGTCATCTTTCTTTCTTCAGCCATAAGCTGAGTTAAATCAAGTGGAAATCCATAAGTATCATATAGCTTAAATGCATCTTTACCATGTATTTCTGATCCAGATGTACTGCTTACAATTTTTTCAAATTGAATAACTCCATTTTCAAGCGTTCGCAAGAATGACTGTTCTTCTGAAAGAATAGTTTGCTCAATATATTCTTTTTTTTCTTTTAGCTCTGGATAATGAGAAGACATAGTCGAAACCACTGAATCAACTAATTTGTATAGAATCGGTTCTTTAATTTCTAAATTCATAGCAAATTTTGAACCTCTTCTCAGAACTCTTCTCAAAACATAACCTCTACCATCATTTGATGGAACAACTCCATCAGCAATTGCAAATGACAGCATTCTTATATGATCGCAAATAACATTATATGAAACCTCAAAATCTTGATATTTTGTGTTAGAAAAATTTTCTAAATCTTCAATAGTTTTTAAAAACAAATCAGTTTTATAATTTGAATCTTTGTTTTGCAATACTGAACAAATTCTTTCAAGTCCTGCACCAGTGTCTACATGTTTTTTTGGCAAATCCTCCATAGTTCCATCTTCGAGGCGATTAAATTGAATAAATACAAGATTCCATAATTCCCAATACTCTGAAGAATTATTAACCAGTTCAGCTTGTTGATCTGCTGGATTATTTCCAACATAGTAATGAATTTCAGAACATGGACCACATGGTCCAGTTTCAGCCATTTCCCAAAAATTATCCTTTGCACCAGAACGAATTATTCGATTTGGATCTATATCTGTTTGATTTTTCCATAAGTCGAAAGCTTCGTCGTCTTCTTCATAAACGGTAACCCACAATCTGGATTTATCTAGTTTCCAAACTTTTGTAAACAATTCCCATGACCATTCAATTGCTTCTTTTTTATAATAATCACCGAATGACCAATTGCCAAGCATTTCAAAAAAAGTATGGTGGAATCCATCTCTTCCAACTTCTTCCAAATCATTATGCTTTCCGCTAACTCTAATGCATTTTTGACTATTTGCTACTCGTAAATCTTTAGGTTCTTCTGTATTCAAGAAAATTGCTTTGAACTGATTCATTCCAGCATTTGTAAATAGCAAGGACTTATCTCCAATTGGAAGAACCGGCGCACTTGGTACACGAGCATGACTTTTACTTTCAAAAAAACTGATAAATGATTCTCTAATTTGTGAACTTTTCATCGATAAAATAGTTTCATATGAATCTAAACAAATAATATATTCAATGGATGAGAAATAATCTATTAGTAACTATTTTATTTTTAGCTTCCAGTTCTATTCTTCTATCTCAAGATTTAAAAATTAAAAATTTGCAAATTGAATCAAAAAATAACGGTACAGTTATCCAGCTTGATTCAAACAAGAAAGTAAATCTTGAAAATGTTACTGCTTGGTATTCCTCAGAATGGTTCTACATGACGATATATGATGCTAATGCAGATAGCTTATCTTTAGCTAATTACAAAAATGATTCTTTAAAAAATATTGAAGTTTCAAATAGCGATGAATCTACTCAAATTGCTGTTCAATTATTTTCAGAGATTGAATCTTTTGAAATAAATACTCCGAACAGAAAAACTTTGCAATTTTTCTTGAGAAACAGTCAATCAGTTGCCAAAAATAGTATTTCTCTGGAAGATGAAATTGATATTGTTCAAACAGAAGAAAAAACTCCAAAAGAGAAAGATATTATCTATGAAAAAGAGCAACCAAGAAATGCTAATAATAAATTGATAGTCATTGCTGGCTTGATTGTTTCTGCTGTAGATATTACAAACTCAACATCTTTTTTAGCTGGAGCATTAATAGCAATAATTGCGAATTTCATATAAACTAAAGCTTAAGAAATTTGTCAGTATATTCAAGTAGTTTATTTTTAATACCTTCTTCATAAATTGAATGTCCTGCATCAGGAATAATATGTAAATCTGCTTCCGGCCATGCTTTATGTAAATCCCAAGCTTGAACAACAGGACAAATTATATCATATCTTCCATGAACTATTACTGCTGGAATATGTCTTATTTTATCAACATTCTCGATTAAATAATTTTCAGTTGGAAGCCAACAATTGTTCATAAAATAATGGCATTCAATTCTAGCAAACGCTTCAGCAAATTTTGCATCACCAAAATCAGATATAAAATCATCATCTAAGATGAGCCTAACAGAACTTCCCTCCCATGTGCTCCAGGCTTTTGCTGCTTCAATTTTCTTTTTATGATCATCGCCAGTTAAAATTTCATAATATGCACTTAATAAATTATCTCTTTTATTTTCGGGAATTGGTGCTAAATAAGATTCCCATTTATCTGGATAGATGTTGCTTGCACCATATTGATAAAACCAATCAATTTCTTTCTTACGAACTAAAAAAATACCTCTTAAAATTAGACCTTTGCACGCATTAGGATGTTTTTGACTATATGCCAAAGACAAAGTACTTCCCCAACTTCCCCCAAAGACTACCCATTGATCAATTTGAAGATGACCTCTTATCTTTTCTATGTCTGCCACCAAATCCCATGTAGTATTCTCTTCAAGTTCTGCAAAAGGCGCGCTTTTACCGCAACCTCTTTGGTCAAACATAATTATTCTCCACTCATCTGGATTAAAATATTGTCTGTAAGTAGAACTAATTCCACCTCCAGGTCCTCCGTGAAGAAAAATTACCGGTTTTCCATTTTTATTACCTGACTCTTCAACAAAAATTGTATGTAATTCAGATACTTTTAGCTTGAAAGAATTGAAGACTTTTGCTTTGGGATATAATTGCATTTTCTAATTTAATAAAAAAAAATTTTTAATATGAATAAAGTTCTTGATGAATGTTCTAAAATGCGTAATTTTACCTCGATATAACTGCTATGAAAATTGGAATTTTAAAAGAAAACAAATCTGGAGAAAAAAGAGTAGCTATCGTGCCATCTACTGTTTCTGCATTATCTAAAAAAGGATATGAATTTTTTCTGGTATCCGGTTCAGGACTATTATCAAACTATTCGGATAATGACTATAAAGAAGCTGGAGCTAAAGTTGTAAACCAAAACGAAGTTTTCGATTGTGACATTGTTTGTAAAGTAAATGCTCCATCAGATGAGGAGGTTTCACTTCTCAAATCAGGAACACTCTTTATCTCTTTATTACAGACAATTAAAGAAATTGATTGTGTGAAAAAATTAGTAGATAAAAAAGTGTCTGCATTTTCTTTAAACCTGCTTCCAAGAACTACTTTGGCACAAAAAATGGATGTACTTAGCTCTCAAGCTAACATTGCAGGTTATAAAGCAGTTTTAATTGCTTCAAATCATATTGGAAAATATATGCCACTTTTAATGACTGCTGCTGGAACAATTTCTCCTGCAAAAACTTTAGTAATTGGTGCTGGAGTTGCTGGATTACAAGCGATTGCAACTGCCAAAAGATTGGGATCTCAAGTAGAAGCATTTGATGTAAGACCTGAAGTAAAAGAACAGGTTGAAAGCTTAGGTGCAAAATTCGTCGAAGTTGAAAGCAATTCAGATGATGGTGTTGGTTCTGGCGGTTACGCATCAGAAACCAGCGATGAATACAAAGCAAAACAACAAGAATTAATGAAAGAAAGAGTTGGAAAGTCAGATATCGTTATTACAACTGCATTGATACCAAATAGACCTGCACCGATGTTAATACCAAAAAGCATGGTTGAAACTATGGCGCCTGGTTCAGTTATTATGGATTTAGCTTCTGAAAATGGTGGTAACTGTGAATTAACTCAAGAAAATGAAATAGTTAATCACAATGGTGTTCTAATAGATGGTAATTCAAACTTACCAAGCACAATGGCATATCACTCTAGCCAGCTTTTCTCAAAAAATATTGAAGCTATCATTGATCACTGCCATTCAGAAGAAGGATTTAAACTTGATATAGAAGATGAGATAATTGATGGAATGCTATTTATTGAAAATGGTGAAGTTCGACATCAACCAACTAAGGAGTCAATGTAATGCAAATTGATATTGTTAGCTTGATTACTATTTTTATTCTCGCAGTATTTGTTGGAAATGAAATTATAAACAAAGTTCCACCTACATTGCACACACCTTTAATGTCTGGTTCAAATGCTATTTCAGGAATTGCTATTGTTGGTGCAATTCTAGCAATATTAGTAGATGCAGGTGATGCAAGTAAATATATCGGTTTAGCTGCTTTAATTTGTGCAACTATTAATGTTGTTGGCGGCTTTCTTGTTACAGATAGAATGTTAAAAATGTTTAAAAAGAAGTAAAAAAAAATGGAAGCTATTCAAATAACAAACATCCTTTATTTAATTTCTGCAGTAGCCTTTATTTTAGGTATTAAAAGATTGTCGCATCCTAAAACTGCTAGAAGTGGAAACTTATTATCTTCATTAGGAATGTTAATAGCTATTATAGCGACATTAACATATCCAGGAAAAGAATTTGACTTTACCTTGATACTTGCAGGAGTAGGAATCGGAGCAGTTATTGGAGCAATCTTTGCAACAAGAGTTCAAATGACTGAAATGCCTCAAATGGTTGCAATTTTCAATGGTCTTGGTGGAGCAGCATCTGCTTTTGTTGCTTCTTCAGAATTTTTATCATCACCAAATAGTCCATTTATCATTGTATGTTTAAGTGTTTTTATTGGATCATTGACTTTTACTGGCAGTTTTGTTGCATTTGGAAAACTTCAAGGATTTATATCAGGAAGAGCTATTACATTTAAAGGTCAACAAGCCATTAATGCTGTGATTGCTCTGCTTTCAGTTTCTCTAATACTTGCACCTGGTTTATTTTTTGATTCATCAATGTATAGTGGTTATTTAAATGCATTCTTTGTTATTATTGTTCTTGCATTAATTCTTGGTGTTGGTCTTACAATACCAATTGGTGGTGCTGATATGCCAGTTGTGATCTCGCTTCTTAACTCATATTCTGGAATTGCTGCGGCAGTTACAGGATTTTTAATTAGTAATAATGCACTTATTATCAGTGGATCTCTTGTTGGAGCTTCAGGACTGATTTTAACAAACATTATGTGTAAAGGAATGAATCGTTCTCTTGCAAACGTAATATTTGGTGCAGTTGGAGCTGAGTCTGAAGGCGGAAGCTCAGATGGAAAAGAAATGAATATTAAGAGCTATTCAACAACTGAAGCGGCTATGATTTTAGATGCTGCAGAAAAAATTATTATTGTTCCAGGATATGGACTTGCAGTTGCTCAAGCACAACACGTTGCCAGAGAAGTAGCAGAATCTCTTGAAGCTATGGGTAAAACAGTATTGTATGCAATTCACCCAGTTGCTGGAAGAATGCCTGGACACATGAATGTTTTGCTAGCTGAGGCAAATGTTTCTTATGACGTTTTAAAAGATTTAGATGAAATTAATCCAGAATTTGAGGATTGTGATGTTGCACTTATTCTTGGTGCAAATGATGTAGTAAACCCTGCTGCTAGACATGATCAATCTAGTCCTATCTATGGTATGCCTATTTTAAATGTAGACAAATCAAGAACGGTAATTATTAATAAAAGAAGTATGAATCCAGGTTTTGCTGGAGTGCAAAATGAATTATTTGGATATGACAATTCTATTATGGTTTTTGGTGATGCAAAAGACATGCTAAATGATTTACTTAAAGAAATAAAAGAATTATAAACTTCTTTTATTTTTTTTTCTATATTAAATCATGTCAAAATCAACTCTCTATGATATCGCAAATGAATTTGAAAAATCTTTAGATAATTTATTAGATCATGATGATTCAGATTTAATAAAAGAAATAGAATCAATTGAGGGTGAATTCAAATCAAAATCAGCTAACGTAGCTAAATATATCCGAAATCTTGAACATTTGGCTTTAGGTATTAAAGATATAGAAAGTAATCAAAAACATCGTAGAAACTCTTTGGAAAAGAAAGTTGCAAGATTAAAAGATTATCTTCGAATTAATTTCGAAAAAACTAATACTGAGAAGATTGAAAGTGATGACATAGTAATTGCTATGTATAAAAATCCTGTAAAAGTACATATTGTTGATGAAGAAAAAATACCTGACGAATTCTTTCAAGTAAAAGAAACCAAATTATTGAACAAAGATAAAATAAAAGAATCATTAAAGAATGGTGAGGATATCCCGGGATGCGAACTAATTCAAGAAAAGAGAATAAGCATTAAATAAATTATTATGAAATTTTTAGCAAAATATAGGATGTATTTTTTAAGAGTCTGTATTTTACTTCTTATAGTTTTATCAGTTATAAATAATGACTTCAGAGCCTACACTCTTGAAATAACCACTATCGAATCTTTACAAATGAGTATTTTAGGCTTTGTATTGGTTGTTTTTGGTTCATTTGGTAGAATTTGGGCTTCATTATATATTGAAGGTAATAAAACAAAAAATCTTATTACTGCTGGACCTTTTTCAATGGTAAGAAATCCATTATACTTTTTCAGCTTAATAATGTTAATAGGTTTTAGTTTAGCATTAAAAGCTATTTATCTCCCTTTGGCTCTCCTATTGATTTTTGTATTATTTCATGTTCCAACTATTGCTAATGAAGAAAAAAAGCTTCAAGATATTCACGGAGAAAAATTTAACAGCTATGTTAAATCTACTCCAAGATTAATACCAAATATTTTTAAGTATAAAAAAACAAAAACTGGGGAAAAAGTATTAGTTAAAATTAGCAGAATAAATGGTGTACTTATTGAAGTAATTGGATATTTATTTCTTTATACTCTTATTGATATAATATATTTTATTTTAGATTAATTCTTTTTCACGAAGCATATTTATTAAATCTTCGCTTTTGTACTCTACGTTAAAAATTTCATAGGTATCATTTTCTTTTAAATGAAATAAAGTTTGGCTACCCACCTCTAACCCATAGTATCGTTCAAGAATATATCTATAAAATGATAGTTGTAAAGAATAATGCATAAAATTACAATCATCTAAATGTTTTGATGATGAAAGTATTCCTTTCTTTTTCCTAAATGAATTTTTATCAATTCTTTTATTAGTTTTCCAATCAACTAAATGATACATATTTTGTTCACTATTGTAGACAAGCAAGTCAATTGTTCCTGCTATTCCTAATTCTTTTGAATAGACTATAACTTCTGAAAAAAATGAGTTGTGCTCATTCTTTTGCTTCTCTTTTAACCATCTAACACCTGTAATTGACATTTGATGTTTTGGATCAATATTTTCTTTTACATACATCTCTAATTCATTATGAACTATTGTACCTCTTTTTGCGCCTTTACCCCACTCTTTAAGTACTTCATTTAACGTTTTGCCGCTATACTTTGGGTTAGTATTGATCAACTTGGTAGCTACTTTTTCTTGATTAAACTTTTCAAAGAAAAAATGGATGAACTCTGTAACGCTTGAAAATTTAAATTCAGGACTACTATTAAGAATATATTTATGATTTTCTTGATCTAAAGTAATATCGTTTTTGAATAATTCATTCATTCTTAACCTTCATGTAAAACATCTTTATTCTTAGAACCTCGTAGCTTATTAACTCTTCTTCTAGTAACTCTTCTCTGATAAAAACCAAGCGACCACCCTAAAAGCAATAAAATTGGAATTATAGCTCGATCAGGAGTATCAGATTTTAATGTAAAGTATAAAAGTAGCAATGCAGTTATCAATTGTATTGAAAACTGAACTGAATTAATCGCTTTCAGTTTATTCATTAAGCCCCGAGCATATCAAGCACTAATCTAATCACTTGTCCAGAAGCACTATTTTTTTGAATATAGCTTCTGTTTTCTACATGATATGAAGTTCCTGCAACGTCGAAATGAGCCCATGGAATATCTTTGCTAACAAATGCTTTAAGGAATGCTCCTCCAGCAATAGTTCCTGCTTGACCTGGTGATCCTAAGTTCTTTACATCGGCAACCTCGGATTTGACTTGATCACAATATTCATCCCATAATGGTAGTTGCCATACATGTTCTCCGGTATTATCAGAAGAAACTTTAATGTTTTCTACTAATGTTTCATTATTACTCATTATTCCTGTGGCTATATGACCAAGAGTAATAACCACAGCGCCAGTCAATGTTGCAAAATCAAGCATATACTCTGGGTCGTAATGCTTACTTGCATATGCTAAAGCATCAGCAAGAATTAGTCTACCTTCTGCATCAGTATTTAAAACTTCAATAGTTTTTCCATTGTATGCGGTTAGAATATCTCCAGGTTTATAAGCTGAGCCACCTAACATATTATGCGTTGAAGGAACAATAGCTACAACGTTCATCTTAGGTTGTAATTCAGCTATAGCATTCATTACACCAAATACAACCGCAGAACCGCACATATCAAATTTCATTTGGTCCATATTTAAACCAGGTTTAAGTGAAACTCCTCCTGTATCAAAAGTTAAACCTTTTCCTACAAGCAATACTGGCTTTTCACTTTTCTTCCCTCCAAAATATTCCATAATGATAAACTTTGGAGGTTCATTTGTGCCTTGAGCTACTCCGGCAAATGATCCCATGCCCATCTTTGTAAATTCTTCTCTATCAAAAACAGTAACTTTCATATTACCTTTTTTACCAACTTCTTTTGCAAAATTTGCTAACCTTGTTGGAGTAGTCACATTTCCAGGATGATTGCCAAGATCTCTTGAATCACAAACAGCACTTGCAATAATTGCACCTTTTTTTGCTGCATCTTGATTACAAGCATCAACCATGGTAATGCTCTTCAAATGATACTTTCCTCTTTCATCAGTGAAATAATCTAAAAATCTATAACTTGAAAGGATTAAACCTTCTGCAAATGCCTGACAAAAATATTCACCCTCATCTGTTACAGGACACTCAACTGCAATATCGCTGTATTTATGCTGTAATGTATAACCCACAACTTCCCCAGCTGCTCTTCTAAAATTTTCTGCTGTTTTATCAGATGAGTCACCTAATCCATAATATACAATTCTTGAATTATTATCGATTTCAAAAACAAGATCTCCAACTTTTCCTGTTTTATTTTGAGATTTGAACAATTCTGCTAAATCATTGTCCATTTTATCTGAAAATGTTGGTACCGCAACCATGCCATAATTTTCATCTACTAAATCTTTATGATTTTTTAAAAAGTTTAATTTTTTTATGTGTGCCATTTTTTTTCCCTACAAACTTAGATTATGTTTAAAACTTACTAGCTTACCATGCTCATCTTTAATTACTGCAACAAATGTAATATCAGCTGTACATGCTAGTCTTTTTCCGTGATCTTTACTTTCTGCGAATGCTTTAACTTGAACTTTGACTGATGTATTTCCAGCATCGATAATTGTTGATTTACATTTTACCCAATCACCAAGGTAAACTGGTTCTTTAAATTCTACTTTGTCCAAAGCCCTAGTCACAGAGCCCCAAGCGTCGGTTTCTTCTAGAAATTCAGACGCTGCTTTGGCAGCAGCTAAGTCAAGCCATGAAAGCATATATCCACCGAAAAGCGTACCTGCAGTATTGATATGAGTAGGTTGTACTAATTCTGAAAATTCTGAAACTTTATTCACGAGGATAATTTATAAAAAATTGTGACTTTTTCAGTACTTTATTTCAAAAAAATTAAAACTGTTCTTCTTCTGTTGAGCCATCCATGGCGCTCGTTGAAGGTTCTCCAACAATACAATTATTCACTGCATCAAAGTAGCCTGTACCAACCTCTTGCTGATGTGCAGAAAAAGTATATCCCTTATCATGATCTGCAAATTCTTTTTCTTGTAATTCTACATAAGCAGTCATGCCAGATTTGACATAATTTTTTGTCAAATCAAACATACCATGCCACATTGAGTGAATTCCCGCAAGAGTTATAAATTGGAATTTATAACCCATTGCACCAAGTTCTCTTTGGAACTTAGCTATTGTAGCATCATCAAGATTCTTTCTCCAATTAAATGATGGAGAACAATTATAAGCTAACATCAATTCAGGATGATCTTTCTTGATTGATTCTGCAAAAAGTTTTGCTTCTTCAAGATTAGGCTTTCCTGTTTCACACCATAATAAATCAGAATATGGAGCATATGAAAGTCCTCTAGAAATTGCTTGATTAATACCCGCTTTGACTCTATAAAATCCTTCAGATGTTCTTTCTCCAGTAACAAACTCAGCATCTCTATCATCGATGTCAGAAGTAAGAAGCTCAGCTGCATTTGCATCTGTTCTAGCAACTAGAAGCGTTGGGACATTTGAGACATCTGCAGCTAACCTTGCTGCAACAAGCTTGTTTATTGCTTCTTGTGTTGGTACAAGGACTTTTCCACCCATATGACCACATTTTTTCACACTTGCTAGTTGATCTTCAAAATGTACTCCAGCAGCTCCAGCTTTAATCATAGCTTTCATAAGTTCAAAAGCGTTTAACACTCCACCAAAACCAGCTTCTGCATCAGCTACTATAGGTGTAAAAAAGTCAAATTTTGGGTCGCCATTAGAGCTCATCCATTCAATTTGGTCTGCTCTTTTAAAAGAACTGTTTATTCTTTTTACTAAAGAAGGAACTGAATCAACTGGATATAGAGATTGATCAGGATACATTGCTTCAGCACTATTATTATCTGCTGCTACTTGCCATCCAGATACATAAATTGCTTTTGCACCAGCCTTCACTCCCTGCACTGCCTGTCCCCCAGTTAAAGTACCTAGGCAATGAACATAATCTTCTTTATGAAGCATATTCCAAAGCTTCTCAGCTCCAACTCTTGCTAAAGTGTATTCAGGCTGAAGAGAACCTCTTAGTTTAACAACCTCCTCTGCTGAATATGGTCTTTTTACATAAGCCCACCTTTCATTCATCTCCCAGTCATTTTTTAATTCTATTACTTGTTCATTTAAATTCATTATAACTCCTCGTACGCTTTAGTGGTTAAAAATTCTTCTACATTATCAGACAAAGTGATTTCTTCAAAAATTGATTTCGCTAAATTGAATTTTCCATTTTCAAACTTTTCGATACCAACTTCATTTTTGACATTCAATAATTCTTCTTCTAAATATTGCTTAAATAATTGTTTATCAACTATTTTTCCATTATCAAGCCTATTTTTATGCTTAATCCATTGCCAGATTGAGGTTCTAGAAATCTCTGCAGTTGCAGCATCTTCCATTAAACCATAAATGGCTACGCAACCCAAACCATTAATCCAAGCTTCAATATATTTAAGTGAAATTCTTATGTTTGATCTAAGACATTCTTCTGAACTAACTCCATTACATCCTTGCAATAATTGTTCAGCAATAATTTTTTTATCTGAAATAAAATCTAATTGGTTAGTTTGAAAAGTATCAAATTTATCTTTAAAAATTTCGTTTACATAATCAGCTAACCCAGGGTGGGCAATCCATGTTCCATCGTGCCCATTATTTATTTCAAATAATTTGTCTTCATTAACTTTCTGTAAAATCTTTCTATTCTCATCATGATCTTTTGACGGAACAAAAGCTGCCATTCCCCCCATAGCAAAAGCACCTCTTTTGTGACAAGTATTCACCAGCAATGTAGAATAGCTGGTTAAAAATGGTTGATTCATTGTAATAATGCTTCTGTCCGGTAATAATTTTTCAGGATAAGATTGTAATGTCTTAATAAAACTGAAGATATAATCCCACCTTCCACAATTCAAACCAATTATATGGTCTTTAAGGTAATATAATATTTCTTCCATTTGAAAAACTGCTGGCAAAGTTTCAATTAGACATGTCACTCTAACTGTTCCCCTATTTAATCTTAGTTCGTCCTCACAATATGAGATGATATCATTCCACAATTTAGCCTCATGATAGGACTGCAATTTTGGAATGTAAAAATATGGACCTGATCCAAATGTTTCTAAAGCCTTGTGATTGTGATATAAGTACATTACAAAATCAACTAAAGCCCCATATAATGATACTCCATTGCATGAAATATGCTTTTCTTTAAGATGCAATCCCCTGACTCTGCACATAAGAATTGCAGGATTTGAACGTAAATTATATTTTTTTAAAGTTACCCTATGCTGGAAAGAAATTGTCCTGTGAGCAGCATCTCGCATGTTAATTAGCCCATTTTGAATATTTTCCCAAGTAGGAGAAAGAGAATCTTCAAAATCTGCCATGAAAACATTAACATTAGAATTAAGAGCATTGATAATCATTTTGCGATCAACAGGGCCAGTAATTTCAACTCTTCTATCTTTAAGATTATTTGGAATAGGTCTCACAAACCATTCAGAGCTTCTGATATCTTCTGTTTTTTGGTCAAAACTTGGTAAAATTCCTCCGTTAACACTATTTTGATATTCAGCTCTATCATCAATAAGATTATCAATTCTATCGTTGAATTTGAGATGAACTTTTTCTAAAAAATTGAGTGCATCTTCAGAAAAAATTTCAGAACCTGAACTAGAAATTTCTTTTGAAAAGTTTAAAATGATTTTCCCCCTTAAAAATGAAATTAAACCTAGTGATATTTATAAAAAATTACAATTTATAAATCAAAGATTTTTAGCTATTGCTTCGCCTTCTTTGATATCTACTTTAGAAAATACATAAGCACCTAAAATAAATAATATCATAATTGATAATAATCCAAATCTAGCAGCCTTAATTTCATCTTCAACTACATTGCTTAACACTAGAGTAACTGAACCCATAAGAACCGGACCAAATACTGCAGCAAATTTTCCTAACATATTGTAGAAGCCATAAAACTCAGCAGATTTTTTCTGAGGGATAATTCTTGAATACAAACTTCTACTAATTGTTTGAATTCCTCCTTGAAAACAACCAATCAATAATGCCACAATATAAAAGTGAGTAATACTTTCAACAAAATATCCAGCAAATAGAATGATACAATAACCAAGAATTCCTAAATAGATACCATTCTTCAAGCCTATGAAATTTGCGATTTTGATATAAATTAATGTTGCAAAAAAAGCTACAAGCTGAATCATTACCAGCGCGCCCATAATAGATGCTTGATCAAACCCTAAAGTAAAAGCAAAATTTGCTGCCATTCGTACTACAGTGTCAACTCCATCAATATATAACCAATAAGCTAAAAGGAATGTAGCAACTACTTTAAGTTTTTTTAAATCATTGAACGTATTTCTAAATTGTATTAAACCATTTATTATAGAATCAGATACACTTTCGCTTTCATGATATTTTGGTTCATCAACAAAGAGAATTAAAGGAAGTGAGAAAAGTGCCCACCAAACTCCAACAGAAATAAATGCATATTTTGTTGCTTCAACTGCATCAACCAAACCAAAAGAAGCAGGATAAGATATCATTAAAAAATTAATAATAATTAAAACACCACCTCCAAGATATCCTAATGAAAAACCTAACGCAGAAACATCATCTACATTTTCTTCATTTGAAACAGATGGAAGTAGAGAGTCGTAAAAAATATTTGCCCCTGAAAATCCAATTGTAGAAAAGATGTAAACCATTAAAGCGATTTGCCACATTCCTTGAGCAATAAATCCCAGGCCTAAAGTCATTACAATACCTAAAAAAGCAAAGAAAATTAGAAATTTTTTCTTAAAACTACCTCTATCAGCAATTGCACCTAAAATTGGTGCAAGCAAAGCAACTATTAAAGAAGCAACTGAATTACCTAACCCTAAATAAAATGTACTAACAGATAAGTTGTCTGGATTTGACCAGTATTGTGCAAAGAAAATTGGAAAAAAACCAGCCATAACTGTGGTTGCAAAAGCTGAATTTGCCCAATCGTAAAGAGCCCAACTATAAATTTGTTTTTTATTCATTAGCCTTTTCTTAATGAAAACTTAATGGTTATCCCTTTTAAATCAAATGATTCCCTTAGCTGATTATGTAGATATCTTAAGTATTGAATAGATATTAGCTTAGGATAATTGCTAAATAGTGCAAAAATTAGAGGAGATTGTTGTACTTGTTCAACAAATTTAATTTTAATTGATTTACCTTGCGTAGCTGGAGGAGGATAATTTCTTACAGCTTTTTCTATCCAAACATTTAATTCCTTTGTGGATAG
Source organism: uncultured Fidelibacterota bacterium (assembly GCA_902525615.1). Classification (GTDB taxonomy): domain Bacteria; phylum Fidelibacterota; class Marinisomatia; order Marinisomatales; family Marinisomataceae; genus Marinisoma. The sequence goes on from CABZHT010000001.1 coordinate 154,601, forward strand.
CTTATCTCTCTGTTTTGTAAAAATTTCCCATGCAATTTCTAAAATATTTGAAACTCTTCTTTTAGTTAACGCAGAAACAAAAAGTATAGGATAATGCTGGAGATCTTTGAACTCCATATACATGTCTTCTTTATATAGCTCAGCAGAAACATTTGTTCCGGAAGCTAAATCCCATTTATTAACAAGAATAACCATCCTCTTACCTTTTTTAATAACCTCTTTGGCAATAGTTTTTTCTTGTTTAGTAAATCCTTTTTCAGCGTCAACTACAAGCAAAACAAGATCAGATCTTAAAAGTGAATCCATAGCTCTCAAGGAACTATAAAATTCAATATCTGAATCAACTTTACTTTTCTTCCTAAGACCAGCTGTATCAACAATTTTAATATCCTTTCCATGCCATTTAATGATTGTATCAACTGAATCTCTGGTAGTTCCTGCTATATCAGACACAATTGCCTGTTCTCTCTGAATTAAAGCATTTAATAGTGAAGATTTACCAACATTCGGCATTCCTACTATAGTGATAGAACAATCAGTATTATCATCAGATGGTGAGATAGAATTAAAATCAATTAATTCAAACAAATTATCAAGCATATCTCCAACCCCAGCACCATTCAAGGCTGATATTGGAATTGGATTTTCAAAACCAATATCAAAGAATTGGTCTTTTCTTAAATTATGTTCTGGAGTATCACATTTATTGACTCCCATAACAAATTTTTTTCCAGATTTTCTCACAAGCTTAGATAAAAATTGATCGTTTGGATTAAGACCATCTTTTCCATCAACAAGAAAAATAATTCCATCACACTCATTTAATGCAGCTGAAATTTGTTCTTTAATTTTTGTATTAAATACATCTTCATTTGAGCTAACATATCCTCCTGTATCGATAATATTGAACTCCTGTGATAACCATTCTGCAGAAGAATAAACTCGGTCTCGAGTTACACCTTCCATTTGGTCAACAATAGATGTTCTTTTTCCTGAAAGCTTATTAAAAAGTGTTGATTTACCAACATTCGGCCTTCCTACAATTGCAATTTTTGGTTTTTTTGCCATTTGAGAAGATTATACGACTTCGAAAACTGTTCTGCTATAAAATTATTTAACTAAAAAAATAAATAATTCTGTCCAGAGAATGAATGTAACAATTAACGAATATTGGAAAGGAACTCTTCTTTTTGAAATTTTTGGATTAGACATTCGAACAAAATAATGCCAAAGTCTGAAAGCAACATAAAGCCATGCTAAAACAAGATTAAACATTGTAACATGACCTACGGTATAACTGAATAAACAATATACTAGAAAAGGCAAAGGAGCTTCAAAAAGATTTTTATATAACTCTCTTGAAGCTTGAATATTTAAAGGAATTTCTTGCCATCCTGGCATGTACTTCAACCATCTAGAGTCAAGTTCTTTATTCATAATAGATTTTCTAAGCTGAAATGCATTAACAACAGTATGGACATGCATAATCAAAATTATGGGGAAAATTGGAAATAAGATGAGGACTGGATTCAAACTATTGTCCAAGATAAACTCTTAGAGGTTCACTTCTTGTTTTGTGAGCTAATCTTCGAATAGCTTTTTCTTTAATCTGTCTAACACGTTCTCTAGTTAAACTAAATTGTTCTCCAATTTCATTTAATGTAAAAGATCTATCGCGATTAATTCCAAAATACATTTCGATTACAGAACGCTCTCTTTCAGTTAAGGTACTAAGCGCGGAAGCAATTTCTTCTTTCATAGAAGTGTCCATTACATTGTTGTCTGGATCTTTTTCCTGCTCATCTTCAATAACATTAATTAAAGAACTATCTTCTCCTTCCGCAAAAGGAGCATCTAGCGAACTATGTCTTCTAGAATATTGAAGCGCATTAAATACTTCTTCGGTTTTTACATCAAGTTGGTGACTTATTTCTTCAACTTTTGGAGGGCGACCCATTTCAGCTTCAAGCTTTTCAGCAGCTTTGGTAATTTTAGTGATTGTACCCACCCTATTTAAAGGTAACCTAATTAGCCTACCCTGTTCTGCTAATGCCTGAAGAATAGCCTGTCTAATCCACCAAACAGCATACGAAATGAATTTAAAACCTCTTGAAGGGTCGAATCTTTTAGCAGCTTTAATAAGTCCTAGATTTCCTTCATTGATAATATCTGATAAAGACAAACCATTACCTTGATATTTCTTTGCAACTGAAACTACAAATCTCAAGTTTGCTTCTACCAATTCTTTCATTGCTTTTTTATCGCCCTTCGCAATTAAAACTGCTAGCTCAACTTCTTTGTCAGGCGATAATGGTTCGTATTGCGAAATTTCAGACAAATACATACTGATTGTTCCACTAGACACCTTTGATCTTTTAATTCTTTCATCTGCTCTACCTAAAGCGTTTTTTCTTTTTTCCTCAGCGTCCAACTCCTTCTGTACTTCAACAGCATGTGCGTCAGGACCCATATTCTCTAAATTCTGAAGTTCTTTAGATAATTTTTTTGAGATTTTTTTAGCAGTCAATTGAGTAATCCTTTTGATAAAATATTAAAGTATTTCACAGCACAAAATTTACCAAATTTTAAAAATTTTCCAAGGTATTTATTCAGACAACTTTAATAAGGCTTCTTGCAAAGAAGAATATTTGAACTGATAATTACTTTCTAAGGTTCTAGCAGGATTAGTTTTTGGACCATAAAGAAACATTTCACTCATATTTCCAAAAATAAATTTTATTAGGAATTTGGGTAGGAAAATTACCCATGAAATAATACTTTTTTTATGCTTTAAAATTGATTTAAAAAATGTATCATGTGTTGTGAGTTCTGATCCAACTAAATTAAAGGCTCCAATTAAATTATTGTCTAAAGAATGATTAATAAATCCAACAATATCATCAGCATGTACCCAAGGAAAATAATGATTTTTATTGCCTGGAACAGGTAAGGAGAGCAACAAATTTAATGATAACAAATTGATTATTTTCTTTTGAAGAACAACTCCAATTCTTAACTGAATAATATCAATATCTTCAAAAACTTTAAATATATCTGAATTTCTTTCATTTTCAACACATACCTTTGCTAAAAAGGTATTACCTAATTCGGAATTTTCATCAACAGAAAAATTATAATTAGCACTTTCTTTGGCATAAATCCCAACTGCAGATGCATTAATAAATTTTTGTGGGATTATTTCATTTTTTACGCAAAAATCAAAGAGCATTTTAGTTGAATCGATTCTACTATTTAAAATTTTACTTTTAACTGATTTGGTCCATAATTGGTCAACTTTTTCTCCATTAAGCTTTATCAAAATATTTGTATCACTTAAAAAAGAAGGATTAATTGTTGACCAATCAATCACAGTAACATTATTTGAGAATGTATTTTTATGTTTGTGCAGACTTCTAGTTAAAACACAAACACTATGACCTTTGTCAGCTAATGAAGAGACAATCTTTTTACCAAGAAAACCCGTTCCGCCCGCAACAATTATTTTCATTTTTTATTGAGAGACGACATAACAGATTTTACTTTAGCTTGTGTTGATGGACTAAACCAGTTATCAATTAAGATTTGATAGTCAAAATCTGTTTCACGCATTAACGATTGTTTTAACCTAACAAAAGGTTCCCCAGCGCTGATATAAAATTCTGCTAATTTTTTTGCTTTGACTAATGCCTGAGATGTGGCCTTCTTTTTTCCAGAAAATCTGTTTCCAACCATTTCATTTATTAACCCTTTATTTAAGGCTTCTTTGGGTGCATACATTTTACATTGAGTTGCAACTTCAAAGAGATTATCTCTACTGATAGAGTGAGATATAATTGAAAGCATATCTGGAGGGAGATCTATTCCAATTGCCATTTCATTTAAACCCATCCTATGCATTCCATGCATTCCATACCTATAATCTGATGCAAGAGCTAGCAAACATCCCCCTGCAATAGCATGACCACCTACAATACTTATAACTGGCCCTGGAAAATCCCTGCAAGCCCTTAAAAGCTTTCCAAGAGTATTGAAAATTAAAGCAACCTCATTAGGTTCTTTAGCATTCGATAAATCTTTAAGATTTAGTCCTGCACTAAAAACCTTATCATTTCCTAAAATAATTACTGCTTTACAATCACTATAATCAAGTTCTTTTATGAGTTTCTTTGCTCTTTCAACGCTTAGGAGATTTGGACCTTTTTCTCCCATTTCTATAATTTTAATATCATTTTCAACAGATATATTCATTTTTCATTCCCCCTGAAACTCTTTTTTAATTTCATCAAATACTTGTACACTTTTTTGGTTTGCAAAGTCAAAGCAAACCATTGTCATATTACATGATATGGCACATTCTTCATCATTTTCCATAAATAGACCATACTCATAATCAAAACTTTTACCACCAATTCGAGAAATTTTTAACCCAACAGTTAAATTTTTTGGGTGTTTAATTTGCTTTAAAAAGTTAAAAGTCATTGATGCGACAATGAATGGAAATTTATCAGTATCATATGGAAAAAGACCAATATCGTGAGCGTGCCTAACTCTTGCATCTTCGAAATATGCAACGGCTGTACCATGATTAATATGACCCAGCATATCCTCATCATACCATCTGGTTTCCATGTCATAAAATCTAGAAAATTGCTCTTTTTTCATTAATCAATTAAAAATTTTGGATTGTCTATAGGAAAAATACATTCTTCTTTTTTTCCAAACCAGCTATATCTTCTTTTTGCTATCAAGTTATAAATGAAATCTGCAAAAAAAGTTGGGACCAAATAAAATAAATATCTTAAAGGACTTTTGAGCTCTCTTAAAATTACAAAAGCTGCATACGATTTAGAAAAAACCTCTTCATCTTTTTTAACAATTACAGAATTCATGTCCTTCAAAAACTTTTTATTGATAGTAGATCTTGCATAATTTGATTGCAAAGGACTAAAATACAAAATATCACTTTTGTCCATTTTGATTAAGGCATTAATTGCAGACGAACAAACAAAACAAACTCCGTCATAATATATTACTATTTTGGATTTCATTATAAAATATAGGGTATGATAAAAGCTGTTTTTTCTTTGTAAGATTTATGCTCTTCAAACCTCGAAAGAGATTTATCAATTTTAATCATATTAGGAATCCAAACAGCTATTATAAATAATGTCAAAATCACTGTTGGCAACCACCATAAAGGTGTTTCAAATATCATTATAACAAAACTTAGATATATTAATAATTCTCCAAAATAATTTGGATGTCTACATTGTTTCCAAAAACCATCAGTTATTAGACCAGATTGATATTTTAAAAAAATGAATTTTTGCATATCCGAAGCAAAATGATAGAACACTCCAATTGAAAAAGTACATATAGCTAAAACAATAATTTCTAAAGAAGCTTGATGTCCTGAAGAAGTAATTATGTACGCAGGTGCCCAATATAAAACCAAACCAATTAAAATCAATAAAGCGTAAGGAATTCCAACTTTACTTTCCCAAGTTTTATCAGGAAAAATATAACTTTTTAAAACCCACATAATACCATAAGAACCATGCAAGCAAAAATAAACCCATGCAGTAAGATTATCAGCCTGGTTATAATAGTAAATTAGATAGAGTACCAAAAGCCATGTCACGCCCTTGGCAAAATCAATCATGTATTTCTGTTTAATTCGCATAGAAAAAAAATGGAATGAATAAAATAATCAACATTATTATAATTGTTAGCAAAGACTTCCTGTAATACAAAGCTAATTCTTTTTTATCTTTCATTCTTATCTGTCTTCCAATCAAGCATACCGCCATCTACATTAACTGCAGTAAAATTATTTTCATTTAAAATGTTTTTTCCAAACCCTGATCTGTTTCCACTTCTGCATACAACATAAATAGTATTTTCTTTATAATCGTTTAACTCATCAAGCCTTTCTTCCAACTCATTTATTGGAATTAAAATGGAGCCATTAATATGTCCAAGTGGACCATAATACTCTTCTTCTGTTCTTACATCCAACACAACAGTTTTATTATCAAGAATTTTATTTTGAAATTCATGCATGCTTATAACATCAACTTTTTTTGAGCAACAATTCATAGAAAAAGTTACTACAAAAAATAATAGGATTAGTTTACTTTTCTTCATCTTGCTTTTTCCTCAAATATCTTTTAATAGTTAAAAAATTAAAGATCGTTCCAAAAATGACAAGTAATGTCATTAATATGATTGTTCCTTTCATGTTACGGAGCAATCCAACTTACATTAATTTTTTCTTTATTGAAAATGAACTTGCATCTCTGATGTCCACTATACATCAGCTTTAAAAAGTCAATTTCATAAAAATGACATCTAATTATTACAAAGTTATTATATCCTGATAAGGAGTCTTGGTCAGTTGGATCTTTGAATTGAACATTCTCTGGAATATTAGGATGATATTCTTCTAACATATCTGAAGGATTATAAGGTCCCATGTAACATCTTTTGGATGAAGGAGTTACACTGTCCCATCTTTGCTTTGTAATAGAATTTTTATGAAAAATTTCCACAGTTCCTTTAAACCTTAATTGAATCTTTTTTTCAGATGAATAGAATAAAGCTGAGAATTCATTATTTTTTTCTAACTGTTTAATCTTTGGACTTCTTAAATCTGAATGACAATCAAAGTAATTTTCTTGTAATGAAAAATCTCTTAATACTACGGTTCTCAAACTAGGCATTTTCTCGTCAATAGTAGCTAGAGAGAATGTTCTATATGGATGTGCAGAGTCTTTAAGAGCTTCAGACATCAATTTCTCAACTTTTTCGTAAATCTCTTTGAATTCCTTTTTTAACATATTTTTAAAATAATTTGAGTTTTAAATAATTTTTGCTTTATATTCATTTGAATTTAACAAAAAAGAGGTATAATACATGGACTTTACAACGTTTACATTTTTTGTAACAAACATGGCTTTACTAGCAGCCGGTCTTTTTCTTTGGTTAGAAAGAGATAATGTAAACCCTAAATGGAAAACTGCATTATCAGTTTCAGGTATGGTTTGCTTTATTGCTGCTGTTCATTACTATTATATGAGAGGTAACATGGACATGACTGATGTTGTATCAATTAGATACATTGATTGGTTAATTACTGTTCCTCTTCAAATGGTAGAATTCTACATCGTACTTGCAGCTGTAACTGCTGTTAGTGCAGGTGTACTTCACAGACTTTTAGGATTTTCTGCTTTAATGTTAACTTTTGGTTATTTAGGGGAAACAGGTCACGTAGCTGCTATTAATTCAACTACAGGTTTTGTTGGCGGAATGCTCTTCTGGGGACTAATGTTAAGAGAAATCTGGTCAGGTGAAGCTGCTGAAGTTAATGCAGGTTCTAAGAACGCTGCTGCTGCTTACGCATTCGACGGAATGAAGAAAATTGTAACATTTGGATGGTTAATTTATCCACTTGGATACGCATTAGGCTACTTCGGTGGTGGTGTAGATCCAGACTTAACTAACCAAGTATACAATTTAGCTGATTTTGTAAATAAAATTCTTATCGGTATGATTGTTTATGCTGCTGCTAAGATGGATACAAAATAATCAATTCATTTTAATTAAAAAAAAGGTCTTCTTTTGAAGGCCTTTTTTTTATTCAAACAAATCACTTAATCTATTTTTAACTATTGCTTGCTTAGCCATTATTGACAATGACATTACTGCTAAGTTCAGTAAACTAAATCTTCTATCTTTTGTATAACCTTTTTTATATCTAAAATAAATTTGTTGTGCTATGACTGCTATTTTAAATAATCCAAAGACATAATAAAACACTGGATTGCTAATACTTTTTCCAGATTCCTTTTCATACAATTCTAATATGCCTTCTCTTGAAGGATTGCCATCAAGAGTTGTTGCACTTAATTGAAACAACTTGAGCTCTGGTAAATCATTTTTATCTACCCAGTAGCCAAGAGTAGTTCCCAAATCCATGAAAGGATCACCTATAGTGGCCATCTCCCAATCAAGAACTGCGGCTATTTTTGAATGATTATCTTTATCTAATACAAGGTTATCATATTTAAAATCATTGTGCACAATAGACCCTTGAACTTCTAAGGGTTGGTTTTCATGAAGCCAGGATGCTATAAATTCCATATTTGCTATAGAATCAGTTTTTGAATGATTATATCTCTTTATCCAACCTTCAACCTGTCTTTTAACATAGCCCTTAATATTTCCAAGCTCATTTAAATTAGCTTGATCTATATCAACATTATGTAGCTCTACTAATGTAGAAACTAAAGATTTAGATACATTTTGAATTACCTCTTTACCTGGAGAATCCTTTTGCTGGAGATTTGGCCTAATTATATAACCCTCCACTCGTTCCATTAAATAAAAAGGTGCTCCAATTATTTCATTATTATCACAATAAAGATATACATCTGGAACTTTTAAAAATTGAGATTTTAGATTTTTTAATACATTGTACTCTCTAAACATATCATGGCCACCCTGTAAGCTCTTTGCACCAAATGGCGGTCTTCGTAGAACGAACACCTGTGATGATGATTTAAGAAAATAAGTTAAATTGGAATATCCGCTAGGAAACTGTTTAATTGATAAATCATCAGAATTAATATTATTTTCTGATAAGTAAGTTTTAAGTGTTTCTAGTGCAAATTCTTCTCCATGTCGTATTTCTCTTGGAGTATCCATTGAAAAATTTGGGGTCTTATTTTTTTGAATGAATCGTGATAGCAAATAGTAGAATTTAAGCTTTAGAGGAACTCTCAAAACTTTCGAATCCTATTTAAGATATTTTTTCATTATTTCTTTGGCTACTCTTGACTTATGAACTTCGTCAGCACCGTCATAAATTCTAGCTGACCTTTCATGCCTATACAACGAAGCAAGTGGAGTATCATCAGTCATACCAAGAGCACCATGTACCTGAACAGCTCTATCAAGAACATTTTGAAGAACTTGTGCTACATAAAATTTAATCGTTGAAATTTCAACCTTAGAAGCATAAGCACCTTCATTATCAATTTTTTTAGCAGCATCAAGAACCAATAAACGCGAAGCATTAATTTCTGCTCTTGATTCTGCAATCCAATTTTGAATAGTTTGCTTCATCGCTAAAGGTTTTCCAGGAGCAAGCTCCCTTGAAGCTGCTCTTTGACACATCATATCAAAAGCTTTTTCACACTCTCCAATCCATCTCATACAATGATGAATTCTTCCAGGCCCAAGTCTTTCCTGAGCAATTTTAAAGCCAGCTCCAACAGGACCTAAAACATTCTCTTCAGGAACAATGCAATTATCGTAAATGATTTCCGCATGTGCATTCCAACCATCTCCCTCATCTCCCATTACTGAAATATTTCTAATGAAATTGAAACCCTTTGTTTTTGTTGGAACAATAATTTGAGATGCTCTCATGTAAGGATTTTCATGATCTGGATCTGTAATTACCATTACAATAGCAAAATCAGCACCATCTGCAGAAGATGTAAACCATTTATGTCCGTTTATAACATAGTTAGAACCATCTTTTACTGCAGTTGTACCCATTATTACTGGATTAGAACCTGCAAATTCAGGTTCGGTCATTGAAAAACAACTTCTTACTTTTCCCTCAACTAAAGGTTTTAAAAATGTTTCTTTTTGATAATCAGTGCCATGCTCTATAAGAATTTCCATATTCCCAGCATCAGGCGCTTGACAATTGAATACATAAAGACCATAAAATGTTTTACCAAGAATTTCATAGATTTGACCCAACTGATGTAGGCTTAATCCCAATCCTCCATGCTCTTTTGAAATTTGAGGAGCAAATAATCCCATCTCCCTTACCTTATTTCGTTTTTCTTCTAGGAATGGTAAATGATCTGCAAATTTATGATTGATATTAAAATCGTCTTCATGAACAACCATTTCTTTATCAATGAAGTTTTGAATTTTTGATTTTATTTCTTCAAATTTTTCGTTTGGTAAAGCCATAATTTCCCTAAATGTATGTTTCCAAATATCTTGGTATTAAACTACGATTAAAAGCATCCAATGTAAAAGTATCATTTTCTTTCTTAAACAATGTAATAGAGGCATTTTTAATCTTAAAATTTAATTTTATGATTTCATCGACTGTCAATGGATGGCATTCAGCATAAACACTAGTGATAGCACCTCCAGATGACACAACCATTGTATTCCTATTTTCATTCATTAATGAGGATACTTTACTTTTTGCCATTCGAACTCTTTCTCGGAATTCATCGTAACTTTCAAAACCTTTTTCAGATAAATCAAGTTCATTATGAATCCATTTTTTTGCAATAATGTTAAAATACTCTAAAAATTTTCGTTTACGCTTCCAAAAAGGAACCGCATTAAAAATTTCCTTAATATTTTTATCTGTGCTTAACATTTGAGGAATGAAATGCTGAGCAATTTCCATCAACTGATTTTCAGCAAACTCATCAAGAATTAATGGGTTACTTAAATCTCCCCCATATCCTTTATTTATGCCATCAAAAGTTTGTTGATGTCTTTTCAATGGACCAATAATTGTTTGATCAAAAAATATATTATTTTTCAATAATTTTTGTCCAAGAGCAATTGATTGCTTAATCCCTTTTTTACTCAAATTATCATAGTTTTTTTCACCAAAGGACGCTTGTCCATGTCTAATTAAATATAAATTAGTAATATTCCCCTCCTTGATACTACTCGTAGATTAAAAATACCTGCTCTGCTACACAGGCTGACTTTTCATTATCTTTAAGCTCTACCGTAACTTCAACGGTCAATTTTGCACCATTTTTAATCTCTTTAAATTCTTTTAAAACAACCCTTCCTCTCACAAAGCTTTTTACAGGAACAGGCGCAGTAAATCGGACACGATTTAGTCCATAGTTTACACCCATTTTGGCTGATTTGATAGCATAGGTTTCCTCTAAAAACTTTGGAAATAAAGATAGAACTAAGAAACCATGAGCGATTGTAGATTTGAAAGGAGATAATAATTTAGCTCTTACTGGAGCAGTATGAATCCACTGTTCATCTCCTGTTACTTTTCCAAATTTAGATATTTGAGATTGTGAAATTTGATGCCATTTACTAACTCCTAGCTCCGATCCAACAAAACTTTTTACTTCTTCTAGGTTTTTTAAAGTTTTCATTAAGAAAAGTTAGCAGAATGACTAGTTTCTAACAATATTAAACTTTTTAAAATAAAAACGCATCCAAGCAAAAGAAATAATTGCAGCAATTAAAATTGCTAATATTTGAGAAAACCAAACCCACTCAATTGGCTTTCCTATGAAATAAAAGTAATAAGATAAAGGAGCTGTTAAAATAATAACTCGAGTAATTGTTGTTATAAGAAGTGGCATTCCTTGACCTAAAGCTTGACATACTCTTGAACAAATAACACTTATTCCAACAGCTGGATAAGCTAATATAATAATTTTTAAATAGGTTACTCCAATATCGATAACTAAGGGGTTTGAACTAAAAATAGGTAAAATATTGCTAGATAAAACAAAAAAGAATATTACACTAATTGTTGTAATCAACACTGCTCTATTTATTCCATAATAAACCACTGATAAAAGTTTGTCAAATTCTTTTGCGCCATAAAACATTCCTACTATGGTTGTTAAACTAATGGCTATTCCTAAAATTGGCATGAATAATAACATATCAAGTCTTGAAACTATTTGATAGGCAGCTACAGCTTCTGTTGAATAATTTACAAGAATCTTATTCATCACTACTTGTCCGAAGGAAATAATAAGCATGGAAATTGAAGATGGAATCCCAATTTGAAAGATTTTTGACATTATATGATTATTAAGGCTTAAATACCTTACATGAAATGATATGAAAGTTGATTTTTTTACAAAAATGATAAATAAGTACGCCAAAACCATTACAATCTGACTTATAATTGTTGCAAAAGCTGCTCCTCTTACACCATACTCAAAAGTAAAAATTAGAATTGGATCAAGAATTAGGTTTAAAACAGTACCAATTAACCCGATAATCATTGGAATTTTTGTTTCGCCTTCTCCAGCTAAAATAGCTCTAAAAAACATTGAAAAGATAACTAATCCAAGACCAAATGTTAGAATTCTTAAATAAGAATAAGCTATTGTCAAAATTTCTCCCTCAGCACCTAGAATAGACAGTAATCCTTCTCCATAAATCACTCCAAGAATAGTTAAGACAATAGTACTTAAAAAACCGATTAATAATGTCTGCGAAGCAGTTTTTTCAGCATTATTTTTATCTTTTTGACCAATATATTGAGCTATTGTAGCAGTCGCTCCAGTTCCGATTCCCACTCCAAGACCTATTATAATAAAAAATAAAGGGCTAACAAATGCTACTGCTGTGACCTCATCTGCACCAAGCCATCCAATAAACATAATATCTATCACATTAAATAATGTTTGCACCATCATTCCTGCGATGATTGGCAAAGCCATATCCCACATAGATTTATAAGGATTTGCTAAAAAATCCTTTAGGCGAGATTCTTTTTCCATTAAGTCTCAAAAAGATATAAATACTTCTTATATCCTTTTTCTTCCATTTCTTTAACGGGAATGAATTTTAAGGCAGCAGAATTAATACAGTAGCGCAATCCTGTGGGATTTGGTCCATCATTAAAAACATGACCTAGATGAGAATCTCCCTGATTACTTTTTACCTCTGTTCTAGGAAGAATTAATTCATAATCCTGCTCAAATTTTACATTTTTTTCCTCTATAGGTTGATAAAAAGAAGGCCATCCAGAATTTGAGTCATATTTATGAATTGAGGCAAATAAAGCTTCTCCAGATACGATATCAACATATATTCCAGGTTCTTTATTATCCCAATATTCATTATCAAAAGCAGGTTCTGTTCCACAATCTTGGGTGACATAGTACTGCATATCGGTTAATTTTGATTTTTTCTCTTCCATAAGCTCTTCCATTGTTTGCGCATTAATGCTAATAGATAATAATAGTATAAATATGATTTTTTTTGTCATTTTCATCGAAAAGTAAGTTAATAATAGTAAAGATTTTTTGTTTGGTTTTTTTCATTTATAGTGATACTTTGGAAATAATTGATATTTTCGCGTCAAAAAGACACGGAAAAACTAACTGATAATAAATAATAAAGAGGTATAAATAATGGAACTTAATAAATCAAGTTTTCAATATATGTTTGCCCTACTTTTATCTGTTACTATGCTTTTTGCACAGAATATTACTGGAACCGTTAGCGGTGATGACGGTAGTGCTCTTGCAGGTGCAAATGTTTCAGTTGAAGGTACTGATATGGGAAGTGCATCTAATACAGATGGATCTTTCACAATATCAGGCTTAAGTGATGGTACTTACACCATAACAGCATCTTATATAGGCTATCAAGATGCAAGTGCTGTAGTTACTATAAGTGGAGGCCAAGCATCAAGTGCAAATCTAACTCTTGAAAAAAGCAATTTATTGCTTGATCAAGTAGTTGTATCTGCATCTTTTAAAAAAGAATTAGTTGTTGATTCTCCTGCTAGTGTTGAAGTATTCAGTGGCGAAGAACTTGCCGCTCGTGGTGCTGCAACAGTAGTGGATGTATTAGCAAACAAGGCTGGTGTTGAAACAATGAAGATGGGTGTTGAATCCTCAAACATGACTGTTCGTGGATTTAACGGTGTTTTCTCAGGCGCTATACATGCTGTCGTTGATAACAGATGGACAAGAGCTCCTGTTGTAAATGCTCAACTTCTTCAATTCTTTTCACCAGATGAATCAGAAATCGACAGACTAGAACTTGTTAAAGGTCCGGCAACACCAATGTATGGTCCTGATACTCAGCAAGGAGTTATTGCAATCTATACCAAATCACCATTTAATACTGGTAATAGAGTAGCATTAACAACTGGAGATAGAGATTACATGAAAGTTTATGCTCGATACTCTCATCAATGGGGTCCTAGAGCAGCTACGCGTGTTAGTTTCAAACACACAACTTTTACTGACTGGGAAAGCAATATGCCTTTAACAGCAGCAGAAGCTTCTGCAGCTGGGCATACTTACTTTGAACCTTCTACTATTCGTAGAGGTCTTCAATCAACTGTTTACCCTTTTGTTGATTTTAACACTTCGTACAACGATCCTGTTGGCGGAGTAACAAATACCGCTAGAGATGGTTTTAAACCAGAATCTACAATGTTAGATATGCAGACTGAACTTCGTTTAGATCTGAAATCTACAATGAAAATTAATGCTAGAATGGCAAACTTATCTGCTATTGAAATGACAGCGGTTGGAAGACAGTTTGCAGATGATGCAACCCTTAATCAGTTTCAAGTTTCATATTCTAGACAAGATTTTCTTGGCGGAGATTTATTTGTTAATTTCTTTACTAATACCAATAAACAAGAAACAACTTATAATGTTGCTACAGGTTTAATTGTTTATGATACGTCATCAAACAGAGCATTCCAATTGCAACACAATATACCTTTAAAGAATGGACAATCTGTTGTTTGGGGTGTTGATTTCTTGGACAGAACACCTGAAACTAAAGGTACTATAAATGGTCAACATGAAGACATGGACGACTTCCAAAATGTTGGTGCTTACTATTCATATGAAAAGAAATGGGGCGATACATTTAAGTTCGTAGGAACTGGAAGACTTGATTCTAGTAACTTTACAAGAGATATTGGCGAAGATACATTATTTGCTCCAAAAATGGCTCTTGTATGGTCTCCTGAGTCTATTAGAGGTAGTTTCCGTTTAACTTATGGTGAAAACATTGACCTACCTGGTAACTTTACAAAAAATCTTGATATTGGTGTTGCATCAGATTTTATTTATGGTGGACTAAATATTGATTTCCAAGATCCTGCATTTGGTGGATTACCTTTCAATCCTGATTTTCAGGTAAAAACTATGGGTTCATCAAATGTTGGGTATACATATCACAGAGATGAGACTGGATTACAAACGTTCCGTTCAAACTGGTCTCCAGCTCTTGGATTAGGTGTTAATACAAATTATGGAATGAATAATAATACTATTAATGCTGCTGCACATGGTGTCTTTGCACCACTATTTACTGGTCAGTTCTTACAGAGTGATCAAGGTGCTGCTTACTTACAAGGTGTAGGTGCAGGATTTGGTGCTAACATGGCAGCTGGTCTTGGTGCAGGTCTTACTTTAGCTCAAATGGGCTTTAACGCTACTGTTCAAGGTGCATTTAATCAAGCATTAGCTGGCGGAGCTGATGTAACAACTGCTGTTACAACTGCTGCTTCTGTTGCTGCTGCTATTGGAGCTCAAGACTTGATGGCTTTAGCTGCAACTGCAATGCCAACAAGCTTTGTTAATCCAGTGCTTAATTTCTCTTTAGAGCAAATTAATCCTTTAATTGATCTTCCTGATTCTCCAGTAGTTAAACAAACTACATGGACTCAAACTGAAGTTGGTTATAAAGGACAAGTTTCTGATAATATGACTTTAACTGTGGATGCTTACAGACTAAATGTTGAAGGTTATGTAACAAGTCCTCAAAGTGTATCAGGAATTGTTACTTCAATGGGTGATGCTGCTAGTTATGTTTCAGCTATTCAAACTGCGATGGCAGGTAATACCGAACTTACTGCTTTTGTAAGTGGATGGGATGCTGCTGCTGCTGGTGGTAATGAAAATGGAACAGGTGCAGATGAATATGCTGCATTAATTCTAGGAAATATGGCTCAAACACCAATGGGTGCTATAGCTCCTGTTAATTCACCTTATGGAGGTAATCTAATTGCTGGTTATAAACAATTAAGTGAAGATTTAATTCTACATGGACTTGAAACTACACTTAACTACTTTCCTAACAATAATTGGAATTTCTTCATGAATATGACTTTCTTAAGCGATCAAATTCTTGAAGCAGACTTTGAAGGCGCAGAAACTCAAGTTGAAATGAACACTCCAGAATTTAAACTTGGAGCGGGTTTTCAGTTTAGTGAGCCTGGAAAAGCTTTTGGTATGAATCTAAGATATCAAGAAGGTTTCGATTCTAATACTGGTTTTGCTACAGGTAGTGTTGCTCCTTTCTATACACTTGGTTTTAATGCTAAATTTGATGTAGATGCTGTAGATGGCATGTCAGTTGGATTATCAATTGATAATGTTACAGACGTTAAACATAGAGAGATGTACTTAGGTCCTGAAATGGGTAGATTTACAACTCTTAGTATTGGATACGACCTGTAAAATGTCATACTTCTTTTATAAAAAAAGCCCTCAAATAATGAGGGCTTTTTTTATATAGTCTAAAAATTAAATAACTAATCTTTACCTACCTTTAACCATGGCAAAGATACTAAATCAACATTTCCACCTGTAATAACTAAAACAACTTTTTGACCCTTAAATTTATCTTTATTTCTTATCAAACTAGCTAAAACTAATGCACAGGAAGGCTCAATAATAATCTTCATCCTTTCCCAAATAAGCTTTGTTGTATCAATAATTTCTTGTTCTGTAGCCAAAATAATATCATCAATATTTTTTTGGATTATTGGAAGAGTTAATTCACCAACAATAGCCATTAATCCATCTGCGACTGACAATCTATGGTCCATTTCAATACGTTTATTAGCATTAAACATTTGATAAGTATCATCAACACTTTCTGGTTCACATCCAATGATTTTTGAAGAAATATTCATTTCTTTCAGAGCAATTGAAATACCACTAATTAATCCACCTCCTCCAATGGGAACTAAAATTGAATCAAATTCAGGTACCTGCTCAACTATTTCAAGTGCAATAGTACCTTGACCTGCAATAACGTCATAATTATCATAAGGGTGAATAGAAATTCTATTATTTTCCTTAACTGTTTTTAGAAAGAGATCATCTCTTTGTCCCATAGTATCACAAAAAATCATGTTTCCATTATAAGTTTTTACATTATGTATCTTAGCTTTTGATACACTCTTAGCCATTACAATATCAGCATGAATACCTTTCAGATGTGCTGCGCATGCGATAGCTCCTCCATGATTACCTGAAGATTGACAAGCAACTCCTTGAAGAGACTTAGCTTTTGATAATGAAAAAATTGCGTTTGATGCTCCTCTAATTTTAAATGAGCCCGTTTTTTGAAAATTTTCACATTTGAAATATAGTTCCATATCAAGCAGGTCATTGAAATATTCAGATATCAAAATCGGAGTGTTTCTAACGATAGAATTGGTTAGTGCGCGTGCACCTTCAATATCGGATAAAGATGGTTCTCTATTAAGCATTTAATTACCAGAAATGGTTTATCTTAAGAAAACAAGTTTACCAGCTTCAGTAAAGCTTGATGACCTAATTTGATAAAAGTATACTCCGCTACTTACTACGTCACCATCATCATTTTTACCATCCCAAACAACAGATTGGAAACCAAATCGCTCTTGGCCATCAATTAGATTTCTTACAACTCTTCCACGTATATCAACAATGACCATTGATATATTCTGAGCTGAAGGCAAATCGAACTCAATAGTTGTTCCAGGTAAATTAAATGGATTAGGATAACTTTGAGCTAATCTGTAGTTATCTGGGGCAGTTGATAAAAATTCGTATCCTTGTGAAACAATTTCACCATACGAATTATAAGAGGAATAATAAACTCTTAAGTCTTCTGATATAAAAGCAGGATTACCAAAATCAAAAGTTACTTGGTCATTTCCAGAAGATGGATTCAAATTAGACATCTCAAGATGAAGAATACCATTGGCTTTATCAACAGCATTTATTAATGAGTAGTCATTAAAGTTTAAACCCTTCAAATCAATATCATAATTTGTAGGATTATACTCTAAATATAACTGTGATGAAACAGCACCTGTTGGTAAAGATACAGTTAAAATATCGTTAATAAGCTTGAAGCTTGGAACTGAACCTTGAGCAGATTGATAATCAGGTATTGATCTACCATTTATGTCAAAAGAATAATTCCATAAAGACTCCATCATAGCTAAATCTTGACTATCCGAAACTCCATCAAAATCTGGGAAATAATATGGAGCACTTCCAGTAACAGGTGCAATATCTTCCCCAGGATAATTTGCAATAAATGCCGCATAATCTTTAAAGTCAATTTCCCAATTATTATCATAGTCTCCTAATAAAGAACCAAAATAATAAAAATCTAAAGATGAAACATCTGACGATAATCCGACCTGATCAATACAGAAAACTTCGATATAATATCTTTGATAGTCTTCTAAAGGTAAATCATTCAAATCTACTCTAGTAGATGTATATCTTGTAGAACTGTATATGTCGCTATTTCCAGGTGTTGTACCAACACTTACAAAATAGGCTTCAACCCCACTTGTAGCATCTGTAAAATCTTCTAAATTTATTGTTATGTTTGGAGTTCTAGGTAAATAAAATTGTTGGTCTAAGTCTGTTGAAGAAACATTACCTGCAAGAGGAGCTACTCTATCAACTTTAATTATAATTTCGTCAGTTTCATTATTATCAAATCCCGAAGAAGTTCCAACGGCTCCCCCAGCTGCAACGTAGACACTTACATCGCCATCCGCTTGAGGAGTTACTTCAAAATCAAATGAAGTTCCTGTTCCACCGCTAAAATTAGTTACATCACCATTTGTTACAACAATATCATCTGCTGAGAAGCCAGAAACTTCTTCCGCAAATGTAGCATTAAACGAAAGTACGCTTTCAGCTGTTAAGAGAGATGTAGTTGTAGAAAGTGCAGTATTTACATAATTAAATTCTATCCAACCAACATTTTGCTGATGGTCTAAAGCCCACGCTTCACCTTGAATTACTTGCTGGTTAGAAAACATGACCATGTTATAATCATATACATAATCCATATAATTCATGAATTGGTCACCTTTATTTGTGGTACCAATACATTCGTTTGAGCCACCACTACCATACCAATTTCCATTTGAATCCTGAACTAATTCAGCTGAATAATTGGGAGCAGTTTTAACGGGAACATCTGACCAAATTGGAGATGAACAAGATGAAGCTGCGAAAGGATGTGGATAAGTAAAATTATGTCCTAATTCATGAGTAAGAGTTCTGCCTCTTCCATAAGTAGATAATTCGCCTGGGTTTTCAACAGATCCAACGGACTCATTTAAAACAACTGCATGAGGGTAGGTATAATATGCTTGACCCAATAATCCACTACCTAAAGAAGCAATGTATACACTCATATATTGTTCATTATAAACATATCCCGTTTCTCCAGGACAAGGTCTTCCAACAGCATTCATAGCATCACATACGCCCCCAATACTAGAACTAACCTGAATTCGAACAATAGATTCGCCTTCAATTAATTCTGCTCCTGTGGTTTCTCCCTTATATCCAACAAATCTTATATCATGGGTACCTCTAGCATTATAATGAGCATAATCAATATTTGCGTCAGTACCTGTAGAAGGGTTTGGATTCTGAGGAACATGCTCTCCATCAGGATTTAAATTTTTGAAGTCTAAATTTATTTGGTCAAAATTGGCTGCAATTTTGTCAAATGCAAGATTATCTACATTATCATTTGCATTACTATATAAAACGTAAAATCTAATAGGAATATCTATGGTTGGTCTTTTACCAATCGGTTTTTGCATTTCGATATTTGAACCAGATTTCAATCTACTTTGTCTTAATTTTTCAATATGAGCGAAAGTTTGTTCAACAAATTCTGGATTTGTTTCCTTTAATTGCTCATAAAGCTGATCTGTTCCACACATTGCATGGTCGTGATCATGGTCATGACCATGCATGCTTTTATTTTGTGAATAAATAAATCCTAATAATAAAAATGTTATTATAATGCTTTTTTTCATGTTTTTTTCCTATAAAATTTTGGTTTTTAATAATATAGTTTCTAAAAGGAAAAAAATAAATGATTTATTTTGAAAAAAGGGATTCAGCTTTTTTGAAATATTTGTCCATAGATTCTAATCTTACCTCTTCATATCCTCTGATAGTATCTGGTAAAACAGAAAAATCTTTTAGATCTTGGTATTTACCGTTTCCTATTTCATCAATGTTTTCAGAAAGAATAGATTTATAGTGATTAAGTGCATTTCTATCTGCTTTTCTAACATCATTGCTAAACCATGCCATAAAGTCGAAAGGGGTTCCCCTTAAAAATTTCATATTTTTCAGCATAACATAGAAGACTTTAAACCATGATCCCAAAGCTAATTTTGATTTTACTCCAGGTAACATGTTTAAAATAGGAATATTTTCCATTGCTTTTAAAAAAGGAGGATGAAGCATATAACTAATTTTTGCGGAATTACCAAACTCCTTATTTATTGCAGAATCAAGCTCAGTTTTGAGCGAAAGCCTAGCTACTTCATATTCATCTTTTGTAGCCATTAATTTGAATAAATATTTTGCAACATTTTGAGATAGTTCAGAGCTTGATCTAGTTTTTTGCTCTTTTTCAAAAATATTTCCAACAAAACTCATATACTCTTTTGCATAAGAAAGGTTTTGATATTCAATTAATTCCTGAGTTCTATGTTCAAGAATTTTTCTTAATTCTTCATCAGGTGAAATTGAATCAATAAGACTAACAGCTTCTGATGAAAGAATTGGTTTTGAGGCTAAACTACCAGATCTGTATAAATCAATAGTATCAACCCAATGAGGATCTGAAACCACTTTTCTTCCAATATTAAACGCATTAGTATTTTGTGTAACAGCTACCCCATTCATGTCGATAGCTTTTTCAATTGATTCACAAGAAATTGGAATACAACCAGATTGGTAAGCAGCACCAATCACAATAAAATTAGCCTGCATATTGCTACCAAAGAAATGTTCTGAAAGCTCAGTTGCGTTCAATAAAGTATTATTTTTAGAGTATTCTTTAATTAAATCAATCATAAAAGATGCTTCAGGATATTCTTCAGCAGTAGATCTTACCATATCCCCTGTTGGTATTTCAGATGTTGAAATAACTGAAGTTGAATTTTTCGAACTTAATTTTGCCATATTTTTTGGATTTACACCTGTTAGTAAATCAAAAACTAAGTAAGCATCAGATTCACCGTTTGCAACTCTACTGGAATATTCTTTATCGTTATTAACAATTTTCAAATGAGAAACAACAGAACCACCTTTTTGACTTAATCCGGTTTGATCAAGAGAAATCACCTTTTTATCTTCAATAAATGCTGCAGTGGAAATAATCTGATTTACAGTTACAACTCCTGTTCCCCCAATACCAAGCATAAATACATTAGCTACATCTTTTTGAATCTTTTTTGGATTTGGTAACATTGATGGATCAAATCCAATATCAGGTAATTTTCTTTTATCATCCTTATCAGATGGAATAACCTGTATAAATGATGGACAATTACCTTCAACACAGGAGTAATCTTTATTACAGGAAGGTTGGTCGATTTGAGTTTTTCTTCCAAACTCAGTCTTAATTGGTTGCACACTTAGACAATTAGATTTAACCCCACAATCTCCACACCCTTCGCATACAGCTTCATTAATAAATATGCGCTTCTTTGGTTCATGCACCAAACCACGTTTTCTCAATCTTCTTAAATTTGCAGCACAAGACTGATCATGAACTAAAACGGTTACACCTTTTATAGCTTTTAATTTTTTCTGAGCATCAACAATTTCATCTCTGTGCAATATCTCAATATCTTTATCCCATCTAGATTTATCAATTGATTTATATGCACCAGTATCATCAGTAGTTATGATAACTTTTTTTACACCTTGTGATTTAAGGTATTTGGTTAATTCAGGTAAGTCTAACGCACCGTCTGGATCTTGAGCTCCTGTCATTGCTACTGCTCTATTATACAAGATTTTGTAAGTAATATGAGAATTAGCTGCTATAGCTTGTCTCAAGGCTAACGAACCGGAATGGAAAAAAGTACCATCACCAATATTTTGAAACATGTGTTCTTTTTCAATGAAAGGCTCCATACCTGCCCATTGAGCACCTTCACCTCCCATATGCGTTGTTCCAAACGCTTTACCGTCATCCACAAACATTGCCATTAAATGACAACCAATTCCTCCAAAAGCTGAATCACCCTCCGGTAATTTAACTGTTGAAGTATTATGAGGACACCCAGAACAGAAATACATTGATCTTGAAGTTAGAGACTCGCCGTAAACTCTATTATCAACCTCTGATATAATATTTATTTTATTATTATCTGATTCAACGCCCAATCTAGAAGCATATCGATTGAAAATAATTTTTGATAAGTCATCAGCTGTTAATTCACCATATCCAGGAATTAATGGATTATTATGCTCATCAATTTTACCGATAATAAGTGGCTTATTAGAATAATTGTATACTTCTTCTTTAATCAACATCTCAATAAATGATCTTTTTTCTTCAATAACAAAAACTTCATTTAAGTTTTCAGTGAATTGCTTTATGATATTATTATCAACTGGGAAAGTTGCTCCAAGTTTTAATATTCTTATCCCTTTTTCATTCAAAAATGCTTCATTCCATCCAAGAGAATCTAAAGCTTCAACGATATCATAATAAGTCTTTCCAGCAGTAATAATTCCTATTGAATCATTATCTGATTTAACTGTGATTTTGTTGATTTTATTTGATGCCAAGAAATGTTTAGCAGCTTCAATTCTTCCTAAGTGGATTTCTTTTTCAGTTGGTAAACTATGATGTCCAACTAATTTAGCATTTTGAGTATGTTTCCATGGCTGACCATTATATTGGAAATCAGGAATGTTAATGTTAATTCTTTCAGGATGAACAATAGCGCTTCCAAAAGCATCGGCGATATCAGTTACAATTTTAAAACCAGACCACAAACCAGAATACCTGGACATCTCATATGCATATCTACCTAAATCTAAAATTTCTTGAACATTACCAGGA
The DNA here is from genome assembly GCA_902525615.1 of uncultured Fidelibacterota bacterium. Taxonomy (GTDB): domain Bacteria; phylum Fidelibacterota; class Marinisomatia; order Marinisomatales; family Marinisomataceae; genus Marinisoma. The sequence goes on from CABZHT010000001.1 coordinate 177,536, forward strand.
TAAAAAATTGGCATCATAGCATCGAATAATGCTGGTTCAGACTGTGATGGAAGAGTTGACGATTTACAAGAAGGGTCATCTCCAGCGACTGCTAATACACCTCCATTTTTACCAACTCCTAAAAAATTTGCATGTCTAAAAATATCTCCAGAACGATCCACTCCAGGTGCTTTTCCATACCACATACCAAGAACACCGTCATACTTAACGTTTGATACCATTCCGGCCATCTGACTTCCGTAAATAAGTGTCGCACCTAAATCTTCATTTACCCCAGGAATGAAATTGATATTGTGCTGATCCAATAACTTTTTGTTTCTTACTAAATTGATGTCTAGCACTCCTACAGGAGAACCTCTGTAACCTGAAACTAAAGTACCTGTATTTATTCCTTTGATTAAATCAGCTCTATTTTGGTCAAGTAATAAACGTACGAGCGCTTGTATTCCAGATAGGATGATTCTACCTTCGAGTAATGTATATTTATCGTTTAATGTGAATTTTTTATTCAATTTTACTTCTGTCATATATGCGTTGTCGCTACAAATATTAATACAGAAAATGATGCAAAACAAGTAGGCAAAATTATGTAACTAATGGGCCTTTTTTTGTAATAATCCTGAACTAAATCAAAAAAATATTATTTTTTACATTTTTAAACTTGACTCAAATAAAAAAAAATAAATAAGTTGCTTAGCCAGCCAATTAGCTTTTCGAAAGCTATGTATTTGCAATAAAAATAATCTCTTTTAGAGAAACAGTGTCGTTTGACGCGTAAAATATTAACATATAAAGGGCGGAATTAAGAATTATGGCGGAAGCAATTGAAATAAACTTTCCAACAGAATCGGATAAAAATCCAAAGATAGATTCAGAGTTAAAAAACCAAATCCTTGGCTTTAATGTAAAAGAGTCAATGGATCAAGATAAAGAAAGTTGTCCAGAAGAATACACAATAGATAATTATTATAAAGAAGACGATCTTGGTCGAAGCGTTCTTGAAATGAAATACCTAGCACCCGGAGAGAAAAATCCTTGGGAACTATGGAAACGTCAAGCCAAAGCTTTGGCAAGTGTTGAAAAAACACCAGAACTTCAAGATAAATGGGAAGCTGCTTTTTTTGAAGCACTTAAGAATTTTAAATTTGTACCTGGCGGCAGAATTATGCATGGAGCTGGACGTGAAGATATCACAACTACCCTAAATAATTGTTACGTCGTTGGAATTAAAGACGACTCTATCAAATCAATATATGATTGCGTAATACAAGAAGCCATGACATACAAATATGGTGGTGGTTGTGGACATGACTTATCTGTTCTCAGACCTGGTGGAGATGAAATTCTCGGAACTGGTGGTAATTCATGTGGTCCAGTTGGTTTCATGAATCTTTTTAGTGAAAATACTAACACCATAGCTCAACATGGTAGAAGAGGTGCAAACATGCAAACATTGCGTGTTGATCACCCTGACATTGAGAAATTTATTGAAATTAAAACTGGCGACGTTGATATGGTCAAATATTCAAATATTTCGGTCTTATTAACTGATGATTTTATGGATGCAGTTCAGTCTGATTCTGATTTTGATTTACAATGGGGTGGAAAAACATATACCACTGTTAAAGCCAAAGAGCTGTGGATGAAAATAATCGAACATGCTCATGCAAGTGCTGAGCCAGGGCTTCTTTTTTGGGATACAATGACCAAATATCACAATGCAGAATACTGTAGTCCATTAGTATCTACTAACCCGTGCGCAGAACAACCATTGCCGGATGGTGGATGCTGTAATTTAGGAGCACTAAATTTAGAACGTTTTGTGGATCAAGATGGTAATTTTGACTTCGACGGCTTCAAAGAAACAACTGCAATAGGTGCAAGATTTCTTGATAATGTTATCGATTACAATCTAGATCGTCACGCACTAGAAGAGCAAAAACAAAATGCCATGAATGACAGAAGAGTTGGACTCGGAATACTCGGCCTTGGTGATATGCTCGTCAAAATGGGAATCAAGTATGATTCAGATGAAGCATTAGAAACTATTGGTAAAATCATGGAAATTCACAGAAACACTGCTTACGAAACTAGTGTAGATTTAGCCAAAGAAAAAGGTCAGTTCCCTAATTTCGATTGGGATGGATATTCACAAAGTCTATTTGTAAAAGACCTTCCAAAAAAACTACAAACAAAAATTAAAAACAATGGAATTAGAAATTGTACTCTTACAACTGTTGCACCTACTGGTAGTGGCGCCATCGTAGCGCGAGTTACTTCTGGTGTTGAACCAATTTTTGCGACATCTTATAAAAGAAAAGTGAAGAAGAATGATAGTCTAGGTAAAGAGTTTGATACTTTTACTGTTTATCATCCAGTTGTGCAAGAAATGTTTGGTACAGATGAAAATCTACCAGAATATGTTGTAACAGCACACAATGTTGATCCATATTTTAGAGTTAAGATGCAAGGTATAGTACAAAGATACATCGATAGCTCTATTTCATCTACTGTAAACCTTGCAGAAGAAACTACTGTAGACACTGTTGCAGACATTTACATGACTGCATACAAAGCTGACTTAAAGGGTATTACAGTTTACCGTGAAGGATCAAGAGAAGGTATCTTAATTACTGATGAAAAGTCATCAGAGAATAAAGAAGAAACATCTCAAAACGTAGAGATGAAAACCGCTCGTAATCGCCCTTCTATTACAGAAGGAAAAACAAGACGTATGCGTACTGGTGATGGAACTCTGTATGTTACAGTAAATGAAGATGAAAATGGTCTATGTGAAGTATTTACAGCTATCGGAAAAGCTGGTGGTACAGTTGCTGCTCAAACTGAAGCAATTAGTAGACTTATTTCATTGGCATTACGTTCTGGTGTCGATCCAAACAGTATCATCAATCAATTGAAAGGAATTAGTGGTCCAAATCCAACATGGGAAGATGGCCAACTCATTCTATCAACTCCTGATGCCATTGGAAGAGCACTTGAAGTATTTGTGAATGGTGATTCTCCTTCCCAGGAAAAAAAAAGCCAATTTGAAATAGCTGAAGAAAATCCCCCTCGTGGCAAAGATCGAGAATATGGTCAACATTGCAGCGAATGTGATGGAAGCGGTATTATTAATGAAGGTGGTTGCCTAGTATGTAAGGATTGTGGCTGGTCTAAGTGTGAGTAAACTAAGTAACTTTTACTTATCTAGAATTTCTACTTCTTTTTCTTTTTGAAGAGCATTAAGCCTTGTTATAAAAGAATCAGTAACTTCCTGAATATCATCTAAGAATGTTTTCATGTTATCTTCAGATATATTTTGTTCGTCTTCAATACGTTTAGCAGACTGAATAATCTCCCTCCTAATATTACGAACTGAAATTCTGCCATCTTCAATGATTTTGGAAGCTACTTTAACTAACTCTTGTCTTCTCTCAGCGGATAATGGTGGAAAAGTAATCATTATACTATTACCATTGTTGGAAGGATTAAATCCTAGATCTGACTCGAGAATAGCCTTTTCAATATCATCAATAACAGTTTTATCAAAAGGCTGAATACTAATAGTAATTGCGTCTAATGCTGCAATATTTGCGACCTGATTGAGCGGAGTTTCATTGTCATAATAATTAACAAGGATGTTATTAAACATTTCTGTGTTAGCTCTACCAGTCCTTATTTTACCTATTTCACTTTTGACAAAAGAAATAGTCTGTTCCATTTTTGACTTTGCAGAATCGATACTTTGATTTAACATATTCTAATTTGATTGTTCGCCTAAAGCAAATCTTACAAATCTATTAATTGTAATATTTTCTCCAAGTTTTGCTACAGCTTCTTGAACTAATTGAGAAATAGTCATATCAGGGTTTTTTACAAATGACTGATGAACAAGACAATTATCCTCAATAAATTTATTCAACTTACCTTCGACAATTTTTTCAACAACATTTTCAGGCTTTCCTGATGATTTTGCCTGATCCATAAAAATTTCTTTCTCTTTTTCGAGTATATCTTGAGAAATTCCAGAGTCATCAACAGCTAATGGATTTGATGCAGCTACCTGCATAGCAATTGAAGCAGCTAAATCATTAAACCCTTCAGTCTTTGCAACAAAGTCTGTTTCACAACCGAGCTCTACTAATACTCCTAATTTGCTTCCAGGATGAATGTATGAGAAAATAATGCCTTCATTAGCAGCTCTAGATGATTTTTTTGCTGCTTTGGCAATTCCAGCTTTTCTTAAATGATCTACTGCAGCATCTAGATTACCATTTGCTTCAACTAAAGCTTTTTTGCAATCCATCATACCCGCACCGGTTCTCTCTCTTAAAGTTTTTACTAGCTTAGCATCGACACTCATTTAATTACCCTTCTTTTTTATCTGAAGCAGATTCAGATTTATCGTCGTCTTTTTTACTAACAGAGATAATTGTATTTACAATTTCATTTACTATTAATTGAATTGTTCTAATAGAATCGTCATTTGCAGGAATCGGATAATCACAAAGTGATGGGTCTGTATTAGAGTCAACAATACAAATGATTGGTATTTCAAGCTTTTTAGCTTCTTGAATAGCAATTGATTCTGTTTTACCGTCTACGATAACAATTGCATTTGGAAGCTTATTCATATCCTTGATACCTCTATGCTGATCAGATAGTTTAATTTTTTCTCTGTTTAACATTAAAAGTTCTTTTTTGGTTAAGTCTTCAAAGATTGCTGAACCTTCTTTCTCTAAAGAGTGCAATCTCTTAATACTTTTTTTAATCGTAGAAAAATTAGTAAGTGTTCCACCAAGCCATCTTTCTACAACGTAGAACATTTCACATCTATCAGCCTCTTGTTGAATAACATCTTTTGCATGCTTTTTAGTGCCAACAAAAAGAATTTCTCCATTTCTTTGAACAATATTTGAAACGAAATTTAAAGCTTTGTCTAAACCTTCAAGCGTATCATCTAAATTAATGATATCAATACCATTCTTTTGTGATACTACGAAATCTTTAAAATTTGGATCTGTTTTACTACTAACATGTCCAAAATGAGCTCCTGAATTGAGTAAATCTTCTTTTGTAATTTTTTGCATACTTTTATCTTTTTGAGAATTGGAACTTCTTTCTAGCTCCTGGTTGACCATATTTTTTTCTTTCAACTTCTCTAGCATCTCTAGTTAACAAACCATGTGATTTAAGTTGAGATCTGAATTCTTCATCTATTTTTAATAATGCCCTAGCAATACCTAATTGAATTGCTCCAGCTTGACCAGTTAAACCACCACCTTGAACGTTAATTTTAATGTCATATTTTCCTCTTAAATTTAAAACTTCAAGGGGCTTTACTGCATGAATTACCAATGATTCTCTTTTTAAATAAGAATTAATATCATCTGAAACGTTGTTAATAGAAAACTTTCCTTTTCCATCTGAAAGATAAACTCTAGCAGTTGAATTCTTTCTTCTTCCAACGCCATTAAAATATTCTTTATTCATTAATTAGAGCTCCATTCTTTAGGTTGCTGTGCTTCGTGACCGTGATTAGTATCTTTGTAAATTCTAATATGCTTAGATATTTCTCTTCCAAGTTTGTTTTTAGGGAGCATACCTCTAACAGCATTAAGAACTACCTTATCAGAATCATTCTTCATTAGCTCGCTGAAACTAGCATATTTAACACCACCAGGATATCCTGAATGTCTAAAATATCTTTTAGTTTCAAACTTGTTTCCAGTAACTCTTATCTTATCGGCATTAACGATAATAACTGCATCTCCCATATAAATATTTGGAGAATAATCAGGACGATGTTTTCCTCTAAGAACTTGAGCTACTTCAGATGCAAATCTTCCAAGCACCTGATTAGATGCGTCAAAAAGCCACCATTGCTGGTTGACATCTTTTGCTGATATAGTTTTTGTTGTCTTTTTCATAATTCTATAAAAATGCCCCAAAACTTAATCGATGTGTTCTCATTAGTCAATGATTAATAAAAGAGATTTTATATTGAGAAAAATTGGTTTTTTGAAACAACATATTTCACTCTTCCAATTAGTTCTTTTTGTAAAAATGGGGAATTAGATGATTTTGATAAAATATGTTCATTGGTAAATACCCATTTTTCATTGGGATCAAAAATAGTGATTTGTGCTTTGCAACCGACAGAAAATAAATCTTGATCTAAGTTCATTACTTTTCTAGGGTTTACGGTAAGCTTTTCAATCAAGGATTTTAAACTCATTCCATTTTGTTTTACCAAAACTTTATTTACAGCACCAAAACAGGACTCTAGGCCAATCATGCCAAATTCAGCATCATTAAAGGTGGTTTCTTTATCTTCGATTGTATGAGGCGCATGGTCTGTAGCAATACAATCGATAAGACCTGATTTAATACCCTCAATTAATGCTTTCCTATCATCTTTTCCTCTGACAGGAGGAGCAACTTTTAAACTTGTATCAAACGCATTAACATCTTCATCTATAAAAAATAAATGATGTGGAGATACTTCTGAAGTGATAAGTGAATTTTTCTTTTTAAATTGCTTCAATAAATCAACAGTCTGTTTTGTTGAAATATGTAATAAATGAAGTTTTGAGCTTAATGATTGAGCTAACAATAAATCTCTGTAAACCATTACAGCTTCAGCTAAGCTAGTGTTACCTTTCAGACCTAAATTATTTGATGTTGAAGAAGCATTCATAACTCCGTTGTTTCTGAGAAAAATATCTTCAGCATGATTCATAATTGGAACATCAAGCATTTTAGCATACGTTAAAGCTAATTTCATAAATTGCGCATTTTGTATTGGCATACCATCGTCACTAAAAGCAATGGCACCATTTTTCTGCATCAATAGCATTTCTGTTAAGTCTTCTCCCTTTAAGTCTTTTGAAACAGCGCCTATAGGAAAGATATCAATTGGAAGCTTTGAACTCTTGCTAACTATATAATGGATGTGTTCAGGAGAATCAATAATTGGGTCTGTATTAGCCATAGTACAAACTTGAGTAAATCCTCCGCCTAAAGCTGCAAAAGATCCTGATTCTAAAGTTTCCTTATCTTCCCTTCCTGGTTCTCTAAAATGGGCATGAATATCGCAAAAACCATGAGTAACAACTAGTCCTTTACAATCTATAACTTGATAATCTTTTCCTCTTGATGAAATAGAATCGCTTATCTTTGAAATTTTTCCATTTTCAACAAGAATATCGCCATTAAATGTTTTTTTGGTAAATGGATCAATTATTCTGCCAGATTTAAATAAAAGTTTCTTTGCAATCTTACCTTCTATCATAACTACAGACCTCCTTCACCTAAGAGTAAATAAAGAATGGACATTCTGGATGCAACTCCATTTAAAACTTGGTCAAGTATAACAGCATTATCAGAGTCAGCAACTCTACTATCAATTTCTACACCTCGATTCATTGGTCCAGGGTGCATTATAACTATATCTTTTTTTAATTTACTTATTCTCTCGAAAGTAAGACCAAATTCGCTGTGATATTCCCTTTTTGACGGAATCCTTCCTAAGTGCATTCTTTCCAACTGAATACGCAAAGCTATAACAGCATCACACCAATTAATAACTTCATCTAAATTGTATGTAATATTTATTCCGAGTTTTTTTGCATCACTTGGCAATAAAGTACTTGGACCGCAAACTACAACTTCTGCTCCAAGTTTTTTCAATGCGAAAATATTACTTCTGGCAACCCTACTATTCAAGATATCGCCAACGATTCCAACTTTTAACCCTTTAATTTTTCCAAATTTCTCTTTAAGTGTCACCATATCAAGAATGGCTTGAGTAGGATGTTCATGAGAACCATCGCCAGCATTAATTACTGCTCCATCAATGTAATCTGTCAATTTTAATGCAGATCCTGGATGTCCATGCCTTATTACTGCACCGTCAATCTTCATAGATTCAATATTTTGAACTGTATCTTTTAGAGTTTCACCCTTTTTTACACTGCTCGTTGAGGCAGAAAAATTAATACTATCAGCACCTAATCTTTTCTCAGCTAATGAAAAACTAATTTTTGTTCTAGTAGAATTTTCAAAGAACATGTTTACAACAGTTTTACCCTTAAGAAGAATAGCTTTTCTACTTTCTGACTGAAGTATGTCTTTGAACTTAAAAGAAGTATCGATTATTTTATTCAAATCAGAAACTGGAAAATGTTCTAGACCGATAAGATGTTTGCTTTTAAGCATTTAATTCTCCAATTGTTTGCGAAAATTAGTTTATTTGAATCAATTTATCAACAATATCATTTTTAGAAATCTCACCTAAATCAAATGAAATATCATAGGCATTTACATTAAACCACTTTTTTTGTCTTTTCGCATATTGCCTTGTTCTCACAAAAATATTTTCAATGGCCTCATTAATTGAGATTTCCTTGTTTAAAAAAGAAGAAATTTCTTTAAAACCTATATAATCAATATGAGAAATATTTATTTTGTGCTTAATTATTTCTTCAACCTCATCAATCATGCCGTCATCAATCATATATTGAATTCTTTTTAAAATTCTAGGATGTAACAAATCATTATGCATTTTTAAATAAACAAAATAGAAATCATTAGCATATCTGCTATTTTTAGATGAAGCATCAAAATTTTCTGACATTGGCTTTCCAGTTGTTTCAAAGACTTCAAGAGCTCTTATTAATCTTTTTTTATTATTTATATGAACTTTATTTGAGTAATCAGGATCTATTTTTTGAAGTGACCTAAATAATTTTTCTTTATCAATTTCATATTCTTTTTCAAGCCTGCTTCTTATATCTTCATTTGTATGACTACCTTCAAATATTCCATCTTTCAAAGATTTAAAATATAGACCAGTACCGCCACAAAGAATTGGGGACTTATTTTTTTGAATAATCTTATCAATTTTATTATCAATTAATTTTACGTATTCTCCGGCAGATATTTTCTCATTAAGCTTCCTAAATCCTATAAGATGATGCGGTACTTCGTTTAATTGACTGGAGTCTGGTTGAGCAGTACCTATTGGAATTCCATTATAAATTTGCCTTGAATCTACACCTATAATTTCACCATCAATTTTTTTGGCTAATTCAATTGCTAAATTAGATTTTCCAATTCCAGTAGGACCAAAAATTGAAAAGATTTTTTTCAATTATGCACCTGTTAATAAATAAAAAATAATAGATACAGGAGTTAAAATTATTGTTGATAAAATAGGAATTCCTATCAAATTTAAAATAATTAATCCAATTAAAATTCTTGGTCCATAAATCTCAATTTTATAAAGTGTTCTTGGGTTTCTAACTATTAATGGAAGAATTCTTGAACCATCAAGAGGATTTAAAGGTATCAAATTAAAAATAGCTAATACAATGTTAATTTGAATAAATATTTCTAGAGGGAAAATAACCTCTTCACTAAACTGAAAGTAGAAATTTAGCCGATAAATAATTGATGCTAAACAGGCAAGAAACATGTTTGATGCAGGTCCAGCCATTGCAATCATCATCATATCAGATCTTGGATTTTTTAAATTTTGCATAACAACTGGAACGGGCTTTGCCCATCCAAAACCTAAAAAATAAAGAGCAAAAGTTCCGAAAGGATCTAAATGGTTAAAAGGGTTCAAGTTCATGCGATTTTGGTAATATGAAGTGTAGTCACCAAGAAGATATGCTACTCTCGCGTGAGCGTATTCGTGAAAAGTTAGTGCAAATAATATGGTAGGCACTAAAATCAATTGTATTTCTAATGGTAAACTTGCTATTCCCATGCGTTAAAGATAATTAATTCTTTTTTTTATCAAAAGCTTTCATGTACTCACTATCAATAAACTCTTTTGATAAATGAACATATATTTCTGTCGTTGAAATATCTGAATGACCAAGCAGTTTCTGAATTTCAATTAAGTTCGCCCCTCCATCAACAAGATGCGTAGCAAATGAGTGTCTAAAAGTGTGAGGAGAAACAGTTTTTGTAATGCCAGCTGCATTAACATACTTTTTGATTGATTGCCATATAGCCGCTCTAGTTAATCTTTTTCCATTATTGCTTAAAAAGACAAATTTTTGCTGAGATGACTTTCTATTAGACAGTATATGTCTAGATTGATATAAATATTTCTCCAACCATTCCTTAGCATAAAATGTTAAAGGAATTATTCTCTCTTTATTTCCTTTACCAAAAAAACGGATTACATTAGCATCAAACTGTATATTATTTATTTTTAGTTCGCACAATTCACTAACTCTTAAACCGCAAGAATAAAGCAATTCGATAATACATCTATCTCTTAAACCTAAGAGCTCATTATCAGTATTCTCTGATTGTTTAAATATTCTTTTAATCTCTTCAATAGATAATACTGTTGGCAATTTCTTTGATAATTTTGGTGTATAAATGCCATTAAGTGGATTTTTTTTAATTATTTTTCTATCAATTAAATAAGAAAAATATGAAGATAGAGAAGAATATTTTCTTTTAATTGATGTTGGAGAAATTTTACTTCGGTTTAAGTATTTGAAATATTTTTGTATTATTTCAGTTTCATTCACAATCTGTTTGAATGGAATTTTTCTTTTGAATAAATATTTTTCAAAAGATTTGATATCAGATAAATAAGAATCTATTGTATTTGAGGAATGATTTTTTTCAATTTTTAAAACTTGAACGTAGTGCTCTAAGTTTTTAAGCATGATCAACCAATCATTTCAATATAGGATTTGGAATCAAGTAACGAGTCTGTACCACTGTCAGCTGATAATTCAATTTTAACCATCCATCCGCTATCATATGGACTGGAGTTAACATTTTCAGGATCATCATTCAATTCCTCATTGACTTCAACTATTTTTCCGGAAACTGGCATAAATAAGTCTGATACTGTTTTGACCGCTTCAATTGTTCCAAAAACATCTCCTTCATTGAATGATTCATCAACATCTGGAAATTCTAAAAATATTATGTCTCCAAGCTCACCTTGTGCAAAATCAGTAATACCAACTGTAGCTATATTATTTTCAATTTTAACCCATTCATGTTCTGAAGTGTACATTAAGTTATCAGGATGATTCATTATTTTTTTCCTTTATATTTTTTAAAAATTTATCTAAAAAATTTATATCAAAATTTCCATTATTAAAGTCTTTATTTTCAAAAATCATTTCTAAAAGTGGTAAAGTTGTTTTAGGGCCTTCAATAAAAGTTTCCTGGAGTGACCTCTTCATTCTAATTAATGCCTTTTCCCTCGACGATGAATGAACAATCAACTTTCCTAACATTGAATCATAATTTGTTGGAATTTGATAACCAGCATAAATAAATGAATCAATTCTTACTCCAATTCCTCCAGCAAAGTTAAGTGAGTCAATCTTCTTTGGTGAAGGTATAAAATCATTAAATGGATCTTCAGCATTAATTCTACATTCTATAGCATGACCACTCATTGTTATATCTTCCTGCTTCATTGATAGTTCAATACCTGCATAAGTTCTTATCTGTTCTTTAACAAGATCAATCATACATACCATTTCTGTCACGGTATGCTCTACCTGAATTCTTGTATTCATTTCAATAAAATAAAAATTTTTATCATCGTCAACCAAATACTCAATTGTACCAGCTCCTACATAGTTAACTTTTTTTGCAAGCTGTAGAGATTTTGATGTTAGCTCATCTCTTAAATTATGATCTACAAATAGAGAGGGTGATTCTTCAATCAATTTTTGATTACTTCGTTGAATAGAACATTCTCTTTCTCCTAAATGAAAATGATTTCCAAATTTATCTGACAAAATTTGGACCTCAATATGATGGCCATTTTCAACAAATTTTTCAACATAGATTTCTGAATTATTAAATGCCATTCCTGCTTCATTACGAATGATATTAAAACCTTTTTCAGCTTCATTTGTATTCTTAATAACGCGCATTCCTTTACCTCCACCTCCTGCTACAGCTTTCAGCATTACAGGATATCCAATTTGTTCAGCAATTTCTAAAAATTCATCAACTGAGGATAAAGTATTACTTCCAGGAATAATGGGAACGCCAGCATCTTTGGCAGCATTTCTTGCATTCACTTTGTCACCCATTAAATCAATTATTTCTGCGTCTGGACCAATGAATGTAAATCCATTTTCTTTACAAATTTTACTAAACTTTGCATTCTCAGCCAGGAAGCCGTAGCCTGGATGAATGGCATCGGCATTTGTAATTTCTCCTGCAGCAATAATTCTAGGGATATTAAGATAACTTTCTACCGCAGGACCTTCTCCAATACAAATAGCTTCGTCTGCAAATTTAACATGTAATGAATTTTTATCTGCTTTTGAATATACTGCAACAGTTTTGATGCCCATTTCATTACATGCTCGAATGATTCTTATAGCAATTTCACCCCTATTAGCAATAAGAATTTTTTTGAACATGGTTACTTAGATGGTTTTAATTTAAATAATACCTGATCAAATTCAACAGGACTTGAATTATCAACTAAAATTTCTTCAATAACACCAGATTCTTCGGCCTGAATTTCATTCATAATTTTCATAGCCTCAACAATACAAATGGTATCTCCAGCATTGACCTTATCACCAATATTAACAAATGATGCTGATTCAGGGTCTGGTGCTGAATAAAATGTCCCTGGCATTGGAGATTTTATTTCGACTAGTATTGTTTCAGGTATGTCGTTAGAAGCCTCTGAGCTTTGATTGACAGGCTGTTCTTTAACTAAATTTGGAATATTTTGATTGTCGGATGACAATTGTGTTGAATCAACATTTAAAACAGGAGGCTTTTTGGTTACCTTAATTTTTTTGAACCAAAATCTTACTTCAATTTCATTTACATCGCTATTTTCAAGCATGTAAATAATTTCTTTTATCTTATCTTTCCACATTTAACTATTCTTTTACTCTTTCAGAATAAGAACCATCTTTAGTATCAATTTTTACTAAGTCACCTTCATTTATGAACAATGGAACTTGAACCTCAAGACCAGTTTCTAAAATAGCTGGCTTTAACGCATTAGTTGCGGTATTTCCTTTATGTCCTGGATCAGTTTGTGTTACTTTGAGAACTGTTTTTGTGGGTAAGAGTAAACTAATAATTTCATCACCATCAAAAGAAATTTCAATATTATCACCCTCTTTAATATAGAAATAACTATTATCCATTAGCAGCTTATCAACTTGAACCTGATCATAAGTATTATTATCCATAAAGATGAAACTATCTCCATCCTTATACAAGTACTGAAATTTTCTAGATGTAACTCTAATAAATTCAATTTTAGCTCCTGAATTAAAAGTGTGATCAATAATTTTTCCAGATTGAATATCTTTAAGCTTGGTTCTTACAAATGCTGGCCCTTTGCCAGGTTTTACATGTTGGAATTCTACAATTTTCATTCGAGCATTTTTAAAATTGATTACTGCTCCATTTTTAATATCAGCTGTTGTACTCATGAGTGTAAATTAAATGAATTAATTGCTTTATAGAAGTTTTCTTATAACTTTTTTTAATAATTGTAAAATATCTTCTTTTTCAATTTTATTTGGGTTTTTTTTAGCAAACTTTACTTGATCAATTTCATCCAACAAATTGTTTAAATCTTGATCGTTAAAAAATTCTTTAAGTTCTGCTGAAGTCATTTCAAATGATATGATATAAAAATTATTTTGAAAATATTTTCTCAAAACTTCAGAAATTTTAACAAAAAATTCAGTGGCATCGGTGTTCAATTCAATTTTTTCAACGTCTTTTAATGCTTTTGATTTTGGATTAAAATTAAAAAACTTTCTTTTGGAAATTTTTTCTTTGTCTCTAGTTCTAATCAAGTATAAAGTATATAAGATTAATAGGAATAAAATCAAAAATGCAAAAAGTCTCAATCTTTCAATTGGAAATTGAATCTCCTTTAAAGGCTTATCAGCTATAACAGTTGTCATTGTAGTATCTAAAACGGAAGATATGTAAACAAAAGATGAATCTGTCTTCAAGATAGAAGCTTCTGATGAATCAGGAAAACTTACAAAAGCATATAATGGGGGTATAGCTACTGAACCCGTATCCCAGAATGTAATTTGATAATTCAGTAAAATTGAATTTTTTAAAGTATCAATATTTGATTCTTTAATAAATACTTTTGAAGAATCTGATAACCAAGCTGATGAATCTTCCCACACAACATAGTCTAATGTAAATAATTCTCCTAAATCGTTAATTTCTACCTTGTGATTTATTGGAAAACCAATTTTTGCTTTTTCAGGAATTGTTTCAAAAGATATATTTGGATTTTTTAAATCAGTATTACAAGCCGATAAAAATATCAAAAGAATCAGAATATAAATCTTCATTAGCTTCTTTTAGCTCTTGATCTAAAAAATTGCATAAGAAATTTTATGTAATCATCGTCAGTATTTATTTGCAGTAAATCAAAACCGATATTCTTACATTTTTTAGAAAATTTATCAAGTTTCTCATTTGAATTTTTTTGAAATTTATCTCTATTTTTTTTACTGGTTGTATCAATCCATGTATTTTCACCAGTCTCAGAATCATGAATATTTATTAAGCCAATATTAGGAAAATTACGCTCATATGAATCATAAATCTGTAATCCAACAACATCATGCTTAAAGTTTAAAAATTTTAACTCATTCCAAAAATTATCATCAATAAAATCTGAAATAAGAAAAATGACACTCTTTCTTTTAGATATTTTATTTGCAAAATCAATTGCAGTCTTAATTGAAGTACGCTTGTTACTATTTTCAAAATCATGATTTACAATATCTGTTATAAGTCTCAAAACGTGTTTCTTACCTTTTTTTGGTGGAATATATTTTTCAACTTTATCGCTAAACAAGGCAAGTCCAACTTTGTCATTATTTTTTATTGCCGAAAAACTTAACATAGCTGCAATCTCTACACCCAAATCAATTTTCAAATCCTTTTTTGAACCAAAAACACCAGAACTGCTTACATCTATAAGAATTAAAACGGACAACTCTCGTTCTTCTTCAAAAATTTTAATGTGAGGCTTTCCAGTTCTTGCAGTTACATTCCAATCAATAGATCTTACATCATCCCCTGGAACATATTCTCTCACTTCAGAAAAGGTCATACCTCTTCCTTTAAAATTTGAGTGATAATCGCCGCCAAAGAAATCATTTACAACATTTTTTGTTCTTATTTCAATTTGACGAACTTTTTTGAGTATTTCTTTTGACATTACAAAACTAAGGGACTGGTACTTCTTGAAGCAATTGATCAACTATATCTTCAGAAGTAATTTCTTCAGCCTCAGCCTCATATGAGAGTAAAATTCTGTGTCTTAAAATATCCTTTGCGACATATTTTACGTCTTCAGGTATAACATATCCTCTTCCATCAATAAATGCTTTGGCTTTTGAAGCTAAAACTAAATTAATTGAAGCTCTTGGAGATGCACCAAAAGAAATTAAATCTGCTAATTTTGATAAATTAAATTTTTCAGAATCTCTAGTAGCAAAAACTATATTTAAAATATATTCTGAAATTTTAGAATCAATATATATATCATTAACAAGGTTTTGAGCTTCAAGAATTGTTTTCACTTTTACTACAGATTTAATTTTTTTATCATTTTGAGTGTTGGCTCTATTAATAATCTCTTTTTCTTCATCTATTGAAGGATAATCAACAATCACCTTCATCATAAATCTATCAACCTGTGCTTCAGGAAGTGGATAAGTACCTTCTTGCTCAATTGGATTCTGTGTCGCTAAAACTAGAAAAGGTTTTTCCAATTTAAAAGTGTCGTCACCAATAGTAACTTGCTTTTCCTGCATAGACTCCAACAATGCACTTTGTACTTTTGACGGAGCACGATTAATTTCATCTGCTAAAATTATATTTGAAAAAATTGGACCTTTTTTAGTGTTAAACTCTCCGGTCTTTTGATTATAAATGAGAGTCCCTAATAAATCTGAGGGTAACATATCTGGAGTGAACTGAATTCTCTTAAATTCTGCATTAATTAAATTAGCTACAGTGTTAATTGTTAAAGTTTTAGCAAGTCCAGGAACTCCTTCTAAAAGTATATGACCATTAGATATGATTGAAATAAGAATTTTATCAATCAGCTCATTTTGTCCAACAATGACCTCAGAAATGCTTTCTCTTAAAGATTCAACGAAAGTGGACTTTTGTTGGATTTTTGAGTTTAGTCTATCTAATTCATTTTTCTTCATCTATATTTCTTATTCTATGTTTTGTTTCAAATTCTGTATCTGATAATGGTACTAAGAACCCACTACTTTTTTTAATTTTTAATGAACCTTGTAAATCTAATACATTTTTACCAATTATTGAGACTGTTAAGTCAGTAACCCCATTTAAGTTTAAATTTTCAAGTTTAGCAAAATATATATCATAACCATTAACTATTAAATTAAGTTCAGGTTTCATAATTTCTTCAAAATTTAAAGTACCTCCTATTTGAAGATTAGGTTTTGTTTGCTGACCTAAACTTTTTTTAGGATTATACAATGTTCCAATTAAGTTAGCTTGTCCAATATTATCATTTATGTTTAAATCTAAATTTAATCTTCTAATTGGCTCTGGCTTTAACTTTACTGGAAATGTTTTTAATCTCATTGTTGTATTTCTAATCTGAACTACACCGTTAAGCTTTTGAGAAGTATCGTCATCACTAGCATATTCATCTTCTAACGTTATATCAAAAGATATAGTTTCCTTTTTATCTCCAATTCTTTCAATATCTTGAAAAAATTGAGCAATATAACTTACTGGAAAATTTTGAGATGACTTTAAATGAAACTTGTACTTTTCTAGTGAGGAATTTTCAGAGTACTGATTAATATTTAGAAAAAAATCAAACTGACCAATTTCAATATCACCATCAATTAAATTTCCGTTTTCAGCCTTTATAGTAACTGGAAAATATATTTCACTTTTATTTATTTCTTTATCTTGATTTTCAATACTTGCAAGATCTAAAATTGGATTTTTTAACTTGATACTGACTGGATTAATCAAATTCAAGTCTGTATTATTATTTAAAATAATTTTAAATACAAATTGCAATGTTTTAGAAAAGTCTAAAGTGGTATTTAAAGTGATATTTTCTGAATTAATTAAAATTTTCCCCGATCGTTTAATTATGGCATTCTCAAGAGTAATATAGGTATCAATATTTTCTTCTCTTGCCTTAAAATAGATTGACGAATTATTACTGAAGTCTAGTTCAAACCTATTTGTCAAACTACTTAAGGTTTGATTTGATTTATTTAAATTGAACTCAACACCGTCTGATAGATAAAAATAAAAAGCTATTATAAAAATGATAGTGAAACTGATAAATGCCACACTAACACTAGCAATCGTTTTTAGTATTTTTAAAATAGTGCTGTTCATAGTTGAAAAGCTAAGTAATTATAGATTAATAAAGAATCTAAAACTAGTCTTCAACTACTTCAAAATCAGCATCTTTAATCTTTTTATCATTTTTTGCTTCAGCGCCGCCTGGTTCTGATTCTTGAACAGGAGGTTCTTGAGCATTAGCATTAGATGCATCATACATTGAAGAAGCTTTTGAACTCCAAACGGAATTTAAATTTTCCATTTCAGATTTAATATCATCAATGACTGAAGATTCATTTGCTTTTTTAAGCTTTTCTAGTGCATCATTCAGGTCATTTTTATCGTCTTCTGATAACTTGTCATCTAAATCCTTCATTTGTTTTTCAGTTTGAAATACAAGTTGTTCTGCTTGATTCTTTGTGTCAATCTCTTCTTTCTTTGCCTTATCTTCAGCTTCATGCTTTTTAGCGTCATTTACCATCTTTTCAATTTCTTGATCTGACAAGCCGCTTTGAGCTTCGATTCTAATACTTTGCTCTTTAGAAGTTGCTTTATCTATAGCTTTTACATTTAAAATTCCATCTGCATCCATATCAAAAGAAACTTCAATTTGAGGAGTTCCTCTAGGAGCAGGTGGAATGCCATCTAAATGAAATCTTCCAAGGCTTTTGTTATCCTTTGCTAATGATCTTTCTCCTTGAACAACATGAATCTCAACCATAGGTTGATTATCAGCAGCTGTAGAAAAAATTTGAGATTTCTGAGTTGGAATAGTCGTATTTTTTTCAATTAATGGGGTTGCTACACCACCCATTGTTTCAATTCCTAATGTTAGCGGAGTAACATCTAATAAGAGTACATCATCAACATCCCCTGCTAGAACTCCACCTTGGATTGCAGCTCCTAAGGCAACAACTTCGTCAGGATTAACACTCTGATTAGGTTCTTTACCAAAAACTTCTTTTACTTTTTCCTGGATTGCAGGAATTCGAGTTGATCCTCCAACGAGTATGACTTCATTAATATCTGATGGTGATAGTTTTGCATCTTTTAAAGCTTGTTTACAAGGCGCAACCACTCTTTCAACTAAATCAGAAACTAATTGTTCAAAATTCGCTCTTGTTAAGGTCATATTTAGATGTTTAGGACCTGAAGAATCAGCAGTAATAAATGGAAGATTTATTTCTGTTTGTTTTGAAGATGATAATTCTTTTTTAGCATTTTCAGCTGATTCCTTCAATCTTTGTAAAGCCATAGGATCTTTTCTTAGATCAATGCCTTCATTTTTCTTAAATTCGTCAGCAAGCCAATCAACCACTTTTTGGTCAAAGTCATCTCCACCTAATCTTCCATCACCGTTACTCGCATTAACTTCAATACTTTGGCCTTCATCGTTTAATATATCAAGAATTGAAATATCAAATGTTCCACCACCAAGGTCGAATACAGCAACTTTTTCATCTTTTTTCTTATCAAAACCATAAGCTAAAGAAGCTGCAGTTGGTTCATTGATAATTCTTTTAACATTTAAACCTGCAATTTTTCCAGCATCTTTTGTTGCTTTTCTTTGAGCATCATTAAAGTAAGCTGGGACCGTAATCACAGCATCAGAAACAGTAGTTCCAAGATATTGTTCAGCCATCTGTTTCATTTTTTGCAATACCATTGCACTGATTTCTTGAGGTTGATATTTTTTACCATTAGCCTCAACATTGATTTTTTTTCCATCAATAGACACTTCATATGGAACTTCATCAATATCTTTTTTTATTTCAGCTGGGGTTCTACCCATAAATCTTTTAATTGAATAAATGGTATTCTTTGGATTAGTTACAGCTTGCCTTTTTGCCGGATCACCAACAAGTCTTTCTTCTTTTGTAAAACCAATTACAGAAGGAGTGGTTCTACCACCTTCGGGACTTGTGATAACAGTTGGCTCTCCACCTTCCATTACAGCAACACAAGAGTTTGTTGTTCCTAAATCAATACCAATAATTTTACCCATTATTTTCTCCTTAAAATTAAATTATGCCTTTATAGTTGCAAAGATGATGCCAGAGAATAATTTATGACATAATTGACAAATTATATGCCATTAAGTCATGCTAATGAACTAAATCAAGAGAACCGTCAACTAATTGATATTTTTTGTGACCGATATTAAAGACATCCTCATCGTGCGTTGCGATAATTATTGTAAGTTTTTTTTCAGTATTCAATTTTTGAAAAAGAGACATCATTTTTAGTGCATTTTCCTTATCAAGATTTCCAGTTGGTTCATCTGCAACAATAATTGATGGATTATTAACAACAGCTCGCATCACTGCCACCCTTTGCTTTTCACCACCTGACAAATCATTAGGAAATGAATTCATTCTATCTTTTAGATCAAAGTACTCAAAAAGCTCAATTAACTCCTCTTTATCTAATTGTTCTTTGGCTATCATTTTTGGAAGACTGACATTCTCTTCTAATGTTAGTTCCGAAATTAGATTATGAAATTGGAATACAAAACCTATACTCTTATTTCTTAGTTTATCAATATTGATATTTTCCTGAACACTCATTCCATTGATTAAAAGTTCTCCACTATCAGCATTGTCTAGGGTTCCGATAATACTTAATAATGTTGATTTTCCAGAACCTGAAGGGCCTTTTATTGTTATGATGCTTCCTTTATCTATTTGAAGATTAATATCTTTTAAAACGTGAAGTTTTGTACTTCCATCTGAAAAAGTTTTTGTTAGTTTTTTTATATCAACTATCATAATTGTTTATTAATTATTTTTACAGGACTCAAACCATTTATGAATCTCAAAGGAATATTTGTAAAAATCCCTATTAAAAAAACTGAACCCAATAAAAGTAGTACTATATCAAAAATAAATATCTGCATTGGTAAAGTATCAACTAAATAAAACTCAGGAGATAATTTTATAAAGGATAATTTATTTTGTAATAAAATTACTAATAAAGCAAAAAGAATACCTCCACATAATGCAGAAAGACCGATTAAATAACTGTAAATGATAAATATTTTTTTAATATCATTTTTTTTCATACCAATAGATGAAAAAATTGCCAGGTCTCTTATCTTATTTGATGAAATCTGCATGATTGATGAAGATAGATTAAATGAGGCAATTAACACAATTAACAGTAAAGTAAAAAAAGTTATTTTCTTCTCTATTTCAGTTGCTTCAAAAAGCTGAAGATTTCTATCTTTCCAAGATAAGAATGTTGTTGATGAATCTTTAATGCTTCCAATATCTCCATTTATCTCAGCAGAAAAATTCGCATTTTTGAATATTTCTTTATTAACTCCAAATACTAGAAAATCATTAGCTCTTAAAATTCTATTTGAAAAAATATTTGCAACTCTGAACTCATAAATATCAGGAAGACTATAGGAATTAAGTTTAAAATCTTTAGATATTATTTGAATGCTATCTCCAATGTCAATATTCAGTCGATTTGCAAGCAAATTACCAATTATCACATCTTCGTTGGATAATGCCTTGAAATTATTTTGCAAATTAAGTTCGTAAAAATCATTCAAAGATTCATTCGATACAGATTTAAATTTAATTAGGTTCTGTTTTTTATTAGATACAATTAGAAATTCATTTTGCTGGAAAATTGAATAATTTTCATTATCCATATTTAAATCTTTAAAAAAGCCAGTATTGCTTATATCTTCAACCAAATAATCACCATAAATTTTTTTTGCTTCAGTTTGTAAAATTCCTTGAAAACCATTAAGTACAGAAACAGATAACACTATTGCAGCAGCGCCAATGAAAAGGCCTATAAATGATATAAAATTTATTGTATTATAGCGAAAATCATTTCTTGGAAATAAAAATCTTTTAGCAATTAATAAATAAATTTTCATTTAGTCCTCAACACATTCATTGGACTAAAGTAAGCAAATCTTTTTACAGATGAAGCGGATATAATAAAACTTAATATTACACTTATGATAATAATTAAAAGTGAGTTACTAAAATTAAATTCCATAGGAAGGTAATCAACAAAATAAATATTCTGTTCAATGCTTATTAATTTAAATTCATTCTGCAGTTGAATAAGAAAATAGGAAAATAATATTCCAATTGTTGATCCAATCGATGCAAGAATCATTGATTGAAAAATAAATATCTTTGAAATTGATTTGTGAGATAATCCATATATCTTAAGAATTGTGAAATCCATTTTCTTTTCATCAAATAAAATACTCAAAGAACTTAAAAGCCCAAAAAATGAAACTACTGCAATCAAACTAAAAATAAATAGAATTGGCCATTTTTGAGTATTTATCCATTCAAAAAGACTCGAATACTTATCGTATATAGTCATTTGATAAAATGGATAATCTATAATGTCATCATTTGGATCTATACTTACCCATCCTGAAATATAATTTTCAATACCATAATACTTTTGAAGATTTTCTAAAGAAGTAAAAATATTTCTCTCTTCAAATTCAGGTATACCAGAATTATAAATATGTGCTACAGTAAAGAAGTCATATCTATTTTGGTTAGAAAAATTTTCAAGCTTTTTTGGATTGAAAATAACTACTTGATCTCCAAGTTTAAGGTTAAGATTGTCTGCTAATCTTTTTCCAATAACAATTGATTCATTTTTTATTTTATTAGTATCAAATGAATTGAATAGTCTAATTTTATTAAAATCATTAATTGGATATGCATTTATAATAATGCTCTGGGAATCATTTTTTGATTTTAATAATGCTATCTTTTCTAAATAAGGTACTTTATCTGATATGAACTGTTGATCAAATTCGTTTTCAATGATTTCATCTTCAAATAAATGATTAATTGTACTATATCCATTCAAATTTGATAATTTTTTTGAAATTTCAGATTCGAAACCATCAATAGAACTCATAACAATGTTTAATGATGCTACTCCCAATGAAAGACTAATTATGGTAACAAGGTTTGTAAGGCGAAAAACTAAACTACTATTTTTTGAAATAAATAATTTTTTAATTAAAAATAATACGAGTTTCATTTAAGGGATTTTAATGTAGGGAAAATTATGGCGTCTCTTATCCATCGAGAATCAATTAATAGCATAACTAATCTATCAATTCCAATACCTACCCCTGCTGTTGGAGGCATTCCAGTCTCAATCGCTTCAAGAAAGTTTTCATCAATAGGAAATGCTTCTTCATCTCCGCCATCTTTCTTTCTTGATTGATCTTCAAATCTTTTTCTTTGATCAATTGGATCATTCAACTCTGAAAAACCATTTGCAAACTCCATTCCTGCAATAAACAATTCAAATCTTTCTGTAAAATCTTTATCTCCACTCCTATTGACTTTAGCTAAAGGTGAAATTTCGACAGGATGATTAATTACATATGTTGGTTGAATTAGATTTGGTTCAACTTTTCTTCTCATGATTTCATCTATTAAAGTAGCTAAGCTATCCTTTTTACTAACCTCAAGCTTTAAAT
This sequence comes from uncultured Fidelibacterota bacterium, assembly GCA_902525615.1. Taxonomy (GTDB): domain Bacteria; phylum Fidelibacterota; class Marinisomatia; order Marinisomatales; family Marinisomataceae; genus Marinisoma. The sequence goes on from CABZHT010000001.1 coordinate 200,397, forward strand.
CTTTACAAGCTTTATAAACGGCTGAATGATCAGAGATATCTATATCATTTCCAGTATGATCCTTAATTAGTTCTCCCATAGTTTTTCGTGCAAACTTTTTGCTAAAATCAATTTTATGGCCATCCCATGATATTTTTTTCATATCAAGGTCTTTAACAACTTTTTTAAACATTTTTTCAACAAAATCCATCATAAAATTATAGTCAGAATAAGCTTGATAAAATTCTAGCATGGTGAATTCAGGATTATGGCTTCTATCTATGCCCTCGTTTCTAAAATCTTTAGAAAGTTCATAAACCTTTTCAAATCCACCTACAATCAATTGCTTTAAATATAACTCTGTTGCAATACGGAGGTAAAAATCCTGATCTAATGCGTTATGGTGTGTGGTAAATGGCTTGGCATTTGCCCCTCCGTATATTGGTTGTAATACAGGTGTTTCTACCTCAATATATCCATGATCATTTAAAAATGATCTTATTGAATTGATTATTTTAAATCTTCTTACGTAATTGTTTTTTGTTTCAGGATTAATAATTAAATCAAGAAACCTTTTTCTATATCTGAACTCTTTATCTGAAACTAAATTATATTTCTCTCCATCTTTTTCTTTTACATCAGGTATTGGCTTTATGTTTTTAGACAAGATTGTTAGATGGGAAACTTTAATAGTTAATGCATCTGTTTTAGTTTTAAAAACTTTACCCTCAATCCCAACAAAATCACCTATATCCGTTAGTTTAAATAAATTATAATTATCTTCACCGACGTCGTCTCTTGTAATGTAAAATTGGATACGTCCTTCTTGGTCCTGAATATTAGCAAATGATGCTTTACCCATTTTTCTTAGAGACATAACTCTTCCTGCTAAAGAAACCTTAGTATCAATTAACTTTTCATTTATTTCTGATGTGTGATGAGAGCTATGATAATCATATGCGTAAGGCTCTACTCCTAATTCACGGATTTTTTTTAACTTCTCAAGTCGATTGTCTATAATTTGTTTTAAACTTTTATTTTCCATTTCGAAAACTTATTTATTTTTTTCCATTTTATCTAACAAATAACTATATATAAAATCATCAATATTGCCGTCCATAACTGATTTTATACTTCCTACTTCATGTTTGGTTCTATGATCTTTAATCATGTTGTAAGGATGAAAAACATAGGATCTAATTTGACTACCCCAACCAATATCTTTTTTTTCTCCTTCAAGCTCTTTTTTATTAAGTAGCTGCTTCTCCATCTCTAATTGAAAAAGTTTTGATTTTAATACTTTTAAAGCTTGTTCTTTATTTTTGTGCTGAGATCTTTGCGTTTGACATTGAGTAACAATACCTGATGGTATATGAGTTATTCTTATTGCTGAATCTGTTTTATTAACATGCTGACCACCAGCACCGCTTGACCTAAAAGTATCTATCCTTAAATCTTTTTGATTAATTTCAATATCAATATCCTCATTAACTGCTGGAGAAACTGACACTGAAGCGAATGAAGTATGTCTTCTGCTATTAGAGTCAAATGGAGAAATTCTAACTAGTCTATGAATACCAATCTCAGCTTGCAATAAACCATAAGCATAATCACCAGAAATTTCTACGGTACAATCTTTTAATCCGGCCTCGTCACCGTTTTGGAAGTCAATAACATTAAATTTAAAACCTTTTGATTCAGCCCACATTGAATACATGCGATAAAGCATTTCAGCCCAATCTTGACTTTCTGTACCTCCTGCACCTGGATGAATTGTAATTATGGCATCGTTACTATCATTATCACCATTTAATATAAGTTTTAATTCAAACTCCTTAAGAAGATTAGAAAAGGTATTAAGCTCTTTTTTAACTTCTTCTTCTTCAACTTGATTTTCATTTAAAAATTCAAAAAGTACTTCTATATCTTCAGCTTTCTGAACAAGATTTTTCCTTAAGGAAATATCTTTTTCAAGAAAGGATATTTTTTTCATCACAGTGGTAGATTCAGAGTTGTTTTCCCACATTGTGGGATCAGAAATTTGCTCTTTTAATTTTTGGAGATCGGAGGTCTTTGATTCAAGGTCAAAGATGCCTCCTGATTTGATTATATTTTTCTAAAGATAATGAATATGCTTCTTTTAAATCCATACACTTAGTAATACTCCAATTGTTAATAGTACTCCAGTTAAAAAGTGAATTCCAATGGTTGATACATTAACAATTAATAGTTCATAAGGTAATTGCTGAAGATTAGCATCTTCTTTTTCCCATTCAACTAACCAATCAGAACCTTTCTTAGATGCAAAATTGAAAATAAGTAATGGAATCAATGCTACTAATGTAAAATAATTTTGTGCATAAACAGATGCTCCAACAATTAAAAGAAATGATATAACCATTAAACTTTTCCAAACTGAAAATGGTTTTCTATAATTAGCTTTTTCACCTGGACCAGCCAATTTAACAACCCAGCTATTTTTATTTGCAGCCTTATCAGCATTATAATCTTGGAAACAATTTATAAATAGGACTAAGGCAATAAATATTCCAACTGGAACTGAGTAAAATAATGTAACTATTGGATCAATTGATTGAGTTGGTGCCACTGCTAAGTTTTGCATCAAAGCTGCACCATACACCATTAGAGGACCAAATCCAATAAATACTGCTAAATCTCCGAGACCATTGTATGCAAGTTTAAAAAATCCAGTATACATCACTCCCAAAAATACACCCAAATATCCTAGATACATTAAGACTGAATCCATTCTTCCTTCGAAGAAGAGGTTGTTTAGATTAAGACCAACTAAGATGGTACATGAAAAAAAGAAAATTGAAAGCAGGAGCATATTTGTAGGGGTAATTAATCCAGATTGAATAGCTCTTGATCCACCGTTAAATGGACTAGCCAACTTATTCATTTCATCATTTCTGGATTTATGATCAAAATAATCATTAATATTATTTGTACCAATTTGAGCACAAACTGCACCTAATAATACCATCCAAAATATCGACCAATCAAAGACCCCAAACTGTTTATATGCAATAGCAGAACCAAGCATGATTGGAGCAATGGTAGCTGTTAAAAAAGGTGCTCTTACAACAGTAACCCAATATTTTAAAGTATTTAGTATATTATTTTTTACTTCTTTAAATAATCCAATTCTATTTTCAGGAACTTCCATCCATTCAAATTGTTTTTCAGCATAAAAATCAACATATTTTATTGTTGTTGGTTGAATCTTGTAATACCCTATCACATCATTGGTAATCAAAAAATCGTCATGCATATATTCTGAAAAAGCTTCAGTGACATTAAGAATTGCTTTTTTGGCTTTTTCAACTTCATCCTCATCTGTTACTTTTGAAGCATATGCATCAATTTGCAGCTCCTTAATACCATCCTCGCCGTCAGGTCTAATAACACATTGAACTTTATGATTCATAGAAATTTGTACAGCTTTTCTAGATGGATTGAAAGTGAAAAAAAATATATCTAATCCATCGTTTGCAAAATAAACATTTGCTGCAGAAGAATTGCCAGCAACACTTGTTGATAAAGTCATAAAATCTGATCGGTTTAATAAATCTAAAATCTTGTCTTTTAACATTCCTAATTTTCCTCAATAAATTCATTCATCTTTTCTTTTAGAATCTTTCCTAATTCATCCAAAGAGAGGCCTGAACTTATAAAATATCCATTCTCAGCAACAGAAATTTTTCCACTTTCTTCTGAAATAACAACTGCCAAAGCATCACTCTCTTCTGAAATTCCAAGTGCTGCTCGATGCCTAGTTCCCATTTCAGGATTTAAAGTCTTACTCTCCGTCAGAGGTAAAATACATGCTGCTGCTTCAATTAAATTATTATGAATTACTACAGCTCCGTCATGTAAAGGAGAAGATGGATTAAAAATTGATACTAAAAGCTCAGGGCTAAATGAAGCATGCATCGGAACAGCATCTGAAACTACATTTTTTAAAGAATTTTCACGTTCAAAAACAAGTAAAGCTCCCCACTTGTTCTTTTTTATTTCTTCAATGCTGAAAAGTATATCTTCTTGAATAGCCGTTCTTTCAATTTGAAAAAGCTTTCTTAAAATTCGATTCTGTCCAACAGAAGTTAAAAGTCTTCTGATTTCAGGTTGGAATAGAATTACAAAAACTACGACCCAAACAGTTTGAAAAAGATTTAAAAGCCAAGATGTAGCCTTAAATCCAAGAATATTAATTATAAATCCAGCAAAAAATATAATTAATAAACCAATTAACATTTGACCACCTCGAGTACCTCTAAAGTAAGAATAGGCATAAGAAAAAATGAATGTAACCAAGATTAAATCAAATAGATCAGTTAGTGTAAACTTTAGAAAACTTATCTCAAAAAGGTTCATATATTAATTTAGCTAATTAAATGGTTTGAATTAAAAATTTTATTTGCAATTAAAAGAGCTTTATTAGTTTCAGAAACGTCATGAACCCTGAAAATCTTTACACCTTGTTGTAATCCAATAACGTTAGCTGCTAATGAACCTTCTAACCTATCATTTTCAGGAAGACTTAAAGATATTCCAATAAAGGATTTTCTTGATGCGCCTAGCAAAACTGGAAAATTCAATACAACGAAATGATTTAAATTATTTATGATTTCAAAATTATTTTCTACAGTTTTACCAAAACCAATTCCAGGATCAATTATAATTTTTTTTTGATTTACTCCTTTAGAAATAGCAAAATCTATCCTCCCAACAAGATAATCTTTGATATCCGGTATTAGAGATTCATACTGGGGATTATCTTGCATATTCTTAGGAGTTCCTTTCATATGCATTATAATTAAGGGACAATCAAATTTTACTGCAACATCAGCCATTAACGGATCAATCTCCATAGCACTAATATCATTTATTATTGAAGCACCAACATCAAGAGCCTTGCTTGCTACAATTGATTTAGTAGTATCAATTGATATACAAACATCAGATTTTTTTCTTATACCTTCAATGACAGGTATCACTCTTGAAATTTCTTCATCTAAACTGACTGGATTTGAGAATGGCCTTGTTGATTCACCGCCAATATCAATTATATCTGCACCATTCTTGACCATCTCTAATGCATGCTCAATAGCAGTATTTTTTTTAAAGTATTGTCCTCCGTCTGAAAAAGAATCGGGAGTGACATTTAAAATTCCCATGATTAATGATTGCTTATCTTCACTTGAAAGCCAATCATTGAATTGTTTAATATTCATGTATTATTTTTTTGAGATTTTTTTACCTAATAGCATGACTTTAATATCTGATTCATCTATTGTTTCATGTTCAAGTAATTCTTCAGCCATTAAATGCAGTAGATCAATTTTTTCTTCAAGAATTTTTCTTGCAGTATCTTGTGCATTTTTAATAATTGATACAACTTCATGATCAATCATCTGAGCAGTTTCTTCACTGTAGTCTCTATGAGATTGTATTTCTCTTCCTAAGAAAATTTCTTCATTCTTTTTTCCAAAAGCCATTGGGCCCATCTTGTCACTCATTCCCCACTCACAAACCATTCTTCTAGCAATACTTGTTGCTCTTTCAATATCGTTTGATGCGCCAGTAGTGATTTCATTTAATATTAAATCTTCCGCAGCTCTTCCTCCCATCATTACAGCTAATCTGCTTAAAATATATGTTTTTGAATAACCATGTTTTTCATCAATTGGCAGCTGCATTGTTACTCCTAATGCTCTTCCTCTAGGAATAATTGTAACTTTATGGACAGGATCTGCTTCTGGAGAAAACAATGCTACTACTGCATGCCCTGCTTCATGGTAAGCTGTAACTTTCTTTTCATGATTGGAAAGCACCATGCTTTTTCTTTGGACACCCATTAAAACTTTATCTTGAGCCTCTTGAAAATCAGAATTATCAACTGTTGATTTTCTTTTTCTAGAAGCAAGTAATGCAGCTTCATTTACAAGATTAGCTAAATCTGCTCCAACCATTCCAGGTGTTCCTTTGGCAATATCTAATAAGTTTACTGATTTAGGTTTAATTTTAATTTTCTTTGTATGAATCTTTAAAATATCATGCCTACCATTTAGGTCGGGAACATCAACTACAACCTGACGGTCAAATCTTCCAGGCCTTAACAATGCTGAGTCCAACACATCTGGCCTATTTGTTGCTCCCATAACAATAACACTACTAGAATTATCAAATCCATCAAGTTCAACTAACAGCTGATTGAGTGTTTGTTCTCTTTCATCATGGCCACCACCTAATCCAGCACCGCGTTGACGACCTACCGCATCAAGCTCATCAATAAAAACAATTGCAGGTGCATTTTTATTTGCCTGTTCAAACAAATCTCTTACTCGAGATGCTCCAACTCCAACAAACATTTCGACAAAATCTGCTCCGCTTATACTAAAAAAAGGAACATTAGATTCACCAGCTACAGCTCTAGCTAATAATGTCTTTCCAGTTCCTGGAGGACCAACCAATAAAACACCTCTTGGAATTTTTCCTCCAAGCTTTTCAAATTTTTTAGGACTTTTTAAATATGCTATAATTTCCTCAAGCTCTTCCTTGGCTTCAACACACCCAGCAACATCATTGAACTTTACTTTCTTCTGGTTACCAGAAAAAATCTTAGCTTTACTTTTACCAAAGCTAAATACATTATTCATTCCATTCCCAGAACCTTGCATTCTCCTTATTAAAAATAACCAAAAAGCTATTAATAACAACCAGGGAGCAAAACCAAGCAGCCAACTAGTCCAATCAATTTTCTCACCTTCAAAATTGTATTCAATTTTTTTTTCATCCCATAAAGCAATTTGATCAGAATAATCAGATGGCAAGTAAACAACAAATAAGGTTCTATCTTCAAAGGATGCGCCATGCTTGTTGATTAAAGTTTCAGGATTAAAAAGTTCTCCGTGAAAAGAATTATCGTTTTCAATAGATGCTTCTTTAATTTTGTTTTCAGCCAATAATTCTTTGTAAGTGTTGTAAGATACTTCAACTTTATTTGCTGACTCATCTGGAAGAAAAGCAAAAGAAGCTATTATGAATAAAATTATTGATGCCCAAATGAGCAATGAGCTAGGCCCTGATTGAGTTTTTTTTGGGTTTGGTTTCTTATTTGTCTGATTTTTCATTGGAGAAGAATTTAATAAAAATGTATAATAAAAAAACTAATTCCTAGAGAAATTTAGTTTTGCAATTTTAACGGAATTTTTATGAATTTTATATTTTTCACTTAATTGATAACCGGCAACCCAAATAATTTCATCTTGGTTACATACTACTAACGATTCTTTCCTCTGTAAGAACGATAAATTTTTGTCTTTTAAGAATTTTGCAACTTTCTTATTTCCGCTCATTCCCAATGGCAAAAAACTATCATTATCTCTAACTGACCTTATAACTAAGTTGTCAGTAATCTTTGATGCGTCAATAAATTCAATCTCATTATCACTATTAAAAGTTTTAGGTGCTTTATTAAAATCCCATAAAAAAGTAAAATCTTTTCCTTTGAATTCTTTTCCAGCTTCAACATTTATAAAAATGTCATTTTTCATATTTTTATAAATAATTAATGAATTTCTATCAATTAAAATTGTCGTATCATTTACTCTTTTTGAACTACCTGTAAGATTTTTTCTTAATAAATCTTTTATTTCTCTTACATCAGTTTTTGAAAATGAATTTTTAGTATCAATGCATTGATTTGAGATTATTTTTAGCTGAACAAGAAAAGGAAGGTTATAAAAATCCGATTTGTTTATCTCAATATTATTATCATTTTCTCTATAGCTGTCTGAATTACAAAAATTCTGCACATTAAATGCAATTAAATCATGCACCTCATCAATTCGATCAGCAAAATTATTGAAAGGAATGTGAATATCATTTTTAATTTTTTTTAATTCAGGTATCACATTCATCCTCAAAAAATTTCTAGTAAACGTGTTATCAGAATTTGTTGGATCATCAATATATTTAACATTATTTAAAGAAGCATAATCACTAATTTCACTTTTTGAAATATTGTACATAGGTCTGATAATATTTTGTTTTAATTTTCTCAATCCTTGAAGTCCATCTAAACCAGAGGAATTCATAATTTTCATCAAAATAGTTTCTACTTGATCATCCGCATGATGAGCAGTAAGAATAAAATCAGCTTTAATTTCTTTTCTAATTTCTTCTAATTTACTATATCTCATTTTTCTAAAATTTGATTCAATATTTGAATTAACTCCTTTTAAAAAAATATTCTCAATAACTAAATCATGATTCATTTTAGCACATTGATCTTTTACTAAATGTTCCATCTTTTTAGCATCTGAGTGATAATTATGATTAACATGAGCTACAGAAAACTTATAGGATTCATGGTTTTTCTGAAAAAATTTTAAAAGAACCATTGAATCTATACCACCAGATACTGCTAGTAAAAAATGAGGATTTTCATTTTCAATTAATGAATCAAGATTTGATATAATTTTATTTTGCATATTTCACTAAAAATGGATTTGTTTTTAATTCATAATCTAATGTTGTTATTTCACGATGCCCAGGGAGCAAGGTTGAATTCACATCAAATGAATTTACAAACATTTCTAATGATTTTTCCATATGAGCTGGATTTGATGTTTGAAGATCAGTTCTACCAATTGATCCCTTAAATATTAAATCTCCACAAAAGATAAGTGAGTCTATTTTAAAGCTCATACATCCCGGAGAATGTCCAGGATTGTAATTAACATTAAATTTAAATGAACCGACAGTTAATTTTTTATCTGTCTCTTCAATCCAATGACTGACTTGTGGTTTTTCTGAATCAACATGCATATATCCCTTCATGACATCATAATGATCAAGCATGATGCTATTTCCTCTACAAATATAAAATGGTATGTTGTAATTTTTTATACAATCACTCGCAGAAGCAATATGATCAATATGAGCATGAGTAGCCAAAACAGCTATTGGGGATAAATTTTCAGATTTAAGATAGCCATCAATTAAATCGAATCCTAAACCAGGATCAATTATGATAGCTTCTTTATTATCATTTGATAAAATATAGATATTTTGATCAAGCAGTCTTGAAATAATCTTTTTGTAATTCAACATTATACTCTGTCAAAGAAAAATCCACCCAAAGAATTAATTTTATCTTGGTAGGAATGTGGATTCAAAAATCTAACAGTTGCAGCAATACTTGAGAGTATTGAGTTTCCATCTTGAGGAGTGAAACAAAATCCAGAAACTTCGTGATCATTTCGCACATTAATAGAATTTTCAACAATTACAGTTTGATTTAAAATTCTTCCATATAATCCTTGGTCTCTTCCAAATGAAAATACCTCATTTGTTGAATGATGCTCTGTTAATGACACTCTATCATTACTAGCAAGCAAATCAATAACTTTTTGACTTGTAGTTGGCTCTTTAAGCTTCAAATTAAACCATACAGTATGCATATATTGAGAATTAACCTTCATTGCTGAAGAAAATAAATCAAGATCAAGGTTCATTGTTTTAAATAATCCTGCTGCATCTTCTGCATGATGAGTACCGTAAACTGGATGCCCATGATCATTTACTGTAGGAGCAGGAACAAAACTCCCTGTTTGACTTATATCATTACTTCTTCTAATACAAACAAATTTTCCATCAATCAAATTATCTGGAGAGATACTCAATGCTATTGTATTAACTAAGCATGCAATATTGTGGGTATTGCAAGAAACAACTTGTAAAAATTGATCTTCTGAATTGATAACATGGTCATTAATTCCTCGAGCATATTTTTTTCCAAAACCGTTTTCACTGCCTTGAGCTAGAAATCCTTTAACTTTATCAGCATATTTATTATAATAATCTAATTTATTTTGGTGACCAAACCCCTTAGGGGTACAATCAATTACGACTGAACTTCTAGAAACAGCTTCATCCATTGTAAATTCAGCTTCTAAACCAATTTCTTTAAAACTTTCTAATCTATCCTCATGAACTGCAAGCCTAGCACCTTTCGCCATTAAATTTTTAATCTTAGGAGAATCTTTTGTTAAGGGGGATTGTTTATGAAATGTAACCTCATCAATTCCCAAGTTACTTTTTTGTTCACAAAGAATACCTATCAGTGGTTCGCCAATAGTTCCAGTTCCTACAACATGTACAATTTTTCTTTCCATAGTTTTAATTACCCCGAATTAATTAATATATTTTTTTACGTTAATAATAAACCAAGTTAAAATAGTAATAAAAACAACAAAAAGTGCTGACAAAAAATATGATAAATAATTAAACATATCTATCCTCAATATCTTTCTTTTTTAAAACTTCTACTTTTAATAATAGCATTAAAATCATCAAAGAAGTAAATGATAACAGTGAAAATAAAAATGGATTTAAAATTCCAGACGGCTGTTTATTCATTCCTAGCTGAGGATGGGACTGAATTTCAGCTGCCCAAAAATTAACTGATGCAAAAATTATTGGAATGTCTAAAAATGCAATAATTCCAATAATGGCGCATACAAGTGCTGCTCTCTGACGATATAACCCAATATTTCTCATAATAAAATATCCTACATAAATCAGAAATAGTACTAGAGTAGTAATTAATCTTGGTTCCCATACCCAAGGCTGACCCCAAATTGGTGTTGCCCAAATAGGTCCTGTAATTAAGACTAAAGCAGTAAAAATAGTTCCTATCTCCGCAGACGCAAGGCCAATTCTGTCATATTTAAGATTTTTTGTATAGAGATAAAAAATTCCACTTACCATCACAATGAAATAAGCTAAAAATCCAGACCACGCTATTGGAACATGGAGATAAAATATTTTTTGCGCCCATTCTTGATTGGGAACCATTGGAGTAAAGAAAATCATCCAAACTAAATTTGAGATCATTAAGAAAATGGTAATAATAAAAAAAGTTAAGTTCATTATTGTTTAATTAGTCTTTCAAATAAATTTATCCCTAAAAGGATTCCAATTAAGGCAAAAGTTAATAATATCAACCAAGATTCAATATATAAAGATGACATTTCTCCAATAATAATACCAAAAAGAATATTTGATGCATTTATAAGAATTGGAACTATTAAAGGAAAAAATATAACTGGAAATAAAAAGCTTTTAGAAGTATTTGTATTTGTTAATAAAAAAATCAATATACCAAAAGATAATAATCCAAAGTTTGTAACGATACTTAGTAAAATAAGATTTGATATAATTTCAAAACTCAAATCAGATAAAATCATATAGCTAAAAAATATTATAAATTGTACCCCTAAAAGAATTAAACTGAGTGATAATATTTTAGCAAAATAAATCTTTGTCAAATCAATTGAGGATGAATAAATCAGATCAAAAATATTATAATCTTTTTCTCTAGCAAAAGAATTTTCAATAAGCTTGATTGTTGAAAGCGAGATAATAATCCAAAAGAATCCAGAAAATACTGTTGTGTCATAAATTTTTGATAAAGGAAAAGAAAAGAGCAAAAACATCAAACATGAAATTGCAAAGAAGGATATGTATAGCAAATTAAATGATGACTTTCTTTCTAAATAAAACTCATTTCTTATTAGTCTTATAATCATTTGTATGCCTTAAAGTCTTCTATTGAAATTACTTTATCATAAAGTGATTCTTGATTGTCCTGATGTGTGGAATAAATGATAGACTTATTATCTGATTTAAAATTATTAAAAATATCTATAAAAATTTTAACTCCTTCTTCGTCTAAATTGCTAAATGGTTCATCAATTAGCAAATAGTCCCAATTTAGATTCATTGCTATGCAAAGCTTATTTCGTTGAATGTTCCCTCTTGATAAGAATTTTAATGGCATATCTTTGAACTGCTCAATATTGAGCATTGTAAGAGAATCATTAAAAACAATCTTATTATAATTTTGATCATGATAAGTAGAAATTACTTTTAAGTTCTCTTCAATAGTTAAGTCACCAAAAATGTTTAGCTTGTCGCTTAAGAAAAGATGACCATTATTAGAATTAAATTCTATTGATCCAGTCTCAAAGTTCATTAAGCCTGAAAGACATTTAAGAAGGGTAGTTTTTCCAGAACCATTATTTCCTACAATTGCACAAATTTCTCCTAACTTCAAAGAAAAATTCACATCATTTAATATTGGTGTATTGGAAAAAGATTTAGAAAGATTTTTTATCTGCAACATTACTTCATTTGCTTAATTATTGGCCAAAAAACATAGAAAATTACAATCATAAGGAAGAAAAATATAAATAACTGATTAAACATTTCCATTTAATTATCTCTCCTTGATGGCCAGAAAGCAAACAAGGAGCCAATTACCATTAATACTCCACCAATCCATACCCAATTTACTAAGGGGTTAATCATAATTTTAAAGTAACCGATATTCTTCTGAGCATCATAGCCAGAAAAAATGGAATAAATATCTTTTTGAATGGTGCTATAGATATCTAACTCGCTATGGGGCTGTCTTTTTTCTGGATCTGAATTCCAATAAAAGTAGATTCTTTTTTCAGGTTTTAAATTAACAAGTAATTGATTTGTGCTACTGTCTACAACATCAATTTCACTTAAAAAAGCATAATGATTATCTCGAGCTTCACTTTTAATACTATTTAACTTAAAAACATAATTAGAAAAATAAATTTGTTCACCCGGAGATAAGCTAAATTCTTTTTCAACCTCAAACGCTCTACCAATAAAACCAATAAATAATAACACAATTCCAATATGTACTATATAGCCTCCATTTTTATGTCTGTTGCTTAAAAACATTTTACCTATTGAGTGTAAAAAATTTGACGCCTTCTTTTGTTTTTTATAAGACTTATAAAATTCACCTAAAATTGAGCTTAGGGTAAAAGAAACACCCATTATAGCAACAAAAACATATATTTGAAATAAGCTTGAAAATATCATATATCCTATTCCAGATAAAAAACTTACACTTAATGGCAATTTAAATCTATTAAGTAAAACACTTTGAGAAGTATAGTTCCAAGAAAGTAATGGACCAATTCCCATTAAAAATAATAATACAAGCCCTATTGGAATATTTAATTGGTTAAAATAAGAAGCACCCACATAAATCTTATTACCATCCCATGCCTCGGACAAAATTGGAAATAAAGTTCCCCACATTATTGTGAAACACATTAGAATGAGAATTAGATTATTATACAAAAATCCACCTTCTCTTGATGTAAAAGAATCAATTTTATCTGGAGTATCTAAATAAGATTTTCTTTTAAAGAACCAGAAAACAGTATAAAATATTAATATGGCTAAAAATGCAAAAAACATTGGACCAAGATTTTCAGCTGTAAATGAATGGACAGATGAAATTACTCCACTTCTAGTAATAAATGTTCCAAGAATAACCAATATATAAGTTGAGGTAGCAAGTAAAAAATTCCATTTCTTTAACATTCCTCTCTTTTCTTGAATCATTGATGAATGAATAAAGGCTGTTAATGTAAGCCAAGGCATTAATGATGAATTTTCAACTGGATCCCATGCCCAATATCCTCCCCATCCTAGCTCGTTATATGCCCAATATCCTCCAAGGATGATTCCTGCAGATAAGAATGTCCACACGAATAAAGACCATCTTCTAATAGATTGAACCCATTCAAAAGAAATATCTTTTGAAATAGATGCTGCAAGCGCCATAATAAAAATAATTGCTGAACCAGTAAAACCAACATATAGAATTGGAGGATGAATCGCCATAAAGAAATTTTGTAATAATGGATTTAGACCGTTTCCATTTTGAACAATAATATCAGAAGAAACAGGTTCAAATGGATTTGCAATAAAATTTGAAAGGAGAATAAAAAAAGAAAAGATAAAAGCTAAAATTATATAAGAGTGAAATTTTAATGTTTTCAATTTTTTTAAAGTTGTAAAAGTATATGTAACTGCAAAAAGAGCAGTTATAAAAGACCAAAACAATAATGAACCAGCTTGTCCTGCCCATAGTGCGGTTACCTTATAAAAGACAGGAGTTTCATAGCTAGTATATTGAGCTACATATTGTAAATTAAAATTGCTAATTAATAATTCATTTAATAAACAAAAAAATGCTAAAAAAATACAATACGAAGTTGCTAGAATTGCTCTTTCAGCAACCTGTAAATATGTTTGATTATTAAATTTTTTGAATAAACCTAAAAATATAAATGAAGAAAAAATTAATCCTCCAGCCAAGCTGATTGCAATACTACCAATTTGAGAAATCATTATATTTTTTCTATGTTTTTAAGATCGCCCTCATATCTGGAGGCACATTTAGTTTGCAATTCTGTAGCTGAAATAAGGCTATTAGCGTATGAACCAGAGACTACAACCTCTGCGTCATCTTTAAAGAGGTCTGGTCTAATTCCATAATAGGTTACCTTTACACTATCATTATTTTGATATACGAAAAAAGAAACTTCAAGTTGATCGTATTCTGAGATATCTATTGAATTTGGTTTTATGTAACCACCAACTTTTATTTTTTGAATATCATTTGATTCACTAGCTAGTTCAGAAATAGAATAATATCTCACAGTTAATGAATCATCTTTCTTAATATTCGTTAGATAAAATACCCAACCAGCAATTAAGAAAAAAATAATAAGAGTTGATGTAGTGACTTTATTCATAATTTATATCCCAAAAGATTCTTCCCATTCACCATAAACTTTTTTCATTACTTCCACGATTTCGCCGACAGTTCCGCCTTGTTCAGCTACTTCTATCAAAAAAGGAACTAAATTTAAATCTTTTTTACAAGCATCGCTTAGTTTTTTCATCTTTTCTTGCAATATTTTTTCATCTCGACTTTTTCTAAGAGTTTTTATTTTGTCTTCTTGAGTATCTTGAGCATCTCTTGAAATTTTGAGAATCTCTATATCTAACTCTTCGTCTTCCTCAACAAAATCATTTACTCCAACAATAATTCTTTCTTTAGAATCAACTGATTCTTGATAAATAGATGCAGATTCAGCTATTTTTTTTTGAAAATAACCATCCTCTATAGCTTGCACTGTTCCACCCATCTCCTGAATTTCTTCAAAGTACCTAATAGCTTGTTTTTCAAGTTTATCAGTCAATTCTTCAATATACCATGATCCTCCAAGAGGATCGGCTACATTAGGTACTCCAGTTTCAAAAGCCAGAATTTGCTGGGTTCTAAGCGCTATTTTTGCAGCTTTTTCTGAAGGCAATGCTAATGTTTCATCCAATGAATTTGTATGCAGAGAATTTGTTCCGCCTAGCACTGCAGACATTGCTTCAAAGGCTGTTCGAACAATATTATTTTCTGGCTGTTGAGCTGTTAGTGAACATCCTGCAGTTTGAGTATGAAATTTAAGTTTTAATGAACTTTCATTTTTTGCACCATATTTATCTTTTAGTCGATTTGCCCAAATTCTACGTGCAGCTCTATACTTAGCAATTTCTTCAAAAAAGTCCATATGAGCATTAAAGAAAAAAGATAATCTATGGGCAAAATCATCTATTTTTAGTCCTCTTTTTAAACACTCTTCAATATATGCAAATCCATTATTAAGTGTAAAAGCAAGCTCTTGTGCAGCAGTAGATCCAGCTTCTCTAATATGATATCCACTGACGGATACAGGGTTGTATAATGGCATGTTTTCGGAACAATATTCAATAATATCTACAACAAGTTTAACTGATGGTTCAGGCGGAAAAATCCACTCTTTTTGAGCCATGTATTCTTTTAATGCATCATTTTGTAAGGTTCCTCTCAATTTACTGACATCTATTCCATTTTTCTTAGCAAGTGCTACATAAAATGCAAAAAGAATAATTGCAGGACCATTTATTGTCTGTGATACTGAAATTTTTTCAAGGTCTATTCCATCAAAAAGAATTTCCATATCCTGTAAAGAAGCTACATTTACGCCGCAGACACCAACCTCTCCTGAAGATAACTCATGATCCGGATCATAACCCATTAAAGTTGGCATATCATAAGCTACAGATAAGCCAGTTTGACCATTTTTAAGTAAATATTTGTATCGTTCATTAGTTTTTTCTGGGGTACTGAATCCTGAAAATTGTCTCATGGTCCATAATTTTCCCCGATACATATTCTTATGAATACCTCTAGTATATGGGAAACTTCCTGGATCAATATTATAGTTTTTTTCATTATTGGATGATGAGTAAAAGTCCTTCAATTCATCACCACTAATGCTTTTAAAACTACCTTTTCTTTCAACTTTTTTACTCATTTGATTTCCTTGAAAAATTATAAATCTTTTCGAATAAAGTCATTGAATCTAAACCTATTTCTTCTAATAAAATATTTCTTGGTCCATGATCTACAAACCTGTTTGGAACACCTAATGTTAAAATAGAATTTTCAATATTCTTTTTATTTGACCAGTTTATTACTCCTTCACCAAATCCACCATCTGTCACACCTTCTTCAATTGTAACAACTAATTTATATTTTGGTAAAGATTCATTTAAATAATTTTCATCCATAGGTTTGATAAATCTACAATTAACTACCTCTGTGGAAATACCTTTTTCCATTAGCATACTATGTATTTCTAAGCTCTTACTTACCATTGATCCAACTGCTAAAATAAGCACGTCACTTCCTTCTGTTAATACCTCCCATGAGCCTATTTCAATTTTTTGTGGAGATTTTTCTTCAAATTTTACTGACTGTTCTTTAGGGTATCTTATGGTAAATGGTTTAGTTGTATTTAAAGTTGCAGTATAAAGTAAATCTCTTAACTCATTTCCATCTTTTGGTGCTGAAATAATAATATTTTGAATACATCTTAAATAAGAAATATCTAAAACACCGTGATGAGTTGCACCATCCTCACCAACTAAACCAGAACGATCCATACAAAAAATGACAGGTAAATTTTGTAAAGCAATATCATGAATTATATGATCAAAGGCTCTTTGAAGAAAGGTTGAATAAATTGCAACAACAGGAATTTTCCCTTCTGTTGATAACCCGCCACTAAAAGTTACTGCATGGCCTTCAGCGATACCAACATCATAGAATCTTTCAGGAAATCTTGAAGAATACTCAACCAATCCAGTCCCTTCCCTCATTGCAGCAGTTATTGCAACTATATTTTTATTTTCTTCTGCTAAATCACATATCACTTCTCCAAATACATTCTGATATATTGGAGCTTGAACTTTAACAACTGCATCATCTTTTTTCTTTTCTTTAACTCCATGATATTTGATTGGATCATCCTCAGCGTAATCAAGACCTTTTCCTTTTTTTGTAATTGTATGCAACACAACAGGACTGTCATAATCTTTTATATTTTCCAAAATTTCTATCATTTCTTCGATATTATGACCATCAACTGGCCCAAAATATCTAAAACCTAGATCTTCAAAAACCGTTGTAGGTAAAAAGAATTTTTTAGCACTTGACTCAGTTTTTCTTAAAATAGATTCTATAATTTTCAAACTTTTTGGAAGTTTTTTTATTGTTCTATAAATCCATCTTCTCAATCTATTATATTGCTTATTGGTAGCTATTTTAACAAGGTAGTTTCTAAATGCCCCGACATTAGGACTTATAGACATATCATTATCATTAACAATAACAAGCATTTGTTTTCTTATATTTCCAGCATTATTGAGGGCTTCAAATGCAAGACCTCCGGATAAGGCTCCATCGCCAATAATACTTACTACTTTAAAATCATCATTCTCTAAATTTCTACTAACAGCCATTCCTAAGCCAGCTGAAATTGCTGTTGATGCATGACCAGCACCAAAGACATCATATTCACTTTCAGATCTCTTTAAAAAACCGCTTAATCCTTTATATCTTCTAATAGTTGGGAATTGACTATATCTACCAGTTAGTACTTTATGAGCATATGCCTGATGACCGGTATCCCATACGATTTTATCTCTTGGAGCATCGAAAACATAATGAACAGCAGTTGTCATTTCAACTGCGCCAAGTGTTGGAGCTAAATGTCCTCCAATTTCATTAATTGTATCAGTAATATAAGTGCGAAGTTCTTTGCATACTTCTCCTAATTCCTCTTTTGGAATACTTTTTAAATCTTTTGGAGAATTAATCTTATCAAGATATTTCATGTTTTTCCTTTGAAACAAATTTCATGTATTAAAGTTTCATTCAATAATTCAGGATGACAAGAAATTCCTATATGTATTCCCTGCCTGACTGCAACAACTTCTTCTTGAAAGGTTGCTAGAACCTCAACATCGTTATTTATTTTATCTATTTTTGGAGCTCTAATAAATAATACATCGATATCAGAACTCATTAAACCATTCTTAACATTTATTTTGGCTTCAAAAGAGTGTACTTGTCTTCCATAAGCATTTCTGCATGTTATTACATCTAAAAAAGCGAAGTTATGTACTCTTGAGTCGTTTGATTCTTTAGACATTAAAATAAGTCCAGCACATGAACCCAAAATTGGTTTATTTTTTGAAAGCTTATTAATACCATTAATCAAACTTTGATTCTTTCTCAAAAGATTAGTTATTGTTGTAGATTCTCCTCCTGGAATTATAAGACCATCAACAGAACTTAGATCATCGCTTGTTTTAACTAGCTTATGTTTTAAGTTAATTTTTTTAAGAATTTTAATATGAGAATCAAAATTTCCTTGAAGTGCAAGGACACCAATCACAATTAGTCACCTCTATTTGAAAATTTTTCATCTTCAGGAATGTCAGACATTAAAATTCCCTTCATGGCATCTTTTAAATCGTACGAAGCAGTTAAAACATCTTTTGCGCTCTTAAAATGTGTAACAGCTTTAACAATAGCATGAGCTCTTTCTGATGGATCTTGACTTTTAAATATACCAGAACCAACAAAAACTGTTTCAGCACCGAGTTGCATCATTAAAGAAGCATCTGCGGGAGTAGCAATTCCTCCAGCAGCAAAATTAGGAACCGTTAGTTTTTGATTTTTAGCTACCTCTTCTACTAAATCTAATGGAACTCTGAATTCTTCTGCTTTTTTTGATAAATCAGCATCTTTTAGTTCAATAATTTGTGAAGTAATCATTTTCATATGCCTTACAGCTTCAACAATATTTCCACTACCAGCTTCACCTTTAGTTCTAATCAACGCAGCACCTTCATTTATTCTTCTTAGGGCTTCACCTAAGTCTCTTGCTCCACATACAAATGGAACCTTAAAAGGATGTTTATCTACATGTGCATGCTCATCAGCCGTTGTAAGTACTTCACTTTCATCAATGAAGTCAACTTCTAAGGCTTCTAAAATTTGTGCTTCTGCAAAATGACCAATTCTACATTTTGCCATCACTGGTATTGAAACATTATCCTGTATTTCTTTTATCATATGAGGGTTGCTCATTCTTGCAACACCGCCATCTTTTCTAATATCAGATGGAATTCTCTCTAAAGCCATAACAGAAACTGCTCCTGCATCTTCTGCAATTTTAGCTTGTTCTAAATTAGTAACATCCATAATTACCCC
The DNA here is from genome assembly GCA_902525615.1 of uncultured Fidelibacterota bacterium. Taxonomy (GTDB): domain Bacteria; phylum Fidelibacterota; class Marinisomatia; order Marinisomatales; family Marinisomataceae; genus Marinisoma. The sequence continues at coordinate 219,907 of CABZHT010000001.1, forward strand.
ACCTTTTAGCATTTCTGCTAAACCGACTTTAACTTTGAAAGACTCTTTACTCATGAATTATTTCCTTTTCTTGTGTATTTGTTATTTCTTTGACTTTTTTAATTACTGATTCGATTATCCAGTCTGGAGTTGAAGCTCCGGCGGATATTCCTACAGAATTTACATCATCTTTAAACCAAGATGAATCAATTTCTGCAGCACAAGTCACCTGAAATGTATTTTCATTCCTTTCTGAGCTCAATTCAGCTAGACGTTTGGAATTAGCGCTTGTAAATGATCCAATAATAATCATTAAGTCAGTTACTTCAGACAACTCTTTAATTTGTTCTTGATTTCTTTTAGTAGGAAAGCAAATCGTATTAACAAATCTTAAATCAAATACTTTTGTCATTAAAACGTTTATAATATCTTGCACGTTTTCGATTGTTTGGGTTGATTGAGTTACAACTCCAGCTTTCTTTGTTTTTCTCAGTGCTTCAGCTTCTTCTACTGAAGCAACAATCACTGGATCTGGTATTTGACTAGCAATTCCAATTACTTCATCGTGACCATGGTCTCCAATAATAATAATTTTTCTACCTTCTTTATGTAATACTTTTACTTCATGATGTATTTCATGAACTAAAGGGCATGTAGCATCGATAATATTCATTTTTTTATCTTCAGCTTTTTTCCAGACCTCTTTTGCAGTACCGTGAGCTCTGAAAAGAACAGGTTTGTCTTTTGGAATCTGATCAAGTTTCTCAACAACTTTTACACCTTCTTTTTCTAAATCACTTACGACACTTTCATTATGAACAATATCTCCCAACATATAGACTTCTCCATATTTTTTGCTCATTTCGTAAGCGCTATTTACAGCATCTCTTACTCCAAAACAATATCCAGCATCTTTAGCTAAAATTATCTTCATTAAATTTGCTTATATATGTTGACATTAAATTTAAAACTGTTGATTTGACATCTGAAAATTCACCTTCTACTAGTGCTGCAGCTGCAAAAGGATGTCCACCTCCACCCATTTTTTTAGCGATCTCGCTAACTTTGTACTTTCCCTTTGATCTAAAGCTTAATCTAACTTTTCCTCCAAGGTCATAAAGCATTAAGGAAACTTCAACTCCCTTAATTCCTCGAAAAAAATCTGTAAACCCGTCAAAATCTTGATTTGAGCCATTGACCTCTTTAATCATGTCATGATTCAAAGAAAACCAGACTATTTCACCATCGCAATCATAATTTAATTTTTGAATCACGTTTCCTAAGAGCTTCATTCTGCTTATCGAAGAATTTTCATAAATGTTTTGATAGACTTTAGAGATATCTAATCCCATTTGAATGGCATCAACGGCAACTTGATGACAAAGATCAGTTGTGTTACTATGTCTAAAAGAACCGGTGTCTGTTAAGACAGCAACATAAATACCTAACATCATTTCATCTGAAATTTTTTGATCAATCTCTTTAAAAAATGAATATAAAATTTCACCTACGGATGAGGCTTTGACATCGATGTATTCATTCTTAAATAGATCATTATCAGATTTTGCGTGATGATCAATGCTTAACGTTTCAATATCATTTTCTTCAACTAAAAATGCCAAATCTCCCAATCTATAAAAATCTCCTATATCTAATATCAATCCTAGATCTGCTTTTTTAATAAATGATGCTGAATCTCCATCGAGCTCTTGAAAAATATTATCCTCATTCAAAAAATTATATACTTCTGGTATTGGAGAGTGATTAACGATAATGCAATCCTTGCCAATTGAATCTAAATATTTGTACATAGTGTAAGCAGAACCTAAGCTATCTCCATCTGGATTTATATGAGATGAAATAAAGATTTTATCGTGTTTATCAATAATGGATTTTATTAGATGAAAATCCATATTTTACCTCTGCCAAGTATTTTCAGGAATATTATTTTGTTTATTATGATATCTTGAAAGAACAAAGAAATAATCTGATAAACGATTTAAATACATTATTACGGGATTATTATCCAAAGAATTATTGTATAATGTTACAGCCGATCTTTCAGCTCTTCTAGTAATTGCTCTAGCAACATGTAAATTTGATGAAAAATGATCTCCGCTTGGTAAAATAAATTCTTTTAGAGGTTCTAAGTCTTGGTTAAGATAATTTATTTGATCGTCTAAATCTGAAATCATGTTTTCATTTATGATAGAATTATCTTCAAGATTCATTGAAATATGTCCACCTATATCGAATAAATTATTCTGAATTTTTTTTAAGAACTCTGTTATATCTGAGTTTTGGCTAAATGATAAGCAAACTCCAATAATACTACTTAATTCATCTACCTCTCCAAGACAATGAATAATATTATCAGACTTAAGGACTGATTCTCCTTTGGCTAAATTTGTTTTACCGCTATCTCCATTTCTTGTAGTAACTTTTGTAATTCTCATTACATCATACCTGACAGCCATAGATGGGTTAGAATGCTGAATACATATCCAATGAAAATTACTCCAGTCCATCTAAGATGACTTGAAAATGTATAAATTCCCTTTGCTTGACCCATCAAAGCAACACCAGGTGCAGAACCAATTGAAAGCAAACTTCCACCAACTCCTGCGGTAAGAGTAATTAAAAGCCACTGATTTAAGTCCATGGTAGTAGTATCATGCATTTGAATCACAGAAAACATGACAGGTATGTTATCAATTAATGCAGATATAATTCCCATCAAAGAGTTTGCAATAGTAAAACCAAGACCATCGTAAAGTGTAGTATTTATCAGTGCCAAATAACCAATTTTTGAAAGTCCAGCTACACAAAGTATTACTCCATAGAAAAATAATAAGGTATCCCACTCAGCTTGAGCAATTTGCTTAAATACTCCAAATGGTTGATCTGAGCCATCACGAGAAATTTTGCTCTCTGCAGAATAAGTTCTTTTCAAATAATAACCAAAAAGTTGCAAAAGACTCAATCCAAACATCATACCAAATACTGGAGGAAGCTTAAGGAATTGTTTAAAGGAAATTGCCATCATAATTGTAACAAGGAATAAACAGCTTATAGTCACAGCACCTCGTTTTAACAACACAGGAGGATTTTCAACTTCATCCGCAGAACCATCAATGAAAAAACTCATAATAAATGCCGGAATAATAAAATTTACTAATGAAGGTAAAAAGAGTTTGAAAAATTGCAAAAATTCAACGTAACCAGCCTGCCAAACCATTAGTGTTGTTATATCTCCAAAAGGACTAAAAGCACCACCAGCATTAGCAGCTACAACAATATTGACACAACTTATACTTGTAAAATTTTTATTGCCTTTTCCAACAGCTAATACCACTGCACACATTGTAAGTGCAGTTGTTAAGTTATCCGCTATAGGTGATAAGAAAAATGAAATAAACCCAGTAATCCAAAATAATTTTTTATAACTAAAATTTTGATTTAGAAGAATAGAACGCAATTTTTCGAAAACATTTCTCTCAGTCATTGAATTTATATAAGTCATCGCCACTAAAAGGAAGAGCATCAACTGATTAAATTCATCAAAAGCATGCATCAGTTCTTTTTTGACAGCATAAGAATCTCCTGTTTGCACTCCTACCCAAGCGATCATTGCCCAAATAATTCCTGCAGCAAAAAGCACGGGCTTAGACTTCCTTAAGTGCGTAACCTCCTCTGTCATCACAAAAGCATATGCAATGATAAAAAGGACTATCGATATAATTCCAACTGGATGATTCAATAATTCCATAGGCGGTAATTTAAATAAAAAGAAATGAAAAAATTATTAAAATCGTATTAATTATTTTATATTTTGAAATGGAAAATTTATTACCTGTTTTACTCATTATTGGGCTATCAATGTTAGCGATGAACTTGGGACTGATTTTTAAAAATAAACCACTCAGAAAAGCTTGTGGTGATTCACCTGACGGATGTGAAATTTGTGGTGGCGATCAAGATAAATGTGATAGCAACGCTTAATTCTTTGGAAATCCAGTTGAAAAAACCTTTGTAAAAGATTTATCCTCATTTAAAAGTATTGAAAAAGATTCAACTCCTTTTAAATTTTCTACAATATCAAAATTATCGATTGTATAAAACATTGTAGATAGTGCATCGGCATCTAAGCATGATTTGTCAGAAATAATCGAAACTGAACCCAAGTTAGAAGAAATTGGATACCCAGTTTTTGGATTTATTTCATGATGATAAAATTTGTCATCAATTATATAAAAATTTCGGTAATTACCTGAAGTTGCAATTGAAAGATTGTTAAGGGAAATAATCAGCTCAATATCATTTTCAAAATTTGTAATTGATGGAGTATTAATTCCTATTTTCCAATCTTTACTTTTTGATTTGGTCCTGATTTCACCTCCTATTTCTATAAAAAGATCTTCATATTCAATTAAAGAATTAAAAATTTTATCAACTGCATAACCTTTCGCAATTGAGCTTAAGTCAATTTGAACTCTTGAATCTTTCTTACGTATTTTTTCTTTATCAACTTCAATTAAATCTTGACCAATGAAAGCTTTAACACTGTCAATCATTGTTTCTGAAGGTGGAGATTCAAAAATATCAGGACCAAATCCCCATAAATTGACTAAAGGCATGATTGTTATATCATATTGACCATTTGATAAATCATAATATTTAAATGAACGTTCTAAAACCTTATAAAAATCTTCAGATATAAAAAACCAATCAGTTGATTCAGATTGATTGAAAGTTGAAATTTCACTTGATGGTATATAGGTTGACATTTGTTGATTAATATCTTTTAATATTTTTTCAATAAGTATATAATTTTCTTCAATTTCTACTGGGTTATTTGTTTTTGGAAAAAACTTTACAGTATATGTTGTTCCCATAGTATTACCATTGATAGTAACAAGATTTTTTTCAGGAGAACTACAACTAAGTAACAAAAGAATTATTAATGAAGCTAGTCTATTAGCCAAAGTCATCATAAGCGATCATATCTTCTTCAACACCTAAGTCCCAGAGCATTTTTTGAACAGCACTAATCATCATTGGAGGACCACATAAATAATATTCACATTCAGTAGGATCTTCATGATCTCTCAATAGCATGTCATGTGCAACCTGATGAATGAATCCTGTTGGACCTTCCCAGTTATCTTCCGGTAGTGGATCGGATAGAGCAACATGATAACTAAAATTATCAAATTCTTCTGCTAGAGCTTTGAATTCATCATCATAAAACATTTCTTTTTCTGATCTAGCACCATACCAAAATGAAATTTTTCGTTTAGATTTTTCAGTTTTAAGTAAATGAAAAATATGAGATCTTAATGGAGCCATTCCAGCACCACCTCCGATGTAAACCATTTCACGCTCGGTATCTTTAATAAAGAATTCACCGTAAGGTCCGGATACAGTTACCTTATCTCCTTCTTTGAGATCAAAAACATATGAAGAAGCTATTCCTGGAGGTGCAGATGGGTTATCTGGTGGAGGACTAGCAATTCTAATATTTAACATAATCATGTTACCCTCTGCAGGATGATTTGCCATTGAATAAGCTCTGAAAACTGGCTCTTTATTTTCTGCAACATATTGCCAAATATCAAATTTATCCCAGTCACTAGTATACAAGTCTTGAATTTCGAAATCTTTATATTCTAATCCTTTATATTCTGGTACATCAATTTGTATGTAGCCACCAGATTCAAACTGGATTGGATCGTCTTCTGGTAGTTCTAAAATTAATTCTTTAATAAAAGTAGCTACATTATCATTTGATTTAACAACAGCATCCCATTTTCGAATGCTAAAGATTTCATCAGGTACTTTTATTTTCATATCATTTCTAATCTTTACTTGACAGCCTAATCTCCAATTATCTTTTTGGTCTGAACGAGAAATATATGCTTCTTCGGTAGATAAAATATCTCCTCCACCTTCGGTAACCTGGCATCTACATTGTGCACAAGTTCCTTGTCCTCCACAAGCGGATGGCAAATAAACGTTTTGTGCTGCTAAAGCCGAAAGGACTGTACCTCCAGTTTGAACGTTAATAGATTTATCTACATCATCATTTATCAGTAACGTAACTTCTCCTTGTGGAAGAAGAATATCTCCTAAAACATTAAGAATTATAACTAACAAAAGTATTACTGATGAAAAAACAATTACTCCTAATAAAATATCACTCATTATAAATCGATCCCCGAAAATGCCATAAAGGCCATTGATAATAATCCTGTTAATAACATTGCCATTCCAACTCCTCTCAACCTAGGAGGAATGTTGGAATACCTTATTCTATATCTAATTGATGCTAAAGCTACAATTGCTAAGAAGAAACCAACACCTGAACCAAAACCATAAACTACGGTTTCAGAAATAGTATATTCTCTTTCTACCATAAATAATGATCCACCTAAAATTGAACAATTGACAGCAATCAACGGAAGAAAAATTCCAAGACTATTATACAAAGATTGTGAAAATCTTTCCATAAACATTTCAACTAACTGAACCATTGCAGCAATAACAGATATAAAAACAATTAATTTTAAAAAACCTAAATCAGTATCTTGAAAATCTGAACTAATCCAAACCAAAGCACCTTTATCAAGTAAGAATTCCCAAAGAAACCAGTTTATAGGTGCTGTAATTGTTAATACAACTATTACAGCCAATCCTATTCCAACAGATGCGTCAATCTTTTTTGAAATAGCTAGAAATGAGCAGAGACCTAAGAAATAAGCTAAAACAATATTTTCAATGAATACCGCTTTTGTAAAAATACTGAGATAATGTTCAATACCAGTCATTACGCATCCTCCTCAACACCCGCAAATTCTCTTTGAATCCATATTACTAAACCTAAAATGATAAATGCGCCAGGAGACAAGACTAACAAACCAATATTTTCATATCCAGCTGCATACCATGATTCAGGAATACTCCAAAGTACGTAACCTGCACCACCATCTGGAAGTGTAATTGTTCCAGCTCCAAAAAGCTCTCTAAAAAAAGAAACAACAATAATTATTAGTCCATAACCCATACTATTTCCTAAACCATCTAAAAACGCTTTGGATGGTCCATGTTTCAGAGCAAAAGCCTCAGCACGACCCATAATGATACAATTTGTAATAATTAATCCAACAAAAACTGAAAGTTGCTTACTCATATCATATAAATATGCTTTTAATAATTCATCAACAACTGAAACCAAAGATGCAATCACTGATAGCATTATAACAATCCTAACACGAGCAGGAATGTAATTTCTAATTAAGGAAAGTATAACGTTTGATGAACATAAAACAAAAACAACAGCAAGCGTCATAATTATAGCTTGATCTAGTCTAATTGTAACAGCTAAAGCTGAGCAAATTCCTAGAACCTGTAATGAAATTGGATTATTTACATTTATAGGATCGCTAACAATTTTTTTTGATTCAGAATTAAATAGTTCCATAATCTCTTATTTTATCTAAAGTTTTCTCATATCTAAGTAAATCTTCTAGCAAAAAGTCAGTAACACCATCCGCGGTAACTGTAGCCCCGGAAATACCGTCTACTTGATGAATTGAAGAAGTATTTGATTCAGAATAATCAACTCCGCCTTTAACAACTTTAATACTAACAATTTTCCCAGATTTATCGCGGATTTTTTTTGGTATATACTGTATTTCTCCATTTGGTTGCTTTGAAGGATGATTTACAAAATTATCAGTAAACCATTTTTTTTCAACTTCACCACCTAAGCCAGGGGTTTCACCATGTTTATAAAATTGAATACCCAAAACAGAATCTGTATCAGGATTTAAAGCGATGTATCCAAAAATTGTAGACCACAGGCCCTTTCCAGCTATTGGAAGAGCAATTCCTTGAACTTCATCGTTGTCTACTCTTATGTAAATTGGTAAAGTATCTTCATTTTTTTCAATATCAACTTCTTCAATATTGCAATCAACAATCTCACCTTCAACATTTACACATTTAGCATCAATAGAACTCTTGAATGTTTCCTCAATACTTTCATTAGTAAGCAATAAACTTTCGTCAAAGTTTAATGATCTTAGAATGGTTTTTTGGACATCAGCTTTAAGATTTTGATCCTGTAAATCTTTAACACTATCCTTTGTAAATGAAAGCATTGTTCCTAAAACAACAGTGACGATAAAAACGAAAAAAAGAGTATAATTATTACTATACATTTCTTGCTAACCTCATTTTTATGTTTGCTTGAACTACATAATAATCTATTAATGGAGCAAACATATTCATAATTAATATTGCTAAAAATACACCTTCAGGATATGCTGGATTTATTGAACGAATTATAACAGTTAATACTCCAATCAAAAAGCCATAAATCCATCTTCCTGTATTGGTATGAGATGAAGTGACAGGCTCAGTAGCCATAAAAACAGTACCGAAAAAGAAACTACCAACCAAAATGTGCTGTAAAGGAGTAATCGTTAACATTGCATTTGGAAAACCACCAGCTTGTAGGATGCCATCAACAGTTAAATAGTTTAATAAATTAAAAAGCAGTGAAGTAAAGACTAAACCCAAAACAGAAGAAACCATAATTCTCCATGAAGCAATTCCGCAATAAATGAGGAACAAGGCACCTAATAATATTAATAGCTTATTTGTCTCACCAATAGATCCTGGAATTAAACCCCAAAACATATTTACAGTTGAGTAGTCAAATTGAGTATTGGCTGCAAAAAGATTTGAAGCAGTATCGTATTCTACTGGATTTGCTGGAATTGCTAGTGCAGTAGCTCCACTATATCCATCTGGACCTACAGCCCATACTTTATCCCCAGATATCTTTGTAGGAAAAGCAAAATACATAAATGCTCTTGATGTCAAAGCAGGATTAAAAATATTTGTTCCTACTCCACCAAAAATTTCCTTACCAATAATTATTCCAAAACTTGTTCCAATAAATACTTGCCATAAAGGAACATCTGGTGGCATAGTAAGAGGTATTAATGCACAACTAACTAAGAAACCTTCATTGACTTCATGCTTCCTGATTATTGCAAATGTTAACTCGCATATTGCACCTGCAACAAAAGTTGCAATTAAAATTGGAATGACGTAGGTGAATCCAAAAATAGTATTTCCAACAATACCTCTTTCAATTTCCATTGCGAGAGCATTTAAATAGCCAATATTATAAGCTCCAAATATATAACAAGGAATAAGAGCTATCACAACAAAGAACATAGTTCTTTTGATATCCATATTATCTCTAATATGAGGACCTTTACTTGTTTGTTTATTAGTGGAAAAGAAAATAGTATCTGCAGCTTCCCAAACAGGATAAGCCCAAGATAGAGGCTTGCCTTTTTCTACAAGTTTTCCAGTTTCTTCAAATATTTTTCTTAAAAAATTCATAATTACTTATCAAAATAAATTGTATCTAAACCTTTCCTAATAATTGCACCTACATCAGATTTACTTGGGCATACAAAAGAACATAATGCAACATCTTCTTCATCGCACTCATAAATACCGAGCTGCTCCATTTCATCAATATCATTTGCTTCAATACTTCTGGCTAATGCATTAATATAAATATCCATTGGAAAAACTTTCTCCCATGCATCAATAGGAACAAATGCTCTATTACTTCCATTTTGCAATGTGGTAAAATCAAAACTTTTTTTATTTGATCCTAGGTAAGCATTGAAAACACTATATTTAGATTTTCCACCTGGATGTAACCAACCAACAAAAGGTCTTTCGAATGATTCTTCAATGACAGAAAAAGATGAATGATAAAATCCTAAGAAGCCATCAATATCAACTTGTTTCCCTGTCAATACATTGCCAGATATAATTCTAACATTTTCCATCAATAAAGAATCTTTATATAAATCAAATCTAGCGCCAATTCGAGATTTGATATACGAAGGCTTTACAGCCGGTCCTCCAATACAAATATTCAAAGAGAAATCGATAACACCTTTAGAAAATAGCTTTCCTAAAACTGGTAAGTGGCTTCCTTGCACAGTCCAAACAACTTCATTCTGGTTCAAAGGATTTACTCTATTTAAAATAACACCAACATTACCAGATGGATGCGGTCCCTCAACTTGAATCAAATTGATAAAATCGTAATCGGACAAAAATGAAAAGTTATCACCCCTCACAGCGACATATAAGTGTCCATCAGTAAGTTTCTTAAGATTAGATAATGCAGAAATGATAAATTCTTTATTTTCAGCTAATGAAAAAGATAAATCGTTTGCCAATGGCGAAGAATCAGCAAGACTTACTACAATACATTTAGGACTATCACTGGGATTAACAACTTTGTTAAAAGGTCTTTGTGTAAAAAAGGGCCAAAAATTATGTTTTTGAATGAACTCCTTTACATTATCTTTTGATGAAAGATTGATTTGTTTATCTAATTCAATATTTTTTTCTTTTTCTGCATCTACTTCAATAATGATATCAAGCACTGCTCTTCTTTCTCCATAAACAATTTTAGAAATAGTTCCAGAAGCAATTGATGGCCATTTAACTTCAGGATTTATCTTGTCAAAAAATAAAGCATCACCTAAAGAAACTTGATCACCTTCTTTAACTAAAAGCTTTGGCTTGATGTAATTAAAATCTTGAGGAGAAATCGAAACAAGTTTTTGTGTAGACGTGTTAGAAAATTCTCTGGAGGCAAGCCCAGAAATGTTAATATTATGCCCCTTTTTAATCGCTATTTTTTGCATCAACTCTTAGGATTGTTTTAAATGCTTTAATTTGACAAGTGAAGGTACTAAAAAAGATTGTTGAGTTCTATAAAATTATTGCAAAAAAATTATTTTTTTGCTTTCCATTCAAAATAATTTCCATCATAGGAAGATTTTGACTGCCATTCTTTAACTTTTAAATCAATATTATCAATTACATTTTGATCAATATCATGAATTAAATCGATTGTTAAATCTCCAACAGTTTTAGCGCTGACTCTCGATGCCTTAATATTACCTTTACCAGTAATTGCATTACCCATTCCGTGCACTTTCTCTAATTCGTCAAACTTTCCAGAGTCTTCATCAACAATATTATAAGTTGATCCATCCATTGGAATTCCTTGAATTGGTTCAGGCAAACTACCAATTGAACTTATAAAAGTATTTCCATGAAGAATTTTATTGGAATCTTCTTTTGCAATTAATTTGTCATCAATGATTTCATTCTCAATGACTTCAATTCCATTTAAAATATTATCTTCGTAGGATAGTCCAACTGGCTGAGTGCACTCAGCAACTTTAAATAAAAATTTATCTAATGTATTGTTTAAAATTTTTCTTCGAGCAAGTTTTCTTTTTTCAACCATTTCCGGAGTAGCATCTTCAGGAATAGTGGTTAAAGGCATATTTTCTATATTTCTTCTATAGACTAAGGTCGTTCCATTTATACCTAAATCTTCATACTTCATATCATACTGTTCTAAATATTTTGGTATACCTTTATGCTCCATTTCAATGATATCGAAATTTTCAATTTTAGATTCAACTTTCTTTCTAACAAGTTCTAATTGAGTAATCTTACAAACATCAATTGATGCTAATCCTCCTCCAATAACGACTGCATCATCTTCAATATCCACTTTAGGACCGTTATAAGATGACTCATGATAATGGTTGAACCAATAGACAAAAGGATTTTGGTAATAAAAATTATCAAAATCTTCAATTTCTTTTATAGGAAAAGATCTATCTTTCCATGCTCCATTAGCAAAGTAAATACAGCTCCATCCCATATTATAGATTTCTTCGAAAGATACATCTTCACCAATCCTGGTTAGTGGAACGAAATCAACTAATTCATTAGAAATAATATCATCAATCTTAAAGTATTCATTAATACGTTGTTTTTCATGCCATCTAGGAAGACCATCTTCAATTTTTCCATATGGCATTCTATTTTGTTCAACAACAACGCATCGAATTCCTTCATCAGTAAGTTTCTTTACCGCAGTTGAACCAGAAACTGCACCACCAATTATTAATACTACTTTCATTATTTTGTTTATTTATTAAATTTATAAAGCATGAAGTTAATAAATAATTTAATAATTCAAATCATTCCTTTTTTACCAAAGTTTTTTGTTAAAATTGTAGCCTCTCCTTATATAGCTGGAATTACTGATGAAGAAATGCTAAAAAATGTTCAAAAGTTGAATAACAAAGGTTTTAAAGTTGCGATAGATATTTTAGGGGAACATGTTGAAACGGAGAAAGAGGCAGATGAAATCACCCAAAGATATATATCCATTTATGATGAGATATCTAAAAGAAACCTATCTGCAAATATTTCTATAAAACTAACTCACATTGGACAAGATTTAGGTCTGAATATTGTGAAGAATAATCTTACTCAACTTGTACAAGCAGCTAAGAAGAATAATAATTTTCTTAGACTAGATATGGAAAATATCCCTTATACATCAGAAACAATTCAACTATATAAGGAAATGTTTGAGCATTATAATCAAATAGGGATTGTGATTCAGGCCTATCTTCACAGATCTTTTGAGGACATTAAATCACTTAGTGATGAAAAATTTAATGTTCGAATATGTAAAGGCATTTATATTGAAGATCCTGAATTAGTATTAAAGGACTATAATGATATTAGAGAAAATTACATCAAACTTGTTAAAGAGGCTTTAAATAAAGGCTCATATGTTGGTATTGCTACACATGATGAGTTTTTAATTGATAATATTTATTCATGGATAATTAAAAATAATATTTCTAAAGATCAGTATGAATTTCAGGTACTACATGGTGTACCAATGCAAAAAAAGTTAGAGATGTTGATGAATGATGGAAACACAGTTAGAGTATATCTTCCATATGGTGATAATTGGTACGATTATTCGGTTAGAAGATTAAAAGAAAATCCTAAAATGGCAGGATACATAATTAAAAATTTATTTTTATCAATATTAAGAATTAAATAATCTTCTTAATTCTCAAAATATATAATAATATTATCCCAGCAAAATTTGGTATGACAACATATGCAGAAGACCATGAAATACCATCAAAAATAATATCTGAGAATGGCCATAAAAATTGTATAGGAAAAAAATCTTTTGTATGAAAAGGAATATCTAATACAATATGGAATGGCCAAGCTAACATTGGCCAAACCAGTTCTTTTTTATAAAAATATACAATCCCTATAATTAAAAATGCTGTCACAAAACTATGGGATAAGTTATCCATGAAAAAAAGCCAATCAGGATAAGGTTGTAATTGTTTAAGGCTTTCAAGTGTTGGAGGTCCACTATAAGTCAAAGAACCGTTGAAAATTTTTACAATAAATAGTATGCCAAATGATATTAAGTCAGGAAATGCACCAAAAAAGATAGCTAACTTCCAATGTCTTTTATAACCAAAGAGACCATTTCCCCAAAGTGCATGGCTTAAAGTATCCATTTATTTTGCTAGGGCGCCCATAGGGTCCCAAGGCTTTAATGGAATAGCCTCAGCATTTTGAAAGATATCATTTAATTCATCTGATAAATAATCTTTATGAACGACTACTTCATAGTTATACTCATCAAACCAATCATCAGACATAATATGGTATCCTTTATTGCCTCCTTTATCTCCCCAACTATTTTCGACTCTCCATTTTATTGATTTTCCATTATTATCTAAGTCTACACCAGTAAATAGCATAGCATGGGTCATTTGGCTCTGGCCATATTCTAATCTTTCTGCTTTATTCATTTTGAAGTCAGTGCTATAAAACATCTCATAATCAAATAAATCAGTATCCATAACGCCTAAATCTCTATGAAAATGTTTACCAACATCACAACCAAACCATACAGGATTATCATCTTTAATTGATTTTATGCTCGCGTCTTTCATTACGTCACTTTCAACATTTAAATATCTGATAGGACTTCCTTCAACGACATTTCCTAAATGTTCTACAGTATAAACTTTATTATACTCTTTATTACTCATTGGACAATTAATTAAACAAACATAATCATCGAGATTCAATCCAACATGATCTTCATAAAAAGATTGAGGAGTTAAATTATTGTACCTGCTAAATTTTTTATCTTTATCTCTTACTTGCCAATTAAAACTTTTTGGAGGAGTACCAAGATGCATTGATAGCATTTTAAAAATTTCTTCAATCATAGAATTTTTTAGCTGATTTAATGCTTCATTTGATGCGCCTTTTGAAAACTCTTTGCGAAGATCATGAGCATTTTCTCTTAGCTTTCTTGCAAGCATTTTATTCATTTCTGCTGATTGACTTGAAGAAAAAGATTCTGACATTTCTGCCTGCGGAATAACACCATATTTATTAATTAGGTTTTTCCACATATCCCATTGTCCTCCATCTTCTGTTGGAGTTTGAAGTAAATGCATAACAATTCTACTATCAAAATTCTCTTCAACAGTTGATAAAATTGATTCTAAGAAATAATTAGATTTTTCTAGCTTATCCCAAAACATAAAATAGCTTTGAGAAAACTGAAAATCTTTAAGATTATGTTTTCTACCAAGGTAAACCCTAAAAAGATTGAGACCTGCAAATCCCCAGCATCTACCACTTGATTTTTGATTGGTGACTGGCATTTCTCCTGAAATAACATGAGAAAATGAATGATCTATTTTACGATATTTTTCCCAATCCATTGAAAGTTCATTAGAGTTGGTTTTAATCATCGCATTTCTAACTACTTTTACATGATTATCAGATGAATATTTTTCTCTTAATTGTTGAATTTGATCTTGTGATATTTTTTTTGACATGTGAATTCCTTCTTTATGAACCTCGTTTACCCCAAATCATTTTATTTTTAAGGGTTTCGTAATAATTATAATCTTCAAAAGTAATAAATTTTAAATGATGATTAGCTTGAGATAATTTTACTGTTGAACCTTTCGTAAAATTAATAATATTCTGTCCATCAGCAATTAGTTTCAAATCATTTTCAGACTCTTCGCTAAACCTAAATTCTACTTCCACGTTTGATGGTAAAACTAATGGTCTCGATGTTAATGAATGGGGAGCAATAGGTGTAACAACTATTGAAAAAACATCTGGTTGAACAATTGGACCACCTGATGATAATGAGTAAGCAGTTGATCCTGTAGGCGTACTAATGATTATACCATCGGACTTGTAATCACTTACGTGCTGATTATCTATAAATAATGATAATGAAGTCACTCTAAATGAAGTTTCGTTCTGTACAACAAAATCATTAACCGCATAATATAAATCTTCATTACTAGAAATTTTTGCGGATAAAACTAATCTATCCTGAATCTTAAACTCATTTTTTTTAACAGATTCAAGCTTATCTATTAACACCTCAGGAGTAATTTGGGCTAAAAACCCTAATCCCCCTAAATGAACGCCTAAAACTGGAACAGATGGATCTGAAAATATCCTAACTCCGGAAATAAGTGTTCCATCTCCTCCAAAACAAAGAAGAAAATCAACTTCAGGAGGATTTTGTGAAGAAAAGTATGAGACCTCTGAATCAATATCTATACTTTTTAATCGGTCGGCTAAATAAACTTCAAGATTATTATTATTTGCCCACTTTAGAGTATTTTGGACCAATGCTGGAACTTGGTCTTTTTCAGCATTAGCCCAGATAGCAAAACTTTTGACTTGCATTGTATTTATTTATTTTTTTTCTTATGTCTATCTGCTCTTAAACGTTTTTTACGTTTATGAGTATTCATTTTTCTTTTTTTTCTTTTTTTACCGCAAGGCATTTATTACTCCTTAATATTCAATTAATTTTTCATTTACTGTTTTTTTCATCAATTTTGATGGTTTAAAAACAGGTACATATCTTTCAGGTAGAAATATAGGATCTCCGGTTTTTGGATTTCGTGCTTTTTTTGGTAATCTATGTTTTGCACTAAATGTTCCAAATCCTCTTAATTCTATTTTTTCATTATTGCTCAATGCTCTGATTATTTCACCAAATGACTCATTTAAAACAGCTTCAACCTCAACCTTTGTTAGGCCAGTGGCATTAGCAACATTATCTACTATATCTTGTTTTATCATTTTCAAGTTACTCAAAATAAATTGTTAGTTTTTGACCAGGATAAATTGTAGAAGATTTTATACTATTCCAACTCTTTATTTTTGAAACGGTCGTATCATTATTTTTAGCAATCGTACTCAAATTATCCCCGACTTTAACAATATAAACATTTTTCTTTGGAGTATCCTTAACTGGTTGACCTTTAACAAATAATGTTAATTTTTGGCCGGGATAAATATTTGAACTAGATCCCATACTATTCCACTTTCTAATCTCGCTAGCTCTTGTATTGTAGTCTTCTGCAATATGTCCGAGAGTATCACCCTTATTAACAGTATAAATTTTCTTTTCAGGGTAGTTTGAATACAGACCGCCTTTAACTGGAATTTTAAGTCTTTGACCTACGGATAGTTTATTAATATTTGAAATATTATTTATTGTCTGAAGGTCTGCAACTAAAACTCTATATTTAGAAGCTATTGAAATCAGGTTCTCCCCTTTTTGAACTCTATGTTCTACTTTTTGAACTGCAAACTTTTCATCATCTGGAATAGCATTAAATTGTTTAAAAAAAGATTCTTTTTTTCCAAATGGAATATTTAAAGAATAAGAACCATTATTTGGAGTAGCTGGTTGTCTCAGTTCGGGATTCAGTTTTTTAATTGTACTGACTTTTGTACCTGCTGCTTTTGCTATTACATTTAGATCAGAACTCTTTTCAATTTTGACTTCATCATACTTCAAAGGATTATTTTTAGGAATTTTAAAACCATATTTTTCAGGATTTTGTAAAATTATGGCTGATGAAAGATAGTATGGGATATAATTCTTTGTATCTTTCGGTAAGGAGTATAATTGCCAATAATCTGAAGTTTCATGAAGTTTTAAAGCTCTATTTACTCTTCCAGGACCGGTATTATATGCTGCAAGAACTAAATACCAATCTTCAAACTCTTCATATAAATCTCTAAAATATTTAGCTGCAGCATGAGTTGATTTTATTGGGTCTTGTCTTTCATCAATATACCAATTTCTATTTAATCCATATTGCTTTCCTGTTGAATACATGAATTGCCATAAACCAACAGCTTTAGCCCTGGAAATAGCTTTGGGATCAAAGCCCGATTCAATCATGGAAACAACAATTAACTCTTCAGGTAAATCATACTGCTCTAAGATTGGTAACATTAAATCTTTGTACTGTACATATCTTCTGAGCCATATGTTAAATCCTTTTCGGCCTTTACCTTGAAAATACCTAATATAACTTTCAACTTGTGAATTTGTAACTAACGGTATATGTCCTTCTCTATCATCAATAATAGTAAATTTTGTCATACCCATTTCAATTGATTCATTTTCAGATGTCAATTCTGCTATATCTTTTCTTATTAAATCAGCTGTTAATATTTGAGTAGAACTATCAATGGTATTTAATCTAGTTGTATAAATTTTAACAAAATCATCTTGAAATTTTTCAAATTCAATTTTATCTAATTCTTCTCTAACACCTATTTGTTCAACATCAGATAATAGATCAAAAACCTTTTTAATATTATACACAACTTCAACAGTATCTGAATTGACATCAGCGATAATTGCATCTGATAAAAATTGCTTGGCTTCGTCCAAAATAGAAGTAATTCTATTTGATGTCCCTAAAAAAGAAATTTCATCGGTATTCATGAATGGTTTTCTAGGTTTTTCTGAAAGATTTTGTCCAAAAATTATTGAGGACATAATTATGGTAAATATTATTCTATTTTTTATCATAAAGTTGTGAAATTATCTGAATTAGTTTGGATAAGCAAGCTAGCGTTTTTTTATTTTATTAATATAATTTGTACTACTATAGCCATCATAAAAACTTAGGGTTTTTACTTGACCTCCATTTTGCATTACTGTCTGGTAGCCAACAATATCTTCGATATTATAATCTCCTCCTTTGACAAGAATATCAGGTACAATGTCTTTTATTAAATTTTTTGGAGTTTGCTCCTCAAACATTATAACTAAATCAACTGACTCTATTGCTGATAATAAATTTGCTCTATCTTCGAAAGAATTTATGGGTCTATCTTCGCCCTTTAGTTCTTTTACTGAACTATCTGAATTAAGACCAATAATCAAAAAATCTCCAAGTTTTTTTGCTTGAGCTAAATATCTTATGTGACCAACATGCAATAGATCAAAGCAACCATTTGTGAAAACTATTTTCTTTCTTTCAGCCTTAATTATATTAATAATTTCAATATTATCTTTGAGAAGAAATTGCATTTTAATCAATCTTCATATTTTTAATGTTTGCTTTAATTTTTTCAGTCAAATAATCTCTATCATCAAAAGAATAATTTTCTGTAGTAATTGGTTCTCCAAACTCAAAACTTATGACACTTTTTGATATATCAAATAATTTTTTTTTGGACCAGCTGTAGGTTCCTGATATTGCAACAGGTATTACAGGAATATCTGTGTTTATGGCAAAAATAGCTGCACCCTTCTTAAATGGTAAAAGCTCCCCATCGCTAGTTCTCGTTCCTTCTGGAAAAATAGCAACAGATCTTGGTATCTTTTTTATGTCATCCATTAGATTATTCATTGATTTCACAGCGTTATCATTATTTTTTCTATCAACAAAAATGAAACCTGCCATATCTAAAATTGATTTAAAAATAGGTATTTTGCTAAGTTCGCTTTTTGCAATAAATACCGTATATCTGTTTACAGCAATGAATAAAAGGGGAATATCAATTAAGGAAGAGTGATTTGATGCAAAAACATAATTCCTATTTTGCAGATTATGCTTTCCTTTTACAACTAATTTAATGTTAAAAATAAATGATAAAGTTTTTCCCCAAATTACTCCAAAAAACTTAAAATTTTCTTTCTTACCAGTGAATAAAATTGTGAAGAAAGAACTAAGACCAAATAATAATGTCCAAAAAATAAGATTTAAATAAATCCATATAATTCGCAATTATTTTATCTCCGAAATTTCCATGTAAGGCTGGAGACTTTTTGGAATACGAATACTTCCATCTTCTCTTTGGTGCGTTTCAATTAAAGCAGCAAAAATTCTTGGTGTTGCTAATCCTGATCCATTTAAAGTGTGTAGAAAATCAGTATTTCCATCAGAATTTTTATACCTAATATTTCCTCTCCTTGATTGAAAATCTTCAAAATTACTACATGATGACACCTCTAACCATTTTTCTTCTCCAGGAGCCCATACTTCAAGATCAAAACACTTTGCAGCAGCAAAGCTCAAATCGCCAGTGCATAATTCAATTACTCTGTAATCAAGCTCCAACAAATCAAGAATATTTGTTGCTTGCTTTACCAAAGAATCAAGTTCATCATAAGATTTTTCTGGTTCTACAAATTTGACTAATTCAACTTTATTGAATTGATGTACTCTTAGAAGTCCTCTGGTGTCTTTTCCATAAGATCCAGCTTCTCTTCTAAAGCATGCAGAGTATCCAAGGTAATATTTTGGCAAATTATCGATTGATAAAATATCATCTTTATGAATATTTGTTAATGAAACCTCTGCAGTTGGGATCAAAAAAAGATCATCTTTTTCAATATGATACATATCCACTGAAAATTTTGGAAGTTGACCAGTAGTTAAAGCTGAATCTGGTTTTACTAAGAAAGGAGTAAAAAACTCCGTATAGTTAAAGTTTTTAAGATGATAATCAATCATTAAATTAATTAATGCCCTTTCAAGCAATGCCCCTTTACCTTTATAAAGAGGAAATCCACTGCCTGACATTTTTGCAGCTACTTCAAAATCAAGTATATCTAACTGCTTGCCAATTTCAATATGATTTTTAACATTAAAATTAAGTTCTTTATTAGTCTTTTTTTCAACAACAACCACATTATCTTTTTCTGAAGAACCTTCAGGACATGATGAATGGGGTAAATTAGGTATTTCTAATAATGCATCTTTTAAGGATGATGACAACTCTCTTTGTTCTTTTTCAAGCTCTTTAATTTTGTCAGAAAGAATCTTTAAATCAGCAAAAATATTTTCAGCAGATTCTCCTTTAGATTTCAATATTCCGACTTCTTTAGATTTGCTATTCTGAACTGCTTGCAATTCATTAAGTTTTGTGGTTAGTGCTTTTAGATTATCGTCAAATTTTAAAATACTATCGATGGAAATATTTTTATCTTTTTTTGCTAAAGATTTTAAAATTCTATCTGAATTGTTTCTTAATTGTTTTATGTCAAGCATGAGATAATTTACTCATTTAATCATATATATCTACATTTATAGTATCAATTAATTTCTTATTGTTCTGAATATTAAAAACATAACTACCTAAAGTATCAGGCTCAAACTGACTAAAATAATATCCAGAAATAGGATTATATAATAGCTTAATTTTACTTATTACTTCATCATTCATTAAAATTTCAGCTTGAAGATTTTTGACTTCAGAATCTACCACATTGGAGTAACCATAAATAAATATAGGTTCGTTAAGCTTACTATATTTATTTGCAATGTGAAATGAGTATTGAATATCAGAATCAAGTAAAATCCAATCAATTATTTCATTTAATTCTGAAATATAATTTTTTGAAATGTTAAATATATCATTTATAACAATAAATGATGATTTGAATGAGCCATTTTGGTTTCTAGAAAAATTATTAAAATCATTTAAATTTATATCTTCATCATATTTAATATTAAAGATAGGGAAAAAATCTTTTATGACGTTAGTATCCTGATCTGATCGAGAATTCATAACTAAAGAACTGTTCTCAGAAATGATTTTCTTTAAAAATAATTTAAGCCATTTATCTGAAACTGGTTTTGATGGAAAATTATCAAGCAAAATAATATCATAATTAGTAAACCAAAAATCTGTTATGTCAAGATTTCCATCTATTGGACTTGGATAAAAATGGTCATAGTCAGCATTTAAATTATTTATTATTTGAGGAGTATTAAAATTTAATTTACCAGACAAGATAGCAATTTTAGGTTTTTCAATCTTTAAACTACTTTTGAAAATATGTTTATTGTTTGAGATATTTGTTTCGCCATTTAAAGCTGAAATGCCAATTTCAAAATTTTTTTCGTAATCAACTTCTCTCCCAATCATAAATGATTGAAAATAATTTTTTTCATTTGATAAAACTTTAATTGGATTGGAAGCAACTAATCTTCTATCATTTAAAAGCGCTATTTGAACCTCTCCATCTCCTCCATTAATACTTAAAATTTCAACATCGATATAAATTGAGTTTTTATCAAATTGATTCGGGTAAATAAGAATATTTTTAATAGATAAGTCTAAAGGTTTATCAATTATTGATTCATTGACACCTATAGATAAATTATTTTCTATAATAGTACTTTCTTTATCATTTGAACAAGATACTAAAGTGATAAAAAAAATTAAGCTTGCTATGAAGAAATTATAATATTTCACTAAACAATCATTCCTCTTGAGTAAGCACTAAAATCTTTATCAAAATCTATTTTATTATTATTGACTTTATGTAATGCTAAAAATGCAATCATATCTGCATTGTCAGTACAATACTTCATTGATGGATAAATAATCTTCTGATCTAATTTATCTAATTTGTCTCTCAATCTCTTATTTGCAGCGACACCTCCACAAATAATTCCAGATTTTGCAGAGTATTGGCTCATTGCTTTTTCAAATTTACTAATTAAAGTATCTACAATAGCTTCTTGATAACTCGCAGCTATATCTTCATAACTATATTTATTTTCATTTACACAATTAATTAATGCAGTTTTTAAACCACTGAAACTAAAATTAAATGTATTATCATTAATCATTGGCCTTGGAAAATTAATTAGATTCATATCACCATTTTTTGCAAGTTTTTCAATTTCTGGTCCACCTGGATAATTTAAATTCATTTTTTTTGCACCTTTGTCAAAGGCTTCACCACATGCATCATCTAACGTCTCTCCAAGAAGTTCATATTCAAACATATTTTTTACTAACCATAGTTGAGTATGGCCTCCTGAAACTAAAAGATTAATAAATGGTGCTTCAAGTTCAGTATGTTCAATAAAAACAGAATTTAAGTGAGCTTCTAAATGATTAATTGGAATAATTGGAATATTTAATGCTTGAGAAATTCCTTTCGCAAAACTAATTCCTGATAAAAGTGATCCCATTAAACCAGGACCATTTGTCACAGCAATTGCATCTATATCTTTGAAAGATTTATTTGCATCTTCCAGAACTTTTTTTGTAATACTTGGTAAATATTTTTCATGTTCTCTTGAAGCAATTTCAGGAACAACCCCTCCGTATTGCTGGTGAATAGACTGAGTTTTAGTAAAGCTAGATAAAATTTTGAAATCACTGCAAAGAGCAACTCCAGTTTCATCACATGATGTTTCTATGCCAAGGATAATCAATTAATTTCTTTAATTACTAAAATTTCTAAATTATTCGGAGATAAATCTTTCCACTCGATTAAGTAATCTGGTAATTTAATTTTAGGCGAATAGAATTGCTTCTCAGAATTCCATAAATCAAAATCAATAATTACATTAATATCTTCTGGAATAATATTAGCAATTTGCTTCAGACCTCCAACTATGGTTAATGATACAGTTGCAGGATTAACAAAAACATTTACATCATTAGGCTTGTTGATCAATTCAACAGGGATTCCAGTAATAATTGTTTCACTTATTGGCTGTATATCAATCAATGCATCTACTTTTTTTGGATCAAAACTAACTAGTTTATTTGGATTTAATATTGACCAATTTCCATTTATTGAAGCAACTAAATCGACTAAAGTATCTTTTTCTGTGAAGACAAAATCAATTTTATTTACAGCTTCTTCAGGTCCCCCAATACTAATTGAGTCTGGAGAAAATTTTCCCCCAAGGGCAATATATCCGGGTTTGGTGGATACTAAAATTTGCGATTCTATAGGAACTTTTTTAACCATATATCTTTGCAATTTTATTTGAACATTTCTTGGATTTAAAACTTCTACAAATTGCAAATCTAAAGAGGATGGTAAAACTATTTTTTCAGGATTTTCTTTATAATATGAATCTAGTTCAAAATTATATTCATCAGTGATGCTACTTAAATCAATTACAGCTTTAAAATCATCTCCATAAAAATTACTAAAGACCCTTAGCCATATGAAAGATCTGCCTGTACCTTTCAAGGTTACAAAAATACTTTCAGGGACCTCTTCCTTGTATGTCTTTTGTTCTTGAAGATTTCTAGCAACTAATGGGATATCTAGATTGACAGTGTATGTATCTTCACTTTTAATAAAAAACCAAAAAACAAAAGCAATAACAAAAGAATAAGCAATCCTTTTGAATTGTGTGGTACTAATCGTCAACATTTGATTCATCAAGCATTAAAGAAATATGTTTATCTTTTGATTTAACTTCTACCACAACTAAATCTAAAGTATCACCCTCGTTTAGTGAACTAACAATAGTCTTTTTTTGATCTTTAGATATTTTTTTCATAGGTATTAAACCTTCAATTTCATCATCTAATTTAATAATAATGCCTGAATCATTCATCTTTTCAAATAAACCAGTAATCTTATCACCTGAATTGTACTTTACCTCAATACTTTCCCAAGGGTTATCAGATAAATCTTTCGCACTTAATAATACTTTTCTTTCCTTTTCTAGTATTTCTAAAACAATATAATCTATCTCATCACCCTCGTTAACAAATTCTTTTGGATGTAAATGGTTTTTAGTCCAATGAAAATCAGTTGTTCTAATAAATCCTTCTACTTCATCTGTCAAAGAAACAAAAGCTCCGAATTTAGTCACTTTATTAACGATACCTGATTTTTTTTCACCGACTTTAACAGAATTAGTTATATTCTCCCAAGGGTCTTCTGAAAGTTGTTTTATTCCCAAGCTTATTTTTTGCTCATTAGCATCAACAGATAAAACTTTTGCTTCAATTTTATCACCCACTTTGTAATTATCTTGCAAATTTTGAACATTTTTGGTCCATGAGATTTCAGAAATATGTACAAGGCCTTCAATACCTTTTTCTAATTCAACGAATATTCCATAATTCATAATACTAACTATTTTACCTTCAATTGTATCACTGATAGCATACTTATCAGGAATTGTTTCCCAAGGATTATCAACTAATTGTTTTAAACCAAGTGAAATTCTAGAATTGTCTTTATTAAAATCGATTACTTTCACAACTAGTTTATCACCAACAGAAACAATTTCAGATGGATGATTTATCCTTCCCCATGAAAAATCAGTTATATGTACTAAACCGTCCACTCCACCAAGATCTATAAATGCTCCAAAATCAGTAATGTTTTTTACAACACCTTCTACTTCACTTCCTATCTTGATTGAAGACATTAGTTCTTGTCTTTTTTCGTTTAATGATTCTTCCAAAATAGCTTTTCGTGAAACAACTAAATTTTTTCTAACTTCATCAACTTTAACAATTTGAAAATCAAATTCTTTTCCAATTAAATCATCAAAGTTTTTGACAGGTTGTACGTCCGCTTGTGAACCTGGCAAGAAAGCCTGAATTACGACTAGATCAACAACTAATCCGCCTTTAACTCTTTTTATAATTTTACCCTTGACTGGTTTGCCACTATCACAAAAATCTTTAAGCTCATCCCACCTTTTTATAAAATCAGCTTTATATTTTGAAAGTGTAATATTACCATCAGAGTCTTCAAATTTTTCTAAAAAAACTTCTATATCCTTACCAATTTCAGGCAAGTCTTTATTATCAAATTCAGAACGATTAATTAAACCTTCGGATTTAAAGCCAATATCAACCATTATGTCACTATCACTTATTCCAATAACTTTAGCAGATATAATTTGATTTTCAGATATATCATTAAATGTTCCTTGATATTCCTCAGATAAAGCTTCATGCTTATCATCTTCTGATGGTTTTTCATCAGTAAATGATATTCTTTTTATATCTTCAAATAAATCTTTACTTAAATAATCTTTAATACTTTTTTTATTATCTGTTGAAGATTTTTTTTCTTCATTTTTTTGCTCAGATGCTTCAAAAGCTACTTCTTCAACTAAAGCTTCCTCTTTATTTGATTCAACAGCAGTTAATTCGTTATCATTTTCTTTAATTTCTTTATTTAGTTTATCGTTCATGTTATTTCTCTATATGTTTTAAAATTTGGTTAACCTGTTCTTCAAAAGAACAAAGAGTAGTATCAATTATAATTGCATCTACTGGTTTTTTTAATGGAGATAGTTTACGTGTGCTATCGTACTTATCTCTAGTTTCCAAATCCTCTTTAATTTCGTTAATATTTTTGGCTTCATTAATTTTCTCAAAATCAGCCAACCTTCTTTTAGCTCTGATATCATAATCAGCTTGAAGATAAAATTTATATTTTGCATCAGGAAATACAACGGTACCAATATCTCTACCTTCAACAACAAAGTTACCTTTTTTAGTAAAAGATCTTTGAATTTCAACCATCATTGCTCTTACTTCTTTGATTGCGCTTACTGCACTAACCTTGCTAGTAACTTCTTGACTACGAATTTTCAAACTAATATCATTTTCATCTAAAAAAATTCTCATATCACTTTCAGTTGAAAAATCTATATGCAATTTTATGGATTTAAGTGAATTATTCACCTCATTAATAGATGATAGATTCACATTCTGGTTTATAAAAAAGAATGTTACTGCTCTATACATAGCACCTGTGTCAAAGTACTGGTATCCTAGCCTCTTTGCTAACTCTTTTGCAGTAGATGTTTTACCAACTCCTGCCGCACCATCAATTGTAATTACCATAAATGCCACGAAAGTTAGTTTTTCTTAATAAAAATACCAAGATGTTTAGTTTTTAGGACTTATGCCTGAATTTTAATTAAAAAACTTAATTCTTTTTTTGTCAGAGGTCTCCAACTTCCGATATTCAGGTTTGAAAGTTTAATTTCTCCTATTCGAACTCTTTTTAGGGATAAAAGGTTTAAATCAAGAAATTTAAAAATTCTTCTTATTTCATTCTTTTTACCCTGTTTCAAAATCATTGTAACTTCAATATGACCTTTTTTTAGTTCTTGAGAAACGATTTTAGCTCTACCTTTTTCATTTGATCCAATGAAAATCCCCTTACGAAGCTTGTTAATATTTTTTTCACTGATATATTGATCAGTAATAGCAATATATTCTTTTTCTATCTTGTTCTTAGGATGCATTAAATATTGAGAAAGATTACCGTCATTGGTAAGTAAAATAGCTCCGGTGGTATCTTTGTCTAGCCTCCCAACATGATTTAAGGGAGGATTTTTTGGAATTAATTCAAAAATAGTTTTCCTACCTTTTTCGTCTGACTTTGTTGATATATAACCTTTAGGCTTGTTAAGCAATATGGTAGTTAAATCAGTTTTATAATTTATTTTTTTATCATCAAGTCTAATATCATCCTTAGCTTCGACATCAATGAACGGGTCAAGTATGAGTTTTCCATTAACCGTAACCATCGCTTCTTGAATGGCATCAATTGATTTTCTTCTTGAAAGTTCTCCAGATGAAGATATAACCTTAAAAAGTTTCATTATGATAAATCTTCAGATTCAACAAGCTCTGTAACTTCATCTGATGTCGGCATTTCATTAAGATTACTAATACCAAAATGCTTCAAATAATCATCGGTTGTTTTGTATAAAAGGGCTTTACCAATCGAATCATCTCTTCCTTGAATCTTAATTAGACTTTTTGACAACAAATTTTTTAAAACCCCTTTACAATCAACTCCTCTAATTGTTTCAATATCAATTCTTGATATTGGTTGTTTGTAAGCAATAATTGCTAAGACCTCAAGCGCTGCATTAGAGAGCATTAACTTTTTGGAGGGAATAAGCTTGGATATATATGGTTCAAAATCTTTTTTACTAACCATCATAAATCCATCTCCGATTTGTTTTATGTAAAAAGAGCTTTGCTTATATAAATTATTAAGATTTGAAACTTCTTTTTCTAAATCTGGTGCATTTTCTATACCAAAAACTTTAATTATATCTTTTTGAACTAATGGAACAGTAGATACAAAAAACAGTGATTCTAAAATTCTTTGATTTTCGGTCATGCTTCAGCAATAATTAGTTTTATTTCAATGTCTTTAAAATTTTCTTTCTGCGAACAGATAATTTCAGACTGTTTAATCATCTCTAATAATGCAAGAAATGAAACGATAATTTCAATTTTTGTTTCAAGTTTTTTCACAAGTTTTTTTAAAGATATTATTTTATTAGTTTTGAATTGTTGTAAAATAAAATTTTTCTGCTCCTTCAAAGAAATAATTTCTCTATAAATTTCAAATGAGTCTTGAGTTGGAGCATTATCAACTGCATCTTTAAAAATTTTTGATATATCAAATAAAGTTACTTCATTTAAAAAATCAGATACATCAGGAGATTGATCGTAAACTACTTTTGATGAAGACCTAAAAAATGATTCTTTATTTTCAAAATGTAAATTTTTAAGCTTATGAGCTATATTTTTGTATTTCTTATACTCAAGGAGTTGAGCAACAAGATCAATTCTTGGATCATCTATATCCAAAGATTCTTCATCTATCTGTGTTGGTAAAAGCATTTGAGTTTTGATTCTTAAAAGCATAGAAGCCATAAATAAGAATTCTCCAGCAATTGAAACATCTAGTTTTTTTGCTTCATCAATAACTGCAATATATTCATTAGTAATTTGTGTTATTGGAATATCATAGATATCAATTTTATCTCTTTTAATAAAATATAAAAGTAAATCTAAGGGTCCTTCGAAATTCTCTAGCTTTATATTAAACATTTATAGTAAACCAGTTGCACTTTTCACTTCTTGAAGTGTATTTTGAGCAATTTTCTTAGCTTTATTTTGACCCAAAATCATTTTTTGATTTACCTCATCAGGGTTTGCGAGCAGTTGCTTTCTTTTTGATCTTTGCAACTCAAAGAAGGAGATAATGGTTTCGATTAGTTCATTTTTAATGTCCATATATTTTAAACCGGGAGTATCGTACCTTTCTGCAAGCTCTTTTTTAGATTCATCATTTAGAAATAATGAGTAAATCTTGAATAAAGGTGTATTTTTGTCTTTGGGTTCATTCAATCCAGCAGAGTCTGTAACAATATTCTTTACTTGATTTTTTATAGTGTCATTATCAGCAAAAATAGGAATAGTATTATTATATGATTTACTCATTTTTTGATTGTCTACTCCAACTACAACCTCATTACTTTTATCTATTTTTATTTCAGGGATCGTGAAAATTTCACCGAAAAAGTTATTAAATTTTATAGCAATATCTCTTGTCATTTCTAGATGCTGCTTTTGATCTTTACCAACAGGTACAATTTCAGATTGAAATAATAAAATATCGGAAGCCATTAGAATTGGGTATGAAAATAGACCCATATTTGGCTTCAAGCCATTAGCTATTTTGTCTTTATAAGAGGTTGATCTCTGCATCAAACCTACTGATGCAAAGTTTGACAAAATCCAAGCTAGCTCAGTTACTTCAGGGACGTGTGATTGAACCCAAAATGTTGATTGATCTGGATCAATTCCAAGAGCTAAGAGATCAATAAATGCTTCTCGAGTATTTTCTTCAAGCTTGACTTTATCATTAATCGAAGTCATTGAATGATAATTTGCTACAAAGCAAAATAAATCTGATTCATTTTGAAATTGAATCATCCTTTCTATCATTCCAAAATAATTTCCAATATGAAGTTGCCCTGAAGGCTGTGCACCGCTTAAAATTCTTTTTTTCATAAACTAATTTTTACTTTGAAAAAGGTATTCTTTCCATCCCTCATTCTTTTGATTAATATATTGATTAAAATACATAAATCTATTCGGTTTTTTTGGAACTTTCATCAGTTTCATATTTGCCTCAACAAGAGTTCTATTGCCCTTTCTTGAATTGCATGGTGAGCAAGCAATAATCAAATTTTCCCAAGAGTCTTTCCCGCCTTTTTGTTTAGGTATGATATGATCAATAGTTAAGTTTGATTTTGAGCCACAATACTGACAGGAAGAATGATCTCTCATTAGTAAGTTTTTTCGGTTTAAAACAACATCTAAGCTATTAAAAGAGACATATTTCTTTAATTTAACTACGCTCGGAACTTTCATTTGCATTGAAGGAGAATGAATATGATGATCATAATTCATTAAGATATCTACTTTATCTAAAAAATATAAACAAATTGCACGCTTAGAATTACATACGCCTAAAGGTAAATAACTTGCATTTAATATAAGTGTTAAGTTATTCAGGTGGCTGATATTATGTTTTGACATATAACAATTTATAAATAATCATTTACATTTTACAAAATAAAGTTTAAAGTTTTAAAGCAATTGTAGGGAATAAAGTGAAAAACTTTAGCAGTCCCCGCTACTGTAATTACTGAGATTTAATAATAACCATTCAACATTGTTGGAGAAGGAATTAAATCGTTTTAGGTATAAGCCAGGAGACCTTATTTGCAAATATTAATAAACTTCGGAGGAAAGTATGATGAAAAAATCATATATATTTTTTGCTTTAATTCTAAGCAATCTTTTAGGGCAGTCATTTACAGGTCTA
This sequence comes from uncultured Fidelibacterota bacterium, assembly GCA_902525615.1. GTDB lineage: Bacteria > Fidelibacterota > Marinisomatia > Marinisomatales > Marinisomataceae > Marinisoma. The sequence goes on from CABZHT010000001.1 coordinate 249,602, forward strand.
GTAAAAGATATTTCTGGTGAACCAATACCATATGTTATTATTGAAGAGGTTAATTCAAATGTTGACAAAAAAAATTGGGCAATTACAGATTTCAATGGTGTGTTTACAATCAATGCTTCAAATACTGCACAGTTATCTTTTGAAAGAATTGGATTCAAAAAGACTTCGCTTGCAATAAATGAAATTAAAGGAAAATCAATTGTATTATTGAGTGAAGATATTGCACTTGAAGCAGTAGATGTTTACGGCTCAAATAGTGACCAGTATCTAAAAAATAAGACATCTTTAAATAGTTTAGGAAATTATTCCAGAGGTGGTTCTCTGAATCATATTCCATCATTAGAGATGAGAACTTACGGTGGATATGCTGGTGTATCATCAGCATCATTTGATGGTGGATTTGCTAGACATACTAAAGTGCTTTTTAACGGCGTTGATTTAACAGATGCAATGAATGGACAAGTTGATCTTTCTACTTTACCATCCTTTGCTTTAAAATCTGTCAACTACAGATTGAACTCAGGGACCAAATATGGTTCTGGCTCTATAGATGGCTCATTAAACATTAATAACAACGTAACAGAAAATAATGTGTTTTTTAGTGTTGGTGACTTTGGCTTTTCACAATATGGAGCAAATTATTCCATAAATAGATCAACATCAAAAAGGAATATAATGTTTGGTAAAACATCTTATGATGGTGACTATAAATTTAATGATTCAATTAATGGACAAAAAATTGAGCGCTTAAATAACTATTTAGATCAATTTTTTCTAGCTGTTGACAGGCAATTTATAGTTAGAGATGATTTTATAGTAAATATGTTTACTCTGAAAACTGAAAATACTCGCGGAGTAGCTGGAAGCACTAGCTTTCCATCTGATAGCGCAACGAGAACTGATGACTTTGAACTATTTGCATTATCATTTAATAAATTTTTTAAAAAAGGTTCGTTAAATATTTCTATGAATAGATCTGATAACAATCAAATTTATGATGATTCTAATGGATCTTTTCCAACTCTTAGTGAACATGAATTAGAATATTCATCATTTAAAGTTGATGGAAAACATTCAATAAGTCCTTCATTGAATTATGAAGCATCATTTACCGAAAAAACAGAACGCGTGGATAGCAGTGATCTTAATAGACGTGAATTAAAAACTACTTCCTTCGCATTTTCTGGTAATTATGTTAATATTGAAAAAGACTATAAATTATCTCCATCAGTACGATTTGATTCAAGAGAAGAAAATAAAAAATCTACATTTAACTTAGGATTTGAAGCCTTGAACCAATTTGACAATTCGAATAGTTCTTTTGATTTTAATTTAGATGTAGGTTCTTCATTTCAATTTCCAACAATGAATGATTTGTTTTGGCCTGACGGTCAGTACAGTGGAGGAAATGAAGAGCTCAAGCCTGAAGAAAGTCAATATTTCGCATTTTCAATGTCAAATCAATCGTTTTTAGGTAAAATTAAATTAACTGCCTCAATTAAAGATTATAAAGATTTGATTGTTTGGCAGCCTAACGAAGATTTTAAATATATTCCAATAAATGTATCATCAGCTGAAAGAACTTCATATAATATTCAGTATTTAAAGGAGTTTTCAAATTTTCAAATTCAATTATCATATAATGTATATGAATCCCTAGACAAAGATATTGATGAAAAACTCTTATATGTTCCTGATAATTCAGCTAGTCTGTTAATGGTTTATAAACAAAACAACTCAACCCATTATTCGCTCAATTATAAATTGACTGGAAATAGAATCTTGCAGTATGCGTCATCGTTTGCAGAGCAAGTAGATGATGAATCGTATGGATTGCTTAGTTTTGGTGTTTCAAACCTTTTCAACTGGCAAGGAAGAAACGTAGTAGTATTTAATTTAACAGTAGATAACCTGTTGGATGAGGAATATATATCTACAATTGGATATCCTGAACCAGGAAGAAGTGTGAATTTTACTTTAGAGTATAAAATCTAATCATCAAATTCCCAGATAACGCCAAATGTTAATAGACTACTAATTGGGTTAAAATATTCATGATTTCTTAATGAGTAGTTTTCATCTGTACTAAACTTATTTAATGCATTTTGAAGTCTAACAGTAAGTATTACATCAGATATTGAAATATCGGCATTTAAAGAAATATTAATATAACCATCAGAATCTATGTTATTTCTTCTTTCTGGCATATTTTTAAAGTAATTAAAACTCATTTCAGAATTATTTTTTGATATGTATTCTAAGCTCAGCTTTCCATTTAGCCCCAGATTATTTTTGACCAATGATAAATTGTATAAATAATCAAATCTGAGAATGTGATTTCTATTTGAACTTATTAGACTATCATAAAAATTATAAGAATGATTAAAATTTAATAATCCATACTTCAACGGAATTTTAAAGTTTGATTGAATAGACATCATATTATCATCAATAAACTCATATCTATCAGATTCTGGAATGAAAACCTCTCCCAATTCAATCGGTACAATAATATTACTAGCCTCAACATACTTCAAAGAAGCTGAGAAATCTATTTTGGTATTAAAATAATACGTGAGTGATAAGTTCTTCCATTCTTCAACTTTATTTCCTCTAAATCTTCCCTTACCGTCAAAATCATAAACATCAAAAAGAACCATCGAATGCTGATTTCTTGTTTTAAAAACTACATCAAGATTTCCGAATATATTTTTATAGTAGATATTTGGCTTGACACTGTCTTCAATTAAATCAATGCCATAAACAATTTCACCAACTGGATAGGAACTTCCTGTAGGCGTTGGAAAGTTATTAATTTGTGTAGTAACGGTTAAAGCATTTAAAGAAAATCCATTTGAAATTCTTTCATCAAAATAATAACTATTATTTAGAATAACATTTAGAGCTAAGAAGTTATTTTTTTGAATTGAAGCTTTTAATCTATTTCTTTCTAAATCATATTTGTTATTAATCGCATATTCATTAAGAAGTAAGGATTCAAATTTACTTACGTGATTTAATTGTAAATCAAAATTGTAATCATTTTTAATAAATTTATTTCCAATTGTTAGTGACAAAAAATCAGAAAATTCACTATTTAAAGACGAGTCAAATTCAGCAGAGTTAAAGTTAAATTGTGACTCTTCTCTAAAGTATCCAATAGAAGAATACAGTTTATTTTTTTCAAATTTTTTTGAATAATCAAACTGGTAAAATAAACTTAATGGTGGATTTTCAGCATTTGAAAATTCTGAATACTGACCAAAATAACTTTTCTTTGATCCTGAAAATTGAAAGGTTTCATTAGCAGAGTGCTTTTTTAATCCAACAAGTAATTTATCATATCCATAATCACCAAATTCGTAAATAAATTTACTTTTAACATAAGATGAATCTCCTGGAAGAACCTCAAAGCTTAATCTCTCAAATTTGTTTTTAAAGTTTCTAGAAGATTTATCAATCAGCAAATTGTTAAATGAAATATCAGAATTCCAAATAAGCTGATTATTTTCTGCAGGGACTGCAAATTGTTTGGATATCTCAAAAGGAATACTTTCTTGTGTAAAAACAATGGAAGCTAGAAAAGAAAGTGAAACATAAAATTTTTTATGATTCATTTCTTCTCATAAAATTAATTTTAGAATCTAGAAAATTTATAGAATGTAATAATATTGCTTCAAGTGTTTGAGGTTCTACAGGGCTTTGCCACTCTTTTCTTCCTTGATACGATAAAATTAAATGTTCTAAACTAAGCTTATCATCTTCTGGAAAATTTTTAACTTCAGAAATATATTTATTAACAATATCTCTTGAAAGTATAGCATTTCCAACTAAAGATTTATGATTTGATTTAGAAATTGAAGAACCAAGATTAATAGAATAAAGCTTACCAATCTGATGAAGACATACTCCAGATATTAACAAATCTATATCAATATCATAATGTAAACCAACTTGCTTTGCGATTTTTAAAAGTGACACTGTTTGCTCAATTAAACCATTTTGATAGTTGTAATGATATGAGATGCTAGCAGGATAAACTTTAAACTTTTCCTTATGGTCTTTTAAGATATTTTTTGTGACTTTCTTTAAATGATCCTTTGAAATTAAGTTCACTTCTTTAGTCAATTCTTTCCATAATTCGTTTGGATTTTTTTTAGAAGTTGGAATCAAATCAGATGCTTCGAATCCATATTTTTTATGTTTTTTTTCGTTGGCACGTGAAATATTATCAATTTTAATTAATACATTTTCTCCGTATTGGTATGTTACACCTTTTACAGCTATAGGATCTCCATTATTAAACTTTTTAGAGAGTTTTTCAACATTATCCCATATTCGCGCTCTAATTAATCCCGACTTGTCTTGCAAAAGTAAATTTAAATAGGTTGAACCATCTTTTTTCTTTAAAGATTTTTTTTCTAAACATAAATAAAAGCCTTGAAGCTTCATATCAGCTACCATATTTGAAATAAGAATGGATTTCATTTAATTAATTTTTCGAATGTGCACAATTGTTATCTTTGCAGGTGCCAGACAATTGATGTATACGCTTAGTAAGACTCATATTTAAATCATCAGCAATTTTCTTTTCAATTGATGAAATTTTATTATCATAAAATTCGAATATTTCTCCACAATCTTCACAGACAATGTGATCATGATTTGGTGTAATTGTTTTTTTATTGTGCTCATAAAGAAATTTTCCGCTATCTAATGTTATTTTCTTTAAAAGATCATGTTTTACAAACACATCAATTGTTCTATATAATGTTGCTCTTGAAACATTAATCTTCTTTTTTTTGAGATCACTAAGAATGGTTTCAATATCACGGTGACTGTCTGAAGAACATAGCTCATCCCAAATGTCGAGCCTTTGTTTAGTAGCTCTCAATCCTTCACTTTTGAGGACTGCCTCAACTTCTATATGAAATCTACATGGTATTAAATTCTGCATACATCAAATTACGCCAAATAGATTTTTTAATCTATTTTTTTTAAACGAGCGTACTTCACAATTAATTTTTTTCTTAAACCGCCATCAAATTCAACGCCAACTTTTTGATTTTCACCTGAACCACTCAAAACAAGAATGGTTCCTATTCCAAAAAGATTATGTTGAACTTGATCTCCAATTTTAAAATCATCAAACTCTGTAACTGTTCTTGAAATTTGAATTTTTTTCTGCTCCCCAGTACCAACAATTCTTCGTGTATAAACTGATTTGTAAGATTTAACTTTTATAACATCTTCATCAATTTCATTTAAAAAATCTGATTGAACAAATGACGTTGTATTCATAGCTCCAAATCTTCTTCTGTATTTTGCATTTAAAAGATATACCTGATCCATAGCTCTTGTCACCGCAACATAAAACAATCTTCTTTCTTCTTCCATTTGATCGGGTCCATCGTCAATTCTAACTAGTGGAAAAAGTCCTTGTTCAAGTCCAGCGATAAATACTGTTGGAAATTCAAGGCCTTTTGCTGCATGTACAGTCATTAGTGTAATAGAATTATCTTTATCATCCCATTCATCAATATCTGTAAACAGTGAAATTTCTTGAAGAAAGTCTCTTAAATTTCCACCAACTTGATCAGAAAATTTATCAACAGATGCTTTAAGCTCTTGGATATTATCATATCGATCTTGTTCAACAGGATTATTTTTATAATAATTTTCAATATTAAACTCTTCTAATAAAGTTCTTAATAACTCCTTAGGGTCAAGCGTTTCTAGCAGGCTACTAAATTTTTTAATTGAGGTATGAAAACTTTCAATTGAATCTTGTTGCTTTCCTCTTAATTTCAAATCTCTACAAAATTCTAGACTATCAAAAAGTGAAATTTTCTTTTTGGATGCTAATTCAACAAACATTTTTATTGATTTTTCTCCGATGCCCCTTACAGGAAAATTTATGATACGCCTAAGAGCTACATCATCATTACTATTTGCTACCAAAGTTAAATATGCTAACACATCTTTGATCTCTTTCCTATCATAGAATTTCGTCCCACCTACAATATTATATGGAATTCCTTCTTTTACCATCGCTTGCTCAATAGATCTTGACTGTGCATTAGTTCTGTACAAAACTGCAAAATCTTTAAAAGTGCTTTTATTAAGTTTTATTTCAGACTTAATTGCATCGCATATAGCATTTGATTCTTCTTCATCACTTCCAGTGGAAATCAGTGAGATTTTTTCACCTTTTCCTCTTGTTGCTTCTAACTTCTTTTCAGCTCTATTTTTATTATTAGAAACAACAGACCAAGCTCCATCAAGAATACGTTGAGTTGATCTATAATTTTTTTCTAGCTTAATCTCACTGTTTTTTGAGAATGTATCCTGAAAGTTAGTAAGGATATTATCAATATTAGCTCCTCTCCAACCATAAATGGATTGGTCATCATCACCGACTACAGTAATATTTTGATGTTTTCCAGCTAATAAAGATACAATTTCAAATTGTGGTGAATTGGTATCTTGAAATTCATCAACTAATACATATTTCCATGTGCTCTGATAAAAATTTAAAATTTTAGCATTTTCTTTTAACAATCGAATTGGGAGCAAAATTAAATCATTAAAATCTAATGCATTATTAGACTTTAATTTTTCACAATATGCCTTATAAACCTCAACAATTTTCTCATCCTCAAATGTTTGAGCTTTGGATTCTACATCTTTAATTGAAAGATTATCATTTTTAAACTTATCAATTTGAACTTTCAAGAAACCAACGTTGAGCTCTTTAAATTCAGAAAGATTCAAATTTTCAACAACCTCTTTGATAACAGATTTTTGATCGGAAGTATCATAAATAGTGAAACTAGAATTATAAACTTCGTCCAATGAAGAGATATGCATCCTTAACATGCGAGCACCTATTGAATGAAATGTTCCTACATTAACCCCATCACAAGATATGCTTTCTTGAATTCTTAATTTCATTTCTGCGGCTGCTTTATTAGTGAAGGTTAATGCTAATATTTCTTCTGGTTTAAAAAGCTTTTCTTTGATTAAATGCCAAACTTTATAAGTAAGAACTCTTGTTTTCCCACTTCCTGCTCCTGCAAATACTAAAACAGGTTTATTGACTGTTTGGACTGCTTTTAGTTGTTGTGTATTTAAATCTTGTAACTTCATCTATTATTTCTTTTGTTAATTTTATAAATCCTTTTTGCCTCTTCATGATCTTTTTCATTCGTTGTAAATGCATGCGATCCATCTCCTTGTGCAACAAAAAATAAGAAATTTGTATCTTCAGGATATAATGCTGCTTTAATTGAAGCAATGCCTGGGTTATTTATTGGCCCAGGAGGCAAACCATAATTCTGATAAGTATTGTAATCAGACTTAATTCTTAAATCTCTATTAGATAATGTTTTTGGAGGACCTGGTATTATATATTGTATCGTTGGGTCGGCTTGTAGTTTCATATTAATTTTTAATCTATTATGATATACTGAAGAAATTGTACTTCGCTCACTATCAAGCATCGCTTCTCCTTCAATAATCGACGCCAAAGTTACAACTTCATGTACCGAAAATCCTAATTGATTCGCTCTATCTTGTAAATTTTTATTAAATTTTTTCCAAAATTCTGACAACAAAATATCTATAATTTCTTCTGGAGATGAATCATGATATAAAAAATATGTATTTGGATAAAGATAACCTTCTAGCGATGAGGCATCCACTTTATATTGTTCTAAAATCTCAGTGGAATTAAAATATTTATTAAAATCATAATCTGTACTCAATAATGTATTAATATCTTGGAAAAGATTCTTCGATTGTGAACCTTCTGGTATTGTTAGTTTTAATTTTATTGGACCTTTATTAAAGATGATATCAATTAAAATAGAGTCTGATATCATTCCATCAATTAAAAATCTACCAGTTGGGATCTTTGATGCCAACCCTCTGGTGACAACTTTAAACTTAAATATATTTTGATTAACTATAATTTCATTTTCCAATAATAAATGAGAAACTGAATTCAACGACATACCTTTCTCAATAGTTATGACAGATGAATTTACTTCACGATTATTTACTGAAAGCATACTTGTAATGAAAATAATAAGTATTGTTATTGCTATAGATAAGGTAGTATTTATTTCTTTCATCTGAGGGCTAGAAATTACCTTATTTCTTATTTCAAATCAATGGATGTAATAATATTTTTGCAAACAACAATTATCGCAACTAACTTTCTAATTATGGAAAACAAAAATAAAAAAACTTTACAGTTTTCATGGCCATACAAAAGAAAAAATTATGTTTTGTTTGGTGTTGGAGTTTTCGTTATAATTGTGGGTTATTTGATAATGTATTCAGGAGAAGTAGATAGTTTTCAAAGCTTAGTTATTTCTCCACTACTTTTATTAGCTGGCTATTTGGTTATAATTCCATTGGCTTTGTTAAGCAGAGAATAATTTGGGGTAGTAGTTCAGTTGGTTAGAACGCCGGCCTGTCAAGCCGGAGGTCGCGGGTTCGAGTCCCGTCTATCCCGCAACTTTCAATGAAAAAAATTTTCCAAATAGGTGCTGGTCTTGTAGGAAAAACAATGGCACTTGATTTATCCAAAAATTATGAACTTCATCTTGGTGACACCAATTTAGATTTGTTAAATGAAATCAAAAATGAGGACCAATCAATACATATACAAAAAATAGATATTCAAGATAAAGAAAATTTTCGTACATGGATAGCTGATGCTGATATCGTGCTTTTGGCTGTTCCAGGATTTTTAGGATTTGAAGCTTTACGTTTAATTATAGAGTGTGGAAAAAATGTTGTTGATATATCTTTTTCTCCAGAAAATGTTCTTTCGCTTAACGATTTGGCAATAGAAAATGATGTTTGTGCCGTTGTAGACGCAGGTTTAGCTCCAGGAATACCAAATTTTTTACTTGGATATTGGAATGAAAAAATTAAAGTGAATTCCTTTGACTATATGGTAGGAGGCTTACCAAAAAATCCATCTCCTCCATATAATTACAAAGCTCCATTTTCTCCTATAGATGTCATTGAAGAGTATACTAGACCAGCAAGAATAATGATTAATTCTAAAGTGGAAGTAAAGCCTGCACTATCAGAGATCGAAGAGTTTGAAATTGATGATGTTGGAAAATTAGAAGCATTCAATACTGATGGTCTTCGTTCCTTGCTAATTACAATGCCTCATATACCAAATATGAAAGAAAAAACTTTGAGATATCCTGGTCATGCTTCTCTAATACAATCGATGATTGATAAAAATTTATTTGATAAAAATAATTTTGACCATACAGTTAAAAAATTATTTACTGAATGGAAACTAGAAAATCATGAACCAGAATTCACAGTGCTTGATATAAATATTTATGGGAGGGAAAATATCCATTATCATCTTTATGATGAAATGGATATGCTTTCGAATTCTTCCTCAATGGCTCGAACAACTGGATTTACAGCTACTGCAACAATCAACATGCTATTAAATAATCTTTGGTCAGAAAAAGGTGTTTTTCCTCCTGAAATTATTGGTTCCAATGATTCATGTATTAATTTTCTCTTTGAATACCTGTCATCGAGAAATGTAAAAATAATACAATCTTAAAACATTATAGATACTTTGATATAACCTATTTATATCAAATTAAATTAATTTTGTTTGATATAAATCATGTAGTGTAAGTAAGCCAAGACACTTTTTTTTACTATTAACAATGGGTAAAACTGATATTTGAGAGTGTCTGTCTTCCATTATTTTCATAGCATCCAAAATTGAGGTTGAAGGAGTAATTGAAATAGGATTAGTATTTATAAAATTTTTTATAGAATCGTTTAAATCATTACTGGAAGCAATAGACTTTCGTAAATCACCTTCTGTCAATATGCCCTTTAATTGATTACCATCTAATTGCAAAGCTACGCCTAGAGGTTTCTTAGTCATTTTTGCTGCACAAGAACTTATAGAATCACTATCACTTATTTGAGCAACATCATCGATATAATGCATTACACTCTCTACTCTAAGTGCCAATTGTTTTCCTAATTCTCCTCCAGGATGATTTCTTGCAAAGTCTTCTTTATCAAAACCTCTTTTAACCATCAAGACCGATGCTAAGGCATCTCCTATAGCCAAAGCAACTAGAGAGCTTGTTGTAGGTACAATACCGAGAGGGTCTATTTCTTTTTCTACTGTTCCATTTAAAACTATATCAGCGTTCTTTGCAATGAATGAATCAATATTTCCAACAATTGCTACAATTGGGGATTTAAATTCTTTTAGTATAGGAATTAATCTTACTATTTCTTCTGTATTACCACTTTTAGAAATTAAAATAGTAGGATCTCCGGGATTATAAATACCTAAGTCTCCATGAATTGCTTCAGCTGCATGCATATAAACACTTTGGGTACCAGTACTACATAATGTTGCAACTATCTTTTGCCCTATTAAGCCTGATTTTCCTAAACCACAAACAACAAGCTTACCAGAATTATTAATAATTAACTCAGCTGCTGACTGAATATCCTGATCAATATTTTTGGATACTTGTAAAAGCTGAGAAGAATAACTCTCAAGAATTGATTGTGATAACCCATTTATTTCATTTTTTGCCATACAGAAGATAATATAAATAGTTTTTATGGAATTGTGACTGATAAATTTGTAGTATTGCCGATGAATATTTTTATTACAGGAGCCAGTAGTGGTATTGGAGAATATGTTGCTTACGAATATAGCAAAAGAGGTGCAACTATTGCATTGTGTGCACGACGTAAGGAAAAATTAGAAAATATTGCTCAAAAGTGTGAGTCTTTAGGTGCAAAAATATATACCTATTCCGTAGATGTCACAGATCAACATTCAACTAAAGAGTCAATTGAAGATTTTTTAAGTAAAGTTTCTACAATTGATTTGGTTTTTGCAAATGCAGGTTTAGGACTGCTTGATTTTGTTGAAAAAGGAGATCCTTCAGTAATGAATGATATTATTAATACTAATGTGATTGGCGTAAACAATACCGTAGTACCGTTTATACCGAAAATGCTTGAACAATATAGCGGACATATTGCTGTAGTAGGTTCAGTAGCCAGTTTTGTTGCTTGGCCTGGTTCAGGTGCATACGCTGGCTCAAAATGGGCTGTAAGAGCATTAACGGGTTCTTTAAGAAATTCTTTACCAAAACAAATAGATGTTACTTTAATTTGTCCAGGATTTGTAAAGAGTGAAATGACAGATCCTGTTGAATTTAAACCATTCTTAATTGGTACAGAAAAAGCAGCAAAAAAAATCGTTCGTGCATTGGATAAAAAAAGAAAGGTATTTATTTTTCCTTGGCAATGGAATATAGTTGTTCTTTTCAGAAGACTAATCTACGTATTTATGGGAAGAGCATTTCAAAAAAAACACGATAAGTTTCGATTAAAGAATCAATCTAACTAATCAGCTTAAAAGCTACATAAAATAATAGCAATCCAGGCAAGAATAGCATAAAACTTATCGCCTCTCCAAAAACCAAATAAGAATTTAAAATTGCAATTGGTATAACAGCGTTGTTCATCAGTGCTAATTTTTCAGTAGAAATTTTTGTTGCTCCTATGTTCCATGCAAGAAAACCAAAACCGGTTGAAACCAAACCAAGAAATAATAAAGCTAATAAGTTTAATGTGGTCAACAATTGTGTATTATCAGAATTTGAGAAAAAAAATATGGAAGTAATTAGCACTGCGCCAAAGAACATTTGTGAAAAATTATGAATTATATCCGTTGAGCTATTATTTGATTGCCATTTTTTAAACATCACTTGACCAAAAGCAAAACATATGTTAGCAACTTGAATTAAAAGAAATCCAGTCCAATAATCTATGGGATTAGCAATATTAAATTGCATCATATATGACCCAATTAAAACTAAAATGACTGCAATAAATCCTTTTAAAGAAAAAGATCCATTGATTAAAAACTGTGAGGATAAACCTACAAAAATAGGAGTTGTTATTGTGAAAGTTGCAATAAGGTATGCAGGTAAATATTCGTAGGACTGAATGTAGAAAACGTACATAAGTCCAAATTGAATTACACCTATTAATATTAACCTGAGATCAAAACTAAATTTCTTAAAATTGTAGATTGTTAGAGTTGAAAAAAAAATTAGTGCAATTAAGTTTCTCATGAAGCTAATAAAAGCTGAATCAATACCAGGTAAACCATATTTTATAATGCCGAAAGAGAACGACCAAAGAATGGAAACTAAAACGAGATATATCACTTAAACCCTTAAATCATCAATGAGTTTTGCAAGCCTATAGTCTTTTTCTGTGATTTCGCCAGCATCATGTGTTGTCAATGACACTGTAACTTTACAATAACCAATAATAATATCAGGATGATGATTTTCTTGTTCAGCTAAATTTGCTATTTCATTTACAAAATCTATGCCATCTAAATAAGAATTAAATTCAAAAGTTTTAGAAATTGTTTTATCTATTTCGTTCCACTGCATACTAGAATGGCCATATCATTGGTATCATTATAACTGAAACAATCCATAGAATCAATCCTAAAGGTAATCCTACCTTAATGTAATCAGAATATCTGTAACCTCCTGGACCAAATACCATAAGATTAGTTTGATAGCCTACTGGTGTTATAAATGACGCTGAAGCAGCATAACAAACTGCAAAAATGAATGGTTTTGGATCAAATCCGAAACTTGCTGCTAGAGATAATGTAATTGGAGTCATAATAATTGCAGTAGCAGCATTTGAGGCTATTTCAGTCAAAATCATTGTTATAAAATAAATTAAAGCCAATAATAAATATGGAAGAATATCTGCAGGAAATAGATTTACAAAACTTGATATTGAATCACTTATTATAATATCTAATCCTGTTCTCTGAATTGCAGCCCCCATAGGAAGAAATGCAGCAATCACTATAATAACTTGCCAATGAATTGAGCTATATGCTTCATTAGGAGTAATTATTTTTGAAAGCAATAATGCTATAACGCCAAGAATAACACCAACAACAATTGGAACAACATCCAAAATAGCTAATGTTACTGCTAACAAAATAGATGCTAAGCTAAGCCACCAAAAAGGATGTCCATCAAGTGATCCATCCACTTTACCTAGCACAATGAATCCTTCCTTATTTGCTAGCTGATTAATTCTATCCTTTGGGCCATAAACTAATAATGTATCGAAAGGCTTTAAAATAAAATGAGCCAGTTTTCTACGAATGATTTCCCCTTCTCTTCGTATTGCTAATACAAAACTTCCGAAAGATCTTCTAAAATTAGCTTCTTGTAAAGAAAGACCTATTAATTCTGAATTGTCAGTAACTAGACATTCAGCTAATATATTATCCTCTTGCTCAAGTTCATCTTGTGTAAGTTTTTCATCAGCTAACATAACCAAATTTTCAATCTCTTTCAGTCTTTGAAAATTATCAAACGAACCTTTTACAAAAAGTATATCATCTTCGAGGATAACCAAATTACGAAGATTAGAATTGATGATTTCTCCATTCCTTAGTACGTCTAGTACTATTACATCATAGTTTTCATTTATTTTTCTATCTAATAATGTTTTACCCGTAAGAGGTGATTTTTTAGAAACTTTAAATTCTGTTAAATAACCATCTAATCTATAGTCTTCAATACTTGATGATTTTGCTACTCTTATTGGCAAAAGCTTGTATCCAATAGTAAAAATATATAACAAACCAATTACAAATTTTATAATTCCAAACTTAGCAAACTCAAGCATGCCTAGCGACACTTGACCGTTGGAAGAATCAACTAAAATCGAATTAACAATTAAATTTGTAGATGTACCTACTAGTGTCAAAGTACCTCCTAAGATAGCTGCATAACTCAATGGAATAAGTACTTTAGATGGACTTATATTATATTTATCAGCAAGCCTTATAGTTACAGGCATAAAAATCGCTACGATAGCAGTATTATTGACTACTGCAGAAGCTACTCCAATGGCAAATAGATAAGCAATCATACCTAAAACTCGAGACTTATCTATCAAAGAATTGATATTGATTATTAAATATTCAAGTACATGAGATTTTTGTAAAGCATGACTTAAAATAAATAAGCAAGCTATTGTAATTACTGCAGGATTAGAAAATCCTGCAAGACTTTCAGTAGGACTTACTAATCCCAGAATTAGTAACAATCCTAAAACTAATAATGCAGTTACATCTATTGGAAATAATTCAGTAACAAATAATACTAAAGCTACCAAAATTATCGTACCTAGGAATAAAATTTCCATAAGTACCGTGGAAAGGACTCGAACCTTCACATCTTACGATACTGGTTCCTAAGACCAGCGCGTCTACCAATTCCGCCACCACGGCATATTTATCAAAATATAAAGATAAAAAGTAAAAAAAGTTTACTTAATGATTGATAGCTAAATCAAGTTCAGAAATTAAATCTTCGACATCCTCAATACCAACAGAAAGCCTTAATAGATTTTTTGTAATTCCCAGCTTTTCTTTTTCATTCTTTGGAACAGATGCATGAGTCATAGAATAAGGACATGAAATTAAAGTCTTAACTCCACCCAAACTCTCAGCTAAAGTAATAAAGTTTAATTTCTTTGCAAATTTATTAACACTTACAGAGCTATCAAGTTCAAAAGAAATGATTCCACCGAACACTGATTTTCCTTCAGGGTTCTTCTGTTGTTTTTTTGCTATTACATGTTGAGGATGATCTTTAAGTCCTGGATAAATCACTCTTGTAACTTTTTTATGATTTTTAAGCCAATTTGCAATTATTATCGCATTGCTAAAATGTCTTTCTACCCTCAGTGATAAAGTTTTAACAGAACGAAGGAGTAGCCAGGCATCAAAAGGGCTTGGCAAAGCTCCTGCAGTATTTTGAATTAAAGTAATTTTTTCTGCAGAACTCTTATCGTTAACCATTAGTGCCCCACTTAAAATATCAGAATGACCTCCAATATATTTTGTAGTACTATGCATTACAATATCAGCGCCCAGATTAAGTGGCTTCTGTCCACAAGGACTCATAAAAGTATTATCAACACTAACTAGAATATTTTTAGGCTTACATAGCTTACTAATTGAAGAAATGTCTGCAATTTCAAGTAATGGGTTGCTCGGTGTTTCTATGTGAATTAATTTTGTATTATCCCTTATTGAATCTTTAATAATCTTTAAGTTTGTAGTATCGATAAAGTCAAAATCAACTCCATTATCATTTAACACTTTTGTAACAAGCCTAAAAACACCGCCATATACATTTTGTGAAATTAAAACATGATCTCCTGGCTTAAACATTAAAAATATTGCCGACATAGCCGCCATGCCAGATGCGAAAGCAAAAGAAAACTTTGCATCTTCTAACATTGCAAAATTTTCTTCTAAGGCATCAATTGTTGGACCACCGGTTCTCGAATAAACAAATTGTTCAGAACTACTAAAACTTGGCTGTCTAAAAGTTGAGGTTAAATGAAGAGGAGTAACTGCAGCGCCTGTTTCATCAATTCTATTACCAGTATGAATAGATTTTGTTAAGAACTTTGTATTTTTTTTATTCTTAGCCACGAGTATATCCTTTCATTAAATACTGATCAATTTTTTTAAATTTTACTTTAACTCTTTCACCCGATGGAGCAATAAGCTCGACTTTATCATTTCTTCCAAGCTTTAATTCAGATTCATTTGACATATCTTTCTTTGGAGGAATATTTTTAGGGATTTCATTTGAATCACTTTTTGCTGCTTCATCATGTTGAAGTTGAATATTTTTTTGTAACGGATTTTGTTGATTCTGAACTTGATCGCTCACTTGCGCATGAAAAACTCTTTGAATAACAGTGCTTCTTAAGCTAACCATTAATTCTTGAAAAAAGTTATATGATTCAGATTTATATTCAATTAATGGATTTTTCTGTCCATAAGCTCTTAACCCTATCCCTTCTCTTAATTGATCCATTCCCAATAAATGATTTCTCCATTTTTCATCAATAGTTTTTAGTACGATAAATTTTTCGACTTTTCTTAATAACTCTGAAGGAATAACATCTTCTTTAAGTTTATAATATTTTAATGCTTCCTCATTTATGCAATCAATTAGCTCATCTAAAGATTGTAAAGATTCAATTTCATTAACATCTATATTGACAAGCAAATTACTATTTAACTGTTGATTAATAGTTTGCCAATCCCAATCTTTTATTTGTTTAAAATCTAAATCTCCGACAGTATCAAAAATAAAATCTTCAATAAACTCACTTATAGTATCTTTAATCGATTCAGAAAGAAGTGCCTTGTTTCGTAAATCATATATTATTTCTCTTTGCTGATTTAAAACATCATCATACTCTAACAGATGTTTTCTCATTGCAAAATTTCTTTCTTCAACTTTCTTTTGAGCATTACTAACACCTCTATTTAACATCCCCGCGCTTAACTCTTGATCTTCATCCATCGAAAGTCGATCCATGTATGTTGCAAGTCTATCCATATTAAATAGTCTCATCAGGTCATCTTCTAAAGAAATATAAAATCTTGAAGACCCATTATCACCTTGTCTTCCAGCTCTACCCATTAATTGCAAATCTATCCTTCTTGACTCATGTCTGGCTGTACCAATTATATGTAACCCTCCTAACTCTTCAACACCAGGTCCTAATTTAATATCTGTTCCTCTACCTGCCATATTAGTAGCAATGGTAATTGATTTTTTTAAACCAGCCTGAGCTACAATTTGCGCTTCGCTTTGATGCTGTTTTGCATTTAGCACATTGTGAGGAATTCCCTTTTGTTTTAACATTTTTGAAAGTAACTCAGATACCTCAACAGAAACTGTTCCAATTAAAACTGGTTGGCCTTTTGAGTAATATTCACTCACTTCTTTTATTACTGCCTTGTATTTTGCTTGCATTGATTTATAAATGACATCATTAAAATCATTTCTCTTAATAGGTCTATGAGTTGGGATTACAGTAACTCCAAGATTATAAATTTTTTCAAATTCAGCAGCTTCTGTATCAGCTGTACCTGTCATTCCGGATAATTTATCATACATTCTAAAATAATTTTGAATCGTTATTGATGCTAAAGTTTGAGTTTCTTTTTCAATTTTAACGTTTTCTTTTGCCTCCAATGCTTGATGAAGACCTCCGCTAAATCTTCTTCCTGGAAGAACTCTTCCTGTAAATTCATCAACGATTAACACTTGACCATTTTGAACAACATATTCAACATCCTTATCAAAAAGAGTATATGCTTTTAGCAATTGACTAAGATAATGAATCTTACTACTTCTTTCAGAATGCAACTTATATACTTTTTCTTTTTGTAATTGTTTTTGTTCATCAGAAAGATTTTGCTCATCAATATCTGAAAGTAATTCGCCTAAATCTGGAATAGTAAATGCATCTTTATTATCAGGAGATAGTGCTTCTCTACCCTTATCTGATAAATCAACACTATTTGATTGTTCGTCAATCGAGAATAATAAATCTTCATCCAATAAATAAGTTTTCTTTTCTGCAATATATTCTGATTCCACAGCATTCATTATCTTAATTGATCCCTGCTCTTGGAATAAATCTTGTAGTTTTTGAAATTTTGGTAATCCTCTTTTAGCTTTTAGAAGAAGTAATCCAGCTTGTTGTTTCTCATCATCAGATAGAGTTTCATTTTTTAATAATGTTTGTGCTTCAGAAACAAGTGTACTAATTAGTTGAGTTTGTTTTACAACAAGAGATTGTACAGGTCGCTTTAAATCTACATAAGATTGATTTATTTTTGTCTCAATAGGACCAGAGATAATTAAAGGTGTTCTAGCCTCATCTATAAGTACACTATCAACTTCATCAACAATTGCATAATTGTGCTTTCTCTGCACCAAAAATTCACTATCAATAGTCATATTATCTCTTAAATAATCAAACCCAAATTCATTATTTGTTCCATACGTTATATCACAATTATACGATGATTTTCTTTGTTCAGGGTTCATGCTATTTAAAATAAATCCAACAGATAATCCAAGAGTTTCAAAAACTTTTCCCATCCATTCTGCATCTCTTTGAGCAAGATAGTCATTTACAGTAATAACATGAACACCTCTTCCTGAAAGAGCATTGAGGTAAATTGGAAAAGTAGCTACTAGTGTCTTACCTTCTCCAGTTTTCATTTCTGAAATCTTTCCTTGATGTAAAACTATCCCACCAATTATCTGTTCATCATAAGGAATCATTTCCCACTTAATTTTTTGACCAACCACTTCCCATTCTTTGCCATACAAAAGTCTACAAGCATGTTTTACAAGAGCAAAAGCTTCTACTAAATGTTGTTCTAAAACATTTTCTGTAATTTGAGATCTTATTCTTTTTAGCTCTTTAGAGTCATCTATATTATTTAGCTTTTTACTTTCTTGCTCAGATATGGATTCTTTGATTACAGTTTGTAATTCTTTTGTTTGATCTTGTAAATAAGATAAATCTTTCCCTTCAAGAGTGGCATAGAATTCATTTACTTGCTTTACAATAGGTAAAATTTTCTTTATTTCTCTATCTGATTTTGTTCCAAATATTTTTGTTAAAATACCCAATTATAACTCCTTGTAAATTGAGTCAAGGACACCGTTAACAAATGAAGTGCTATCTTCTGAGCTAAATTTTTTAGCATTTTCTATAGCAGAACTAATAGTAACCTTGTGAGAAATATCATATGACTTTAGATGAATCATTTCGCATAAAGACATTTGCATAATTAGCTTATCAATAACATTTAATCTATCGACTGTCCAATTATCAAGATTACTTTCAATATGTTTATCTAAATCATCAGAAAATTGGATTGTTGAATTAAAGAGTTCTTCTACAAATTTTTTAGTCATTTTGTCAAATTCATATCTTTTTAAAATATCATGTAAGACTTTTTTAGCTTCCTCATTAGATACATGTTTTGCATAAAGTGCTTGTAAAACGGCCTCTCTAGCTAACTTTCTTTGCTGTTTATCACTTTTTGCCATAAGATAGTTACTGATGATTCCATTTACTATAATCTTGAATTCGTCTTTCAGCTAAAATGTTAGCTGCTTCAAGTGTCGAAATATTATTATTTATCGCGTAATCAAAAATTCTTGTTAGAATATGATAAATACCTTCAACTTGAAATTTTGCCTTTTCTTTATCATAACCTTGAAGTTCATTTGCAACATTAATTAATCCACCTGCATTAATTACATAATCAGGTACATACATTATTTTTTTTTCTTTCAATAACTTTGAATCTCTATCTTCTTTTTCTAACTGATTGTTAGCAGCACCAGCAATAACACTACACTTTAGACTTTCAATCGCAGTGGGATTGATAACAGCCCCCATTGCACACGGAGAAAAAACATCTAAGTCCATTGATATTAGCTCATCAGCACTTACTGGATTTACACCAAATTCATCTTTAACTCTTTGAAGTGATTCTTCATTAATATCATTTCCATATATTTCTGCACCTTCACTTTTTAAGTGAGAACACAAATAATATCCTACCTTGCCAAAACCTTGAACACCTATTTTAAGTCCATGTAATGATTGAATGTTTAATCTTTTTTTCAATGCAGCTTTCATTCCAACAAAAACTCCAAAAGCTGTAAGAATAGATGGATCACCGCTTCCTCCCATTGCTCTTTTGATTCCAGTAACATGGTCAGTTTCCATTCTAATAAATTCCATATCACGGACAGTCATGCCAACATCTTCAGCAGTGATATATTTACCTCCAAGACTTTGTACAAATTTCCCAAATGATCTCAAAAGTACTTCTGATTTATCTGAATTTGGTTCTCCAATTATAACAGCTTTTCCACCACCTAAATTTAAATTAGAGATAGAAGCTTTATATGTCATACCTCTGGATAATCTTAAAACATCTACAAGCGCATCTTCTTCGTTCTTGTATGGATACATTCTACATCCTCCCAAAGCAGGACCTAAAACAGTATTATGTATTGCAATTATTGCTTTTAATCCAGAAGATGGATCATTACAAT
Source organism: uncultured Fidelibacterota bacterium (assembly GCA_902525615.1). GTDB lineage: Bacteria > Fidelibacterota > Marinisomatia > Marinisomatales > Marinisomataceae > Marinisoma. The sequence goes on from CABZHT010000001.1 coordinate 269,662, forward strand.
AGACAACTTGTTCATGATTTTTATCAGATATTTTTTCAAAAATTTTTGTCATTATAATTTCCTATTTATTCTTGGATTTTGAATAAGCGTCAATGATATCTTTTACAAGATGATGTCTTGCAATATCATGTTCACTTAGTTTTACAATCCCAATATCATTAATATTTTTTAATATTTTTAAAACATCAATCAATCCAGAATTAGACTTTGTCGGTAGATCAATTTGCGATTCATCGCCAGTTATTATCGCTCTTGATTCAATTCCTAATCTTGTTAGAAACATTTTCATTTGAATTGATGAAGCATTTTGAGCCTCATCAAGAATCATAGCTGAACGATTGATTGTTCTTCCCCTCATGTATGCCAATGGTATTATTTCAATAATACCTCTATCTAAAAAATTTTGAATTTTATTTTTTGGCAATAATTCGTGAAGTGCATCATATAATGGTGCAAGATATGGATCAATTTTATCTTTAAGGTCTCCTGGAAGAAATCCTAAATTTTCTCCAGCTTCAACAGCAGGTCTACAGAAAATAATTTTTTCAATTTCATGTTTTTCAAGTAACGATAATGCATATGCGACAGCAAGGAATGTTTTTCCCGTTCCTGCTGGACCAACAGAAATAATAATATCGTTTTTGAAAAAAGATTGAACTAATTCTTTTTGTCCATCAGTTCTAGGAAAAACTGGACCCTTTTTACCATAAAATAATACATTCTCAATGGAGCCATTGGGTTTAGATGATTGTTCGGATACATTTAAAGCAACTAATTGTGATATATCTTTTTGTGATAAGGTATTACCTTTTTTAATTGATTCAATCATTTGATTTAAAACTGAATCAAAATGATTGATATCTTTTTTTAGACCTTGGCAAAAAATATTGTTTCCTCTAACATTTAATTGAAGAGGAAGTTGTTTTTCTAAAAAAATAATATTTTTATCACCAACTCCATATAGACTTGTTAAATCGACGCCTTTTATTTCAAACGTTTTTTTCATCATCTACAATCTTTATTCCAAGTTCATTTAATTGTTCTTCTGAAACAAGGTTTGGAGCTTCTTCCATCAAAGCAGATGCTGATGTTGTCTTTGGAAATGCAATAACGTCTCTAATATTTGTCACTCCTGCTAACAACATGACTAATCTATCTAACCCAAATGCAATACCACCATGAGGAGGAGTACCATATTTAAGTGCATCTATAAAAAATCCAAATTTTTCCAAAATTTCCTTATCAGATAGATTCATTATTTTAAATATATCTTTTTGCAATTTATGGTCATGGATTCTTATTGAACCTCCAGCTACTTCATATCCATTAATTACTATATCATATCCTTTAGAAATAATATCTCCAGGATTTGATAATACATTTTCAATATCAGAGTCTTTCGGAGCTGTAAAAGGATGATTTACAGAATCAAATCTTTCAGTCTTATCATTCCAATCAAATAAAGGAAAATCTACAATCCAAACAGGAGAAAACAGACTATTATCCTTAAGATTCAATATATCGCCAAGCCTACTTCTTACTTTTCCAAGAATTTTGAGTGAATTATTTAGCTTATCGCCAACCATAAAACATATTGAGTTATCTTTAATTCCAAAATTATTAATAATTTCATTACGAAGTTCAGAATCAAAAAATTTAGAAATTCCTCCCTCAAAATCCCCATTATTCACTTTAAACCACGCTAGGCCTTTAGCACCAATTGACTGAGCATAAGCATCCATTTCATCTATAACTTTTCTGGAGAATTTATCAGCTTCTTGAATGTGAATCATTCTTACAGCCTCACAGGAAGAAAATGCTTTAAAATCAGATTTATCTGAAAAAGGCTTGAAATCATTGATAATCATTTCAAATCTTAAATCAGGCTTATCAGTACCATATTTTTCAATAGCTTCTTTGTAAGGAAGAATTGGAAAATCATTTAAATCTACATTAATTATATCTTTAAATACTTTGACAATTAAATTTTGAACTAAATTTCTGACTTCATCTTCATCAACAAAACTCATTTCTAAATCAATTTGAGTAAACTCAGGTTGACGATCAGATCTTAAATCTTCGTCTCTAAAACATTTAACGATTTGAAAATATCTATCTAAACCGGAAATCATAAATAGTTGCTTATACATTTGTGGAGATTGTGGTAAAGCATAGAATTGGCCATTGTGAACTCTGCTAGGCACTAAATAATCTCTAGCACCTTCAGGAGTTGATTTCATCAAAACTGGTGTTTCAATCTCTAAAAAATTATTTTTTGATAAGAAATTTCTTACTACCTGAGCTGTTTTATGTCTTATAATTAAATTATTTTGAAGAGAAGAATTTCTAAGCTCTAAATATCTATATTTTAATCTATGCTCTTCCGAAGATGCTTCCCGATCTTGTATGGATAAAGGCATAGGTTCAGCAGTGCTTAATAAATCAATTTTTTCCACTAAAACTTCAATTTCCCCTGTTGATAAATCAGGATTGATTAAATCTTTTTCTCTTGCTGAAACTTTACCGGATACATGAATTACATCTTCATTTGACAAGGTTTTACCAATTTCAATTAATTCATTAGAACTTAGTATAACCTGTGTTTTCCCAAAACGGTCACGAATATCTATAAATATAATTTGACCATGGGTTCTTAAAGAGTTTACCCAGCCTGAAAGTTGAACGGTCTTGTCAATATGATTATTATTCAGTTCACCACAATTATGTGTTCTAATAGTCATTTATAATAATCTAACAATTATTTTTCTAATTCTTCTGCATTTTCAACAAGAAGGAGAACTTTGTCCTCAATGTCATCAAAAGAATCAGAATTAATGTCGGCAATACCATAAGAACATGAAAATTTGACTTCATTTTTATCAGTTTTTACCGATATAGTTCCATCAGTTAAATTTATGATTGAATTAGTATGGTTTTTCATTATTCCAAAGTATCCATCTACTCCAGGACATTTTACATAAGAAACATTATCAAAACTGAATGTCTTTATTGGAGTAACTATATCTAATTTGAAAAGCTTGCTCACTTTTTACCTTTCTCAATAGCTTCATCAATAGAACCAACATATGAAAAAGCATTTTCAGGTAAATCGTCAACTTCACCATTTAATATTGCTTCAAAACCAGCAATTGAGTCTTCCAGTTTAACATATCTACCTTCAATTCCAGTAAACTGTTCAGCGACAAAGAATGGTTGTGACATAAATTTCTGCATTTTTCTTGCTCTTGAAACTACCAACTTATCTTCATCTGATAATTCATCCATACCTAGAATTGCAATGATATCTTGCAAATCTTTGTATTGCTGAAGAGTTGCCTGAACTGATCTAGCTACATTGTAGTGCCTATCGCCAATAACTCTTGGATCTAATATTCTTGATGTTGAAGTCAAAGGATCAATTGCTGGATAAATACCAAGTTCAGCAATTTTTCTTTCTAAAACAGAAGTCGCATCTAAATGTGCAAATGCAGTTGCGGGTGCTGGGTCTGTTAAATCATCCGCTGGCACATAAATAGCTTGAACAGATGTAATTGAGCCTTTTTTCGTTGAAGTAATTCTTTCTTGCAAGTCACCCATTTCAGTTGACAGTGTTGGTTGGTATCCTACAGCTGATGGCATTCTTCCAAGAAGGGCTGACACTTCTGATCCAGCTTGAGTAAATCTAAAAATATTATCAACAAACAATAATACGTCTCTTCCTTCATCATCTCTGAAATACTCTGCCATAGTTAAAGCGCTTAAACCAACACGCAGTCTAGCACCTGGAGGTTCATTCATTTGACCAAACACTAAAGCAGTTTTATCAATTACTCCAGATTCCGTCATCTCAGCATATAAGTCATTTCCTTCTCTAGTTCTTTCACCTACACCAGCGAATACAGAAAATCCACCGTGTTCAGTTGCAATGTTTCTAATTAACTCTTGAATAAGCACTGTCTTTCCTACACCAGCACCTCCAAATAGTCCTGTTTTTCCACCTCTGGTATAAGGTTCCATTAAATCAACTACTTTAATTCCAGTTTCAAACATTTCAGAAGAAGTTGCCAAACTTTCTTGAGCGGGTGCTGATCTGTGGATTGGTGAAGTAGCTTTATTTCCAACATTTCCTTTTTGATCGATTGGATTTCCCAAAACATCAAACATTCTTCCCAAAGTCTCTTGTCCAACTGGAACAGAAATTGGTTTTCCTGAATCGCTAACTTTTGCTCCTCTTACAAGACCATCTGTAGAATCCATAGCAATTGTTCTTACTACACCTTGACCTAAATGTTGGGCTGTTTCTAAAACTAAGTCTGTACCATCATCTCTTTTAATGCTTAATGCATTCATGATTTTAGGTAGATGACCTTCATCAAATTTTACATCAACTACCGCACCAGTTATTTGTAATATTTTACCTTCATTATTCATTTTATGTCCCCTTAATCGACTAATGCTTCTGCCCCACCAACAATTTCCAACATCTCCGTTGTGATTGCGGCCTGACGAGCTTTGTTAAATTCTAATTTTAATTCTTTAATTATTTCTTTTGCATTCTCAGTTGCATTGTCCATGGCAATCATTCTTGCTGCTTCTTCACTGCTATAAGATTCAAGAAGTTGTTGCCACATTTGCACATTTATATGCTTAGGAATTAATGTAGAAACAATTTCTTTTTGACCAGGCTCATAATCGTAATTGTAATTGGTCGCATTGTAATCTGCTGTAAAATCTACAGGTAAGACTTTTTCCATAATTAGATCTTGAGATGCAAGAGTTTTAAATCTATTGAAAATAACATGAACTTCATCAATTTCATTATTTTCAAATGAATTAATAAATGAAGCAGAAATATTTGAAGCAGTATCATAATTCATATCTTTCCAAAAATCAAAGTATGTTTCCTTAACATTAAAATCTCTTTTTGAAAAATATTCTGATGCTTTTTTACCCAAACAAAATAGTTGCACTGAATCCTTACCTAATTTTTCAATTTCTTTTTCAGCTAATCTGATAACACTTGAATTGAATGAGCCAGCAAATCCTCTATCACTTGTTATTACAATGATACCGGTATTTTTAACTTTTCTTTTTTCAACTAATGAAATATCAGAAACACTGATTTGTGGTAAGATTCTACAAATTAAGTCTTGAGTACTCTTGGAATAAGGCCTGGATATTTCCATTTTTTCTTGAGCTTTCTTTACTTTAGCAGCTGCTACCATTTTCATAGCTTTAGTAACTTGCTGAATACTAGTTACTGATTTAATTCTCTCTGATAGATTTTTTAAATTAGCCATATTAGAAGCTCTTCTTAAATTCCTCTATTGCCTTATTCATCTTTTTACCAAGATCGTCTGAAATATCTCCTGAACTTTTTATTTCTTCTAAGCATTCAGAGTGTTTTGACTCAAAATGCTCTAAAAGACCTACTTCAAATTCCTTAACAGACTCTAATTCAATATCATCTAAATAACCCTGACTCGCAGCATAAATAATTGCAACCTGCTTTTCAGTTGTCATTGGTACATATTGATTCTGTTTTAGAATTTCAACCATTCTTCTTCCTCTTGTAATTTGAGCTGCAGTTGATTCATCCAAATCTGAAGCAAATTTTGCAAAAGCTTCCAATTCTCTAAATTGAGCTAAATCTAACCTTAATTTACCTGCAATTTTTTTCATAGCTTTAATCTGTGCACTACCACCAACTCTTGAAACAGATAATCCAACATCAACAGCTGGTCTAACTCCTCCGTTAAACAAGTTTGTATCTAGATAAATCTGTCCATCTGTAATTGATATTACGTTTGTTGGAATATATGCGGAAACATCACCTTCTTGAGTTTCAATAACTGGAAGTGCGGTAAGCGAACCAGAACCCAAATCTTCTGAAAGCTTTGAAGCCCTTTCTAATAATCTACTATGTAAGTAGAATACATCGCCTGGAAACGCTTCTCTTCCGGGAGGTCTTCTCAAGACAAGAGACATTTGCCTATATGCAGTAGCTTGTTTTGATAAATCATCATAAACAATTAAACCGTGCATACCATTATCTCTATAATATTCTCCCATAGCACAACCTGAATAAGGAGCAATATATTGTAATGGAGCTGGATCTGAAGCATTTGCTACAACAACAGTTGTGTACTCCATCGCGCCATTAGCTTCAAGCTCAGCAACAAGCTTTGCAACTGTTGATGCCTTTTGACCAACAGCAACATAAACACAATATACCGGGCTATCAGAACTATGAGTGGATTTTTGGTTAATAATAGCATCAATTGCAATTGCTGATTTTCCAGTTTGCCTATCACCAATAATTAACTCTCTTTGACCTCTACCAATTGGGATCATGCTATCAATTGATTTTAATCCAGTTTGTAGGGGTTCTTTAACCGGAAATCTTTGCATAACACCTAATGCTTTTCTTTCGATTGGTAAGGTTTCTTTAGCATTGATAGGACCCTTTCCATCCATTGGCTGACCAAGAGGATCAACAACGCGGCCTAAAAGTTCTTTCCCAACTGGCACTTCAACAACTTTACCTGTTCTTTTAACTGTGTCGCCTTCTTTTACAAGACTACTATCACCAAATAGTACTGCGCCAACATTTTCTTCTTCTAAATTTAAAGCCATCCCAAATACATTATTTGGAAACTCAACTAGCTCAGAACTCATTACGCTTCCAAGTCCGCTTGTCCTAGCAACACCATCGCCAATTTCTAAAACTTCGCCAACTTCATTAACATCAACACTTTCATTGATATTTTTAATCTGACTTCGTAGCAAATCACCAATTTCATTTGTCTTAATATCCATTTATACCCCTACTAATTTTGATTTTGCGTTTTCTAATTTTGTTTGCAGACTACTATCATACAATGTGTCGTCTACTTTAATCTTAAGTCCCCCAATTAAATTTTTATCAACATCGAAGTTGATATCAATTTTCTTATTGATAAGTTCACTCAAAGAATTACATATATCATCTTTTTGATCACTATTCATTTCATTTGAAGAAACCACTTCAACAAATGCAATATTTAGTTTTTGCTTTGATAGCAATGTAAAATTCTTGGCAACATCTTTTAATAGATTAATGTCATCATTTTCAATTACTACTTTTAAAACTTCTACCAAAATTACACTCATTGAGTTTGAAACAGCTTTCTCAAAAAGACTCTTTTTTTCTACACTATCTACAGTCTTCGATTTGAAAAAAGTATTAATTGATAAATCATCTTTTAAAGAAGAATTAAATTCATCTAATCCGTTTTTAACACCTATAAAGTCGTCAAATGAATTAACGGAATCATTTAATAGATTGGAATAAATATTTATCTTTTTAAGATTTTGCTTCATCTACTTTTACTGCTTCTAATGATGATTTAATAAACTTGCTATTGTCATCATCCTTAACATTTCTTTGTAAAACTTTTGTAGCTAATTCTAGACTAAGATCTACAACTTCTTCCTTAATTTCTTTAATAGCCCTTTTCTTCTCAATCTCTATTTTTGACTTAGCGTCATCAAGAAATTCATTAGATTTTGCTTTTGCATCATTAAGTATTTTAGCTGCAGACTCTTCAGCTCTAAGCTTACTATCTCCTACAATTGCTTTACCTTCTTTTTTGGCCTCATTAAGTATTTTTTCAGACTCATCTTTAATTTGTTCAAGATCAGTCTTAGCGCTTTCTGCCATTTTAAGAGATTCTGCAATATCTTTTTCTCTTTCTTCTAAAAAGTCTAAAAGAGGATTCCATGCATACTTTCTTAATACAAAAAGCACTGTCATAAAAATAACTAATGACCAGACATATGTGCCTAGTTCTGGCGTTAATAATGGATTCATATTATTTCCTTATTTTGATTACAGAACTAGTGATAACAATCCAAGCAAAATTGCTGCACCTTCAACTAAAATAGCTAAAAGAAATGTTTGCGATCTAATTTCTCCAGCTGCTTCAGGTTGTCTTGCAATAGCTTGAGCTACTCCATAACCAATTAATCCGATACCAATTCCGGCACCAATTACTGCTAAACCTGCTCCCATAGTGAGACTCCTTTTTTTTGTTAGTGATCTACGTGTATAGCCATTCCAATAAAAACGGCTGTTAATAATGCAAAAACATATGCTTGTATTACTGCAACTAACAGTTCAAGCATAGTTAATCCTAATGCAAGCGTGATTGAAAAAGGTGCTATTCCAAAACCAGCTAAACCTCCCAATTCTGAAGTTGCACTAAAAATAAAAGTTATAAAAATTATTAAAGCAATATGCCCACCCATCATATTTCCAGCTAACCTAAGTGTCAAAGCAAGTGGACGAATAAATAAACCCATGAATTCAATTGGTACAACTACAAAGTATAGTGGCCAAGGCAATCCTGACGGTGCTAAATTTTTCCAATGTTGTACAAAACCATATTTTTGAATTCCAGCAGCAATAAAGGCGACAAATGTAATAGTAGCTATTGCAAAAGTAACATTAACATTCGCCGTAACTGTATGGCCACCTTTTGATAATAAATATAATATATTATCCTTACCTAACATTTCAGCTTTATACCCAATTTTACCTATCAACCCTGTTAAATCAAAAATTGGTATTAGACCTAAAACATTTCCAAAAAGAACAAAAAAGAAAATTGTATAAACTAAAGGAGCCCAAGATCTATACTCTTTATCTCCAATAAAATTCTTAAGAACATCCTCTCTTAAATAAATAACAAACATCTCAATAATACTCATAAACTTGTTAGGAATATTTTTCTTATGAGAAATATAACCTTGAATTAGCGTTACAACTGTTGAAACAACTATAAAAGAAACAAAGAACAGTAAAAAAACGTGCTTTGAAATTCCTAAATCGATATAAAATAGCGACTCACTAGAAATACCAAAAAAATTGGAAATCTTCTCAGATAGCGAATTAAGAAATTCAAATTCAAATATATTTTTTTTGCTGTTTGCAACATGGTCAATAGCATATTCAGGAGCTTGATCCATTGTCCATTCTTTTCCAACTTTTTCAGCAATAAACATCGACGAAATATAAATAGAAAGTTGCAAGGAAATACAGAAAAAAAAGTGTAAATCTTAATTATTATTTTTTACATGCTGATATGCACGATAAGAAGCATGAAAAACTCCAATAATAATTACAAAAATTTTCCAAAAATCATTAAACAAAAAATAAGCTATTAAAAGCCAAGATATAATAATTCCAATGAATTGAAAATAGACTGAATAACTTTCAGCTATAATCGAACTTAGTTTCTTGTTTTTACTCATCAACTATAATGTCACATCTTCCTGAAAATTGGGCACCATCTTCTATTGTTAGAATTTTATATTTAAGATTTCCAACAAGCTCACAACCTTTTAGAAGTTCAGCTGGACCATTAATGAATGCATCTCCTTCAATATAACCATTAATTTGAATCATTGAAGCTTCAACATCACCATAGATTTTTCCATTTTTTGCTAGTTGAATTGCTCCATCAGTTTTGACAGACCCCTTTATCTCACCATAAATGGTCACATTGCCACTTAGAATCATATTGCCATCAATAGCTACATCTTCAGCAATGATTGTTTGGCTATTAGTTGCTTTGGATTGAATTTTCATTGGGATAATTTATCAGATTTTAAGTTAAAATCTTCGAAAAAATTAATTGGATCGATAGAATTTCCATCTTTCCAAATTTCAAAATGTAAATGAGGACCTGTGGACATACCAGTATTACCTAATTTAGCAATTATATCTCCTGCTTTAACTGTATCCCCCTTTTTGATAAAATTTTCTTGATTATGATAATAATGTGAAAGATATCCATTTTGATGATCTATGATAACAAAATTTCCGAAATCATTTGAAAAATCGCTAAAAACTATTTGTCCGTCCGATATGGCAAAAATAGGTGTTCCTTCAATATTTACAACATCTATTCCAAAATGTTTAGTTTCTGGGTCATATGTTCTGCTAATTAGACCATCTGCAGGCTTTACTGAGGGAAGATTATTCGCCAATATATATCTTATATTGTCTTCATTTAAATCATTAGCCTTTTCTGTACCAATAATTGAATCTATATAAGATTTCATTAAGGCAATCTCTTCAATCGACTTATCAATGTTATTAATGATTTCTTGTTGTTGTTTTATTTCTTTGTTTATTGTTGAAATTCTTAAGTATTCTTTTACAATTGGTGATGAAAAATATAAAAGTACAATTGACCCAAAGACAATTATTGATAATAATACAATTGATGAAATAAATGTTAGTCTACTAAATTCTATTTGCCACGATTTATCTGAGAATGGAGATATAAATAAAATTTTATATTTACTTAATTTCATAAAATTAATCAGACTTGATTGACTTTAGCTTGTCTAGTACTCTACTGACAGTTTGTTTACTGAAATTAATCTTAATAAAACCTTTTTTGGTTTTAGCATTTTGATTAATAACTACTTTTTCGCCAATCAATCTCGAGAGCTTGTCTTGAATGTCTTTTAATTGAGGAGAAACTTTTCTTTTTGAAGCTAGTTTTTCTGTCTTTCGTACTGATATCTTCTCTGTTAATAGTTTTTGCCAAAGCTGAAGCATACCTTGGGTAGTTTTTCTCTGTAAAATTGCTCTTGCTTGTCCTGCATTTATTTCACCTTTTAAGATACTGTCTTGGATTTGATCAGGAAGCTTTAAAAGTCTTAAAGCATTAGAAACTGCAGGCCTTGATTTACCAACTGTTTTTGCTATTTCAGTAATTGAAGATTGCAAATTTTCTTGAAGATATTTATATCCTTTTGCCTCTTCTATTGGGTTAAGGTCTTCTCTTTGAATATTCTCAATCAGCGCCATATACATTACATCTTTTGTTGTATCTGCATCAATAACGTAAGCTAAAATTCTTTTTTTGTTTAATAGTTTATGGGCCCTATATCTCCTTTCACCAGCTACAATAATATATTTATTGTCAACTTTTTTAACAGTAATTGGACTAATCAAACCTTTTTCATCAATGGATTGAGCTAGTTGTTTTAGAGATTTGTCTACAAAATTTTTTCTTGGCTGATTAGGATTAGGTTTAATTTTACTTAAAAGAATACTGTTTTGATTAAAATCTTCTAGATTATTCTTTGAAGGAGTTAAAAGAGCTCCTAAACCTTGACCAAGCTGTTTATTTTTTTTCATTTATTATCTCCAGTGCTAAGTCCATATAATCTTTTGCGCCTGAACAATTTACATCGTACATAATTGCAGGTTTTCCATCATCTGGTGCTTCAGCTAATCTTACATTTCGACTAATTTTAGTTTTAAATAATTTATTTTTAAAATTTGTTTTTAACAAACTCTCAACTTTTTTAGAAAGTCTCAATCTCTTTGAATGCATTGTAATAAGCAATCCAAGTATATTTAGCTTATCATTTATATTCTCTTTAACAATTTCAATTGTTTCCTGAAGACTTCTTAAACCTTCAAGTGCAAAAAATTCGCTTTGAATAGGAATTAAAACATCTGTTGAAGCAGTTAAAGCATTTAATGTTAGAAGACCAAGAGAGGGAGGACAATCTATTAGGATATAGTCATAATTTTTTTTCACCTTATTTATCAACTTTAATAACTGCTTTTCTCTATTTGGCAATGAAACCAGTTCTACTTCACAGCCAACTAAATTGGTGTCTGATTTTGTAAAATCCATATATTCAATGGATGTAGTTGAAATAATATCTACTATTTTTTTATTTCCAGTAATTGCATCATAGATTGAAAATTCATTATTAATATCAAAATCATTTAATCCTGTTGTAGCATTAGCTTGAGGATCAAAATCAATTAACAAAGTTTTCTTTTCTAAGATGCCTAAGCTAGCAGCTAAATTGATTGCAGTAGTAGTTTTGCCTACTCCCCCTTTTTGGTTTATTATGGAAATAATTTTTTTCATATGACTGAAAAATTTAATCGGTAAATAAGGGTAATACAAAGTTTTTAAAAAATCATTTTATCTAACTTAACTTTAAGAGTGAAAGAAAGAATATTAATTACTGGAAACAATGGTGAATTAGGTAGTAAAACACTTAAAAAATTACTTAGTATAGGTAAATCGGTTATTGCTTTAGATATAAATGATCCAAAAGAAAAAATTCATTCAGTTAAATACATCAAAGACACTATAACTAATAAACAACTAATAAATTCAATATTTAACGATTATCATATTAGTGAAGTTTATCACTTTGCAGCACTGTTAAGCCAATCAGCTTCACAAAACCCTGAATTAGCATTTGAAATAAACGAAAAATCATCAAAAAACTTAATTGATTGTGTGTATAATTTTGGAATAAGAAATAATTGTATAACAAGATTTTTTTTTCCTAGTTCAATTGCTGTTTATGGTCCAAGAAAAATTAAAAATGCTTCGGAGCAAGATATTATCAAACCAACAACAATTTACGGAAATAACAAACTTATCATTGAACAATATGGAAGTAAATTACATGAAAAAAGTATATCTAAAAAAATTGGATTAGATTTTAGATCAATTAGATTTCCAGGAGTAATAAGTTATGATACTGTTCCATCTGGAGGTACTACAGATTATGCTCCACAAATGATAAATTGTGCAAAAAAAGGTGAAAAATTTGAATGCAAGTTATCTCCAAAAACAAAACTACCATTTATAGGAATAGATCAAACAATATCATCTATTATTGACTTAATGAATTTAGAAATAATTGAGTCTAAATTCAGAGTATTTAATGTTCAAGAAGCCAGTTTTTCTGTTAAAGAACTAAGTGATTTCCTATCAAAAAAATTTCCTTCTTTTCAAATTGCATATAATGAAGATAAAAATTTTCAATCAGTTGCAGATACGTGGCCCTCAAGTTTAAATTGTAAAAAAGCAAACAAATTTTGGAATTTTACTACAGAAAAAGACTTTGAAGTGTTTTTGGAAAAAATAATTAATAAGTAAATATGAAAGAAATAGATCAAATATTACAATCTCAATTAAATAACATCAAGGAGCAAGGCACCTTTAAAAAAGAAAGAGTAATTGAAACAGCTCAAGAAACAGAAATAAATGTAAATGGCAAAAAAGTACTAAACTTTTGTGCAAATAATTATTTAGGTCTTGCAAACAATAGGGAGATTAGAGAAGCAGCTATGCAAGCTATTCAAGAATGGGGTTTTGGCTTAGGTTCGGTCAGATTCATATGTGGTACTCAAACAATACATAAAGAATTAGAGCAATCAGTTAGTGATTTTTTAAATAAGGATGATACAATCTTATATTCTTCCTGTTTTGATGCAAATGGCGGTTTATTTGAAACAATCTTAGGTGAAAAAGACGCTGTTTTTTCAGATGAATTAAATCATGCATCAATTATCGATGGAATCAGATTATGTAAAGCTCAAAAACATAGATATAGAACTTGTAATATGGATGATTTGCAAGAACAATTAAGTAATTCAGATGCAAGGGTTAAGCTGATTGTTACAGATGGAGTATTTAGTATGGATGGAACTATTGCACCTTTAGGCTCCATTGTTCAGCTAGCCAAAAAATATGATGCATTAGTTATGGTAGATGATTGTCATGCTACAGGTTTCATTGGTGCAAACGGAAAAGGAAGCGGAGAACATTGTGGAGTTTTAGATGAAGTTGATATTATATCTTCAACTTTTGGTAAGGCTCTTGGAGGAGCATCCGGAGGATTTATCTCTGCATCAAAAAATATTGTTGATATGCTAAGACAGAAATCAAGGCCTTACCTTTTTTCTAACAGTTTAGCACCAGCATTGGTAGTAGCATGTTTAAAAGCGCTGGAAATAATTAATGAAAACAAAAACCTTATAAATACGCTTCATGACAATACATTATATTTTCGAGAACAAATAACTAAAATTGGCTATGAAGTAAAAGGAGATTCACATCCAATTGTTCCAATAATGATTTATGATGCAAAACAAGCGGTTGCATTGTCTGAAATGTTATTAGAAAAAAATATTTATGTAATTCCTTTTTCATTTCCAGTCGTTCCTAAAAATCAAGCAAGAATAAGGGTACAATTATCATCTTCTCATAATAGAGATCAGTTAAAACATTCTATTAGCGCTTTTGAGGAATGCGGTAAAGCTCTAAATATTATTTAAAAAAATAGTGAAAAAATATCTTAATGTGTTAAATTCTCTCACCTATGGATAGTTCAATAAGAAATAGATTATTAACGATATTGTTTGTTTTCGGATTGGGAATATATGCTCTCCTTCCATCAATTAGATATACTTTGATGGATGAAGACAAAAAATCTAACCTATCTGATGATCAAATAGATTATTTTGAATCAAGAAGTATCAAACAAGGATTAGATTTAAAAGGTGGAATTTATATTGTCCTTGAAGTTGATCTCCCTCAACTAATTGATAACTTAGCTAAAAACAAGGATAATAATTTTAATGAGTTTTTAATCGATTTAAAAAGTGAATATAATAACTCTTCCAGAGATTTTTTTACTGTCTTTGAAGACTTAGCAGTTGAAAACGAATTAAAACTTCCGAGATATTTTATTAATTACGGAAAAACTAAAGACCAAATAATCTCTCAACTATCATTACAATCTGAAGATTCAATTAAAAGAGTTATTGAAATTATTCAAAATCGCGTAGACCAATTTGGTGTGGCTGAACCAACAATTCAAAAACAAGGCAATAATAGAGTTATTGTAGAACTAGCAGGAATTGAAGATTCAGAAAGAGCTAGAGATCTTCTTCAAAGTACAGCATTGTTAGAATTGATGATTGTTAAAAATGTTGAAAGTACAAATGCAATTATTAGACAAATTGATAGTATTATGTCAGTTTCTAATAGTAAAGATGTTGACCAAGATGATGAAATTAATGAATTATTTGATTCAAGCTCATCATCAGAATTAGGATTTTCTTCGTTGCTTATATCAGTTGGAGGAAACCTAGCAATTGCCTCAAAAGATTTAGCTGCTCTTAAAGATATTTTATTTAAAGAAGATGTAATACAAATTTTAGAAGCAACCAATAGTACTATTTTAACAAGCGACTCTTCAATTAAGCTTGTAAATGAAATAGGTCAAGAAGAAGAATTTTATACACTATTCCATTTATTTAATAATGCTGAGCTTACTGGAGGAGTAATTGAAGATGCTC
The DNA here is from genome assembly GCA_902525615.1 of uncultured Fidelibacterota bacterium. GTDB lineage: Bacteria > Fidelibacterota > Marinisomatia > Marinisomatales > Marinisomataceae > Marinisoma. Next base: position 284,846 of record CABZHT010000001.1, read on the forward strand.
AAATGAGATTGAGCCAAGCAGGAGTAACTGCTGGACAGGCTGTTGTTGAAGTTGAAATGAATAGTGAAGGTTCCAGAGAATGGGCTAGAATTACAGGTGCTAATATAAATAACAGAATTGCTATTGTACTTGACAAGAAAGTTCATATGGCTCCTGTCATAAGAAGTCAAATTTTTGGTGGGGGAACTGTTATCGAGGGAATGAATTCAATTGAAGAAGCTGAAGACATAGCTATTGTTTTAAGAGCAGGTGCTTTACCTGTTCCTGTTACAATTGCGGAAGAAAGAACTATTGGAGCATCTTTAGGAGCAGATTCAATTAGTAAAGGTACGCAGTCAATGGCAATTGGTTTATTTTTGGTGGTATGCTTCATTGTATTCTTCTATAAGATGTCAGGTTTAATTGCAAGCTTCTCTGTTATGTGGACTCTAATTTTATTGTTGGGCGTCTTAGCCCTCCTAGAAGCAACATTAACTCTTCCTGGAATCGCAGGTCTAATACTAACAGTTGGTATGTCCGTTGATGCTAATGTTATTATTTTTGAAAGAATTAAAGAAGAATTGCGTAATGGTAAATCTGTTAGATCCGCTATTGATTCAGGCTATGAAAGAGCAATTAGAACAATTGTGGATGCTAATTTAACTACTGGTATTGCAGCAGCAGTGCTTTATCAATACGGCAGTGGTCCTATAAAAGGCTTTGCTACTGTTCTTTTCTGGGGAATTATTGTAAGTATGTTTACTGCTATTATTGTAACAAGATTTGTGTTTGATTTTGTAACAACGAGAAAAAATATAGGAAGATTGAGCATATAATTATGAAATTCATGGAAAACACTAAAATCAATTTTATGAAGTTAAAATCATTTGGATTTGGCTTTTCATCTGTTTTAGCATTTGGATCTATCATTCTTCTTTTGATGGGTGTTAATCTTGGTATTGATTTTAAAGGTGGAACAGCAATTGGAGTAAGTTTTTCGGAGAATGTATCTATACAAGAAGTAAGAGGTTCGCTTAAATCAGTATCTTTTAATGATAGCTTAATAGATTTGAGCGGTGAAGAAATTAAATATTTTGGAAATCAAAGCGATGTTATGATTAAAATAAAATCACTTGATAATGAACCTGAAGACTTCGGTCAAATGGTTATTAATCATTTGTATGATTCTATGTCAGCTAAAGTGCCTGAGAACAAAAATGATTTCATTCTTTCACTAGGCTCAGTAAGTCCAAAAGTAGGATCTGAGTTAAGTGGAAAAGCATTTTGGTCTGTAGTATCTGCTTTAGTCTTAATTCTGTTTTATATATCTGTCAGGTTTGAGTTTAGATTTGCTTTAGGAGCTATTTTAGCTCTAGTTCATGATGTCATTATTACATTAGGAATTTTTTCTCTAACTGGTTTCGAGATTACACTAAGTACAGTTGCAGCTTTTTTAACTATTGTTGGATATTCCTTAAATGATACAATTGTTATTTTGGATAGAATTAGAGAAAATATGAAATCTTCTGGTACTGTAATGTTTGAATCAACCATCAATAAAAGTATTAATCAATCCCTGAGCAGAACTTTAATTACTTCTTTAACGACATTGTTTGTTATTATTGTTTTGCTCGTTTATGGCGGTGAAGTAATAAGACCATTCTCTTTTACTATGTTAGTGGGTGTCATTGTTGGTACTTATTCTAGTATTTATATTGCTAGTGCATTGCTTGCAACTATCTACCAATCTTCTAACAAATAATGAATAATAAGATTTTATTTCCATTCATTGCACTGTGCGTGATTTGGGGTTCAACATGGTACTTCATTAAAATTTCTTTGAATGCTGGGGTTCCACCTTTTTATGGAGTGGGATTAAGATTTCTTTTTTCTGGGATTATTTTTTACTTATATATCTATTACAAAAAGCTATCTATACCATTTACCAAACAAGCAATAAAATTATATCTCTCATTTGGACTATTAAACTTCAGTCTATCTTATGGAATGACTTATTGGGCTACTCAATATATTTTTTCTAGTATCTCATCGATTCTATGGGGTCTATTCCCTCTCTTTACAAGCTTAATGGCTCATTTTATGATTAAAGATGATCCTAATGAAAGATTAAATAAAAATAAAATTGCAGCTCTATTTACTGGTCTAATAGGAGTCATAATTATGAGCACTAATCAAGAAATTGATTTAGCCTCTCAATCGTTTTTGGCAATTCTTGTTTTAATTGCAGTCATTATTATAGCAGCATATCCTAGTGTTCTTTATAAAAAATATAATGACGAAGTTGGTCCATATCAAATGAATGCTGTTTGTCAGGTATTAACAGGATTTTTAATGCTTACAATTTCATTTCTAGTAAAAGAAGATACTTCGGACATACTATGGACTAATGAACTTATACTTTCAACATTGTATCTTATAATTTTTGGGGGATTAATTTCTTGGGGGATTTATTTCTGGCTGTATCAATATCTTAATGTAACTCAAGTCACTTATGTGGCAATTTTTCCTCCAATAGTTGCAATATTGCTTGGTTGGGTATTTTTAGGAGAAGTACTTACAACAAAAGAAATTATTGGAACCTTATTCATACTTGGAAGTTCTATACTTATATATAGGAAATAGAACCTATTTTATAATAAATTAAATTATGATTAAGAAAATAAAATCAAACCTGCTTGCAGGAATAGCGACTATCGTACCATTAGCGTTAACTGTATATGTAATACAGGTTACATTAGAAATAACTATTTGGCTTGGGGGAACTGTTGCAGAACCTCTAGAAAGATTTGTTAATGTAACTTTTCCAGGGTTTGGTTTAATAAGTTCACTAGCAGGCCTTCTAATTGTTTTATTGTCCCTTATCATTTTTGGTGCTTTAGCTAGAAATGTGTTTGGTAAAAGAGTTGTTAATTGGTTTGAGGGAATTTTTAAGAAAATTCCTTTAATTGATACAATATATGGAACAACCAAACAAATTATTGAGACAGTATCTGGATCAAAAAATAACTCTTTCAAGAAAGTTGTATACGTCGAATATCCGAGAAGAGGTACTTGGACTTTGGGTTTCGTTACTAGCGAATCTACAAATGAAAATAACGAAGAGTTTTACCACTTATTTGTTCCAACAACACCAAATCCAACATCAGGATTTTTTCTTATCATCCCTAAGGAAGATACTACACTTGCAGACGTTGATGTTGAAGAAGGATTCAGAATGATTGTTTCAAGTGGAATAGTTGGAAGCCAAAAAAATTCTATAGTGAAATAAAAAAGGAGCATCGAGATGCTCCTTTTTTTAATTAAACCTAGTAAGATAAAAGTTTATTAACCTCTACCTCTAGCCATAGGTGCACGAGATACATCACCATCTTTATCGATGAAGTATAAGTAGCCACTTTCACGAGTGACACCTGCATCAGCAACTTTTTGAGCATTGCCGCCACCAGATCCGCCTCTTGACATACCTGAGCGCCATACGTTACCATCTTTACCTAAGTAATATAGATAGCCTTTTTCTTTACTAACACCACATGTTTTTACTTTTTCAGCCATTTTTATCTCCTTAAAAAGTTTAGTGAATAAGCTTATATCAATATTCTACTACTAAACTTGATTTTTTGCAAGAAATTTCTCGTCGGAGGCCCCTCGGAAGAATTTTACAAAAAAGCTTTAAATTTTTTATTAATTAGTTAAATTTGGTCCATGCCCCGGTAGCTCAGCTGGATAGAGCAACGGATTTCTAATCCGTAGGTCACAGGTTCAAATCCTGTCCGGGGTACTGTCTCTTTCTCTTGATATTACTTGACTTATAGAGAATTTCTTCGTAAATTTTAATGTAAATCTGGACCCTAAAATACCTACAACATTACCTACAACACTTTTACTATATTTTTATCTCTATGGACGGACTAAACAAGAATCTTATGTTGTAGTTCAATACCTACAACACTATACAATACACTATAAGATATTTTATTTCGTTGCCCTAACTTGATGTATTTATTGATTTTGATGTTCTAACCACACGCGTATTTTCTCACGATTGAAGAACTTTTTATTTGAACCTTGAACTCGGTAATGTGGAAATCCCTTATATTTACAATAACGATAAAGAGTGGAATAACTGATATTCAATTCTTCAAGTACGGTTTTCATACCAATTGGACTGAACTCTCTTTTATCTTCTTCTATATTATCTAATAATGAGAACATTAGTTTTTACTGCCAGAATATTGTTTCCAAAAATTTGAGTTCCTTGAAATCTCATCTGCCGTTTGTAATTCATACTCTTGTAATTCTGTTATTGCCTCTTTTTCCAAAAACGTTTTTAGAATAATAACCTTGATACAATCTCTATGTCTTTTTTCAATTTCTAAATCCAAACTCTTTTCAAGATAATTGAACGCCTGATTTAGATGATTTGATTGTAAATCAATATTTTTCTGTAATTCTCTTCGCTTTGATACACTTTGTTTTTTCTGTTCCATTTTCTACTCCTCTATATATAAATATATATTTTCAATACTATGATTGACTATGATGACTGATTACTACTTCCTCTTGACTTTTTGTCGGTGGTGTGATACAACTTTTCGTATTTGATTTAGGTTTCTGTTTTTGTGCCTTTTCATAGATTTATCCAACATCAATTTCTTTTCGTCTATCATCATAAATACCTTTTGACTATTGATATTGTATAGGTCTTTTTCCTTTGCCCCAATCGTCTGTTTCATAAAATAAGGTAATGTATTCCTTGGATAATTATCCACTTGCCCGTCTTCATCTGTTGTAAGAATCCTATCAAAATTTGATACTTGAATTATCTCTTGTGAGATTTTAATTATATCATCAATTCTATTCTGTTTTCGGTCAATGTTGTCTTTTGATTTGTTTGTGTAATTTGTCTTCTTGTTCGCCCAATCTTTATTTACATCTTTCCATAATCTTCTATCGTTGCCAATCTGTAATTGATGTAATATTTCTCCCCTTATTACCAGAAGAATCTCGTTTATTGATTTAGGTTTTTGATATTCTATTTTTGTGTCTTTCATCTATGAATTTTCCAATCTTCTTTTGAAATGATTTTGTTGTATATCCCCGCACGGATAATGATATGTAATTCAGTAGAAATTCAAATAAACTAATTTCCATAAGGAAATCAAAAGTCATTATTTTATATCTATCTTTCATTTTACTGCCTTTAATGTTTTGGTGGTCGTGAGTAGGTGTTAAACTATAATCCACCTATCATCAACAACCACCAAGAACAAGTATAGTTTTTGGAACTCCAATTACTTGTTCGTTTATATTACTTTCTTTCCAAAGGTATTATTTAATTTTGCCGTAGGACTGACTTTTGGACTGATAATCTTTTGAGTATCTTGTCTTACTTTTTGAACTCTTTGAATACTATCTTTCTTCGCCAGATTCTCTTTTCCTTTGATAATATTACTTATCGCCTTTTGGTTCTTTTTTGTTTGTCCGTATTTGAGTGGTTTAGTCAATTTATAGTCCATACCACTCTCTTTTCATATCCATATCTTGACTGATATTTCTAATATAGTTTTGTCCGTTTATATCCAACCAATCTCCAAAATCTGCCCCACCAGAAACAACCCAATCATTTTGAACTTTTCGTTCCCATACTGATTTGACTTTACGCCAAGTGGTTTCACTCATTTTGGTTTTTCTGTATTTATCTAATCTTTTTCGTAGTGGATTTTGATTCGTGTAATCTCCGTCCATTGTCGTAGTCATATAGTCCATTATTTTATCCAACCTATTTGTTTTGATATATTTTTATATTTTGAAAAATTCATCTGTGTTGCTCTTGGTGTTCTTGAAACTTTATCAACAATCATCTTCGCCTGTATTTGTCTGTCGTTCAGTCCTTGTTGTTTTAGTTCATTTACATATTCAATGATTCCTAATGTTCTAAAATTCGTTTCTTTCACTAACTCTTGTTTTGTTTTGTAAGTCATTTAACTCTACTCCTCGTTTTATTGCTATCTGTATCTATTTCTCTTACAATACACTTTTCAATTTTTAAGTTTGCCAGTATATTATTTTTCCTTTTAACTAACGAAACACCCCTACCTACCTACACTAATAAATAGGAACTAAAACAAAAAAAGAGTCATTTATTTTGTCTTTTATTAAAAAAAATACCTTTTTTTACTGTTTTTTGATGTGCCAGACGAATTGCCAGATGTTATTTGATAAAAAGTATGTCTTATGTTATGAAATGTCCTATATGACTGGATTTTTCCGTAAGGAATTTGTGAGTTCAATTTGAAAATAAAATGACTGAATCGTCGCGAATTACTGAAAAGAGAACGACACCCCTCTTTACATTTTCTTGCCTCTTGAACTCAACCAAGATTTAACATTTTGAGATGTGAGTTCCTCATACCATAATGTATCAGTTTGTAGTTTGTTGTCCTTGTATAGTTTCTCATATCTCTTTGTTGCCTTTGTCTTCCACCACTTCATCAATACATCTAAATCTGTCTTGATATTTGGTAGTAGTTTTTCAGCGGGGATTTCGTTCCGTAAAAATTCATTTGAGTTTTCATATAAGTCCATATAATAAACACCTTTTACCTGGTCGTTCTTGTATTTACTGAAATCAATATTCAGTTTAGAATACAACAACATTAGTTTCTGTTGTAAAGGACTTGATTGTTCTTTTGCCACATCAAATTCATCTTTGAAATTCTTTTTCAACCAATCAAAATTCTTGTTAGATATTTCTTTGTTCGGTTTGATTAAAATCTTGCCTTTTGATTTACCGAGTTTCTTCCAACACGGAATACTATTGTATTGAGATTGAGAACCAAACAATGATGTTGTTGTAATTCCTACCAATTCATCTTTGTATTTATTTCTGTAATCGTTTCTTACTCTCTCATCTGCTAACATTATTGATAAGAGTTTTCCACCAAGGAAATTGTAAGAAAAAGGTTGAACGCCCACTATCGTTTGTCCTACCAAGATGTTCTGTAATTTTTTGTCTTTGAATCTGTTCTCCCTACTCCATTTTATATAATCATCTCTTGGTGGTAATGATGTATTATCACTACCGAGATTTATTATACCCAATCGTTTTTTTGTCTTTCGGTCAATCACAAAATATTTTAATGAACGCCCAATTGTTTGGAAGAAATTAAAATTGGAAATAAAGATTCTCATAATGTTCCAATCTTCTAATGTTGTCTTATCAACTAATTGTAATGTTGGTTCAAGATTGTCTAATTCGTTTATCGTTTCTAACGGACTATCAAGATTGTTGAATTGATACATTGAATTATATACTCGTTTCAATGTTCTCTTATCGTATTTCTGTCGTTTGATTTCTGCTAACTTTTGATACAATACAATTTCTCGTTCGTCCAAGGATTTTAAGAAATCCAAATGTTCTACTAATTCTGTTCTTCTTTTAATTAGTTCTTTATCTTCTACAATTTTTATATCTAATTGTGAATAGGGATAAGTATTGCCTAAAACATCTATCAAGATTTCATTGGTAATTTCTTCTCGTTTCAAAAACTTTCTCAACTTGGATTTAACTTGTTGAACTTTATCCCCTCTTTTTCTGTTCTTGATATATTTCTCTTGAACTATCTTATACGCCTTTGGAACTGATATTTTTCCATTGGATACATCTTCAAGTAATTTTGGTTCATAATTCCCTATTGATTTGATTTGTTTCAGTTTGGATAATCCAACACCAGTTTTATTTACCATTTCCATATAAATATTATGTCGTTTATCGCCTTTCAAATCATTTCGTTTTCCTTGCCCACCGAGAGTTTTCTTATATTCCTTTTCCAACATATTAAATTCATTGAAAACATCTTGTGCCGTCTTGGTTCTTTGTTGATTGAACTCAATCAATGATATAATCTCGTTCTCAAATTCAACTATTCTTATTTCAACCTCTTTGAATTTCAGCTGAGTCATTGCATAAAATCTTCGGTGTCCTGATACAATTTGATAGTCCTTATTGACTACTATCGGTTCAAGTTGCCCATTTCTCTCTAATGATGTCTTTAATTGTGTTAAATCCGTCTGTGAATATATTTCATCATTTATTGGATTCGGTTTGATTTGACTGATTTTTACTTTCATAGTTTGTTCCAAACAAAAGTTGCCCATTTTTCAAAAAATAATCAAGATAATATTTCTAATGAGTTCTATTTATATATAACTAATGATTACAACATATCGTTTTCAATCCTTTGGTGGAATTGAGTTTCCTTTTTCTTGATTCCATATGTTAAAATCCCACCGAACAATACGAGTGTTTGGTGGGATTTTGTGTATATAATGAGAACTGATTATATATACTGAATTACTTGGTTTATCGTCATAGAATCCTTGTAATTTAGTCGTTTTTTTACCATTTGAATTACATCATTTCTGGTAAAATCAGTACCGTTTTTCTTGGTGTATCCGTTTCTTTTTGTGAAATCAACAATGTCTTGATAAGATTTTCCTTGGACTTTCATCTTTGCTACTTTTTTCAATAACCTTATTTCAGTAGGATTTTCTTTTACAACACCATTTACCATATCGTATCCATACTTTTGTTTGGTGTATCGTTTGTTCGCCAGTTTCTTATCGTTCAAGATACTTTTAACTCTTTCACCAGTTTGTTGTCGTTCCCACTCCATTACAACCATAAGAAGATTAGACAATAAAGTTCCACTAGGACTATTCAAGTCAATGTTCTCTTTTAGACATATTAGATTTACGCCTTTCTTTTTCAAGATGTTGAGATTGTTTATACAATCCCCAAGGTTTCTTCCCCACCTTGATAATTCTGTAATGACTATTTCAGTAATCAATCCTTGATTTACCATTTTCATCATCTTTTTGAATTGTTGCCTTTCATCAGTTCCACCAGATACTCCAAAATCAATAAATGAATCAGCTAATTCACAACGCTTAAATTCACAATATCTTTGAATATCGTTCTGTTGTTGTTCTATGCCGTTTATCTGTTTTTCCGTAGATGTTCTAATGTATCCTACTCTCATAACTCCCTCTTGTTTAATGAATCTAAAATTGACTTACCTTTACCAACTTGTATGTGTCCGTAAATATCGTAAGTCGTTCCAATCTTACTATGTCTTGCCACAACTCTTGAAATGTCTTGAATTGGTATTCCTTGTTTCAATAACTGACTTATGACTCCGTGTCTTATACTATGTGGTGTGAATAGTGGTTCTTGTGTTCTTTTATCAACCAATCCTAATCCCTCACATAATCTTTTGAAATTTGAAATCAACCACTCTTTACTATACTTGTTATTCGTTCCTGGATTTGTGAAAACATATTTATCTTTTGGATTTCTGCTATCAAATCTTTTCTGTATCAACTTTTGTAATGTTTCCGGTAATTCAAAATTCGTAGTCAATGTTCTCTTGAAATAGATAGTCATTGTTTTCATATCTCTATTCAAATGACTATACGGAAATCTTGTTTCTCCAACCTCGTCTTTATCATTAGTCCATTTCAGTATTTGTATTTCTCCACCTCTCATTGCCGTATTCAACATAAAGTATAACATTTCCTTGAAATCTGTATTTCTATTGAACCAAGTCCATTTCTTTCTTTCATCATCAGTAGTAGGATTGAAATCCAAACTCTTTTCAATGAAAGAATATAGTTTATCCCAATCCTCGCCCATTGGAATTTCATCAATCGTTCTTGACTGATATTTTGGAATCTTGATTTCGTGGTTAAAAGGATTCTGTATAATATAATTTTCTCTTACCAACCACTTGAAAAAGGTTTTGAGATAAGTCATATCATTTTTGATAGTGTTCTGTTTTAGTCCTTTTTTCTTTCTATATGTTTGATACGCCTTTATCATTTCAGTAGTAATCTTTGGAACGAGAATCCCCTTATATCTTCGGTCTAAAAATTTTCTAAATTGTTCTGTGTAATTGGTATGATTTACCGCAGTGATTCTTGATAGTTCTAAATTATCTACCCTTTTGAAATTGTATTTCTCGTATTGTTTCAAAACATTTTTGAGAGTGTTCGGTTCTTTGATTGTTGGATTGCCCTTGATTGTATTTGTATCAATATAATCGTAGTGTTTATCCAACTCTTTCTTTCTTGCCTTTTTCTCTTTCTCGTTCAACTGACCGAGATACTTCGTTATTCTTTTTTTCTTACGCCCATAAGTGTCTTGGTATGAAAATGTTTGGTAGTAAGAATAACCTCTACTATTCGTGAATATCGTTGATTTTCTTTTACTCATACTGGAATCTACAACACAAAACTACAACATACAAGAATTTCTCGTCTATACTGAATAAATTTCTAATCCGTAGGTCACAGGTTCAAATCCTGTCCGGGGTACAATAAATCCTTCCTTTATTTCATAAGACCAATCCATTATATTTATATAAACTAATTAGGAGAATAATATGAAATTAGATATCAAAAGTTTTATAATCGGAATTTTAACAACTGTTAACCTATTTCTGATAATGGGATTTGATGATCATGATGAAGAAAATCAAAATGGTAGATACCAAGTAATCATTGATAGTAAAGGTGATCAATACTGGTATGATACTCGCTATGGAGACAAAATTGCAATCGGATCAAAATCTTATGGATACATTTTACTTAAAGAAGAAGGTGGCATGAAAGAAAGATTTGATAAAGAATTTGAACTAGTTAAAGCTCTAAAAGAATTAGATTAGCTATTTAACTAGATAGAAATTCTTTGGCAAGTTGCTCCATCAAATTTCCACCCTTTTCATTCAGGTGAATATGATCGCAAAGCAACTGTAGCTTATACTTTTCTCCAATCTTTGTCCAACTCCAACCAAAGACATAGTGAAGTATAACGGCTCTTAGGCCTCGTAATCTTCGAAGTTCAGAAGTAGTGTATGGAACGCTATTACTGGAACTTATTTGTTCTTTGAATTTTGAAAATAAATCAAGGATTGATAGATTATATTTCAAAGCAATCCTTTTAATTATTTTATTGTGATTTTTAATGACACTTATGATTGATGCGTCTCCTTGCTCGCCAAGCCATGGAAGAGTTGTAATAGCAATTTTAGCAGATGTATTTTTTTTAATCTTATCCACAAAGATTTCAATTTGCTCTTCAAACCATTCAATTGAAGGAACTTGTGGAAGATTTTTTGTTTGAATATAATAGTCTTGAATTAATTTAACCGGCTGACTACCTATTGCATCATTGGTTCCAATTAAAATGGTAACATAATCTGGATTATGCTTAATAATATCATCTATTCTCTGATTTAAATTCCAAGTTAGATCCGCATTGATACCCGCATTGATATAAATCTTGGAATCATCATTCTTCCTTAAGTTGCCCACCCAGTCATATCCAATATGACCATGAGTAATACTATCACCACAGCAAACAACTACAGGCTTATCATTTTTAACAAGATTTACATTGTGAGCATCCATATCAGGAAGTTGCCAGGACTTTCTTATAATCGGCAGTTTATAGATATTTATTATTATTGTATTACGAAAAAAATATATAAGAGTAATCAATACAATAAAAAACGATAGATACAAAAGCATTATTATTTAAGAATTGATTTCAGGTAATTCAAATGCAACAACTCTAGCATCATTATCCACTGCATATAAATACCATTTACCATGCATATAAGCTGTAGCAATCCCATCAGTATAAGAAACATTATCTAAGTACATCGTAGTCATATATTCTAATGTTTTGCGATCATATAAATGAAAACGGTTATCTGTTTTACTTTGCTCAGTACAAATCCAGTATCCACCATTATCTTTATTAGTTACTAAAGCTATACCTTCAGGATCGTTTCCTCTATTAAAATTGCCTAAATCTTCTTTTATAACTTTACCTGATATTAAATCTAAAACCATAACCTTGTGGTACTCTTTCATTTCCTCTGCTACTAGCAAAGTTTTATAATGTTTATCTGCTTGAATACTTTCTACTTGATAAAGCGTTGGGTTTCCTAGTACTGTAACTTTCCCTACGGAAAATTCTCCATTTTCAATGGTAAAATCCCAACCTAAAATTCGATCCTCTCTTGGATTGTTATATTCGTAGCTATCGGTAACCAAAACTTTATAGGAATTATTATCTTGCTGATAAAATGTAATTCCATAAGGACTACGTAACTCATCATTACCAAAAGTACCTAAAAACTCCATTGATGAATTAAATACAGCAACCTGTTTATTGTCTCTTTCTGTAACTAAAACAAATTGATCATTAATGGTTGTAATACCATTTGGATATGCATCTTCTCTTTTGATGGATTTTTTAAATTTCCCATTCATTGCACCATACACATGAAGTTCATTCTTATCTTTAACTGTCACTACAATAACATGTTTTCTCATTAAGAATCCAATACTATCCATTCCAGCATCTTGTAAAGATTCTGTTACAAACATAGGGCTTTGTAAGGTGATGACATTAGGTTTAGAATTACACCCAATCAAAAAAAATAAGTGACAAATGAGATATATTTTAAAAACTTTCATGTACTACTCAACAATGTTTATGAGTTCAATATCAAATATTAAAGTTGATGATGGAGGAATGATATATTCTTCATTTTTAGCATCCTTAATGACCCCTGTAATACCGTATCCTAAATTTTCAGGAATATAAACTTTCCACTTAGATCCAACAGGCATTTCTTGTAAGGTTTGCTGCCAGCCTTGAATTACTCTGTTAAGTGCAAATGTTGCTGGTTCTCCTCTATCATAACTACTATCAAATTTTGTACCATCAATTAAAAATCCGTTATAGTGAACGACAACAACGTCTTCAAAATTAGGAATTTGGCCTAAGCCCTCTTGAACAACTTTATATTGAATTTGAGTGTTACTAATAAATTTGATTCCTTCATTGTTTTTATTTTTATCTAAAAACTCTTGGCCTGCTATTTTATTTTCTTTAGAAAGTTTTTTTGATTTTTCACTTAAAGATCTTGATAAATTTCTTTCCGAATTTCGAATATTATAACTTTTTAAAACTTCATTCCTGGTTTGTGTATTTATTCTAGGCTTTTCTTTATTCCAAGAATCGTTTAAACCTTCAATGATTAAATCACGATTAATTTCTGTTTCTGGAAGATTTTGACCAATATTAATTCCCATAGTATAACTCAAAGAATCCTGAAAAGTTACAATTGGCTTATCTTCTAATTCTTTTGACTTATTACTTTCTGTTGAGCATGAAAGTAATAAAAGGCAGAAAATTGTTAGTTGAATTTTAAATATTTTTTTCATGAACGTATTCTATTACGAATCAAAAGAATAGTAAAGAAATAATTATCTTCCATCTTCATAACCTTTATAATCATCCATCATATCATAAAGACCATAAAGACTACTAACTTTGATTAACAAGGAGCTAGGAAGCAACGCTCTAAGCAAAACTACCTGATTCATTATCCATGGAACTTTTGGCGAATGAAATCCAAGTTTAATTGCACGATTCACAATGACTTTTGCAACAGAATCGTGACTCTTTACCCCTGGTGCTAATAACTGACCTAAAAAATTAAGCTTAGTTCCTTCAAATAATCCTTTCTTCAAAAAGTTTGGATGAATGGAAGAAAATTTAACACCAGACTTACCCATCTTTTTTACTTCAAGTCTTAAGGATTCAGTAAGTCCTGCTACAGCCCATTTAGTAGCAGCGTATACAGCTAGCTTAGGAGCACCTGTCATTGATGATGCTGAGGAAATATTAATAACGTGACCAGAGTTTTTATCTAACATAGTTGGCATGAATGCACGAATGGTATATATCATTGATGTAAAGTTTACATTAATAAGATTTTCAAGCTCTTCATCACTTCTATCTAGCATATACCCAGTATAAACAGTACCAGCATTATTAATTAGGATATCTAAACTACCAAACTTTTCTTTAATGATATTTGCATTACTATATACTTGTTCTTTGTTTGTAACATCACATATTTGAGAGAAAACATCAAATCCTTGCTCTTTAAAATTATTAACAGTTTTGTTTAGATCATCTTCCTTGAAATCCCAAAGTATTACCTTTCCACCTTCATTTAGAATTCTTTGTGCAGTAGCTAAACCTATACCTTTAGCTCCTCCCGTGATAAGAACAAGTTTATTTTTAAGATTCACACTTTAAAATAAAGTATTACAGATTAGAATACCATTGAATTCCATATGCCAAAGTTACACTTATTGCTAAGCCTAACATAAGTCTGAAAAAATCAGAATAAAGCATTGGAAATATACCTTTTTTGTGCTTGTCAGTGTATGTGAGAGTTCCATAACCTTGAGCAAACATAATACCAATTTCTCTCCCTGCTAACATGCCCATAAATACAAAAGTAGTACTCATAGGAAGGTCATTTACTTCTTTAAAATAGTAAAGTACAAACACATACACCAAATCAACTAATGTAGCAGAACGAACATATCTAGTGTTTGTTTTAGATAATACTATTTCTTGAATTTTTCCTCCCCTTTCATAAAACATAAAAGCTAATCCAAGGAGCATTGTTCCTAAAATAAGTATTTGAAAAGATATAGTAGGAACAGATGAATATCTTGGTAAGAATACCATAATATTTGCCATATCATGTGAAAGCCATGTTGACCATAACCAACCGGTAGTTATCCATTGTGCAATTCTCCAATAAGTATTGTTCTTGTTATCACCCTTTTCACCTTCATATAAGATATATTTGCTAATTAAATACCATGCAGCAAATGCAAACACAAATGATACGCCATATCCCACAAAACTTTTTAAAAGCATTTTTTCCATCAGACCATCCACGCTAGCGGCAAAGACAGATAAGACTAAAAAAGTGGTTGATACAGGAATTTTTAATCTAGTTAAAAGAACTAAAACAAGAGGTGCTAATGCGTGATACCACATGATTTCAATTTCTGGGAATTCGGTCAATCTACCAAAAGCAGGATCTCCCGCATTGAATCCTTGAATCATAGTGAAAACAAAAATTGATCCCATATAACCAAACATCCAATACCACTTAACGTCAGCTCTATTGGATGCAATGTATGTACCTAAAGTCTGGATGCTGTCATTTGCAGTAACCGCATACACAGCAAACAAAAATCCTAAAAAAGACCAAATGGTTAAGAAGTCCATCTATAATACCCCCATAAAAAAATTAAATTTTTTCATCATGTCTAACAATTTTACCATTGATTTGAAAGATTATGTCTTCGGCTATATTCGTTGTATGATCTGCAGCTCTTTCAACATATCTTGAAATATTCGTAAAAACAATAAATTGCCTTAAGAATTCAGAATTACTTTTGGTTTTTTCTTTAAAAAGTGTAAATATCTCTCTATTATTGTTATCAATAATATCATCCATTTCAATAACTTCAAATGCTTTTGCTTCATCAGATAAAATAAAGGCATTAATAACTTCATTTAACATAGCAGTTAAAGTTTCTGCCGAATTTGACAGAATTTTAGGTAATTCCAAATCTGGATGTTCAACCATAAACTGGGTATTTCTAGCTATATTGGTTGCATAATCTCCTATTCTTTCAAGCTCATTATTAATTTTCAAAGCAGCTAATAGATATCGCAAATCTGAATCAGTAGGATGAAAATTTTCAATAATTTCGTTGACTTCTTTTTCTATTTCTACTTCCATCATATTTATTTTAGAATCAACATTTATTACAATTTGAGATTTATCTAAATCTTTTTCTTCAATTGCACTAAACGCATCTTTAATATTCGTTTCAACTAACGAGCTTAGTTTTAATAAATTATAGTTTAAATCTTGTATTCTGTCAGACAAATTCATTCTCCATAATATAGGAAAAGTACAAAAAAATATTTAGGATTATGTTAGGATTCAGATAAAAAAAAGAGGGAAGAAAACTCTTCCCTCTTTTCGAAGTAATATTCACAATAGGAGATGCTATATTACTTATTGAATTAATTTAGTTATTTTCTTCTGACCATACTGTCCAGCCATCAAAAGCATCATCGTTGAAACCAGCTTTTAAAGCACCAACAAATGTTGCAGATGCATCCATGCTAGCTTCAGTTGGAGTTGATCCTGTAAACTCGGTTGTTGGAAGTAAGTTTGCTTCTGTTACGCCAGTATTACCATCTTGTACATTAAATGTAAAGCTAGCACCTGGATCCGATCCATCAGTAGCTGCAACAACTGCAGGTTCAGGAACATCATCCATAACATTTAAAGGATCTAACCAGATGTATCGTCCATCAGCATCATTTGTAGGAGGAGTTGAACCATTTACAACAAATGATCCATCTAAATTTCCATCTTCATTAGTAGCACGGAAACCTCTTCTTTGCTGATCTACCAACATATAATTTTGGAAGTGTCCAGCAGTTCCTTCTCTTAATCTTAAAGACTCATCTTCAGAAGATCCGCTGTTATTTCCTACAATTGTTACATTAGAAAATTTAGGAAATGAATCGTCTGCAGCTTGGTTGCTGTTTCTTCCATCCATTTCATGACCTCTATTTGAGGTTGCACCTCTAACTACAACTAGGAATTGTCCTGTTCCTTGGTATCCGGTGTCTGTATCAAATCCGTCGTCGCCGACTTTGTATACCATACAGTATCTTAAATCAACAGTTCCACCAAACATTTCAAAACCGTCATCAAAGTTATAAGCTACTTCACAGTAACTAACTTCTGTTCCAGTTCCAACACCAGCTAATGTAATACCATTAATTTCATTATCTGGAGCAATTGCTCTACCACCATAGCGAACTGAAACATATCTTAATGTACCAGAGTCATCAGCAGCATCTGTACCACCATAAGGTACTGAAGCAACACCCTCAACGGTTCTAGTTCCACCGCCTTGAATTGGTGCATAACCACAGACAATTAATCCACCCCATGCTCTACCACCAACAATTGGAAGTCTGTCTGGTTCGTCTCTTGCAATAATTGATGTCATGATAATTGGAGCATTAGCAGTACCTACTGCTTCAATCTTTCCACCTTGCCATACTACAATTGCAGGAGCGTTTCCATTACCATCATCTGATAATGCATAAATGTTAGATCCGGCTGCAATTGTTAACGTTGCACCATCTCTAACTTGTAGTTGACCAGAAAGTACATAATCACCGCTTAAATCTAAATCTGAAGTAACATCTCCATATAAACTTCTTTCAACATTCATATCCATTGAGTATGAATTTGATAAAGTTGTTGTACCATCTAAAGCGGTTGTAGTAACTGTTAACGAAACAGTTTTTAAACCTCTGGAAGAGAATGTATGTGAACCACTTGGAGCAACAGCAGTTGCTTCACCATTAAAATCCCATGCATATGCTACTCCAGCACCAGTACCGTTAGAAGCATCCTGATTATCTGAAATAGAAAAATTATAGGTTAATGTTCCCATCACATGCTCAGCGTTAAATGGCTGTGCAGATGGAGGAAGAGTAGTATTATCTACAGTCTCTGTATCGTTATCATCGCATGATGTAAAAAGAAATACACTTGCGAAAATAGACAATATGATTTTTTTACTATTCATTTTCTTATCCTTTTTATACTATTAAAGTGTGTGGAAAAATCCCACCATGAAAAATTAGATTTACAAATTGAGTTTGCTATTTGAAGTTTGTTAGGATTATGTTTGAATTTTTAATTAAAATCGTAAGTCATACTTAAAGATATAGATATACCTGGTTCAAGTATCTTTGTATCTAACTTATTTCCAGTATCAGTTTTTAAATAGTGTTCAATCTTGCTATTTAAAAGATTTTTTGCCTTAATACTAACTGATAATCCATTTTCAAATTTTTTCTTTGAAGTAAAATTTAAAGAATGAAAAGGTGCTTCAAAATAATGTCCTGTTACATCCCCTACTTTAATAATTCTTTCACTAAAACCATTATAAGAAAGTGAAATTTCGTATCCTGAACTAAGAATTGTATCCAAGGCAAGATTCCCTAAAAATTCTGAATGACCCATTAATGGCCTATTGGTCTGATCTTCAATTGGAGTGACTGCAAATGGAGAAACTACAAAATCATTTACATCTACATCTGATGATGACAGTGTAGCGTTTGCAGTTAAAATTTGTGTAGCACTTGATGAGGGAAATAAATTTATCTTCTTCCTAATATCAAACTCTAATCCATAAATCGCTGCAGATTTTGCATTATTATACATACTATATGATCTTTCTACATTTACTAATAATACCTCTTCAACAGGTTTTTGCATATCTTTAGCAAATAATGAAACTGACCATACTTCACCTCCGGAAGGATATACTTCGTATCTAAGATCAAAATTTGTGACTTCAGATTGTTCAAGTGTTGGGACTCCAATATATTGATCATCTCCATAAAATGCTTGATATTCAAGTGGTGCATATTCTCGAAATTCTGCTCTTGCAACAGTTTGAGATAACGAAAATCGTACTTTTGAATTCTCTGAAGTGTCTAAAATAAAATTGATAGAAGGAAGTACATAATTTTCATCAATATCTACAAGTGTTGGCTCTTGTGTAGGGTTGTTATAAGGGTTGACATACGTTTGACCAGTTACGGTATTGTATGGCCTAAGGTCTAATGTATACATTTCATATCTCATACCACCAATAAAAGTAATAGGTATAGCAAAAGAATCAAATTTTCTTTCAATCATTGAGAAAATTGCATTTGTCTTTTCATCTGCATCATATGCAGCTCGTGCAAGCTGTGCTGCCTCTTCAACAATGATTAAACCACTATTTCCATCAAAAAAGTTTGCTTCATCAAACGATCTTCCAAAATCATTATCATTAATCTCCAGAAGATTGTTTGGCCATATTCCATTAGAATGAGTATAATAAAAAATTCTCTTTTTAAAAGTCCTATCTCTCTGCTGAATTCTAAGTCCACTCTTTAATTGAAAGTTTTCAAAATTAACTTTATACGACAAATCTAAGCTATTATTTGTATCATCTCCATCAGCCCAAAATCTTAAGCCAGGCGACGTACTACTAACATCAACAGTATAAGGATTTAATGCGCTTTGCCTTGAGTAAGTATGAGTAGCAACATCTGGTTCGTACAATGAGGCAGAACCTAAATTTATTGACCAATCAAGTTCGCTTGGATTAGAAGAATAAAATATACTATTACCTTCCAAAGATAAATTTGATAATGCTTTTTCACTATAATAATGCTGAATAGTTACTGCGTCTTCTAAATTTTTAAGCACCCCAGAAGCATAAGATAATTTATCACTTGCCTTGTGACTTAATAAAAAAGATAATTTAAACTTGTGGTCTTGTAAATATTTTAAACCTGTACTCATATTTAATACATGGTTTGCATTATAAATAGATGTTTCTCTTTGGAGGTTCAAATATCTTGATAATTCTGTATTATCATAATATCTACCAATATTTTCATCCTCAAAATCATAAGAGTTACCAAAGGAATAATTTATAAAGTATCCATACTCATAATCACCATTTGAACTATTAAACTTTTGACCATTTTCAATACCAAATGAAATTTGAGGACTGGCACTTTTTGACTTAGTACGATAATTTTGTTTGAATTTATTTGTATTTGTTGATAATAATTCTCGCCATTGTGAAGAAGTATAGTTCTGTGGATTAGTTGAACCAGATGTTAATGGATATCTAAACTCTGACAACCAAAAATCTTTTGGAACGTCAGGCATTTTATTATCATTTCCATCTATACCAAAGAAATTAATGCCATTATTAGATGTTCTAAATCTACTATTATCAATTGATGAAATTGTTCCAGCGCCAAACTTTAGCTTCATTATTTTTTTGTCTGGATATGCTAAAGTTTTAATATTTACAACCCCTCCAGCAAAAGTTCCAGGTAAATCAGGAGTGAACGTTTTTTTTGCACTTAATCCAGAAATAATTGAAATAGAAAAAAGATCTAGAGGAACAGCTCTTTTTTCGGGTTCTGGGGTAGCTAAATCAGAATTATTTAATTGAGTATTTGTATACCTATCACCTAACCCTCTTACAGCAACAATGTTATCAACTACAGAAACACCAGTCACTCTTCTAAACGCATCTGCTGCATTAGAATCCCCCGCTTTTGACATTCTTTCTAAACTTATTGCATCTTCAACATTAGATGATTCTTTTCTGTCAATCATCATGCTTATATCGCTACCATCTACTGCTTGACCAGTCACCTCAACACCAGATAACTGCACGGCATCTATTGATAAAGCTATATCAAAATTATTTTGACCCTCTAAAAGATTAATTGAAAATCTTTCGGATTTATAACCTATATACGAAACATTTAGTACAACTTCGCCTGGTTGAGTAAAAATCGTGTAGGAACCATTTAAATCAGAAGCTGCTCCATTATTTGAGTCTTCAATAATAATATTTACGCCGACTAGGGCTTCTCCAGAATCCTTACCGGTGACAGTACCAGTTAGAACAGATAAATCTTGACAAAAAATGAAACTTAACGATAAAAATACTACTTTAAATATTCTCAACTCTACATCTCCTTTAAAAGTTGAAAGAAATGTAAAAAGCTTATGTTAGGATTATATTTGAATAGGTAGAAATATTTTTACAGAAGTTCCTTTGTCTATATCACTGTCTATGGTAATATCTCCATTGTGCAGATCTAGAATTTTCTTTACAATTGGTAATCCCAAACCTGATCCTCCATACTCTCTACTTCTTGAGGATTCTTCTCTAAAAAATCTATTAAATATATTCTTAATATTTTCTTTTTTTATCCCTTTTCCATTATCAATTATTTTAATAATGCATGAATCTTGCTGGCTGGATAGCAGAATATTAATCTTGCTATTTGAATTTGAATACATAATTGCATTTTTTAAAATGTTGGATAATGCATTTTGAATAAGGCTTATATCAACCTTTAAATTGCAACAATTAAAATCTTTCGGCTGTTCAATATCTATATTTTTTTTATCTGCAAGGTGTTTCACAGTTTCAACAGAAGATAAAATTAAATCACTTAAACTAATCTCTTCTTTTTGAAGATTAAAAACAGCATTGTTTTCTAACATAGATATCTGCAGCAAATCATCAATTATTTCATTCATTCTCAAAGATTGTCTAATAATGATGTCTCTAAAAGGAATTTCTGTAGGAATTGTTTCAGTAGCTGCTAAAATAGAAGTGATTGGCGTTCTAAGTTCATGAGATACATTTTCAACAAACTCTCTTTGAGAAGTCTGTGCTTGTATGATAGATGATATATCATTAAAAACAATTAAATATTTCGACTTAACGGATGTTTCCACTTTCAAAAAAGTTACTTTTGCATCAAATGATTGAGAAGCATCAATAAAAAAGTCTTCTTCAAAAGTTGTAATTTCGTTTTGATTTTCAATAGCTTTCATTGATTGCTCAATGAAGTTTAATATTTTGGGGTTTCTAACAATACCTGATATCGGTTTTCCAATGAATTCTTCAGATAAAGAAAATATTCTTTTTGCTTTATCATTATAAAAAATTAAAAATTTATCATTATTTATGGAAATAACACCCGATTGTATAGTATCAAGAACTGACTTTAAATCATTAATCGGAGTATTACTCATCTTCATCATTAAACTTATATCCTATACCCCTAATAGTTTTAATATATTTTTGTGCAGTAGATAATTTTTTTCTCAATCCTACAATTTGAAAATCAATCGTTCTATCTGTAGCAGGATAATTATCTCCTCTAATAGAGTCAATTATTTGAGATCTAGTATACACCAAACCAGGATTTTGAGCAAGCATACTTAAAATTTCAAACTCACTAAATGTTAAATCTATTATAGAATTATTTACACTGACTTGATGTTTTCCAATATCTATTTTTAAACTATCAAAATTCAAAATTTTTGAATCTGTTTTTTTAACTCTTCTCAAAACAGCAGCAATTCTTGCAGAAAGAATTGAACTAGAAAATGGTTTAACTATGTAATCATCTGCTCCCAATTCCAAACCTTTAACAATATCAGCTTCGCTTCCTTTAGCTGTAAGCATTATTATCAGAAGATCTTTTAATTTGGGGTCACTTTTGATAATTCTACAAATATCGTATCCACTAATACCCGGAAGCATTAAATCTAAAAGAAGCAAATTGGACTTATTATTTCTAAGATGTTTTAGTCCAGATTCGCCATTTGAAAATGATTGTACTTGATATCCTAAGCTTGAAATATTATAGGCAAGTAGCTCGCGAATATCTTTGTCGTCTTCGATAATTACTAATTTTGTATTTTTTGTATTTGACATAGATGCTCCGGAGGAGGGACTCGAACCCCCGACCTGGTGATTAACAGTCACTCGCTCTACCAACTGAGCTACTCCGGAAGATGGTAGAAATTTTTAATATTATTATTGAAAAAACAAGTATTATTACTTTTATTTTTTATTATAAAGTAAAAGCTATAGCTCTAGTTCAATAAATAATTTTTTTGTATGGTCAAATTGACCATGATTCTGGACATTTTTAGAGATTTCAATTTTATCACTTGATGACATTTTTCCAATGTAGGCGTGAGTTGACTTGATTCCACCCAAGTACCATCTTGTATCAGATATGTATGCAAAATCTCCTTCTTTTGCACCAAGATCTTTCATCAAATCTGCTGGTAAATATATTTTATTATCTGTGTCATCCAGAACTTTAATCATATCACCATCAAAGGTAATTTTACTGCCTGCATTTTCATTAACCTTTGAACCTTTAAAGAATGTGGGACCATCTTTGATAGTCCAAAGAGTTAATCCTTTAATTTGTTCATAGTGTGATTGATTTGGTTCTGAAGTAAATAAGGTTACTATGATTCCAATGGATGTACATGCTACTACATTATATAATGCTCTAATATATGACCACGGTTTTGCTTCAACATATTCTATCCCATGTGAAAATGGTTGAACAAAAATTTGAGGATACTGAATTCCAAGAAAAATAAATGCTGCACCTAGGACAAACGTTAACACAGCTGCTCTTGATGAAAAGCGCTGCCAGAAAATACCAAGGAAAATAACCGTAACCATTGGTGGAGTCACAACGCTATGAAATGCACCATGAGCCTCATAAATGGTTCCATATTGTGCAAATAAAAATGCTGCCTGTATCCCAACAAAAGTAACGAGTAAGGAAGTAAACATGGAAACTCTTAAGCGTGTTTTCTCAGAAGGATTTTTACTTAATGGCGTATATACATCATTAACCGCCACTGCTGCTGATGCATTAATTTGTGAATCCAAGCTGGACATTAAAGCAGCTACTACTGCTGCTACTAAAAATGCAAAAATTGCTTCTGAATTAGCTACCAGGGAAGCAACAACAGTAAAAACACCATTTGCATTTCCATTTGGTAATAAATCAGTTATAACGCCAGGGGTCATGTTTTCCATAGCTCTAGCTAGCCAACCAGAATTTGAAACTGCAACAGTACCTATTGGCAAGAAAACCAATACGTTCATTATAGTTGCTCTTCTAGCATGAATAACAGATCGAGATGCTAAAAATCTCATAATTACTGCCTGATTCATAAATGCAAATCCAACAGAACCAACTACTCCGTCTTGCCAGAAAATTCCAACAAAGTTAAAGTCGGGTGGGGAGTTAAAATCTGCCAAAGGCAACTTATTTGTAGCTGACAAATTACTCCAAAAGAAATCAAATCCTCCTATATAAGCAATACCTAAACCAAAAATTAGTAGCCCAGCAAATAGCAGAATTACACCTTGTAAAAAATCTGTAAAAATAATAGCAGTTTGACCACCTAAGGATACATAAGTACCCGATATAATAGCTACTACTATAATGATAGTATTAATTTCCCATCCTAGAATTGGTTGCAATAATGATCCTAAAGCCAATAGCCCAATACCTATATATCCTATCAAATATAAAAGCATGGTTATCGTAGATAAATTTCTTACAGTTGAATTAAATCTACGTTCAAAATATTCAGGAATAGAATTGACCTGCATATAATAAATAATTGGAATCCAACCAAATAATAATAATGGCATAAAAAACCAATCATTCATATAAGTCATGGTGGATGAAAACCCATATTCAAAACCTTTAGACGCATATTTGGCAAAACTATGTGATCCCACACCAGTTGCCAACATTGACATTCCAATTAACCACCATGAAAATCTTCTTCCACCAAAAAAGAAATCTTCGGTTGATTGATTATTTCTTGCAAAAAATAATCCCGCACCTAAAACAAAGAAAACATAGCCAGCTAAAATGACCCAGAATAATTCTGAAGTAGCAATGGTATTCATGTAATTTTCCTAGTTAATAAAAAAACATTAAATATATATAAAGATAAAATTACTAGATATAAATGAGGATAATCATTCAGTGCTGAAACAGTCATTAATAGGTGTATAGAAGAAACGTAAATGAATCCCCAAATCAAAATCTGAATCCATATCTTATATTGATTCCAGAACTCTTTGCTACCATAAGCTTTGAATACTGTAAAAAGACCTCCACCAAAGATCAATAGACCAAAACCATATTGGTACATAAAAGGAAGCCAGGAATGAGAAAATAAATCCATTATAGTTTATCCTTGAATAATTTTAATAATTGCTCATAAGTATCGTCTAACGTTTGAGCCATCACTTTTGTATTTCCAATAACGGGCATAAAAGATGTATCGCTTTTCCAGCGAGGAACTATATGAAAATGCAAATGAGATTGAATGGAAGCACCCGAGCCTTCTCCTATGTTAGCCCCAAAATTAAATCCATCACAATTAAAACTACTTCTTAATATTTTCATAACTTTTTTAGAAGTAGAAATAATCTCAGATAAAACTTCATCTTCGAGTTCTTCAAATCTATCAACTTCTTTATAAGGAATAACCATCAAATGTCCATTATTATAAGGATAATAATTCATTATTACATAACAATGTTTCGCACGATGAAGGATTAAATGTTCTTTATCGTTATCTTCATTTATTAAATCGGAAAAAATCTTTTGAAAATCTTGCTTCTTATTTTTGAGGTAATCCATTTTCCATGGAGCCCATAAATGTTTTCGATCGCTCATGTATTATCTATTTTGGCTTGATTAATTAAATCCCTTAGCATGGGTTTAATATAAACATTATCAAGATTAATTTGACTAAAACACTTTGCTAAAACATACAATCTCTGTTCAAGAGGTTTGTGTTTATTGATTACAATAGTATCATTGGAAAATAATAAACAGTTATCGCCATTAAAATCACCTTTATCATGTATGATTTTTATGTTACATTTTTCTCCAAGTTCAATAAAATCTTCTAATAATTGTGTTTTCTTTTTATCAGGCTTTTTTTTCATTTACCAATTCCAGTTAAATCACTACTGCTTCTTATCTTATCACCCAAACCATCGACCATTTTAATATTATATTTTTTCATAACGGTAGTTTCAGGAATTTCCTCCAAAGATCTATCTCCTCCGTTAGCAAAAATATCAGGTTTTATTGCTTCTAAACTTTTACAAACACTTTTATCTGAATCAATACTTAAAAAAACTTCATCAACGCATTTGAGAGCAGCGACAATTTCCATTCTGTCATTCTCATGCATAAAGAACTCTCCCTTTTTAATTTCTGCTTGATGATTATTGTTTATAATAACAATTAATTTATCTCCCAATTGACTAGCGAGCTGTAAATACTCTAAATGTCCAACATGAATTGGATCAAAATATCCACTAACAGCTACTACTATTTCTTTCTTCATTGATTTATCTTCCAATCTTCTATTTCTAATTCCCAATTTGCCCTTAATATTAATGAATCTGGATAAACATAGAATTTTTCTGAGTTAGTATCATCTTGTAAATTCCCAGTATCAAGAATCTTATTATTATTTCGATCTTGATAAGCAAGTAATTGATACGTTCCACTGATTACATTATCAATTTTAAATTTTCCATCAAAAGATAATTCTGTTTTAAAAGTATTATCTTTATTTCCTAATTCAATGACAACCGGGAGAATATAATTGCCATTAATATTACCTACAATATTTGCAAATTGCTCTATATCCTCTGTTGCATTCAAAGAGTCTAATTCAACTTCAACTTCTTCAGCATTAAAAAAGAAATTTAAATCTGGAGTATTATCTTTTATCAAATCAATAAAGCTTTCTGAAAAAAAAGATATTTTATTTTTTTCTAATGATAATTTTGGATTATATAAATCGACAGCCATCACAGTGTACTTATCATATGCTAAATAATCAAAACTAAATTTATCAGAAGATGAAATTATATAATCAGGTTTCTTTGAAAGTAATTCACTCTTATCAATTATACCTTTCCATAATAAGATTGAGGGCTTGCTATATGATCCAAATATTTTTCCTTTGATTACTGCTTGATTGATTGAATTTGAAAGGCTTATTGGAATAACAATGTTTTCATTTAACTTAACATTTTGCTCATCAGATAAATTAGAATTCAATGATATAACATATGTTTTATCCTTATCAAGATTGGACGGTAACGTAATTATTACCTCTTTTCCATAATATTCAAAATCAATTTTTTGATTTACGTTTGGGAAAAGTTCGATTGTGTTTTTAAGAGACTCTTCCTTAATAAACTCATTAAAAAATAAGGTAATTTGTTGCCCCTGATTTAGATTAGTTAAAATTGTTGGAGAAGTTGATTTTAATTTTGGTGGCTCAGAATCTAAAGGTCCTCCTTGAGGCACTTTAACAGATGCACAGGAAAATAGAACTAGCAAACATAGAGCTAAGAGTATCTTATTAAATCGACTCAAGAACATCAGATGCATGTGTTGCAGTTTTTACTTTACTATAAGCTTGTTCAATCATTCCACTTTTATCTATTAAATAAGATATCCTAAGAATACCTTCATATTCTCTTCCATACATTTTTTTAAGGCCCCATGCTTTATATTTTTTTAGGACACTTAATTCTGTATCTGATAAAATATCAAATTTAAATTCATTTTTTCTACAAAAGTTTTTTTGAGCTTTAACTGAATCTTTACTGATACCTAAGATAGAGATATTTTGTTTATTAAAATTTTTGATTAGCTCATTGAAACCTAATCCTTCTCTAGTACAACCTCCAGTACTTGCCTTTGTGAAAAACCATATAAGTAATTTTTTTCCTTTGAAATCTTTCAAAGATATAACGATATCATCTTGATTTGGTAATGAAAATTCTGGAGCTTTTTGACCAATTTTTAACATAATTTAATTCTCATACATTTTTAAATACTTATCAGACCATTTTACAAAAGTATTATTATTAATTTCATTTTTTATTTCATTTATCAAATCCAAATAATATGCTATGTTGGTTAAGGTTGCAATTCTCAATCCAAACATCTCATTCACTTTAAAAAGGTGTCTTAGATATGACTTTGAAAAAGTTTTTGCATACTCTATTGAACTATGTTTATCTATAGGTGATGTATCATTTGAATAAGCACTATTCATAATATTTATAACACCATTATGTGTGAAAATCTGACCATTCCTTGCATTCCTTGCCGGTAGCACACAATCAAACATATCTACCCCTCGTAAAATTGCTTTAACCAAATCAGTTGGCTTACCAACTCCCATTAAATACCTTGGTTGATCTGTAGGCATATTTTTTCCTAATAACTCAACAATATCTAACATCGGTTCTTTTTTTTCACCAACTGAAAGTCCTCCAATTGCTATTCCGCACGTAGTATATTGAAGCATTTGATTTAAACATTTCAATCTTTCTTCTGGATTAATACCCCCTTGAATTATTGGGAAAAGCGTTTGATTATGGCCATAAATACTCGTTTTATCATTTAGATATTCAAAAGCTTGCTTAGTCCATTTTTCAGTTAGAGTTGATGCTCTTCTAAGTTCTTTTTCTGAGCAATCTGCTGGAGGACAATAATCAAAAGCCATAATTATATCAGAACCTAATTGTCTTTGAGCTTCCATAGATTTTTGAGGAGTAAAAAAATGTTTGCTTCCATCTAGATGTGATCTAAAATTTACACCATCGCTAGTTATTTCATTCATATTGCTTAAAGAGAATACTTGATATCCACCGCTATCAGTTAGAATACTTTTATCCCAATTTAAAAATTTATGCAACCCTTCATTTTCATGTATAATCTCGGTTCCCGGTCTTAAATATAAATGATAAGTATTTGAAAGCATTATTTGAACATTCATATCATTTAAATCATCTGGAGAAAGAGTTTTTACAACGCCATGAGTACCAACTGGCATAAAAACTGGAGTTTCTATTGTGGAATGATCTGTTTCAATCAAGCCTGTTCTAGCTAGAGAATTATTATCTTCAGATAAAACTGAGAATTTCAAAATATTTACCAGTCGTAACCGAAAGATATTATATATTGAGGCTTTGAATAACCTCCGCTTGGATATTTATCCCATGCTGTATCAATTCTAATTAAAGCAAATGGAGTAAAAATTTTCGTTCCAATGCCAAAGGTAGTTAATATTGGAGACGCTTCAGAGTCTGTAAGCCCATATTTACTTCTAACTAACTCACTATTATTAAATTCATCAGATGAATCCCAGGCTGCTCCAACATCTACAAAAAGATGACCGAAAATATTTCCAAATCTAATTCTAGCAGGAAAACTTACATCAACATAATTAACAAATGGGAATCTAAATTCAAAGTTAGCTACAGCTACATTTTCTCCCACTCTTTCTCTGTATCTTGCACCTCTCAATGGAAAGACATATTCACTAAAATAAACATCCTCTAGAATACTTGTATTGTCATAATCCAGAACTCGCTGAGCATAAAATCCTGAATCATCTCTTCCTTCAGTTTGAGTATCAGAGAAAATCATCATTTGTGAATTTCCACCTAGGAAAAACTTTTGAGGTCTATCTCCAACGCTTTTTCCCAACATCAATCTTGCTGCTAGACTATAATTTCTGTTAATCTTATAATATTTTCGCATATCAAATTTTAAAGTTTGAAATGGGATAGAATTTGAACCTATATCAGGGCTAAATTGAAATGTAAGATATTGCTTAAATCCATCCACTGGACCAGTGTAACCATTAGTAGAATTATCAAAAACAAAACTTGTAATAGGAACCACTGCTTTTAAATTTTCTTTATAGTTTGTTGAAGCTTGAAATGTAAAAATATTAAATTGCTTAACTTCATAATCTACATTTCTTAACGTAGCCCCAAAATCTAATCTCATAAATTTAGAAAAAGGGTACTGTCCGTAAAATCCAATACCATAATCTCTAAGCTGGCCAATGAAATCATAATTTATATTATACCCTAATGAGAATGTATT
This sequence comes from uncultured Fidelibacterota bacterium, assembly GCA_902525615.1. Classification (GTDB taxonomy): domain Bacteria; phylum Fidelibacterota; class Marinisomatia; order Marinisomatales; family Marinisomataceae; genus Marinisoma. Next base: position 314,220 of record CABZHT010000001.1, read on the forward strand.
AGCCTGCTGAAATAATGTAGCATAATAATTTGTTCGATTTTTTAGATATGCATATTGAACAACTAAATCGCTATTATTCAAATCTAGAACTAAATTGGTACCTACGTTGATTCTATGATCGCCCATTACGTCGCTCCAAGATAAATTTGCAACGCCACGAGTTCCAAAAAGATTATCGATGGTTGCAGTAGTAGCAATATAATCTACAGAAAAATCTGTTTGATATTTTCTTGCTAAGTAATCATCCTGGAAACGTAAAGAATCAACTTCTACTTCTTCTTTATTATCTTTGTTATCATTTCTATACTGATAATTTCTAGCAAAAATATATTTGGAATAATCTTCTGAACTCAGTGAAGCTTTTTTGCTCGTAAACGTTCTTAAGTCTTCAAAATCAGTACTGCGGTTTTTATTTACATAAAATTTTGTAGGCTTAATTTCCTTTTCTAAAAAAGAATTAGGATTATTCATTATATATAAATCCCAACCTCGTTTCTTAAATCCTGAAAAAACCAAATTATCACTACTATCTAGATCTATCTGCTGAACACCAGTAACAACATTAGTTATTGGAAAAGCTTCATTATTAATCAGATTATGTTTAAAAATATTTGTAATACCATTATAGTCTGCAGTATAAAATAAATTTCCATCTGAACTGGCAACTGGATAATTTTCATTATATTCAGTATTAGTTATTTGAGAAACTGTATTGGTTTGATAACTATATTGAAATATATCGGTTTGAGAAAAATCAACATCATACATATTGTTAGCGCTAGTATTTTGACCTCTATCTGAAGTAAAATAAATTATTTCACCATTTGAAGACCAGCTTGGTGAAGATTCTGAAAAGATATCGTTGGTAATATTTGTAACCTCTTTTGTTGTTAAATCAATAACATAAATGTCACTTGAATCATCCTTGTGACCCATAAATGCAATCCTATTTTCAGTTGGGTGCCATGAAGTAGTAAAAACTCCATCAAGATCTATAGGAATCTTTTTATATTTTCCAGATTTAATATCTACAATGATAATTGAATCTTGCTCTCCGCTCTTAGAAGCAAATGATATAGATTTCCCATCTGGTGACCAAGAAATTCCAGGTTGCAACCATTTTAATTCCTCAAAATCTGGAGTAGTATTTCCTCTAATTAGGCGCCTTTTTTGCTTTTCAGAATCAACCTCATATAAAATTAAATCCATATAGCCATCTTGGTCAGAAAAGTAAGCAATAGTATTACCATCTGGCGAAAATGAAGGGCTAACATTATAAAAATTTCTTGTTTCAGTTCTATCAGTTATTTTTGTTGAAAAGTCATCAAAATTTTCCCTATTTACTAGATCAGGCCAATATTCCCTTTTAACAAAATCATGCCAATCTTCAGTAAGTTTTTCATAATCAACTCCTAGAGCGCTTTCAAAACCACGCTCATCATTCTGCGCTCTTTTCATTTGCTGAAAAATTTCACCAACTTTCTCTCTACCATATTTTTGAGTAATGTATTGCCAAACAGACTGTCCTCCTTTATATGCTAAAATAGAATAATTAAGTTCAGGTATTGAAGGCAGTCTGTCTTCAATTGCTAGATCTCTTAGTACCATATCTGAATTAGTATCCCAGTCAACAGATAAAAATTCAGCTAAACCTTCATTAGCCCATAGCGGAACTTGTACACGGATTCTTCCACTTATCAAACCTTGTGCATTTCCTCCATACACCAGCTCATTTATCGCTGCATGAACGAGCTCATGATGAATTACATGTTCAAACTGTTCGTAAGAACCTTCAAAAGGAATAACAATTCTATTTTTATATAATTCCGTTACTCCCCCAACACCCTCTGACATATATACATTTACAACGTTTGTTTGCTGAAAATCGTTATGGGATGTATAAACAATGATTTTAATTGGTTTATTACTTCTCCATCTTAAATGTTTTCCAATTTGCTCGATGGATCTTTCTGCTACTTTAGATGTAAAAATAGCTAGGTCTTTATTATCTCCGTAGTAATAAATATTGGTATTTGGACTTACAATGTATTCCCAATTAAAGGATTCATATTGAACCTTATTTTGCCCAAAACTTTGTGGATATAAAAGATTAGTTAATAATAATATAGTAAGTATAATGCGCATATGATTTTATAAGTTAAAAAATTGACAAAGTTTCAAATAATTTATTTATTCAAAATATTTTTATTGTCAAAGATAGTATAATTTAAGACAAAAATTTTAAATTATTAATTCATTGATGCAATTTTTATAAAAGATTAAGTTTTTTAATGCAATTGCCAATCTATTTTTTTGGAGATAATCACTTTTCTCCAACTCCTTCATTATCTAATGAAAATAAAATCAAGAAGATGGAAGAGTTTATTCATGTAATTGAAAAGTCTAAAGGAAGTATCTTTATTATGGGGGATTTTTTTGATTATTACTTCGAATACAATAAAAATAATCCAAATTATTTTGAAAAGATTTTTTTATTACTAGAAAAAATAAAAAGCAAAGGAATTGAAATATATTTTATAGCAGGCAATCATGATTTTTGGATAGGAAAAGAATTTGAATCACTAATAACAAAATCTTTTTTAAATGATCAAATTTTATTTGCAGGTAATAAAAGAATTTATGTTACTCATGGAGACGGTATCCTATCTTGGGATAAAGGATATCGATTATTAAAGATTATTTTAAGAAGTAAAATTTTTCGTTTTTTATACTCTTTATTACCAAAAAGTATTGCGTTAAAAGTTGCAGAAAAAATTTCATATGAAAGAAAAGATTCACATAAAATTGATAATAAAAAGTTAGATAAAATTCATTTGGAGTTGATTGAATACGCTAGATCAAAGTGGAATAAAGATTGTGACATTGTAATCATGGGTCACTACCATCATTCATTTAATTTTAATGAAAATCAAAAACAATTAATTATACTTGATGATTGTTGTGATCAACAATTTAATTATGCCAAATATGATGGTAATTCAATTAGTATAAAAAGTTTATAACTAAACTTTATTTGCTAGAGTTACCATAATAGCATTTTGGGTATGTAGTCTATTCTCAGCTTGCTCAAATACTATTGAATTTGGAGAATCAATTACTTGATCGGTAACTTCTCTGCCTCTTTCAGCTGGCAAGCAATGCATAAACATATAATCATTTTTTGCATGTTGAATCAAATCATTATTTACCTGCAAAGGAGAAAATATTTTTACCCTTTCATCAACTTCTTCTTTTTGACCCATTGATGCCCAAACATCTGTATAAATAACATCAGCATCTTTTACTCCCTGAATTGGGTCATGAAGAATATTTATTGAAGAGAGATTTTTAGAATTGGCATATGAAATTGTTTCTGCATCAGGTTCATACCCTTTAGGACAGACGCAAGTGAATTCAAAAGGTAATACTGAAGCTAATCTTATCCATGAGTTAACAATATTATTTCCATCTCCAACATATACAATCTTTAAATCACTGAAATGATCTTTTTTTTGCTCCCAAATTGTAAACATATCAGTAAGAATTTGGCATGGATGGTTATAATCAGTTAGACCGTTCACAACCGGCACAGTAGCATATTTTTCAAATTCCAACATATCATTATGACTATATACTCTTGCCATTATCATATCATTATATCTACTGAAAAGTTGAGCTAAATCACCTGCACTCTCACGAGTTCCTAAGCCAATATCTTGAGGGGCTAAATAAATTGCATGACCTCCCATCCAAGCAAAACCTGTTTCAAATGAAACTCTGGTTCGTGCAGAAGGTTTTGCAAATATCATCGCCATTGAGTGGTCTTTGAAGGGTTGATAACTTTCTTTATTTCTATATTTTGACTTTAACTCAGCAGCTAATTCAAATAAATCTAAAATCTCATTTTTACTAAAGTCATCTACTTTTATACAATGTTTTACACTCATTTTTCTATCCTTTGACTTACATTTTTAATATCTAATAGCTTTCTATATTTAGCAACCGTTCTTCTTGCCACCAGAAAATCTTTTTCATTTAATTTCTCTACAATATCTGAATCAGATAATGGGGATTTCTTATCCTCTGCATCTATTATTTCAAGTATCACTTTTTTAAGCTCATTTGTAGATGCAGTTTTACCAGATTTTTTAGTTAATGCATTTGAAAATAAACTTTTTAAACTAATTAATCCAATTGGTGTATCAATATATTTATTTTTGACCACTCTACTAATACTTGAAATATCTTTATCAATTTTATTTGCAATATCTTCTAATTTTAACGGATTTAAAAATTCACTTTTATTGCTTAAAAAATTTCCTTGTACTAATAAAATCTGCTCAATAACATCCTTTAGTGTATTAGATCTATAATTCAATGTATCTAAGATATTTTGTGCATCACTAATATGGTTTTTTAAGAAAGTTTTTTCTTCTTTTGAAGAATTTGAATTCATTGCTGCATCTAGATAATCTTGCGAAATTTGATACTTATTTAATAGTCTATCATTTATAAGAATCAACCACTTATCTTCTTTCTCCTTCACTATAGCGTCTGGTAAAACATTTTCGATGCCTAAATCATTATCAAGAATGGGAGAAAAATTTTGATCTGAAATGAATGAAAAGGCTTCATCAATTTCTTTGTCCGTACAATTTATATGTTGTTTTATCTTATCTTTATCCTGATTTAAAAAATCATCAAAATAATTTTCAACTATTTTGTTAGATAGTGTATTAGAATTTCCAATTTGAAAAGTTAAATACTCTTTCAAATCTTTGCTTCCCACACCCACTGGATTAAGCTCCATTACTTCTTTTCTGATTTGTTCTATTTCTTCAACATCAACATTATGATTATCTGCTATTAACTCTAACTCAATATCTAAAAATCCATTCTTATCTAAATTAAATACTATTTCTTTTCCAATTAATTTTGATTTCTTATCAAGATTTGATGTATCAATTTGAGTTATTAAATCATCTGTGATGTCCTTGCTTTCTGGAATATTTGCTAAGAATAATTCATAGCTACTTTGATCTTGAAATGAATCTACCTGATTATTTGATCTTGATTCTTCAATACTTTTTTCTTCAATTACAGGGTTTACTTGTATTTCATTTTCCAAATCTTTTTCAAGCTCATCAATAGATAACTCTAATAGTCTAGATTTTATAATTTGCTGAGGAACTATAGATTGTTTTTGTCTAAGCTTGGTAGAAAGTTTGTTCATTGATCCAATTTAAAATTTTTACCCAAGTATATTCTTCTGACTTCCTCATCATTTGCTAAGGTTTGGGCATCTCCAGATTTTAATATCTTTCCTCCGTATAGAAGGTATGACCTATCTGTAATTGAAAGTGTCTCTCTAACATTATGATCAGTAATTAGTACTCCAATATTTTGCTGTTTTAGAGAAATAATCATCTGCTGAATATCTTCAACCGCAATCGGATCAACGCCTGCAAATGGTTCATCTAACAATACAAAGTCAGGTTTTAAAGCTAAAGTGCGACATATTTCAACTCTTCGTCTTTCTCCACCCGATAATCCAGCTCCAATATTATTTCTTATGTGAGAAATATTAAATTGGTTTAGTAGTTTATCAATTAGTTGATTTTGTTCTTCTTTGTTAGGAATAATTGTTTCAAGCACAATTTTCAAATTATCTTCAACACTTAATTTCCCAAAAATTGATGGTTCTTGAGCTAAATATCCAATCCCCATTCTAGCTCTTTTGTACATTGGAAACTTTGTTATATCTTCATCTCCAAAAATTATTTTACCTGAAGAAGGCCTTATCATACCAGTAATCATATAAAATGTTGTGGTCTTTCCTGCCCCGTTCGGTCCTAAAAGACCTACAACTTCACCTTTATTTAAATTTAAATCAATGTCATTAACGGCATAAAAATCTCCATATTTTTTAACAAGATTTTGTGCTCTTAATACTTTAGTCATTATTAATTCTTCCTCTTGGTTGCAAAATATTCCAATCAGTTAGGTCTATATTAGATTTAAATCCAGTTCCATAAAGTGTGTCCGTATCTGAAGTAACAAATTTAAGATTTGCATCAGTATAAATTTTATCAGAATTATTATCCCATGTTAAAGAGTCTGTCATAAGTATTTTTCCATCATCGGAAATGACAATAACACTTCCATAAGCTTTAATTCTATTCTCTTTTTCATTTACCATCGCAGATTGTGATTTTATTAAAGATTTATGCTGAAAATCTTCATCAAATAAATCAACATTAACGTTATCATATAGCTCTAATTGTAATGATTGATTATTCTTTTTTAAGATTTCCGATTTGATTTTTGCAGTAATATTACCTTTTTTTGTTAATGTAATTTCTACATTTGTTGATAATTGATCATGTACGTCTTTTTCAACATTATTGGTAACTTCATTTTTTGAACATGAAACGAAAAAAAGCATTAAAAAAATTGTTAATTTTTTGTTTAAATCTAATGTCATTTTAGCTCACTAAGTAATTTATCTAATTGTTCAGTAAAATCACCTCTAGATTGAATAAGCAGGTCAATTACCTCTCTTACTGCGCCTTTACCCCCTTCAAGTAAAGTGGTATAGTGCGAATAATTAGATATATACTTTGGAGCATTTGGTACTGTAACAGCAAATCCAACTTTTTCTAAAATAGGTATGTCTATAATGTCATCTCCAATGAAACAAACTTCATTATCTAATACCCCATATTTCTTTTTTAATTCATTGTATGCGTCAATTTTACGAATTACTCCATTATATACGTCATCAATTTGAAGCTCTTCTGCTCTTTGAGTAGTTGTAAGAGATTCTCTTCCAGTAATCCATACAGTTTTAATATTAAGATTCAATAATCTAAGCATTACAAAACCAACACCATCAAGCGCATTAAAAGATCTCAACTCATCTCCGGATGTACTTTTAATAAATGATCCATCTGTGAGTACACCATCAATATCACAAATAAATAATTTTATTTTAGAAAGTGAATCTTGTAATTTTTTATCCATGATTTAAATATGTTTCTCTAAAAGCAATAATAGATGTTAATACTTTTTCTAGTTTATCAATAGGCCATTGTGTGCTAGCATCGCTCAATGCATTATCTACATCATCATGCACTTCCATAAATATTCCATTTGCACCTGATGAAACAGCAGCAAATGTTTGGGAAGGAATAAATTGTCTATTTCCACCTGTTTTTGATTCATGATTTCCAGGTATTTGTGCACTATGCGTGGCATCAAAAATAACAGGATAACCAAATGACTGCATTATAGGAATTGATTTTAAATCTGTAACTAAACTATCAAAACCGAAAGTATTACCTCTCTCTGTTAGTAAGATATTTTTATTACCACTTTCTTCTAGTTTATTAATGATATTTTCTACTTTATAAGGAGATAGAAATTGTCCTTTTTTAACGTTCACTACTTTACCAGTTTGCGCTGCTGCAACTAATAAATCAGTTTGCCTACAAAGAAATGCTGGAATTTGAATAATATCTATAACATCGCTAACTGCATTGGCATGTTCAGGTAGATGAATATCTGTAGTGACCGGAATGTTAAAGTTATTTTTTATTTCTTCTAAAATCTTTAATCCAGCATCTAAACCATCTCCTCTAAATGATGAAATAGATGTCCTGTTAGCTTTATCAAAAGAGCTCTTAAAAACAAATGGGATATTTAGCTTAGATGTAATTTCAGTTATTTTTTCAGCAATACCGAAACAATGATCTCTGCTTTCAATAACACATGGACCTCCAATGAAAGGTATAGCGCTATCTCCAAAAATAATGTTATCTAGCTTTACTTTGTTCATATTTAATTCTTGCTATTCTTTAGCGAAGCTTTAACAAACTCTCTAAAAAGAGGATGTGCTTTATCAACTCTACTTTTTAATTCTGGATGAAATTGACATCCAACAAACCATGGATGATTTTTTAATTCAATTATTTCTACCACTCCTAATTTTTTATTCATACCAGAGAAAATTAACCCATTTTTCTCCATTTTGGAGACATATTTATTATTCACTTCAAATCTATGTCTATGTCTTTCACTGATAGTCTTTTTACGATAAATAGAATATGCTTTAGTACCAGTTGAAATCTCACAATCATAAGAACCTAATCTCATTGTTCCTCCCTTCAACTTAATTGCCCTTTGAGATTCCATAAGATCAATAACCTTATTTTTGGATTTGGGTTTAAACTCAGAACTGTTAGCATCATTTATGTTACAAACATTTCGCGCATAATCAATAATTGCACATTGTAATCCTAAGCATATACCAAGAAAAGGAATATTATTTTCTCTTGCAAATTTTGAAGTTAAAATTTTTCCTTCTGCGCCCCTAGATCCAAACCCTCCTGGCAGTAAAATACCGTCAATATCTTTAAAAGATTTTGCTGCATCTTTATCATTTTTGATTTTTTCAGTATTAACCCATACAACTTTAACCTTTGTATTGTTTTCTACGCCAGCATGAATGAATGATTCTGTAATACTTTTATAAGCATCATGTAATTCGGTATATTTACCGCACATAGCAATGTTAATTTCACTATCTGGATTTTTATAAGTTTTGATAAAACTTTGAAGCTGTTTGATCGATGGCTTATTTTTTAATCCCAAACGGTCACAAATCATTTTAGTAATATTTTGATTTTCAAGAAGCAATGGTACCTCATAAATACTAGATACGTCTTTATTTTCAATAACGTGTTCAGGCTTTACATTACAAAATAAAGCCAATTTCACTCTTATTTCCTGGCTTATCTCATTTTGAGTTCTACAAAAGATAAAGTCTGGCGAGAGACCAATCTCTCTTAACTTCATTACAGAATGTTGAGTAGGCTTTGTTTTAAGTTCACCGCTAGCATCAATAAATGGCAATAATGTTAAATGAATGATTAAGGAATTATGATAACCAACTTCTAGAGAAAGTTGACGAATAGCCTCTAGAAATGGTAAACTTTCTATATCACCAACTGTTCCACCTACTTCACAAATTACAATATCATATTTTTTTGAATCAGATAATGCGTTCATCCTATTTTTGATTTCATCAGTTATATGAGGAATTACTTGCACAGTTTCTCCTAAATAACTTCCTGAACGCTCCTTATCTAATACTGTACTATAGATTTGTCCAGCAGTTGCATTATTCTTACTAGACATATTCTCATCAATGAATCTTTCATAATGACCTAAATCTAAATCTGTCTCCGAGCCATCGTCCAAAACAAATACTTCTCCATGTTGATATGGATTCATAGTACCAGGGTCTACATTGAGATAGGGATCAAGTTTTAAAATATTAACTTTTAGTCCTGCACTTTTTAAAAGATAACCTATAGAAGAGGCAGAAATCCCTTTTCCTAAACCGGACATTACACCCCCAAGAACAAATATGAATTTAGTTTTCATAATTTTTTAAGTCTTTTTTAACGTCGATACTTCTATGGCTAAAATCACTAATTAATAGTTTAATTGCAATATTATTATCTAATGCTCTTAATTGTTCTAATCTATGATTTTTTTCATTATCAGATTGAGCAAGTGAAGTAAATAAATTTAAAGTATTTTTTCTATATGCATATATACCAATGTGTCTATAATAAGTTAATTCAGGATTCAAATTATTTCTAATGAACGATATAGCATTATTTTCTTTATCCAAATTAACTTTCACTACATTATCATTATTTAAATCATCTTCCTGTAAGTCAGTTGATGCAATTGAAGCCATTTCTACGCTAGGATCTTCAAATAATGTAATAAGTTGATCAATCAACAAGGGATCTATTCCAGGTTCATCGCCTTGAATATTAACAATAACATCACAATCAAATTTATTAGCAACCTCAGCTACACGATCAGTGCCAGATTGATGCTTCTCTGATGTCATTATTACATCTCGGCAATTAATAGCATTTTTAGTTTCTTCAGAATCAACAGCAACAATTACTTTATTTAATAGGTTTGACTGAACAGCTTTATCATAAACATGCTCGATAATTGGTTTACCTTTTAAATTGAAGATGACTTTACTAGGGAATCGAGTGGAATTTAGTCTTGCAGGAATAACGCCAAGAATCACTGGCTTTCCTTTTTTACAGTTAAAGGAACTTCAACATAATCAGAATTTGAACTTGGACTATTTGCTAATACATCTTTTTTATCCAAAGAAGATTCATAATTATCCTCTCTTAAAGAGCTATTCATATCATGAACATTATACAACTCTTCAACATTTTCAGTATCTATCTCATTTAGTATATCCATATAATTAAGAATATTATTCATATCTTCAGTGCGTTTTTTTAGTTCTTCACTTGTTAAAGATAATCTTGATAATTCAGAAATCTTCTTTACTTCTTGTTCTGAGATTTTATTTTTTTTAGACATAAATTATTTTTGACAATTTAGATGATTAGAAAGACTTCATCAAGAAAAAGGCCATAAGACTTAATCGTATCTCATTGAATCAATTGGATTCAACTTTGATGCTTTAATTGCTGGGTAGAGGCCAAATATTATACCCATAGAAGCACAAATTTGAAGACTATAGAACACCCATTCATATGGAATTACAGGATTTTGTTCAAGAAAAGTAGCTACTACATTACCGAAAGATAAGCCTAAAATAATCCCAACAATACCACCTAGGATAGAAATTAAAATTGCTTCAATTAAGAATTGTAAAAAAATATCTAACCTTCTCGCACCAAGAGCTTTTCTTATACCAATCTCTTTAATTCTTTCTGTTAAAGAAACTAGCATAATATTAGCAATTCCAATTCCAGCAACAATCAACGAAATACCTGCTACAAGACCAACAAAAATTTTTATAGATGATGTAAAGCTGCCAAAAGTATCCATTAATTGATCATTGGTTGCAATGTAAAAGTTATTTGGTTCACCTGGTGGAATTTTTCTTATAGCTCTAAATACTCCAATAGCTTCGTCAGTTGCATCTTCCAAAGCATCCATGGATTCTGCTTCTAAAATAAGTTGAAGATCAGGTCTTCCTCTCCATCCTTTTCCTCCATAGTATTTTAAATACGTGCTGATAGGAATACCAATCATACTATCCATATTTTGACCTAACAATTCACCTTTAGGTTCAGTTAAAGCGATTATTTCAAAAGGGATATTGTCAATTTCTATATTTTGTCCCACTGGATTTGAATATGGAAAAAGTTGCTCTTTAATATAATATCCTACGATAGCAACCCTATTAGCATTTTCTACATCAATATCTTGAATATTTCTTCCATCAAGGATATCATATTTTGAAACGGATAATACATCGCCATCAGAACCCCAAAAACTTGCAAGTCTACTTTTCAATTCTTCTTTTCCAACAGAGATTGTTCTATCGCTTGGTTCTTCCGTGGTTGTAGCAGCCATGTTAGTCACTAGAGTAAGATTTCGTTTTAATTGCTCATATTCATCCCATGTAATTCTTGGTATTTTTCTTTTACCCCATCCTGCATCATTACCAAATTGTATTTGGACAGGATTATCTTTAGTAATGTAAAATATGTTGGTTTTCATATCTGCAACTAATGATTCAGTTGACTGTTCAAAAGTTTCTAAAACTGTCATAATTGCAATGATAGAAGAAACTCCAACAGTAATACCCATTAGAGTTAACGCAGTTCTTAATTTCGTTTGACCAAAATAAAAAAGTACTCCACCGATAGCATCGACTAAATAATTTATTATTCTATTCATCTCTTAAGGCATCAATAGGATTTAGATTTGCTGCTGTTCTGGCTGGAATCAAGCCTGCTAAAACACCAATGAAAACGCAAATAGTAAAGGTGTAAAATACTAGCAATAAGTCAAAACTTATTGGTAATGTTGCGCCATTAAAGTTTGGTATAGGAAAAGAAGCAAGTCCAAAAACGGTTAATCGAATGAGTGCAATTCCAACCGATCCTCCAATAATTGCTATAGCCACTGCCTCGCTTAAAAATTGAGTTAATATATTGAAATTGGTTGCTCCCATTGCTTTTCTAAGGCCAATTTCTCTAGTTCTTTCTCTGACTGAAACAAACATTACGTTCATAATACCAATTGCAGAGACTACCAAAGAAATTCCTGTTACTAAAAATCCCATTCCCGCTATTGCATTTTTCATTGTATTAAATTGTTTCATATATGCATCAGCTGAATTAACAGCAAAATTATCATCATCACCTGGAGGAATTTTTCTAGCAACACGCATAATCATTTCAACTTCTTCTTTTGCTAACGGAATATCTTCGGGATTGGTTTGTAAAACCAGTTCATCAAAACCCCATCTTGTAAGTATTCTTTCAAATGTTGTTGAAGGCATAATCACTAAGTTATCCAATGTTCCACCTGGAACCATTCCTATACCTTGTTTTTTCAATTCACCAATAATTTCAAAAGTAACATTATTTAATCTTATTTTTTTACCAATAGGATCTTTTCCTTGAAAAAACCCGTCTCTTACAGTACCCCCAACAATGATAACTCTTCTTTGAAGATCCCATTCATTTTGAGAGAAAAACCTTCCGTTCTCAATTTTTGTGCCACTTAACATATCTTGATAACTTGGGTATACTCCGTTCAATTGTAACCATGAGGCTTTATTTCCATAAGTTGCTCTAGTCCAAGTATTTTTTTTGATACTTACATCTGTAATATATTCACTGTATTGAGTAATATACTCTAATGAAGATTCTTCAATTTTTGGACGATTTCTATATTTCCACCAATCAAAATCAAAAGACCACGGCCACGTTCCAACATATACTTTATCATTACCATAATAATCCATTGATTTAGCGAATTCTTTATCAATGCTTGAAACTGCTGCAGAAACTATACTTACAGTGAAAATGCCAATTGTTAATCCAGAGGCAGTTAAAATAACTCTAGTTAAATTTGATCTTACAGAAAATAAACCAATGATAATATTTTTAAAAAAATTATTCATCTCTAGCAATTTTTCCATCAAAAATATCAATACGTCTTTTAGAAAGCTTTGCTACAGACTCTTCATGGGTCACCACAATAATTGTATTTCCATCCTTATGCAGTTTTGCGAAAAATTTCAAGATTTCGTTACCACTTTTTGAATCTAAATTACCAGTAGGTTCATCAGCCAAAATGATTGATGGCTTATTTACCAATGCTCTTGCAATAGCAACTCTTTGTCTTTGTCCTCCCGATAATTCATTAGGCTTGTGAGTCATTCTATCCTGCAAACCTACAATATGTAATGCCTCTTCTGCACGTTCTATCCTTTCTTTTCTTCCAAGTGAAGAATAAATCAAAGGAACCTCAACATTTTGCATAGCATTAAGTTTTGGAAGGAGATTAAAAGTTTGAAAAACAAAACCAATTTTTTCATTTCTAATATTGGCAAGTTGGTTATCATCCATCTCGGAAATTAACTCATCTTTAAATTTATACTTTCCTTTAGTAGGAACATCTAAGCATCCAATAATATTCATTAATGTTGATTTTCCAGAACCTGAAGGTCCCATGATAGAAATGTAATCGTTATCATAAATGCTTAATGATACATTATCTAAAGCCTTAACAACCGTTTCACCTAAGTTGTAGATCTTAGATACGGACTGAATAGATATAATTTCTTTTTTGGACTTAGCCACGTTTACGACTTGGTCTAGAATTTTCTTTTACTTTAACAACAGCTCCATCATATAATTCTCTACTAATAGCAATAAAACTACCAGTAACAATTGTCTCATCTACTTCTAATCCTGAAATAATTTCATAATCTCTATCTCCAACAATACCTGCTTCAACAATACGTTGCTCAACAGTATTATCATCTTTCAAGACAAAAACGACTGTTGATTTTTTTTGCTTGCCTCCAAATTGCTTTCTATTGGACCACTGTGACTCTCCATTAACACTAACCTCTGCAGAAAATCCTGATTTCTTTTCAGCGCTTTTGCCTGGTCTTGGAGTAGTCAATGCCTGAATTGGAATAGTAATAGCTCCTAGTCTTTCCTCTGTTATAATATCAACAGTGGCACTCATACCTGGTCTCATTCCATCAACTACTTCTAACATTTGCACTTTAACTTGAAAATTTGTTACTTGTTGAGATGAACCTCCGCTGGATGTAGTAGCAGCATATGCAACTTCTTTTACAAGGCCTTTAAATTTTTTGTTTTGGTATGCATCTACTTGAATTAAGGCTGTATCATTCAATGATATGTCAGCTATATCATTTTCATTTACATTAACATAGACTTCCATTTTAGATAAATCTGATAATTTCATCAAGACAGTTGGACTAAACATACCACCTTGAGCTAAATCTCCTACTTCACCATCAATAAAAGTAATAGTTCCATCTTGTGGAGCAATTAATCTTAGCTTGGACAATGCATCTTCATCTTGAATTAATCTAGATTGAGCACCATTGTAAGCACTAAGTGCTGATGCATATGAGGAATTAGTAGTTTCCATTTCTTGATCTGATATAAGTCCTTGAGCATAAAGTTTTGATTGTCTTTCTTGCTGAGCTTTTCTTTGTTCAAGTTGTACTTTTGCTGCCTCAAGACTTGCTCTTGAAGCTTCAGTAGCAGCTTTTTGTTGACGATCATCTAATGACATCAAGAAGTCACCTTTTTTAACAAAGTCTCCTTCCTTAACAGCAATTTTAGTAATGTAAGTGGTACTGTTTGCGCTAAGCTTAACTTCTGTTTCAGGAGTTAAAACTCCATCTGCTACCACTTTGCTAGACAGATCTTTGGTCGAAACTTTTTGAACTGAAACTTCTAAAGTTCCATCATCATTATTTCCATTAAAGAATGATAACCCTAGAACAACAATTACAAGTCCTAAAATTTTCATTTTATGTTGCATAATTTTATCAATTAAATTTTTCACAAATACTCCTTATTTATATTTTTTGTCTAAAGTTCCAATAATATTATCTAGTGTTGCCATTTGAATCGCAGCATCATACTTAGTTGTAACTAATGAAGAGCTGGCTTGAATAACTGCTAATTGAGCATCAAGTAACTCAAGAATATCAGCAGATCCTAGCTCATATTTTTGTTCGGCTAATTTTAAATCTTCCTCTGCTGATAATAAAATTTCCTGTTGAATAGGAATTAACTCTTCGTAATTATTTAATCGGTTTAATGAAGAATAAAGTTCAACCTCAGCATCTTTTTTGGCAGTGCCGAGTGAAGCTTCACTTTGAGATAACTGTAATTTTGAAATTTTAATGTCGTTCCTTTTTCTGAAACCATTAAAAAGAGGTATGCTTAAAGTTAAATTTGCACTTTTAATGTAATTATCCTCAAAAAATTGCTTAGTAATTTGATCGCTTGATGTAGCATTATAACCAAGGCTCATGCTTAAACTAGGTAAACTTGATGCCCATGACTGTTTAACGCCAATCTTTGCAGAGGTAACTCTTCTATCTAAAATATTTAAACTTGGGCTATTCGAAAGCATTAACTGATACGCTTCATCAAATGAAGGTATTATTAAGTTAATTTCTACTTTTTTAGGAAGACGTATCTTAGTATCTGTACCAATAAGACCCATGCTATTTATTAGATTTTTAAAAGAGTTATTAAAACTAAGCTCTCTTGTAAGTAAAGTCGATTTAGCAGAACCATATCTCACAGTAGCTTTCAAATAGTCTGTTTTGCTCACAGCCCCAAGATCAAATCGTTGTTTAACCAAATCAAGTTGTCTTTTTGATAGGTTTAAATCTTCTTTAGCAATTTCATACAACTCAGAGTCTTTTAAATGTTGATAATAAAATGTATATACATTTAAAATTATTCTAGATGTTGTTTCTCTTTTCTGAATTTTAGTGATTTGATAAGAATTATCGCTTTGACGAACAGAATTAACTTTTCCTCCAAAATTGAATAAACTTTGAGATAAGTTGACACCTCCAGAATATGATTCTGATCTTGAAATAATAGAGTTTCCATAAGTTGTTTCTCTATAAGAATTACTAGCACTTATTGATGGCAATAGTAATGCAGCCGATGAATTTCTATTCAACTGAGCAATTCTAACATCTTTTTCTGCATTAGTTATCGCAGACTTGTTTTCTAATGCAATTCTAACTGCCTCATCAACGCTTAAGGTTTGAGCGCTTATAATACTTAAAAGAAGTATAAATAATATTTTAGTCTTCATTTTTTTCCTTGGCATTATATAGACGAAATATACGTCAAAAAGTTTCAATTTTTTATCCCAATAAATATTATCAATAAAGGACATGTAAAGTAAAGTTTACATTTTGTAAAGCAAAGTTATTTTTTTTGTTGTTTAATTTGATCCAAAAATGACATTGCGGAAGAATAATCGTTGCTAATTTCACCATTAATGATTGCTTCTTCTACCATAGTCTTGATTTTTCCAACTTCCTTACCAGGACCCAAATCAAACATTTTCATGATCTCATCTCCTCTTACTGGAGATTGAAATGCTTTGAGCTTATCTATTTCAATCACTTCATTCATTCTTTTTTCAACTCTATCAAAATTGCCTAAATACTTTGTGATATTTTTGGGATTTTTTGTAGTAATATCAGCTCTACATAATTTCATTAAATCATCAATTTCTTCACCAGCATCAACAATTAATCTTCTAATAGCAGAATCAGTGACATCTTTTTTTGCTAAACTTATTGGCCTCAAATGCAATGCCGTTAGTTTTGCAATGTAATCCCTTGTTGAATTTGAAAATTTCATATTAGAAGATATGCCTTTTAACATTCTTGCTCCCACATCATCATGTCCATAAAATGTATATCCTTTGGACTTACTTAATCTTCGTGTTTTAGGCTTAGCGATATCATGTACCAACGCAGCTAATCTTAAATCAAGCTTATCAGATAATTGTGCTGCATTATCAACAACTTCCAAAGTATGATAGAAAATATCTTTGTGATGATATTCATTTGATTGATCAAGTCCATACATTACTGCAATTTCGGGAAATACAAATTCCATAAGACCTGCTTCTTGTAAAATATTTAATCCAATAGATGGTTTTTTGGTACCTAGAATTTTTAATAATTCATTTGTTTTTCTTTCTTGAGAAACTATTGTAATTCTCTCTGCATTATGTTTAATCGACTCTAAGCAACTAGGATCTATAGCTAATGATAGTTTTGATGCAAAATATGCTGCTCTCATCATTCTCAGTGGATCATCTGAAAATGTTCTATCAGAATCAAGAGGTGTTCTCAAAATTTTATTACTTAGGTCCTCCATTCCATTGAATGGATCAAAAAATTCACCAAAATTTTCTTTATTCAATGATACAGCCATTGCATTTATTGTAAAATCTCTCCTTAATAAATCATCTTCAATATTAGACATTACAACTTCAGAAGGACTTCTGGAATATTCATCATACTTCTCAAGTCTTGCTGAAGCTACCTCAATTTCATACTCTTTAAATGGAATTTTGGCAGTTGCAAATTTTTTAAAAGGAACGATTTTTGGAACGTCAATTCTTTTAGCTAACTTTTCAGCAAAATCAATCCCGTCTCCCTCGACCATAATATCAACATCAATTGATTCTGCTAAAGGATTTAGCATTAAGTCTCGAACACAGCCACCCACTAAAAAAGCATTTATCTGAGTTTCATCGCTCAACTTAGATATAACTTTAGAAATTTTGGCTAATCTCTTATTTTGGTTAATTATGTCTTTAATTAATGTCATTTTGTAAATTAAAAAATATATAGGTCTATTATGCTAAGAAAACTAATTAAAATTTCCTTACCAATAAAAATTTTTAAAGGTATTATTGTCATATTATTTTTGTCAGAATTAAATGCTCAGTTTAAAGAAGCAAATATAACTTTTGATGATCGACTGTTGAGAGATGACGAAAAATCTTCACTGTTTAATCTCAAAAATTCTATTCAAAGATTTTATATTGATACCGTTTGGAATGATGAATATGATGATTTAGATCTCAAGTTAAATATTCAAGTTATTTTCGAGGGTAATGCAAATACAGGTAGCTCAGAATCTTTTCTAGTACAGTCTTTTTTTAGTAATAATATGGATTTACATTTTTTTGATAAGGGATCTCAATTTTCGCTTAGTCAAAATTCTTCGCTTTACTATGATAGTGTATATTATAACCCATTATCAAGCCTTCTTGGCTTTTATGGAAATATAATACTGGGTGCCGAATTAGATACATGGAGCTCTCTAGGTGGAACTCAGCATTACGAAAAAGCTAGAAGTATAGCTGTGCGTTCTAGTGCATCAAATTTTTCCAGGGGATGGGAGCAAAGATTACTCTTAATTAATCTATTAACAGATAATGTGGGTTTGAGAAAACTTCGTTTTTCAACCTACTTATCATATGAACTTTTTGAAAATGGTAATATTGATGAATGTATATTAGCACTTGATAAATTGATTAAAAATCTTGAGGAAATATTTAATAACTATTCACAAGAAAACTATACCAATATGTTTATGAAATACCATGGACCTAAAATTGGAGAAATAATGGAAAAATTAGGTCAAAAAGAGATGTTATTGGAACTTCAAGACTTAGACTCTCAAAGATCAAATATATATAAAGAATTTTATTCAAATATTTGATTGAAATATTTTTTACGCTTAAAAAAATAATCAATAGCTACACTACCATTATATATTAAATCAAGATTTTTTTGTCTTAAATCATTGTTCTTTCTCAAATTTATTATAACTCTCAAATTATAGATCAACCAAAAATGAGAATAAAAAATCGCTAAAAATCTTTTAAAATCTAGAGTTAAAATAGAATAGATAGCTGCCATTTGATCTAAAATGAATCTTTTTATAATTAACATTCCTTTTTCAAATGATGGAGAATTTTTAATAAATAAAATCCATGAGTTTCTATGATTTAAGTAATGTGATTTAAATGAATTTTGTTTTATAGTTTGCTTTCCATAATGAAAAACAACAGAAGTTGGTACATTCCATATTCCCCAACCTAATGCTTGAAGTCTCCAGCATAAATCTATCTCTTCCATGTAAGAAAAGAAAATGTTGTCAAAAAAATTTAATTCGTGTAACAATTCTTTTCTGATTATAAAAGCTGCACCAGAAGCCCAAAAAATTTTCTTAGCACTGTCGTATTGATTTAAGTCTTTTTCAAGCGTATTAAATAACCTTCCTCTAACAAAAGGAAAACAATATTTATCAATATAGCCGCCAGCTCCGCCAGCATAATCAAATGTATCTTTATCTATTGCATTTAGAATTTTAGGCTGAGCTGCACCCGCATGAGGATTTTTATCTAAAAAATTGATTAATTCTTCTATCCAGTTTTTTGTGTGCAATGTATCGTTATTAAGAAAAATAATATATTCACCTATAGCTTCTTTTGCTCCAAAGTTGCATCCTCCACTATATCCTAGATTTTTTTTTGATTTTAATAAATGAATGGATGGAAATTGAATCTTAGCTTCATCCGATGATCCGTCATTTGAATGATTGTCTACAACAATAACCTCAAAACTATCAATAGAAATATTATCAAATAATGATTGCAAGCAATCAAAAAGTAGCTTTTTACCATTATGGTGAGGGATGATAATTGATAACTTCATTAGGAAGACTCTAACTGCAATATTTCCTCAAGCAATTCTTTTGCATTATCATCAGCAGGATTCTTATTAATCCAATCATTTAATAATATTTTGGCTTCATCATACATTTCAAGATTTTTGTAACTAAAAAAAAGTAGGTAAATAATTTCTGGAAGTGACTGTTGCCAATCTTGCCATTCTGTTTCTGATATTTTTGTTGCTGTGAACCCTCTTCTTAAAATTGACTGTTCAATAAGCTTATAATTCTGGTATATAGTTTCAAAAATTAATTTTGACTCATCATAATCTTCTAAAAGTTGAATGAAGGTCTTCCCATACAAAATATAGTCTTCAAGCAATAAATCTTTTCTTTCAACAAGCTCTTTCAAATGATATTTCATTTTAGCTTGATTACCTACACCACTATAAACTTGTGCAATTTGATATTGAAGTTGTTTTGAAGGTATAGGAATGATACTACTTGGCATAATTTCTTCCATTTTCAGAAGAACTGATTCAGCTTTTTGAAAATCTTCATTCAGGTAATGAGATATAGAAAGTCTAACAAATCCAGTACGATAATTTTGTACCAATCGACCTAGTTGAGGATCAACATATACGTTCTCATTTGCAAGATTTCTAAAGATATATCCTCTTTGATATTCTTTTGAAATATCCCTATCAATTAAATTGTATTTATTTGAATCGTAATCAGTAAACCAAGAATTATCCCCAATAAATGATAATAAATTATCTGATATTTTATTTTGATTAATTATCTGATTTGAATTATTTACTAATCTGTATGCTAAACCTTCCATTTGTAAATAGTTATCAAGATTTAGCATGCTTGTCGGTGAAACAGTTACGCCAAAATAAATGGGTCTATTCCAATTATTGTCATTAATTATTCTTAAAACCATAAGATCTTGTATTCTTAATGCAACGCCTAAATAAGTAGGGTTTAATTCCCACTCAATTTTATCCATCTCATTATTGCTATCTTTTGGGGCATTTATAGAGATTTTCTTTGATTCCCATCTTTTAAAATCTAGACTTTGAATTTCCTTATCGCTCATTTTAATAAATGGATTATCCTTATATCTTTCTCTTAATTGCTCTACATACCAGGTGGTATTTAAAAGACTCAAATTAGCAACTACTACATCAGTTCTTATTTGTTCAACTTCTTGTAAATACCATAAAGGAAATGTGTCATTATCTCCGTTTGTAAAAAGAATTGAGTTTGGTTCACATGTTTGAAGCATATTATATGCCATATCCCAAGCAATGTAGTTTCCTGTTCTGTCATGTTCATGATAATTGGCAATTAAAATTCTAGTTGGCATAAATAGAATGAATAACCCTATCATAAAGTAAGATGATTTTAACTTAATTGACTTTTCTAGCAAAGAATCTGTAATGAAATTGATAAATGAATAGATACCTAAACCAATCCAAATGGAAAAAGTCATAAAACTTGCTACGTAAGCATAATCACGTTCTCTTGGTTGTGGAGCATCTTGATTGAGATAAAAAATAATTGCAATACCAGTCATTAAAAATAATGTCAATAAAGAAAATGCATCTTGTTTATTCTTTCTGAAGTGATATCCTATTCCAATTAAGCCCATTATAAGTGCAATTGGTAATCCGAATTGTCTCCAATCCACTCCATCTTCATCGGATGATGCTCCAACACTTGCAACAAATGGGTCTCCGCTGTTACCTTTACCTGCAAATTGCCATAAGAAATATCTTAAATACATTTTTTTAATTTGGTAATTCCATAAAAAGCTTGCTTGAGATGGAATATCATGGAACATGTAATCCAATTCCTGATCAAATGAAAACTGTGAGTTGTCATCAGCTGGAGATCCCACAATAGAAATTTTTGAAGGAAGATTATCAAATTTTCTTGGCAAAATAGTCATTTGACCATATTGGTCTCGGTTTAGATAAGAAATAGCTTCAGAAATAGTTTCAGGATTATTTTCATCTATATTGGGATTTTGGCCAGATCGAATAAAAATTGCAAAATATGTAGAATAGCCAATTACAATAAGTAAAACAGATGATAAGAAAATTGATAAAAAAGTTTTGTTTGATTTAATTGAGTAAATCGTGGTTATAACCCACAAAATAATTAAAAAACATAGTCCAACTAATCCTAAAGATGCAGTTAATTGCGGGAGGCCTTTTATAATTACACTTTGAATTCCAAAAAAAATAATTAAAGAAAATATAAAGGTAAGAATCAAATTTTTGTTACTTAATTTTCCGATTGAAAAATATATTATTAGTCCAATAAATGGGATAGTTAAAAGATTAAGTAAATGTAAACCTGTTGCTAATCCAATGATATAACTGATAAATATTAAGTATATGATATGATTGGAATCATGAATTTTTTGAGACCAGCGCATTATTATGAATACAACAAGAGTAGTCATAAATCCGCTAAAAGCATAAACTTCCGTTTCAACAGCGTTAAACCAATGACTATGAGTAAATGCAAAAGTCAAAGAAGCAGTTAAAGAGGACCACATTTTAAAAAACTTATTTTTATCATTTGGATCTACCCTATCAATGAATTGATTACAAATAAGAAATAGGAGACTAATGGTTAATGCACTTATTATAGGTGAAAAAATATTCACCCTGAATGCAATATCACTACTGATGGGTATTAGACTAAAAAATTTACCAACCAATAAAAATAGTGGACTCCCTGGAGGATGAGGTACTCCTAAAATATAAGAAGTTGCTATAAACTCTCCAGTATCCCAGAAAGATACTGTAGGAGCCATTGTTGAAAAATATACTGTGAATGTTATCAGAAAAATAACTCCAGCAATTAGATTTTCTAATTTTTTGCTATAAGTAGTAAAAAAACTCAACTCTATGCTTCTGGTTCTTCTTTATTTTCTTCTTTTAAACTATCTTGTTCGTTCTCATTTTTCTCAACTTCAAGATAATTCATTTTTGCTTCAGCTAAAACTTTATCAATATACTCTCTTTCTTCATCCGTAAGACTAGCATGCATTTTATTGTTAATCATATCTAACATATCTATTTGAATTGATGCTTGAGTAAGATCGATAGATGTTTCTCCGCTTACTGGGTTCTGCAATTTTCCAAGTGACACCCAAATTCCATAAGCTGTTTGGGAAATCAAGGCATCAAATAATTGTTTTTCTGTTGGTTTTTCTTTCATTTAGTCCTCAGTTTACTGTTGTTTTTAAAAATAATTGTAAATATTCATCATCAAACTTTTGTTTGATATTTATATGTTTATTCTGGGTCAAATTTGCATCATTCTTTATAATTTCAAAAGCATTCATTCTCGCATCTCTAATAATAGGTCCGTCAGTAATTAAATCTGCTATTTTAAATTTTACAAATCCACTTTGCTTTTCTCCAAAAAACTCTCCGGGTCCTCGTAATTTTAAATCTTCGTCAGCAATTTCAAAACCATTCCTTGAATTTACAATGATACTTAATCTTTCTTTTGTTTTAGGAGATTCGCTATCACTACATAAAAGACAATAACTTTCCAAAGATCCTCTTCCAACTCTTCCTCTTAATTGATGAAGCTGACTTAATCCAAATCTTTCGGAATTATTGATAAGCATTACATTAACATTTGGATTATCAATTCCAACCTCAACAACAGTTGTAGAAACTAAGATATCTATGTCTCCTTCCATAAATTTTTGCATTTCATTGTTTTTATTTTCGTCTTCTAATTGTCCATGCATTAATCCAACATTTAAATCAGGAAAAATACTATTACTTAAATATTCATAAGATTCAACTGCAGCAGATAAGTCTTGTTTTTCACTTTCATTGATTAATGGATAAACAATAATTGATTGTCCTCCACTTTCTACTTTTTCCCTTATAAAATTAAAAGCGGTTGATAAATTATCTTTTTCTATAAACGAAGTATGAATGTCAGGTCTATTTTTTGGCAATTCATCAATAATTGATAAATCCATGTCCCCATTATAGGTTATAGCTAGAGTTCTTGGTATTGGTGTTGCTGTCATTGCCATTAGATTAGGATTGGTTGATTTTGATAGAAGCTTTTGCCTTTGGTTTACCCCAAATCGATGTTGTTCATCAATAACTACAAATCCTAAATTATGGAACTTAACATCCTTTTGAAATAAAGCATGTGTTCCAATTATTATATTAGATTTCCCTAATTTAATGTCCTTTAAAACCTTGTCTTTATCTTTCGGCTTCAAGCTTCCAACTAACAAGGAACATTTTATGCCTATAGCTTCAAAATAAGATTGAAAATTTTTATACAATTGCTTTGATAAAAGATCAGTTGGGGCCATTATTCCAACTTGATAATCATTATCTACCACAATTGATGATGCAAGAATGGATACAATAGTTTTACCACATCCCACATCTCCTTGAATCATACGATTCATTGGATTTTCTGAAATAAAATCATCAACAATCTCTCTCAATGATAATTGCTGACTGCCTGTGAGCTCAAAATCAAGATTTTTTAATATCTTATTATATGACTTTGTCTTGAATTTTATAGAATCATATTTATTTTCTTTGATTTTACTTTTTCTCATAGCTAATAATAACTGTAGAAAGAAATGTTCATCATATTTCAGGCGATGAGTTGACTTTTCTAGTGATTCAAAATTTTTTGGGTAGTGAATATTTCTTAAAGAAGTATCTAAATCTTCAATATTGAATTTTTTTCTTAAATCTTTATCAAAATGATCATCAATACTGTCTACTGATTCTAAAGCTAAATAAATTATTTTTCTCAAATTTCTGTTATCAAGTCCTGATTTTTTTAAATCATCTGTTAAGGGGTAAACTGGAATGATAAATCCTGTAGTTAATGAAATTTCATTTGCATTTAATTTATCATATTCAGGATGTACTATCTGTGGACTACCTTTATACGCTGCTACCTTACCATGCATTGTTAATAAATCACCAACCTTAAGAGATTGATGAATATAATCTGCAGCGTTAAACCACATTAATCTAATGGAACCAGTATGATCTACTACATTAGCAGTAACAAAGTTTCCTTTTTTCATTCTTCTGAGATTTACAGATTTGACTCTACCAACCAAGTTTACTTCATCTCCTTCACTGATAGATCCAATTGTTGAAAGAGATGTTCTATCTAAATATTTTCGAGGAAAATAGTATAATAAATCTTTAATGGTAAAAATATTTAATGATTCGAGCACTTTAGCTCTTTTTGGACCTACGCCCTTGATGAATTGAATTGGGGTATCTAACGAATTAGAATTTTGTAAAGCTTCGCTCAAAAGACATTACTTCCATTCTTTTTTGTAAGTATAAGTAATTAGCTCAGTTTGTCCAGGTTCAATCTCTAATGGGAAATATATGGTTGATGCATCTTCTTTTATATACATCGAAGAAGATTCTTTAATCACCCAGTCTCCAAAGATTTTTTCTACTGCTTTAACTTTAATAGATTTATTACTGGTATTAAGTATTTGTAGAGATATAGTAGATTCTTCGCTGTTGGACTGTCTATCAAAATTTAAAATTCTTCTTTTACCAATAATGTCAAATGCCTTTCCTCCATCTAAAATTGCTACACCACCTTTATATAGCTGAGTAAGTGAATTTCTTCCAATAAAGTTAATTGAATTTGCATCATCTTTTTCATAAAGGAATAACACTCCTGACGGTAATGGAAGTTCTAAATTATTTGAAGCCGAGTTCTCAAATGAAACTTCAATACTTAAAGGTTCATCACCCTGATCTCTTTCGGAATTTTCAAATATATACTTTTTATCGTAAATAATCTGTCTAGACTCCATTAGGGGTAATTGAATTGATTGCATAGAATCGAGCTTTAGATTTGAACCAATATCAAAGATATAAAAATCTCCCAATGAATTTCTAGTGTCCATAGCACTTCTAGATTCCATCATTTGATATGATGATTTTTTAGAAGAGGAATTTAAAGGAACATTACCTTCTACAACTTTTAAATTGGCGGCAAAGAGACTAACATTTGAATTATTTGTTACCTCTGCATTAACCATTAATGAAGCAGTAGAATCATCACCGTTAATCGTTAATGTGTAAATTGGCTTCCAAGAAAATCCTGAAGAAATATATGTTAACTCAGCTCTAACAGGTTTTTCTTCAATTGAAATTAATTCCCATACTATTTCAGGAGTAAATTTATCCTGAACACTATTTGATTTTAATGTAAATGAAAGTAATTGTGATCTTTGAAATACAACAAGGCCTTTACTGGTTTTAACAGATATGCTTGAACTATTAATATCCATCAATAAACCTTCTGTTCTACTTCCACTTATCGGTATAATTTCAACTGGTGAACCTACACTATTTTTTAAAAAACTATCAGTAGATGAAAAATTTTTATTTAAGGTCTGAGATAAAACTTCTACTCCTTCAATATTTAAAACAGGCGAATCAAATAATAAGTTTTTTGAAATATTTGAGAAAGAAGTAATGTTGCTACCGGATTTCAAATTCCATATAATTGGCTCCTTTATCACAGCAAAATTATCTTTATAAATCGTTAGAGATCTATTTGAAGATTCTTGTTGGGAAAACACCAAACTGAATGATAAAAGTATAAAAATTAATTTTTTCATTTTAATACCTCAATATTAGAAAGAATTTTTGTTCTTTCAACAAGAAAATTGCTTAGTTTATTTTTTTCACCATTAACTATATTTTCAGGAGCTTTACTTATAAACTCTTCATTAGATAACTTGCTTTCAATTGATGAAATGAGTTTGTCTAGTTCGCTTAATCTTTTGTCAAGCTTTTGGAGTTCTTCCTCCTTATTTACTAAATCCCCTAATGGAATATATAGCTCCACTGACTTGCATACTGCTACTGCAGAGTTTTCTGGCTTTTCTTTTTTTGAACTCAAATTTAAATTTTTAGAATTTGATAAAGATTTAATTAGATCAATTAAAGGATTTAATCTGTTCTCAATTGATTCATTTTTTGCATGAGCGATCACATCAATTTTTTTAGATGGTGGAACATTTAATTCTGAGCGAATAGTTCTAATTGAAGTAACTATTTCTTTAAAATCTAAAATTTCATCTTTGTCATGACTTATGATGCTATTTTTAGCTTTAGGCCAGGATGATATAATAATATCTTCTTCATTAGTATCTTTCAGGTGATTCCAAATCTCTTCAGATACAAATGGTGCAATTGGGTGTAATAATAATAGAACTTTCTTAATTATTTTTTTAGAAATATTAAACGAATTACTTTTTGAAGTAATATCACCTTCTCTAAATCTGTGTTTTACAATTTCTATATACCAGTTACAAAACTCATTCCATGTAAAATCATAGATTTTTTTTATAGCTTCATTAAACTGATATTTATCGAAGTATTTATTGACTTCATTCACTGTTTCGTCCAGTGAATCAAGAATCCATTTATCAAAATTATCTAATGCTTCAATATCAATCTCATCTGCGAATGAATCTTCGTGATTGAGCATAATAAATCTACTTGCATTCCAAATCTTAGTCATAAAGTTTCTTCCGACTTCAATTCCATGCTCTGAAAAATATACATCAGAACCCTGTGGTGACATCAGCATTATGGAAAATCTAGTTGCATCAGTACCATATTTTTCAAATAATGTTATTGGATCAGGAGAATTTCCTAAAGACTTACTTAATTTTCTGCCTTTTTCGTCTCTTAATATGCTCGTGAAATAAACATCTTTAAATGGCAAATCACCCATAAATTCATATCCGGACATAATCATTCTTGCTACCCAAAAGAAAATGATATCTGGGCCAGTTACTAGTGTGTTGGTTGGAAAATATTTTGTGGTTTTTATATCTGGCCATCCATGAACTGCAAAAGGCCACAACCATGAACTAAACCACGTATCTAAAACATCATTATCTTGTTCCCAATTTTCTAAATCTGTTGGCGGTGTGATTGAAACGAACCAATTATCTTGATTAGCTCTATCAGCACCTTTTTTATACCACACAGGTATTTGATGGCCCCAATAAAGTTGTCTGCTTATGCACCAATCTTGAATATTATCCATCCAATGATTGTAGGTTTTAACCCAATGATTTGGGTAAAAATTAATTTCATTATCTTTAACTGCTTTGCTAGCTGGCTTAGCTAAATCTTCCATTTTTAAAAACCATTGCTCTGACAAATAATATTCAATTGGTACATTTCCTCTTTCTGAATATCCTACCTTATGAAAGTAATCCTCTTCTTTTATTAGATGATTTATGTCTTTTAAATCAAGAACAATTTGCTTTCTAGCAGCCTCCCTTGACATCCCTCTATACTTTTCTGGAGCTTTATCGCTAATAGAACTGTCTGCATTCATAATATTTATCATTTCGAGATTATGCTTTATTCCTACTTCATAATCATTCAAATCGTGTGCAGGTGTAATTTTAACACAGCCCGTTCCAAATTCAGGATCTACCATGTCATCAGCTATAATAGGAATACTTCTACCTACTAATGGTAATAATGCTGTCTTGCCTATCAAATCTTTATATCTTTTATCATTAGGATTTACTGCTATTGCTGTATCACCTAACATAGTTTCTGGTCTGGTTGTTGCAATTTCTATAAATGTATCAGAATCATTAATAGCATATTTAATATACCAAAGAGTTCCATTTACCTCTTTAAACATAACTTCTTCATCACTTAAAGCGGTCTGTGACTTTGGACACCAGTTTACAAGCTTACTTCCCTTATAAATCAACCCTTTGTTATATAATTGAACAAAAGATTCTAAAACCGCTTTAGAATAATCTTCATCCATAGTAAAACTAGTTTTATCCCAATCACAAGAACACCCTAGTTTTTGAAGTTGATTAATAATGGTACCACCATATTCTTCTTTCCATTCCC
This sequence comes from uncultured Fidelibacterota bacterium, assembly GCA_902525615.1. GTDB lineage: Bacteria > Fidelibacterota > Marinisomatia > Marinisomatales > Marinisomataceae > Marinisoma. The sequence continues at coordinate 342,778 of CABZHT010000001.1, forward strand.
ACGCATACTTTAAAAACTCTTCTCTAGTTAAATCTTTTTTATTAATTCCTTGCTCTTCAAGCATCTTAGTTACTTTTGATTCAGTAGCAATTGACGCATGATCTGTACCAGGAATCCAGCATGCATTTTTACCCTCCATTCTAGCTTTTCTTATTAAAATATCTTGAATAGTATTGTTGAGTACATGTCCCATATGAAGCTTTCCAGTAACATTGGGTGGTGGAATTACAATTGTATAATGGTTTTCAGATTCCTGACTAGAAAAATATTTTTTTTCAAGCCAGTACTTATACCACTTATTCTCAATATCAGAAGGGTTATGTTTTTTTTCTAATAACTTCATTTTACATAAGTCTTTAATTTATTGACCAACTCATCAACTTCGTTTTTTGTTGGCGCTTCAGCAAAAATTCTAATTATTGGCTCCGTATTAGATTTTCTTATGTGAATCCATTTATCGGACCAACTAAGTTTTACACCATCAACCCTATTAATTTCGTCACAATCAAATATACATTCAAGGCTATCAAAGTCTATATTCTCATCAATTTTAATCTTATCTTTTACAAAAATATAGTTTGGTATTATATGTGAGTTTATAATTGGTTCTGAAATAATTTCATCAACTCTTTTACTTTTTGTTATAAGAAGATTTAATATCATTGAAATTGCTACTAATGAATCTCTTCCTAGATGAACCTCTTTTAAGATTACTCCTCCATTACCTTCCCCACCTATCCAAATATTTCTCTTTTTCATTTCTTTAACAACGTGAGCTTCACCAATTTTTGTTCTATAAGATTCTAAACCAGAAATCAATAGGAAGTCATCAATCATTTTTGAAGAAGACAGGTTTGTTACGGCGCCATGTTCAAAAGGAAAGTTCAAAAGTTGTTTGCCTTGTTTATTCACTTTTACATCATTTAGTAGATATTTTCCTAGATTTGAATAAAAGTTCATTACAGCAAATAGCAACGTATATTCCTCTCCAATCGCTCTTCCTTTATTAGAAACTATTGATAATCTATCTCCATCAGGATCTGTAGCAAATCCAATATCAGCACCAACCTCTAAAACCTTTTGCTCTAAAGCATCTAAATTTTCAGCTAAAGGCTCTGGTACTCTAGTAAAATTACCATCTCCATTACAATTAATTGTTACTACTTCACACCCTAATTTTTCACAAAGCATTGGTAAAATGAATGATCCTGCTCCATTTACAGCATCAATGACAACTTTAAACTTCTTTTTTCGAATTTTATCAGCATCAATACACTTTGCAGCTAAAACTTTATCTATATGCTCTTCATTTGCTGTGGGATAGTCTGAAACTATTCCAAGTGAATCAGGTGGGTCTATTGAAACATTCTGATCGACTGCTTTAAATAATTTTTCACATTGCTCAGGACTTAAAAATGTCCCATCTGTTTGTAGGAACTTTAATCCGTTGTACTCAGATGGATTATGACTAGCTGTAATTACAATCCCACCATCAAAATTTTCTTTTTCAGTCATGACTTGCATTGTAGGAGTTGTTGCAAGACCACAGTTTTCAACATTGATTCCATTTTTATGAAACGAATCAATTACCCATTGAGAAATTTGTTTCCCTGAAGGTCTGCTATCTCTTCCAATAACACATGATTTTATATTTTGAGTTGAAATAAATGCAGAAATGTAATTATCAATTAATTCAGGGGTAAAATGATCTTCAGCTATTCCTCTAAGACCGGATGCACTTCTAATTAACATAGTTGTAGATTAGAACTTTTTTATTAGAATTGAAAGAGGAGATATAGACTATTAGTTATTAAACTTTGCTAGTCTTACTGCTCTTCTAATGGTTTGTTTTTTGGCAATTCTCTTTGTAACGCTAGGCTTTTCATAAAAAGCTTTTCTTTTAACGTCTTTAAGCACACCCGAACGTTCCCATTTCTTTTTGAAACGTCTAAGTGCTCTCTCTAAAGATTCATTGTCTTTTATGTTTACTTCAATCATCGTGCGGAAACTTAGTGATAAAATTCAAAAATGCCAATTAGGATATAATATTATTAGAAATGTCCAAAAATTCATCTATTGTGAGCTGTTCTGGCCTTCTTTGAAAATCAACCTCACACTTATCTCTATTAATGTCTAATGCAGAAAGGGAATTTCTTAACATTTTTCTTCTTTGATTAAAAGCCATACGAACTACCTGACTATATTTCTTTGAATCAATTTTACTTAAATCATATTTATCATTCTTTTTAATTGATATAAAGGCTGATTCAACTTTTGGCTTTGGATTGAATACATTTGGAGAAATATAAAAACATATCTTTATATTGAAATACAAGCCAGTCATAACAGTGATTCGACTATAATCTTTGGTTCCAATATCTGCTATTAATCTTTGAGCGACTTCTTTTTGAACCATTAGATATGACTCACTCCAGTAAGGCAAGTGATCAATAAGCCAAAATATAATGGGAGAAGTAATATTATATGGAATATTTCCAATGACCTTTGGATTATTTAAACCTAATTCCTGAAGATTTATTTTTAAAATATCTTGATTAAAGATCTCAAATGGTGAAAGTAATGGATTTTGACTAATTACTTGAATCAGTTCAGGATCAATCTCGACCATTTTTAACGTTTTAGTTTTTTGTATAATTTTTTCAGATAATGCACCATGCCCTGGGCCTATTTCTAATATTGCATCATCTTTTTTGATATCAATTTTTTTAATTATTTTTTCTAATAGATTATTATCAACTAAAAAATTTTGTCCCCATTTCTTTTTTGCAAAAACCATTTATATATTAAAAAATTGTTCCGCATTTTTTGAAGTAGATAATGCAATCTGCTCTAAAGTTTCACCTCTTAATTCAGCAATTTTTTTGGCTATTGTCAATACATACTTTGGTTCATTTTTACTACCTCTAAATGGATGAGGTGCTAAAAATGGACAATCAGTTTCAAGCATAAAATCATTAATTGAAATATTTTCTACCACTTCCGTATTTGTTGCATTTTTAAAAGTTACATTTCCTGAAAAAGAAATTTTGATTCCAAGAGATATCAGTTTTTTTGCAAAATCTAAATTGCTTGAAAAACAATGAGATAATGCTTTATGAAATGGATGTTTTTTTAACACATCAAATATTTCATTATCTGCATCTCTATTATGAAAGACAATTGGAAGATTTAATTTATATGCAAGATCCATTTGTTCTATCATTACTTTTTTCTGTATATCTTGTGGAGAATGATTTCTATAATTATCAATTCCAATTTCACCAATAGCTACCACTTTATTACTTTCAGATAATTTTTCAAGCTCTTGCAAATAATTTTTTGGGACATCTTTTGAATCATGAGGATGAATACCTACTGTAGCAAAAACATTGTCATATTGCTCTGCGATTTCTACTGACTTTAATGAAGTCACAAGATCTGTACCTATACAAATAGTTTTTTTTACATTATTAGATTCTGCTAACTTCAGAACTTCAGATAAATTCTCATACATATTATCATAATAAAGATGTGCATGTGTATCAATTAATAGCATTAACTGATTCTCGGGAAAATAGGCTTTGAAATAGAAATCTTTGATCCTGATTCTAATTTACCCCAAACTAATTCTACATCATTAGTACCTAGAATATCTAAAATATCCTTGGTTTTTGAAGGCATTACAGGAGATAACATTACAGCAGCTAACCTCAAGGATTCTGCGCAATGGTATAGTATATTTCCAGCCTGCACTTTGTCACTTTTTACTAATTTCCATGGTTCGTTTTGTTCCATAAAAACATTAATGCTACGAATGAAAGTCATTATATCATTAATTACTTTATCAATCTCTAAATTATCTAATTGTTCTTTTAAAACTATTTTCTGAAAATTGGTAGAAAGATTAGATTCTGCTAAACTGCTTTCTGGAATTTTTTCATCAAAGTTATTCTTTATTAAAGTTGAAACTCTGCTCACTAAATTGCCAAAATCATTAGCTAAGTCACTATTATATTTTTTTTCAAAAGATTCTGATGAAAATGTTGCATCCATACCTAAAACCATTTCAGACATTAGATAATATCTTACAGAATCAACTCCGAAGTCATCTATCAACATTAAAGGGCTTACAACATTTCCTAATGATTTACTCATTTTTTGGTCGTCAGTCAGCCACCATCCATGTGCAAAAATTCTTTGCGGCAATGGCAATCCTAATGATAGCAACATTGTAGGCCAATAAACCGAATGAGTAGTTAAAATATCTTTACCAATTAAATGAACATCTGCAGGCCATAAAGAAGAAAACTGCTCATCATTACTATAAGCTCCTATAGCTGATATATAATTGATTAGTGCATCAAACCATACATATGTGACATAATTATCATCAAAAGGTAGTTCTATTCCCCACTCAAGACGAGATTTTGGTCTGGAAATGCAAAGATCAGATAATTCATTTTTAAGAAAACCAAGCACCTCATTCTTTCTACTTTTTGGCTGAATTAACAATTCATCTTTTTCAATTTTATCTGTTAAGGTTGCTTGGTATTTACTCATTTTGAAAAAATAATTTTTTTCCTTTATTTGTTTTACCTGACCAAATTGACCAGAATCAAGCTCCTTTTCTGTAATAAACCTTTCTTCAGATATTGAATACCATCCTTCGTACTCGTCCATATAAATATCACCTGATTCATGAACTTTTGTTAAAATTTGTTGAACAATCTTTGTATGTCTATACTCCGTAGTCCTAATGAAATCAGAATAGTTGATATTTAATTTTTTCCACAAATCTATAAATGCTGGAGCCATTGAATCGCAGTGATCCTGAGGCGCCTTTCCATTTTTTTCTGCTGCTTGCTGGACTTTTAACCCATGCTCATCTAATCCAGTTAAAAAAGTGGGTTTTTCTCCTACTAAAGCCCTAAATCTTGAAATGGTATCTGCAAGTATTGTTGTATATGCATGGCCAATATGAGGCTTATCATTCACATAATATATTGGTGTAGTTATATAATACTTTTCCATGTGCTAATTTAACGCCTTATTTGAATTAATAATCATGTTCATTAGTGATAACCTAGGATTTGCGTTACCATCAAGCACACTTATTAGCTTTTCAATGTTTTCAATTAATTTGATATGATCCATATTTTTATATTTTTTATTAATAATTAATGCTACTTCTTCAAATTCCTCAAATTCAATATCATAACCAACGGACTGATTAATCATTGAAATGAGCTTAATGAACTTCCTAATTACTGATAGGTGAAAATCAAATTCATTTCTTGAGGATTTATAAAGGCTTTCAATTCTATCAATAAAACCTGAAATAGATTCTGCATTCTTATATCTAATTGCATTAAAATAATCTTTTATACAATCTAGGATTTCCTCTTTGTCAAAAGAATTAAGTGAATTGAGTGCATTTAAATTATTATCTGTAATAAAAGAAATGAAATTTGAAGATAATTGGTTGTTTTTTGTAAAAAATTGTGCAATTGAGTCATTTGTTAATCTAGTAACATATACAGATTGACATCGTGACTTAATTGTTGGCATTACCTTATCAATATAATCAGTTACTAAAATAAATGTAGTATTGCTAGGTGGTTCTTCTAACACTTTTAAAAGCATATTTGCTGATTCACCACTTCCATGAGATAATGCTTCAGAGTTAAAAATTACTACAATCTTTCTACTACTGGTCTTAAAGTAGATTTTCTCTTTTAAATTATTAATTGTTACAACAGGAATATTATTACTATCAGATAAAACCTTTTTCAAAAAAGGATTATACATTTTATTACTTAAAAATTCTTTCCATTGATTATACTCATCAGTTTCAAATGTTTTGCTTTTAAATAAATTCTGGTAAAAATCTTTTGATGCTGGAGCAATGAAAGTAATATTTTCGTTAGAAACCAAATCAGTTATTTTTGATGATAAAATCTGAGCCACGAAGTGCAATGCTAAGGCTTCTTTACCTGAGCCAGATGGTCCATGAATGATGTAAGCATTTGAAATTTTTTCTTCTTTGATGGCATTTTCAAACTTTTGCCATGTTCCACTTTGAATTTGACTAATTTCCATTAACTAACCATTTTTCTGGATTTAATTTTTGATTATTACCCCAAATTTCAAAATGAATAATATTATCATTTGATACATAGCCAATATTTTGGCCTTCTTTAATATTCATATTTTCTGATATTAGCAAATTTTCTAAATGAGTAAAAACAGTGTAGTAACTATTGTTGTGGTCGATTATTACAGTGGTTCCATATCCAGCTATAAATGTAATGGTTGATACATATCCATCAAAGACACTTTTAACTGGGAGTGTTGCTCTTGCGCTAATATCAATACCCGGATTATCTAAAGTAGTATTCAAACGAGGATTCCATTGTGGTCCAAATGATTTAACGACTTTCCCTTGAACAGGCCAATCTAACTTTCCTTTATAATTCCTTATATCCTTATCAATTCTTTTTAAACTAGCTAACTGCTGCTCATTATACTTTTTTTTGTCAGCAATAATTTGCTTACGAAGTTGTTCCAAAGCATCAATTTGTTGTAATTGTACTGCTATCTCAGCTTTTACTTCATTTTCTTCCTTCTTGAGTTGCTTCAGTAACTTTTCTTGATATATTTTTTTCTGATTTAAACTAGATATTTCTGTTTTTTTGTAATTTTTACTTTCTTCAACCTTATCAAGCAGTCCAGAAATTTCAGAAGTTTTTTTCCTATTAAATTGTTGTGTAGTTTTTATTTTATTAACAGACTTTTGATTTATTTCTGAAATTATATTAAAGTATTTTAGACGGTAAATCATCTGCGAAAAACTTTTGGAATTGAAGATGTAATTTGAAAGATCGTTATTTCTATTTTTATAAAGACTTATTGATCTTATTTCATAAGATTTTTTTATGTCATTAATGGATTGGTTATTTCTGATAATTGCATTTTCAAGATTCACTAGTTGCTTATTATATAGACTGATTTTTTTGTCATATGCATTAATTAATGCATTGGAGTTGTTAATATTTTTTCTTGTTAGCTCAATTATATCTTTTGTTTTTTTTGATTGAGTTTTCAATTTTTCAACTTCTTTATTTCCTGAATTGATAGATGCTTTAAGTCTATTAATCTGTTCTTCAGTATCTTTAATTGATTTATCAAAGCTTTGATCTTGATTAAATGCTAATGAAGTTATCAAAAGTATTATGAGATAAAATTTAAGTTTTTTCATTTAAATAAAATTAAAACCTAAATTGTTAATAATGATTAAAAAACTAAATATAACTGCATTATTAATAATGCTAATGCTCGTCAATCAATTATTTGCTCAATCAGATAAAATATTATTATATGGAAATTGTAATATTGATGAAGCAAATAAATTATCAGAATACCTTAAAACTACTTCAAATATTGATTTAGCATTTGAAATAAATGATGAAGCTAATTTATTATTTTCAAAATATCCTATAATATTTCTATGCGGTAATTCTTATTTGAAATTATCAGAAACTCACATTCAAGAGTTAAATAGAATGATTTTAAATGGAAGTTTATTATTAATTGATAATTATAAGTCTGATTACACATTATCAATCTTTCTTAAGAAACTACTAGCTGAATATCCTGAGCGCAATAATTCCATTTCAGAAGTTTTGAAAAACAATCATTATAAAGTCAATTTTGAGCAAATACAGTTTAAAACTAAACAAGTATACATTAGTGAAAAGCTTAGAGTTTTTGCTTTAAAAAATGAAAGTATTTTTGATAGCGAACTTAATGATGATAACAACTTAAGATTGGCGTCTAGTATTATATTTAATTACTTAATTGGAAACTAAGTTTTACTTTTTTCTGCTTCAAAAACTCTCTTCCTAAGCTCTGAAGTTGAATAACCATGGTCCCTTGTATTAAAAACACATTTAATAGGAAGTTCATGTCCAGTAAAAAGGGTACCTTTATGGTCTGCCCCAAGAATTCTTACATCTGGTTGAATATTTTTTAAAACCTCAATTAAGTCGGCTTCGGTATCATATGTTACCACCTCATCAACAAACTTTAGAGAACTTACTATACCTATTCTCTCTTCATGTGATTGAACAGGTTTATTTTTTTCAGGACGATCTATGCTAGGATCAGATTGTACTCCAACAATTAAGTAGTCGCAATATTCCTTACATTCTTCAAACATCAAAGCATGGCCATAATGACAAAGATCAAAAGAACCAAAAGTTATTCCAACGATTTTATTTTTCTTCATGCTTAGCTTTCTCCCAATAATTTAATAGTTCCCTTAATGATATATCTTCAATTTTTTGATTATTTTTTTGTATAATTTTTTCAATAAAATTAAATCGTCTATAAAATTTCTGATTGGTCTTTCTTAGTGCTAAATCAGCTGAAATATCAAAAAATCTTGCAAGATTAACTAAGGTAATTAATAAATCTCCAATTTCCTCTTCAATATTATTTAAATCATTATTGTTTATAGCCTGCTTTAGCTCTCCTAATTCTTCGTCAACTTTATCCATTGCTTGAGAAAAGTTTTCCCATTCAAAACCTACAGCGGCTGTTTTATCTTGATATCTTTGGGCTACAATTAAAGACGAAAGTGATTTAGGTATACCATCAAGAATGGATTCTCTATTTTTTTCACTCTTTTTAATAAGCTCCCAATTTTTTGCATTGGATAAATCTTCACCATCATAGTTTTTGTCAAAAATATGAGGATGTCTTTTAATTAATTTTTCATTTATTTGTTGGACAACGTCCTCAAACTCGAACGTTTTTTTCTCGGAGGCTATGACTGCTTGAAAAACTACATGTAGAAGCAAATCTCCTAACTCCTCTTTCAAATTTTCAGAATTTTTTTCTAACACTGCATCTACCACCTCATTTGCTTCTTCAATTAAATGTGGCGTCAATGATTCTGAAGTTTGCTTTCTGTCCCAATCACAACCATTATCAGATCTTAACTTAATAACTATATCAATTAATTCTTTTACAGCTTCACTCACTACAAACGTTTCCTGAAAAATTGGAAATAATCTCTTCTTGTTTTAAAAACATAATTTTTTTTGAATCTTCTGTATCATCGTTAAACCCAATTAAATGCAATACTCCATGAATTATAAGCCTACTGAGCTCATTATCAAGTGAAACATTAAATTCCTTGGAATTTATCTTGGCCATTTCAACGCTGATGTATATTTCAGCTTCTAAATCATTATCATTCTTAATGGGAAAAGTAACTACATCTGTTAATACATCGTCATTAAAGTATTCTTTTTTAAAAGAATTCAGCTTGTCATTATCACAAAAAATCAAGTTGATTTGTACCTGATTATATTTAGCTGTCTCAAGAGATAAATTTATTAGTTGAATGATATGATCTTTATGAAAATCAATATCTTTATGTTCATTAAAAATATTTATTTCATTCATCATCTTTTGATGGATATTCAGGTCTAGAATGATACAATCCTGACAATACTGGTAACAAACCATGCTTTCCATCTCTTCTGCCTTTAATTTTTTGAAGATCTTCCATTGTTAGCGGACATTCGTCAAATTGACCATCTTCTAATCTACTTCGAATTGCTTTATCAATCATTGTTTCAAATTTTTCTAACGTTGGATTTTTTAGTGAGTTAGCTTGTGCTTCAATTGCTTCAGCTAACATAACAATACCTGTTTCTTTTGATGTAGGTTTTGGCCCTGGATATCTAAATTCATTCTCATCAACTTTGCTATCATTTTCTAATGCTTTTTTGTAGAAAAACTCCATTCTATTTTTAGCATGGTGGGTTTCAATAAAATCTTTAACAATATTTGGTAATCCATATTCATCTGCTAAAGCAAGCCCATCAGTAACATGTTGTTTTAAAATTTTTGCACTCATATGTGGAGTGATAGAATCATGCTTATTTTCCCCAGTTTGATTTTCTGCATAATATTCTGGTTTTTTAATTTTTCCTATATCATGATAATATGATCCAACTCTACATAGCAGTGCTCTAGCTCCAATAGCATTTGCACAAGATTCCGCTAGAGTTCCTACTTTCACACTGTGCGTGTGAGTTCCGGGAGCATCTTCCATCAATTTTTTTAATAAAGGCTGATCATAATCAAGCAATTCTATTAAGCTCAAATCTGTAGTTATTCCAAAAAATGATTCAAATAATGGTACAAGTCCAAATGCTAAAATTGGACATAAAAAGCTTGAAAGAGCTAAATAACCAACTGTTGAATAATTATAATCAAGGAAATCAATTCCTTTGAAAAGCATTACAGAGAAAAATACAAACAAGCTACAAAAAACTAGGGTTAACATAGTTGCAATGATTTGTCTTCTTTTTCGTAATTTTCTTACACTTAAAATTGCAATAAATGATATGAAAAACTGCATTATTGCAAAGTCTAAGTCATTCCCGATGAGTAATGAGACTAAAAGTATTAATATTGTTGATGAGATAAGAGACACCGTTGTATCTAGCAATACTGTTAATAAAATTGAAAACATTGCAATTGGAATGATATAAACAGGTAATTGATAACTAACTATTATCCAAGAAAAGAACACTATTAGGTACATCAATAATCCAATCAATAATAATAATCTGGATTCATTAAAATACTCGTTCCTATAAATGTAAAAGAAAGAAAAAAGTAAAAATAATAATATTGATACGACAAAGAAAGCTCCTAAATATTCTCTAAACTTATCTGCTGCTCTTTCATATCCAAGTCTTCTTTCAGATTCTAATTGTAATGACTTTAACTTAAGTAGTACAGATTCAGTAATTCTATTGTTTGTATCTACAATTAGCTCATTAGCAAGTACAGTTCCTTGGAATCTTGATACTTTATCTAATCTTTCTTTTTGTCTTGATTCAGTTAAATCTTTTTCAAAAAGAATATTTGGTTTAGTAAATTCATTTATTAATTCATAGCTCAGAGTAGATTTAATATCAAGCTCATTATCATATATCAGATTTACTTCTTCTCTATTTTTCTTCCAAGCCGTTTCAATATCATTGTAATTTCTTGTTGGAGCAATTACCAGCTCTCCTCCTTGAATAATACTTATTTCATCACTAAAAATATTCTCCAATGGCTCATCAATGATACCTTCTGCCCATCTATTTAAACATATTTGCTTAATCTGATTTTTGAATAATTCTAAATTAAGTGGCTCAGTAAGACTCTCATTAATACCCAACAACTGATCCCATTGGGTTTTATCAATCTGAAATTGATATTTATCAAGAAACTCGCTGTACAATGTAACGTATGTGGTACTGTCAGCAATAAAGCTAGATTGATAGCTCTCAAATTCTGGTTCATATCGATATTTATAGAGCGAGTCTTGAGATGAAATAAATAGATCGTGTGCTGAGTAAATATCATTTAAGTAAATAAAAAAAGTGTCTATAATAGAAATTTGATTGTCAACAAAATCTTGATTTCTAGAAAATGAAAATGGAACTGAATTTCGAGCCTCATCCAAATCTTTGTTTAATTTTTGCTCTGTCTTTAAAATTCCAAAATCAAATGGTGCAATTATAGGCTCATTAGCAATATCATTTAATTGATAAGAATATCTAATGGAAAAACCGGTAGGAAATGTTAATGAAATTGCAAAGGAAAGACCAAAAAAAATCAGAATTGGAAATTTATTATCTGCAAAAAAAATTTTTATTTTTTCAAAATTATTCATTTTACCATTTTATTGCTGCTGATGCCCAAGTATATCCAGCACCAAAGGCAGTTAATATAATATTGTCACCTTTAGCCAACTTCCCTTCTTCAATTGCTTCGCATAGAGCAATTGGAATAGTAGCTGCTGTTGTATTACCATATTTATGAATGTTAATATACATTTTCTCCATCGGTAGTTTCATTCTTTCAGCACAGGCTTCTAAAATTCTTCTATTTGCTTGATGTGCTACTACTAAAGAAACTTGATCAATGGATAAATTATTGTATTCTAAAGCAACATTAATTGCTTCTGGCATTCTTTTAACTGCATTTTTAAATACTTCTCTTCCGTTTTGATGTGGAAGGTGATGCCTATCTTCAATAATTTTAGCATCAATTCTTAATGGATTAAAAACTGATCCTGGAGCTTTTGCTCTTAGGTGTTCTACGCCGTCTCCATCAGCAAATAAGTGTGTTGATAAGATTTGGCTATCATCATCTGATTCTTGCAGCACTACAGCACCTGATCCGTCACCAAATAATACACCTGTTGCTCTTCCTTCTGGAGTTCTTTCTATAATAGTTGACATTAAATCTGATCCAACTAATAACACATTACTATATTTTCCTGATTTAATATATTGATCTCCCATTTCAAGCAAATAAATAAAGGCAGAACAAGCAGCGCTTATATCATATGCTGGAATGTTTGATGTAATTCCAAGCTTACGTTGAATAATAGGAGCCATGCCTGGAAAATTATAATCAGAACTGACTGTTCCAACGATGATGGCATCAATATCATTGGGTTTTATCCCAGCGCTTTCTATTGCCTTAACACATGCTGGAAGAGCTAGATCAGAATTCGCAGTTCCAGGAAGTACCCATCTTCGTTCTTTAATACCAGACCTGGTTTGAATCCATTCATCTGTTGTGTCCATCATTTTTTCGATGTCATGGTTTTTTACCACATTTGAAGGAACGTTAAATCCTATACCTGCTATTTTAGATTTTTTCATAATAATTTTTTGAGCTGATTTATAAGCCGGGTTCTGTACATCTATGATGCGATGATCATTCCTCTCTATCTTATATTTCTATAAAACTCTAGCAATCTACCCTTCCCTCAAATGATACGAGCAGTATCTCGGGTCTACGTGATCTTGCACCTAGTGGGGTTTACCAGCTAATAATGTTACCATTATTACTGGTGGTCTCTTACACCACCGTTTCACCCTTACCATTTACTGGCGGTCTACTTTCTGCTGCACTGTCCATATTCTCACGAATCCCACCTGTTAGGTGGCACTATGCTCTTCGGTGCCCGGACTTTCCTCTCGAAAAATCGAGTAATCATCCAATCAGCTCTTGTGGATATAATAAGGGATAGATATTGAATTTAGAAGAAAAAAATTAATTTTCTGACTTATAAAGAAATCTACTACAATTACCACAAAAAACGATATTTTTTGCTATTGCCTCATTGATATTTTGTGGGGGCACCATTGCGCCGCACCCTTCACAGCTATTATCTAAAATTTCAGCTACTACTAGACCTTTTCGAGCTTTATAAATCTCAACATACTTTGACATTGTATCAGAATCTATATTTTTAGCGACGGATTCTCGTTCAGACTTTAATGCATTTTGCTCTTCTGACACCTCTTGCATTTTAGCATTTAAAGCATCTTTTTTAGAATTTAATTCAGTAATAATTCCATCAAGTGCTGATATATCTTGTTCTATTTCTTTAGTCAACTCTTCTTTTTTACTCATTAATTCAATTAGCTCATTTTCTTTTTCAGACAGTAAGTTTTTCTCAAAATCTATGGTTTCCATCATAGCATCATATTCTTTATTAGTGCTAATAGATCCATCAATAAGTTTATCTTTCAAGGAATTGATTTTATCAGAGGTGCTATTAACTAGAGTTTCATTTGAACTTATTGCAACTGATGTTTCTTTTAATTCATTTTCTTTATTCTGAAGTGATGTTTTAACATCATCTTCATTTCGAGTGAGCTCTTCAACTTTTGAGGGTAAATCGCCAAGTAATTTTTCAATCTCAAATAATTTATTGTCAACTTCTTGCAATAAGATTATTTGATTAATTAAACTCATTAAATAGGATTTCCTAGATTTGTCTTCATGTCGAGATGAATATATTCTAATTACACAATAAAAAAAACATTTATTATCAGTTTAAATAATTATATTATTTCACGTGTCAAATTTTGAAAAATTAAAGACTTTTGAGCCTCTAGCATCTAGTTTAACAATTAAAAGGTCTCATATCCATGGATTAGGTCTCTTTGCAACAACAGAAATATCATCACAAACTGAACTTGGAATATCGCACGTAAAAGATGATAGATTTTCTCATGGATATATCAGAACTCCATTAGGTGGATTTTTTAACCATTCAAAAAAACCAAACTGTGAAGCGATTTATGATGGAGATTTTATTAAAATTAAAACTTTAATAAATATAAATTCAGGTGATGAAATTACCGTTGATTACACAAAACATGATTGGATAAAACAAGACTGATGAAAAACTATTTTTTTACATCTGAATCTGTTACAGAAGGACATCCAGATAAAGTTGCTGACCTAATTTCAGATAATGTTGCTAATTATTTAATAAATCAAAATGTAAATCATAGAGCTGCTATTGAAACAATGGTTTCATCAAATATGGTAACCATTGCTGGAGAAGTTAAAACAGACTTAATGAATAATACTGATTCAATTGAAAAATTAGTTAGGCAAACGGTCAAAGATATTGGTTATGAACAAGAAAACTTTCATTGGGATACATTATCTTTTAAAAACTTAATTCATAATCAAAGTGTCGATATAGCTAGAGGTACCGATGACTTCGGTGCGGGAGATCAAGGAATGATGTTTGGTTATGCATGTAATGAAAATGATTCTTTAATGCCAAGTGCTATTTATTATAGCCATAAGATTACTAAAGTGCTTTCAACTGCAAGACATAGTGGACAAGACTGGATGGGTCCTGATGGAAAAGCGCAAGTAACAGTTGAATACAGTAACGTTAATGAACCTGTAAGAATTTCAAATGTTGTTTGCAGTACTCAACATAGTAAAGATTTAAAAGATAATCCTGAGGAAGTTCAAAAAAGAGTAGAAGAAATTATCAAGCCAGAATTGAATAATATGTTCGACGACAATACTATTTTTCAAGTTAATCCAACCGGTAATTTTGTTACAGGTGGACCAGATGGAGATACTGGAGTTACAGGAAGAAAAATCATTGTTGATACTTATGGGGGATATGCTCCTCATGGTGGAGGAGCATTTAGCGGAAAAGACTGTACAAAAGTAGATAGAAGTGGTGCATACATGGCAAGATATTTAGCTAAAAATATCGTAGCATCAGGAATTTCACAAAATGCTACTATTCAACTTAGTTATGCTATAGGTATTAAAAAGCCCGTATCACTTTATGTTTATTGTGATGGTAGAGTTAGAAATGATATAGCAGATTGGATTAATCAAAATATTGATTTGACACCTCTGGGAATCATTAGAAAATTTAACCTGTTTAAATTAGACCTAACTGAAACTACAAATTATGGTCATTTTGGTAAAAACCATCTTGCTTGGGAAAATACTGATATAGCAAATCAATTAAACTTTGAAGAGGAAAAATGAGATTACAAACAACTGAATCAAACAAATCAATTAAATCAAAAAGTAAAACGAAGAATCAATCTAAAAGGATTGTTGAATCTTTACCATACAAAATCAAGGATATTGCATTAGCGAAATTAGGTAGAGATAAGATTGATATTTCTGAAAAAGAAATGCCTGGTTTAATGGAGTTAAGAAAAAAATATTCAAAATCAAAACCTCTAAAAGGTCTTAGGCTTACAGGATCATTGCATATGACAATTGAAACAGCAATTCTAATAGAAACTGTAAAGGATTTGGGTGCTGATGTTCGATGGGCAAGTTGTAATATTTTTTCAACGCAAGATGAGGCAGCTGCTGCAATTGCAAAGACAAAAACTCCAGTATTTGCTTGGAAAGGTGAAACACTTGAAGAATATTGGGATTGTACATTACAAGCATTAACATTTAAAAACAACTTAGGTCCAAATCTTATTGTAGATGATGGTGGTGATGCAACATTATTAATTCATAAAGGATATGAATTAGAAAACTATTTTAATAAAAACAAAAAACTTCCAAAAATCACAACAAAGATTGAGGAAGAGATAGTAATTGAAAAACTTTTAAGAAAAGTACACAAAAAAAATCCAAATCATTGGCATAGCATTGTACCAGACATCATAGGAGTTTCAGAAGAAACTACAACAGGGGTAGCTAGATTACAGCAAATGGTAGAAGATGCAAGTTTATTGTTTCCAGCATTCAATGTAAATGATGCAGCGACAAAATCTAAGTTTGATAACCTTTATGGCTGTAGAGAATCTTTAGCTGATGGAATCAAACGTTCAACTGAGATAATGCTCGCCGGAAAAACAATTGTAGTTTGTGGTTATGGAGATGTAGGTAAAGGTTCAGCACAATCAATGAAGTCGTACGGTTGTAAGGTTATTGTTACTGAAATTGATCCTATATGTGCACTGCAAGCAGCGATGGAAGGATTTGAAGTAAGAAGATTAGAAGATGTGCTTGATAGAGGTAATATTTTCGTTACAACAACAGGGAATAAAGATATTATTACTTTAAAACATATGAGAAAAATGAAAGATCAAGCTATTGTGTGTAATATTGGACATTTTGATAATGAAATTCAAGTAGATGCATTAAATAAATCAAATGCAAAAAGAGATCAAATAAAACCTCAGCTTGATAGATATACTTTTAAAAATGGAAAACAAATATTTTTATTAGCTGAAGGAAGACTTGTTAACTTAGGATGTGCAACTGGTCACGCAAGCTTTGTTATGTCTACTTCATTTTCAAACCAAGTATTAGCTCAAGTTTTTCTAGCTAAAAATAAACCTCTAACAGGAATATATGATTTACCTAGAAAATTAGATGAAGAGGTTGCAAGAATTCATCTTAAACATCTTGGTGCAGATTTAACTAAATTAACTAAAAGTCAAGCTGAATATATTGGAGTTTCAGTTGATGGGCCATTTAAAAAAGATGAATATCGATATTAAAGAAATAATTAAATCAAATTTGGATACTACAAAATCATTACTTAATGATTTGGATAATATTAAACACGTTTGTGATTTGTCATTTAATACAATTGCAAAAAACGGAAAAATAATTTTGTGTGGAAATGGTGGGAGTGCATCTGATAGCATTCACATTTCTTCTGAAATTGTTGGTAAATTTGAGAAAACTAGAAAAGCTCTTCCTGCCATTTCATTAAGTACAAATGTATCAAATCTTACTGCAATTGGAAATGATTTTGGTTTTGATAAAATTTTTTCTAGACAAATTGAAGCTATTGGTCAAAAAGGTGATTTGCTTATTGCTATATCTACTTCTGGTAACAGCATAAATGTTTATAACGCAATAACAGTAGCAAAAAAATTAGGTTTAAATGTGATAATTTTTACCGGTAGAGATGGTGGGAAAATTAACAAGTTTGATTGTCCAAAAATTAAAATTAATAGTGAAAATGTTGCAAGAATACAAGAATGTCATATTCTTATTGGACACATAATATCTAAATATATAGAAGAAAATATTAATTCGCTAAAGTGAATATCCTGATGCCTTAGCATCATCATAAAACATTTTAACTGTTTCAAGAGAAAATTCGTCTAAATCTTTACCAACTTCCTTTTTATACGCGTCAATTAATTTAAAAGGTAAAGTAATAATATCTGTATTGCATCGCTCAGCTTGCATTATATTAAAAACTTCACGTGCACTTGCCCATAAAGTTTCAACTTTTGGATGATTGCTAGTTATATCTGAAGCATATTTCATAGTTATTTCCGGGTCAATACCAGCATTAGCTATTCTTCCAGCAAAAATTGAAATTATAGATTCGATTTCCTTATTTAAAGCACTATAAACATTATCTATATGATTTTTTGTAAATAATGCAGTAGCGTTGATTTTAACACCCTCATTACTCAATTTATGGATTAAGTCATAAGTATAGGTTGAATGTGTATTTGTAATGGGAATTTTGACCCATACATTTTCTCCTAAATCTCTTAAAATTAAAGCTTGACGATACATATCATCTAAATCATCTGAAAAAACTTCAAAAGATATGGATTTGTCTGAAATTTCATTTAAAACTTGTTTCGCAAAGCTTAAGTAATCTTTTATTCCATTTCTAGCCATTAAAGTTGGATTTGTTGTAAACCCGGAAACAAGGTTTTCTGAATCCATTCTTTTCATTGCCTCAAGATCTGCCCCATCTGCATAAATTTTAACTTTTAAATTACTCATTCAACTGACTCCCATTTCATTTCGTTTGCTAATAATAATGGATGAGCAACTAATAAATGCCACACAACTGCCTGAAAAGCTTCAGTGTGAGGAGTAACATTTTCCTCATTTACAGTTGGAACAATAATACATTCGTCTGCTACTTGCGCTGTATATCCACCATCTCTACCAACAACACCACATATCTTTGATCCAACTTCTTGCCCAAGTTGTAATGATTTTAAAATATTAACACTTATATTTTTTTCTAGATTACCACCTCCAACGGAAAAAACGAATAACATATCTTTACTATTTAAATGTGAACCTTTTAACCAATTCACATATGATGTATCCCACCCATCATCATTAACTCTTGCAGTTAGTTCCGACACATTATCAGTAGGTGCATAACTTTCAATAGAACATATTTTACGAAAATCATTTACAGCGTGCCCAGCATGTCCAGCTCCACCACCAACTCCTAAAAAAAATATTCTTCCCTTATCTTGGCGAATAGAATTAACTAGATGTGCGATTTTTTCTATTTTATCAGGATTAATCTGTTTGCAGATTGAAATACATTCTTCTAAATATTTTGCTGAAAAATTCATATTAATAAAAGTAGTGAATTATACTAATATTTTATCAATCATGTTATATTAAATATAATTAGTAATTTGGGTTATTTCCCTGTTCCCTTTAAAACAACAATAATTGTTTTAAAAAAAATCTTAAGATCAAGCCACAGTGACCAATTATCAATATATTGTAAATCTAATTTTACCCAATCATCAAAACTATCTATGTTATTCCTTCCACTAACTTGCCAAAGACAAGAAATGCCTGGTTTTACGCTTAATTTTCTGTAATGCCAATCCTCATAATGAGGAAATTCATTAAAACCTGCAGGTCTTGGACCAATGAAACTCATATCTCCCTTAAGAACGGAATAAATTTGAGGCAATTCATCCAAGCTAAATTTTCTTAATATGTAACCAAGTTTAGTAATTCTAGGATCTTTTGTGATTTTAAAAACAGGACCATTCATTTCATTTAATTTTTCTAATTTTTCTTTTTCTTTATCAGCAAATCTGTGCATTGTTCTAAATTTGTATCCAATAAATTCTTTTCCTTCAATTCCATGAACTCTCCATGGATAAAAAACTGGAAAGCCGTCAAAAATTATAACTAAAAGAATAATAAGTGTCATAACAGGAGATAAAAAAATAATTAATAAGACTGAAAATGCTAAATCCAAAAATCTTTTAACTCCAAAGTATAGGAATTTATTTGTTATGTCATTTTTTTCAATCATATGTTATTATCAATTATATCTTTCAAATCATTTAAGGTATTAATTTTTACTGGATAGTTTAACTCTTTATTGTGGCTCCTTGAAACTAAAATAAACGAAAGATTAGCATTTTTTGCACAATCTCTATCTGCAATAGAATCACCTATAAAAAAACTTTTGGAAAAATCGATTTTCCATTTTTCTTTTGCTTGAAACAACATTTTTGGTGAAGGTTTCTTTGTGCCATTAATCGTGAATTCACTTTCAAAAGAATAATATATTTCGTCAATACGTAATTTTTCATTTATTACTAAATCTATCTTCTCCAACTCTTTTATAGTCATTTTTCCTCTTGATATATCTGGTTGATTTGAAATAATAAAAATCAAAAAATTTTTTTCAATTAAATAATCTATACATGGCTTTATATCATCGTAGAAAACAAAATCTTTTAATACTCGAGGAGAATATAACCCACCGTCTCTAGCAACCAGTTTATTAACAACTCCATCTCTATCAAAAAAAATTGCTTTCTTATTATACATTTATTGATTGGTTTTTTTTACTTGAGGCATATATAGCATCAACAATTAAATTGGCTTGATAGCCGTTATCGGAACTCTTTTCATTTTGAATTAATTCTCTAAAAAATTTCCACTCTTTTTTCCACGAATCATCGTTAAGAATAGATTTTTCAGCTGAAAAAGAAAAAGATTCAATTTTTGGTTTTCCACCTTCAAAGTTTCTATGACCTAATACTAACTTTTCTTCTCCATAGGAACCACCTAATCCATTTATGCTTATAAAGCCATGTGATCCATAAATATTAAATTCGAATTTATTCTTCCAGTAAACCCAACCTACCGAGAAAAGACAATTAATATTATTATCATATTGTAAAATAAATGAGGCAGAATCTTCTACTTCAGAATCCCAAACTAACTTACCTACGCTACCAAAAACGGTTTTAGGTATTCCTTTAAAGAAGAGCGCTAAATCAATCAAGTGTACTCCTTGATCTAATAATTCACCTCCGCCACTTAAATTTGGATTCATTCTCCATTCGTTTTCCATTCCTTTTCTACCTCCATGACCATAATGGCCATGAATATGTAAAATGTCCCCTATTTCTTTAGCACTAACTAATTCTTTTGCTTTTAATATTGCTGGATGAAATCGATGATTAAATCCTGTATAAAGAACTTTATTATTTTCAATTGCACAATCCGTCATTTGTTTACTTTCTGCAGCATTTCTTCCTAGAGGTTTTTCGGACAAAACATGTTTTTGGCTATTTAAAGCTTTTATAGCAATTTCTTTAATTAAATAGTTAGGGGTTGAAATGATAACAACATCGATCTTTTCACAATTAATAATTTCTCTGTAATCACTTGTAAAATTTGCATTTACTTCTTTAGCCAGTTTTTCTCCTTGATTTATATCGGTATCACAAACAGTATGAATATTTACCGACGGAGGCATACTCATAGCTCTTTTTGTTCCAATTAAACCACAACCAATAATCGCGACATTCATAATTTATTCTTTTTCATTAAAATATTTATTATCAATTCTTTTTAATGTGAACAGATTCTTATCATTAATAATATTATGGATATTTTTTAAACTAATATTATCCCATTGTGCTGCAATAAGTCTACCTGTGAATCCATCACTTTTTCGTGATAAAAGTAACCTGCAAATATCCAATACCTTAGATTTGCTTTGTCCACCACTACTTAATGTTTTGAGTGCATCTTTATATTCACTTCCTAAAACTTCTCCATGATCAGCAATTTCTTGAATCATTTTTGACTTAATTACGCCAGGTGCAATGATATTGAAATCAATTTTTCCTTCAAATTCAAGAGCTAGTGTTTCGTTTAATTTATAAAGTGAAATCTTTGATACTGAATATGCTGAAAAATTTTTCCTAGGAAAAGTAACTCCACCTCCTGAAAAACTTATTACTTTTTTTAAAGATGATTTGTTTTTGTTTATCAAATTTTGTAAAAAAAACGAATAATTTATAAAATTGACGTAAATATTTTTTTCCCATTTTTCAAAGTCTGATTCTGCAAAATTTTGTATTGGTTTTTGTATTCCATAACAATTAATTAACCCAAATGTATCTTTAGATTTTTTTAAAAATTTTGTTATTGATTTTCTATCTGAAAAATCTATATAATTTTTGGAGTCATTTCTATTTACAGCGATAATATCGTAAGATTTAGATAATTTTAAAGATAAATAATTTCCTAACTCTCCTGATGAACCTAGTATAATTACTTTTTTCATCTATGATTTGAAATAATTTTAGAACCATCAAAATCAAAAGAATAATCTAATTCATTTAATCCTTTTGCTGCCATTGCGCTTCTCAGCATGTCATGATTTTTGTTGCAGTAAAAAGTAAAAAATCCTCCACCGCCTGCACCCGATATTTTTCCTCCTAAAGCACCATTATCCAAAGCTGTTTGATAGATAGAATTAATTTTATCATTTGTAACACCTGAAGATAGTTTTTTCTTCATTTCCCAATGATCTCTGAACATTAAACCTAATTCATCAATTTTCCCAGATTGTACAATGTCTAAAATCTGATAACCAGATTTTTTAATATAATGTAATGATTCAAGAACTTCTTGATCACTCTTCCTTGTTGATTTATCCTGTTCATTTAATATTTTATTATTTTTTCTTTGTTGACCTGTGAAAAATATTAAAAGGTTTCTATTAAGTTCATTTTGAATAGATTTTTCTATAAGAATTTTTTCTGAGCTTACATTTCCCTTTTTATCAATATCTAGTCTAACAAATCCACCGAGAGCAGCTAAGTATTGATCTTGCTTACCCATTGGTTTTTTTAAAATATCCATTTCTATTATACACGCTTCTTTTGCTAAAAAATCTAGGCTTTTGTAATCACCATTTAAAGAATGTAATGCATTTAGTAGACCAACAGTGTAGGTACTTGAACTTCCCAGACCAGAACCAGCAGGAATATCTGATAATGATGCTATTTCAATTTTTGAAGAAACCCCAACTCTATCTAAACAAGCTCTAGCTATATCGTGATTTAAATCATTAACTGATTTAACAGTTTCTGAAATGCTGTACTTTAAGCGTATTAATTCATCAACAGAAGGACGATTAATACATACATACATGTATTTCGAAAGTGTAAAGCTAAAAATAAATCCACCGTGATTTTCATAATAACTAGGCAGATCTGTTCCGCCGCCTCCTAAAGTAATTCTGAATGGTGTTCTTGAAACAATCATGTCATCAAATTACATTTTCTTTTATATAATCTATAGATTTTTTTAATCCTATTGAAATACTCGTTTTAGGCTCCCAACCTATTTTTTTTGCTTGATCTATATTGGCAAGAGTATCCTGAGCTTCAAAATCAAAATTTTCTCCATAAATTGGTTTTATATCCGAATTAAGTATTGATTTAATTCGTTCATAAATAGATTTTATTGAATAATTTTTACCAGAGCCAATATTGTAAATGTTATTATCAGTAAGTTTATTTTGCATACACATCAGATGAAAGTCGTTAACATCATCTACATAAACGAAATCTCTTTTTTTTGACCCATCTCCATAAATAGTAGGGCGTTCACCTTGCAGCATTTTAATTATAAATGCACTGAAAACTGGAGGTATGGTTCTTCTATAATCTTGATGTGGCCCATAAACATTAAAATATCTTAAACCTGTTGCAAATAATCCTTTAGATATAAACAGTTGCTGAGCAATAGTATTGGTTTCCATTTTTGACTTAGCATAAATACTTTTCGGATAAGTAGTTGTTTCTACGCTTGGTAATGCTTCTACACCTTCATAAACTGCTGAAGATTCTGCATAAATTACTTTCTTAACACCTTTGTTTATGGATATGTTAAATATATTTTTTGTTCCATTGACATTTATATCATGCGTCTCAGCAGGATTATTTTCACAGTCTATTAAAGAATTTTTTGCTGCTAAATGAAATACATAGTCAACTCTGTCAAATAAACCTGAAATTTGTTTATCTCTTATATCTTCCTGAAAAAATTTTACCCCACTCGGTATTTGACTTTTTACACCATAGGAAAGATTATCAATTCCAATTACGTCTATGTTATTTTCTATTAGTTTACGGGATAAATTACTCCCAATAAAACCTGCCACTCCTGTTACAAGAACTTTCATTTATAAAGCTTAAGGCGTGCCTCAATCATGTCATCAAGCATTGTCTCGAATGTATAATTTGGCTTCCAACCTAATTCAGATCTTATTTTTGTTGAATCTCCCTTAAGATGACTTAGCTCTTCAGGTCGAAGATATTTCTTATTTATTTTTATATAGCTTTTTGGATCCATATCTAACTTATTAAAAGTATAATCAACTAAATCTTGTACTGAATGAGAAACTCCAGTTGCGCACACAAAATCATCTGGCTTATCATGGTTAAGTATTAAATGCATTGCTTCAACATAGTCTTTTGCATGTCCCCAATCTCTCGTTGCTTGTAAGTTTCCCAACTCTAAAACATTTGATAAGTTTAACTTAATTTTTACAGCTTCATTTACAACCTTATTTGTTACGAAATTAAGACCTCTTCTAGGAGATTCATGATTAAATAAGATCCCATTGCTAAGAAATAGTTTATATGAATGCCTATAATTTCTAATAATATTGTAACCAAATAATTTGGCGCATCCATAAGGACTTACAGGATACATTGGGGTGCTTTCTCGCTGAAAACCATCACCATCAATCGAATTTCCAAACATTTCCGAAGAAGAAGCTTGATATAGCCTAATGTTGGTATCAAATAATCGTATCGACTCTAAAAGATTTAAAGTACCAAAAACAATTGTGTTGGTTGTATAAATAGGTTGATCAAAAGATATTTTTACATGAGATTGAGCCCCTAAATTATATATCTCAGTTGGCTTTACTTGCTTGATAAGTCGAGTTAAAGAACTCATATCTGTTAAGTCAGCATATTCCAAGTTTACATTTTCAAATATATTATTTAGACGGCTAGTTTGGTTTTCAACGACAGAATTTCTTTTTAAAGTACCAAAAACTTCATAGTCTTTTGAAAGTAAATATTCAGCTAAATATGATCCATCTTGACCATTAATGCCTGTAATTAAAGCTCTTTTTTTATTTTTCATTTCTATCCTTATAAATATTATATACCTTTTTAATTCCTTTTGATAAAGAGGTAAATTCAAAATCACCTAAGAGTTTTTTTAGTTTTTCAGAAGAAACATCTTTACGGTAATTACCATCTTCTATTTCATTACCTGAAAATACTATCTCTAAATCTTTTCTACCCAGTGCTTTTAAAGCAATTTCTGCTATTTCTTTAACTGAACATACTTCTTCATTTGCAATATTAACGTTTTCAAAAATATTTTTTTCTATTAATGATTTAATAGCTAAAGCTAAGTCACCTGAGTACATAAATTGTCTAAGAGGTGTTCCTGTACCTAAAAGATAAATTTTTCCATCTTTAGAGTTATATATTTTATCAATTAATGATGAAACATAATGTGACCTTTCATATTTAAATTTATCGTCTTCTCCATATAAATTACATGGGATAATATAGCACCAATTACTTTTTTTATATTGCTGCACATATGAATCAATTTGAACAGCCATACATCTTTTCGCATATGCATAAGAAAAGTTTTGAATGGGAGGAGGTCCATTATACAATTGATCTTCTGTCATGGGGTATCTATCGGCATTTTCTGGATAAATACAAGTACTTAACACTGCCATTAAATTTTTAGTACCTGAAATATGTGCCGCTTTACACAAATTTGTATTTATAAAAATATTTTCCTCTAGAAAATCAACTGGGTATTTTAAATTTTCAAGAATTCCTCCTACTCTGCCAGCGATATGAATGATTGTATCAGGTTTTTCTTTTTTAAAAAATTTAGTTGTTTCATCAAGATTTGAAAGGTCACAATCTTTAGAACTTAAATATATAGCAGTAGGCATAATTTTTTGCAAAGATTGCCCAACCATACCAGTTCCGCCAGTAATAACGATTTTATCTTTCATAAATTTCAGACAATTATAGGGATATTATGACTATATTTCAATTACATATATTAATACCTTAGTATTCGAAGTGATGAAAGTTTCAATTATAACATTGACATATAATTCTGAAAAAACGATATCTCGTTCTCTTAAATCTGTTAGTAATCAAACTTATAAAAATATTGAACACATAATTATTGATGGTAAATCGAAAGATAATACCATTCAAATAATTAATACTCACAATAAACATTCAATATTAGTATCAGAAAAAGATGAGGGTATTTATGATGCATGGAACAAAGGTATGAAACTAGCTAATGGTGATATTGTAGGAACTGTAATGTCTGATGACTATTTAAAAAGTAAAACAACTATTGAAAGTATTGTTCAATCATTTAATAAGGAAGGTTGCGATATTTTATATGGAAATATGGATTTTGTATTAAATGGTGAAATAATAAGAAAATGGAGAGCTGGAAATTTTAAAAAATATAAATACTATTTTGGATGGATGCCACCTCCTCCAGCAGTTTATATAAAAAACTCAATTATAAAAAAAAATAAACTATTTGATTTACAATATAAAATTGGCGCTGACTATGAATGGCTTTTGAGATTATTTTATATTAAAAACTATAATATATTTTACAAAGATGAGTATTTATATACATTAGAATACGGTGGAATAAGTAATAAGTCATTGAAAAATGTTTTTAAAGGAAATATGGAAAATTATTATGCTTGGAAAAATAATAACCTATCTAAATTTCCATTTTGGGTTCCTATGAAACCTCTTTTTAAGATTTTTCAAATAAAGAAGTTAAGTAGTTTTTTTAAGTTCTACTTTTTGAAGTCTAACTGATCTTATTGAAATAATATAGCCTATTATTGCAACAAAAAAGAAATTAAAAAACCTAAGCCCACCAAGTCTAAATTCAACAAAAAATGAGGCTATCAAAAAGGTATAAAGTATATATATGAAAATATTTCTATTTTTTTGAGGCAGATTCAAAAATTGCTCAATTATTGCAAAAATGTAAACTATAAATACTATTATTCCAGACTCAAAAATTAATGTAAGATAACTGTTATGAAGATGATCGGTAGAATCAAATTCGAAAAGGCCCAATTCAAAATTTGTAAGAAACATATTTTTAATATCAAAATAACTGCTATAACCAAATCCAAATAAAAAATTATCTTTCAACATTTCAATTGCATAAAACCATACAACTTCCCTACCAGAGCCTAAGTTTTCTAATCTTAGAATATTATAAAAAAAATCTAGTGGAATAATAAAATAAATAAGACCAATCGAGAGTCCTAGTAATGCAAAATTTTTCAACCTAACAAAAGAAATAGTAGAAGCAAATATCATAGACAACCAAGCTGTGCGGCTAAACGAAATGAAAATACCAATGATTATTAATGATATTTTTATGAATTTTAAAGCAATTTTTTTATTAAAGAATAAAGTTGAGAATAAAATTGCAATGGTTGAACCATAAGAAATTTGATGTTCTAACAAACTCGCAGTATTTTTAAAAAATAGAAAGTTATAACTATCAATAGCTTTAGATGTAACAAAAAATATATTTGAATTTAAAATATTTAATGAGTTGATGATCCCAAAAAAAATCAACGTGTACAAAATTCCCTTACATAGTTTTATAAAAAAATTAAAGGTATCTTTTCTGTCAAATAAAAAACTTAAAGCAAGCACATTTGAAAAAAAAGATAAGAAATAGCCTAAAACTCTAATTTCATTTTCAATAGAAAGGTTATGGTAAAATAGTTGAACGAATAAGTTTAAAAAAAAGAATAGAAAAAAATATTTTAGAAGCATAATTCTTTCATAGACCACTTTTACTTCTTTTTTCCTTATTAAAAAAATCAATACTGATAAAGAAATAAAAATTTGAAAAAAATAGAAGGGCGTTGCTACATTAAGGAAATTAATAATGAAATGTGTACTACCTAAAAAAGATAAAATAGTTAGTACAATAATAAAAAATTTTTCAATTGTTATTTTCAAAATAGAATAGGTCCATTAATTTTTGCTAGTTTCCAATAAGTCTTAAGTGAGATAACTTTCCTATTATTTTTAATATAGATTAAGTCATCTTTCATCAAATTATAAGCAATCTTTAAAACTTGAAATGTTTTATACTTTAAAATAAACTGTGTTGAGCGGATAAAAATATAAGATAGTACAGATAAAAAATTTAAATTAAGCATAGCGACTTTAATTCTATTTTTTAGGTTTAGACCTGCTACGTCAATTGGGGGAATATACCTTGCATCATCTGTTTTGTTATGAAATACTTTAATATCTTTTGCATAAAAAATATCATATCCACTATCTTTAACTCTTATAGATAAATCTATTTCTTCTTGTCCATATGGGTAAAAGTCGTTGTAGTAATTAACTTTATCAAAAATTTCTTTTCGAAATGCATGTCCTGCACCAATAAACCAAGCACATTCAGTTAATGGGTTATTTAGTTTCTTCATTTTATTAAAAAAAGGAAATTCTTCTCTTCTAAAATCCATATTTTTATTTTTTAATATTGAAAATGCAATTATTCCTATATTTTTATGTTTTTTTAAAATTTGACGAGCATTTCTAATAGCATGAATTGATTCAAATTCTGCATCGTCATCAATTTCAATTATAATATCTCCCTTTGCTTTTTTAAGGCCAAAATTTCTACCACCGCTAACCCCAAGATTTTCATTCATTAAATAATAATCTGCTTTATACTTATCTGCTAGCTCTTGGTTTTTTCGCTGCTCAATTTCTTTCGAATGATTATCGATAATGATAATTTCTTCAGGCGCTAATGATTGAAGAGATATATTCTCAAGTACAATTCTCATATGAGAAGAGCGATTCATTGTAAGAATTACAATTGAAACAGAGCTTGTACTAGATTGGATTGCCTGATCCATATTTCAGTCTCCTTTAACCCTGCATCAAAGGCTGTATACTTCATATTCAATTCTTTTTTAGAATTTAAATTAGAATATTTAGCTTGTGTAATCAGTAAACTTAGTTCATTTATATCGGGGTTCGCCTTCAGTCCAGATTGAGTTGATTTTAAAAGTGTATTTGAATATTTATTTTTTTGATACATAATGTTCACTAAAAATCTTAGATATTTTAATATGGGTTTTGCTATAAATCGAATTGGAGCTTGCAACAATACAATAAATCTTAAATTAAAATTATTTTTAAATTTGATTTTATTATGATAAGTACCTATATCATAAAAATTATAGTATTCTTTCCATGTTATTTGGTCGTCACTAATTATATTGCAAGTAATATTATTATCTTCATACTCACACGCAGAAATAATGGAATTAACCAAATCATTAATATAAGTAAGATTACATTGCGTTATTTCAGCTTTATAAGGAAGATTAAAACCATTCAATTTTCTTTCAATAATTCGATTTGTCCATAACGTTGATCCTTTTCCATAAATAATTCCAGGTCGTAAAATGATAATTTGTAATTTATCTTTCAAACTATTCAGGAATTTTTCTGAATGAATCTTTGCTTTTGAATAGTCTCCTCTATCACCGACCATTTTAGAATTTTCATTTATTATTCCTTTTAAATTACCATATACATCAGTACTACTTATGTGTATTAATTTTTTTGCTTTTTTATTAACGCAAGCATTTGCAATATTTGTGGTACTATTTACTAAGGTATCGTAATCCCCGTTAATACAGTTAATAACTATGGAAGATTCATCAATCACACTCAAGGTCTCTTCATAATCAAGTGAATTACAAATTGTTGTTTTAATTCCAAGATTTGAAATAAAAGAACAACTATTCTTATTTCTAATTATACATTTTAAATCATTTTTTGAATTCATCGATTCAGCAATTGCTGATCCAACAAATCCATTCGCACCAAAAATTATTATTTTATCTTTCATATGCATCAGAAATTACTTTTATTGAATTTTCAACATCAAAAAAACTGGTACTGTTATTTTGAAAATTTAAAAAATTATCAAAAACAACTTTACCTAACTCATAATAATTATCTACTAAACCTTTTGCCATAATAACTTTACGGTAATTAGAGGAAATTATTTCATAAGAATTAAGATCATTAACTCCAAAGACAATTTTTCCATTTTCAAAAGCAATAATTACTTGATTTGCAAGCTTATACTTCCAACTTAATGTAATATTTATAGGTATTTTCTTTTGTTTAGTCTCAAGCTTAATAAATGTGTGTGACTCAGGTAGAAATTTATTTGAATCTTTAAAAAATTCTTTTACTACTAAATCATCTTCTAGCATCCATCCAATCAAATCTATAGCATGGGGTCCTCTATCAAGAAGTACTCCTTGTTGATTTTTAAAATAAAATCCGGAAGTAGAATCCCAATCAAATTTGCTTCCATCAGAATATGATACAGATTTTAAATCACCTAAATTAAAATTATCATTAACATTTATAAGAATTTTTTTTATATCAATCGCCAAAGGAGAAAACCTTCTTGTTTGATTAATAAATATTTCTGCTTTTGATTTTTGAATTTTAGCTTTTAAAGTCAGATAATCCTTGTAATTAGAGACCACAGGTTTTTCACATAGAATTTTAATATCATATTCTAATAAAATATTTAAAATATCATAGTTGAGTTGATATGGTACTGCTAAAACAACAAAAGAGTAATTATTGAAATCAACTTCAGACATATCTTTATACGAAGTTTCGATTTTAAAAGAACTACAAGCAGACTTTAAAGTATTAATATCTTTTTCAAGAATAGCCACATTTTTTCTTTTGAAAAATTTTAATATTGCAGGCAAATGCATATTTTGTGCTATTTGACCGCATCCGATTAAAAGTATTTTACTATTTTTCATAAAAGAATTTATCAAAATCTAAATTTTTAGCACCTTTAATTCTACTTACAGGGCTAAAATTATATACTTTTACCCCTTTTTTAGATAAAAAATCCACGGCACTTTCTATTGCAACTTGCATTCTATCTTGTCTTGGAAAGTGCCATCTCTTCCCTTTTCCAAACCAATCTTTGTGTAAATGATTATCATCAGAATCGGTAGAAGTAATTATACTCCCATTGATTTTAGCAGATTCTGGTATCTTGTATGATAAGTCAACACCAAACAAGTATATTTTTTTGAAACCTAAAAAGTATGCAATTTGAAGGCTAAAATATACAACAGTTCCTCCCCAAAACCCCTTTCTAGACAAGTCATCTGAAAATTTAAATTCAAGGTTATTATCTTTTGTGGTCTCCCTTGAATCAATATATGTATAATCAAAATTTATGTAAGTCACATTTTCACGATTTTTAATGTACTTTTTTAACTTAAGAGGAACAATAATATCGATATCCTTTATTTTATTAAGTTCGGTAGAATTATCTTCTGCAGGTAACGGATCTTCTATAACATATAGAGAGGGCTTAAAAGTGTAAGTGTCTTTAAGTAGATAAAATGCGTTATGAACTATTGAAAATTTATCTTCTAAAATATTCAAGTTTTGATTTTTAATTGAAGGCCCTCCACCAATTATAAAACATTCATCATAATTTTTCTTAGTTTTTTTTAGACTATTAATTTTTTTCTTATCTAAATGCAAAGAAAGATTATATCGTACTAAAATATCCATGAAATTCTGATTAAGTCTTTTGATAAAAAAAATGAATTGATAAGGAATAAAAAATCTAAAGATTCTTTTCATTTATTAATAGCTCCATATTTTCTATTGATTCAATTGCTTGATTTTGTACATTATCAATTGTTCGTGAAGCAGTATGGGGTGAGATAAAAATTTTACTATGACTATTAAAAATTATGCTATTTTTTTTCATTGGTTCCTCTTGGAGTACATCTGTAAGATAAGCTTGAATTTTTTGTTCTGTAAGCATCGAAATTATATCTGACTCGTTAACTACATGACCTCTTGAAGTATTAATTATGACTAGTTTTTTACTACAGTTTTTCAAAGAGCTTTTATTAACTAATTCAAATGTAGATTTATCAAGATTTGTATGCAACGATAAAAAATCAACTTCTGAAATTGCATCAGAAATATTTTCATATAAATCGTATTTATCAGTTTTAACAAATGGATCAACAACTATAACATTCATCTTAAAAGCTTCAGCAAGGCTAGCAACTCTTTTTCCTATAGCACCAAAACCTACAATCATAATGGTTTTATTTTTTATATCAGATCCTGCAAATCTTTTCCATTCTCCTTTTTTGGTATTTTTATAATTTTCAAATAGATTCTTTGAAAAGGATAATATTTTAGCAAAAACATGTTCAGCTACAGTATCCGAATTAACTCCTTTGCAATTTACTACTTTAATACCAACTTCTTTAGCATACTCTAAGTCAATTTTATCTAAGCCAATACCATATTTTGAAATACCATAAAAAGTATCTCCGCTCCAACTATCTAAAACATCCTTATTAATTTCATCATCTCCACAAATGATTCCATTTATGTTTTTTTTAAAATTAATTAGGGCATCAGAGCTTAATGGTCCCCTCAAGTAAAAAATGTTCCAAGATTTTGTTTTTAATAAATCAAAATGAGCACCGGGAGTATCTTGAAAGGATGTGCTAGTAATTAATATGTTCATCTTATTAATGAATTAAAATTATGAAAATTTTTGATAGAATATACTACATCACTATCAATTAAGTGCTCATTATCTCCTGTTAACCTTATACAAAAATCAATTGAATTCTGTACCGCAGCATCTTTATCGCTAAAGGCATCACCTATAAATAATGAATCTTTATTTGAAATGATATTCTTTTTAATTAAATGAGTTAACCAATACTTTTTATCATTTGGTGATCCGTAGGATTTCTTAAAGAAACGTCTAATATTTAACTCATCAAGAATTTTTAATAATTCCTCCGAAGGTGTAGCAGAAATGATATAAAAATTATAGGCTGTATGATTATTATCTAAAAACTCCTTAACGCCTTCAACAAAGGGTGCATTGCATACTTCTTTAAAAACTATTGATGAGAAATTATTAATAATTTTATTATAATCTTCTTTTGGAAGTTTAAATTTATTGATTACGTATTCTACTTTATCAAACCTAGAAATTCCTCTATTTTTTAAGTGATAATTTTGACTAAAAGAAGCAACTTTTTCCCCATAATCTAAAAAAATTGAGAAAAACGCTTTATCCTTTACATGATTAGAATCAATAATCACACCATCAAAATCAAAAATAATTGTCTTATATTTCATTTTCCTTCAGCTAAAATTATGTTCAATTTTTCTTTGTGCTCCATAAGTCGATTTAAAGGGTAAAAATCTTTATTGAAAAACTTTTTATATGCTTTAATTTTACTATCGCCTCTAAAATATAAAATTATAGCTCTAGATCTTATAATGAAATCAAGATTAAGCGAAAATCTATTATATTTATGATACTCAGAATTACAATAAAACGAGTGATTTGAGTCATAAATAACATCACACTTATTAGGAAAAATTGATGCAACATGTCCGTCATTTCCTACCCCAAGCATACATAAATCAAAATCTCTTTTTTGAAGTGTATCTTCATAATTATTTATGGTGTTTTTATAGTTTTTCTCTGGTATGAAACCTTTAAAAGTGAAGTTTTTATATTTTAATTTTCTATATGAATTAAGGTTTGAATCACAAGAGTCATATTTAACATTTCTTTCATCTGTTAAATAAAAATGAAATTTCAAATTTTCTCGAGACATTCTTTTGAGCATAAATAAAAAACTTGTACCACCAGAAATTAAAATATCATCACCATCTTGACACTTATTTATAATATATTGAGCTAAAAAATTGTCAGCAGAATTAAGCTCTTCAAAATGTTTAATTGTCATCATTTAAAGATTGTACAATCTCAATTAGACCTTCTCCTAAATCGATATGTGGATTATTAGTAAGTTTTTTAACTGGATCTTTTTGGTAAGAATATGGGGTGCTTTTGTAATGAGTTTTTGATTGATTTTCATGCATACTAATTTGTAAGGAATTATCAAAGATCTCATTTATCATATCAAATAAATCTTTATACTTCATTGATTTGGTACCTGTTAACATTAGTGTATTTTTATCATACAACTCTTTAAAACTTTCTATAGTAAGCTCTGCTGCATCTTTCACATTTATAAATTCTCTTACCTCTTCACCAGTACCAGAATAATCAATTTTAGATTTTTTCAAAGCAGATTTTAAAAATCTATAAATAGAATTTCTATCATCTGAACCTAATCCATATAATGAACCATATCGTAAAATAGTATAATTAAAACTATAGTTCTCAGAATACTCTTTAATTATTTCTTCACATGCTTTTTTACCAATAGCATAAAATGAACCACTAGTTCCTGAAGCATATGCTGAACTTGCGTAGATGTACTTTTTTAGTTTAGATGATTCTTTTAGAACATCTATAATATTTAAGTTAGATATAATATTTATCGTCAAAGATTCTTTTGGATTTTTATGACAATAGTCTAAATCGGATATTCCTGCAAAATTGATAACATAATCAAATTCATTTTTATTATTTTTTAAAAAATCAAGATCTTGAACAATATTTGAATGCACATTTGTTAAATTTTTACTTTCAATATTACATGAATTAATATCAAGATTAGTAACTTTGCAACCTTTAAATAAAAGCTGATTAATTACATGAGACCCTAAAAATCCTGAACCACCAATTACAAGAACATCACTTTTCATTGATAATATCCTTTAATGAGTTTAAATGTGATACAATGAATTTAAAATCAAGTCCATAGCCTAAAAAACTGTATCCTTCGTTTCTAGCAGCAATGAGCTTTTTAGGATCTGGTTCAACAATATGCATCCCAATTGGAATGTTATTTTCTCTTGCAATATTCTTAATCTTGTTAACTTCATTTAAAAAAAGTGGATTTTCGAATTCTCCTGCAATTCCTAAAGAACTTGTTAAATCATATGGCCCAATCATTAGCGCATCAATATGCTTAACCGTTATTATTTCATTTAAATTTTCTACAGCATCACAATTTTCAATTTGAACAACTAATACTGATTCTTTATTATTTTTATGATAGTAAGAATCGAAGTTATTACCAAAATTTTGCGCACTAAATAGACCAGCACCTCTTTTACCTTCAGGTGGATATTTCATAAACTTTACTGCATCATTTACATCTTCTAGACTTGAAATGTTAGGGGCTATAATACCATCTGCCCCACAGTCCATTATACGCTTAATATATATATTATCAACAATTGGCGGTCTGACTAAACATCCAATATTTGTATTTTTGAAGAAAGAAATGGCTTGGTGTAACCCACTAAAATCAATGGCCGAATGTTCTAGCTCAATTAATACCCAATCAAAAGGATATTCGGAGATAGACTGGTAAATAACTGGATGATCAATAGTAATCCAAGTCCCAAGCGTGCTTCCATTTTTTATCTTATTTTTTAAGTTCATCGCCTTTATATAATGCTCGTGCAAGTTGTAAATCTTCGTAATAATCAATATCAATAGATTCTAATTTATTTATTGTAAAGTAAAAAGGCTTATTACCAATTCTATTATTTCCATTTTTAGTAAAAGAATCCTTACTAAAAATATAAAAACAAGAATTTTCTTCATATAATGGCTCTAAGTCTTGAGTTCTAAGAATATTAGATGAGCCATCATGATTAATTGGATTGTGTTTACTATCATAGAATCTACTTTTATGCTCATTTACGGATACTATACTATCATATGTATTATTTTTATAAAATGAAATTGCTTTATCAATAGTCTTGGTCTTAAGTAATGGATTTGTAATATGTGTTTGAATAAATGAATTATTTTCAAACTGACTGATATCATATTTAATAATGTCATTCATTGGAACAAAATCGCCAATCAATTCTTTAGGTCTGTTAATAAATTCAATTGAATTTGATGGATAAAATTTTTTTACTTCACTAATAATTTTTTGGGAATCAGTATTAATAGCTACTTTTGATATGAAATTTGAACTTAATAGAGTATCAATTACAAAAGAGAATAAAGGCTTATTATCTATAGTTTTGAAAGATTTATTTGGTATTCTTTCAGAATGTTCTTTAATTGGAAGTAATGCAATCATACTTTTTTCAAATTTAATATATTTAAAGAGTATTCACTAAAATTCCATTTTAAAAGCTTCAAATTTAGATAAACTGGAAACCAATTATTGAATGACAGCTGTATAAAAAATTGTGTAAGAACAATTCCTAATAAACCATAAGATTGAACAAGTATGAATGAAATTAAAATAATTAATAATCCAGATATCAATCCTGGCCATAAAAATGGTACATGGTTAGTTGAAAGATATATATTCGCATGAAATCCGTGATGTGCTTCTAGTACAATTCCTACTGACATAATAATAAATAAATAATTATCAATAATTCTAATATCTTTAGAGAAGAAATTAATTAAATCATTTCCACTTAAAAAAATAGTAAATAGAGTGATACACAAAACCAAGATCGCATTTCTTATTATAAGAGATAAAGATTTTTTAACTTTATAAAAATTCTTAGAAACTACCAAATTAATTAATGAAGGGTAGTTAGCATTAAATTGCGAAATAGATAAGGATCTTATAATTACTAATATTCTTACTGTAAGTAGGTAACTAGCAATCAAAGAAGTATCAGATAATTGAGCTACAACAAGTGCAGTACCATTGTTAATAAAGTGACTACCAAATAACATTAAGCCATAACGCCATGTAGATGGCCAAATTTGATTAAAAATTTCTAGATTAAGAATTTTTGAATAGGCTATATTTTTTTTATTAATAATTTGACTAATCATTCTATTAGAGTAAAAGTTTGCAATTAGTTGCAATAATAATTCCATCAGAAATAAGTGAAGAATATTAAAATCTAATAAGATTAGGATAGTAAATAATATTATTTTTGATAAACCAAATAGCGTCTCCAATAATCTAATTTTTGCAACAAAATTAAAACCCTCAATTATAGAAACAGATCTTGAAAAAAGAATTCTAAATATTGCAATTAATCCTACCAACCCAAAAGAAAGCCAATTTTCAATTGAATGGCTTCCAAGAGACATAATGTTCCATGAGATTAAAACACCTAAAGTTGAAATTAAAAATACTGCAAAAATTGATAGTAGAATATATATCCTGGAGGTTAAAAAAAGAATATCTCCAATACCTTTTTTATTAATGATTTTGTGATTATCTAATTTTTCAAATGTGTAATTAAACTGATTTATTGATTTAGGTATACTATTATAGCCAGCAAGAAAATAATTAATACACCTTACTATGGATTGACCAAATCCAAAACTAGCTAAACTAATAAAACCCAGAAGCGTAGTTAGATATAGCCACAAAGAAATTTCATAAGAATTAAATTTTAAAATTATCAAAGGAAGTACAGCAATACCAATGCCAAACCTTGAAAAGGTGCTTAGGAAAGTCATTATAGTAGCATTATTTATAATTTTAATAAAGTTGCTATAAATAGTTTTACTCACCCTTAATAATTAATGTATACTTTTTTTATAAGAATTATACTTATGAACTAATAAAATATATATCAAAAGATAAAAATTTTTGATAGTAAAATATAAATTGTATAGATACGATTCCCTTATTACTAAATCTTTAAATCTATTAGAATTTGTTATAAAGTAATTATTTTTATCTAAATATATCAATGAACCATCTAGATAGTTTTTTTTTGAAAAATGTACGTCTTCAAATTCTCCCCAATGTAGATGATCTAAAAATAAGTTTTTACACATAATGCTTTTTTTACCTGTTATCGATCCACCTTGTAGAAATTGATTTGGAGAAGATTGTTTTAAACGCAGAAATGGATATGATCTCATATATATATCTGCAATATTATTATTATAAACTTGATGATATGGTGCTCTTAATTTAGAAATGTCAACATTAGGTATTTCAAGAAAATCAAAATAGTTACCATATTCTTTCATATTTGAATACCAATTTTTTGGTAATAAATATCTATCATGTAGTAAGCAAAGATTCTCAAATTTTGAAATTTTTATTAAAGTATTTTTTTTTCTAGAAATTGGACCTCTTATGTCAGGTGAAATTTTAACATCTTTTGAAATATAAACATTATTTGGTAACTGACTATCATATGGGCTTGGACCACAAATGTTTACTTCAAAATTTGGAATATTCTGATCTATAATTGATTCGACTAACGATTTTACAGAATCATTATTTTGTCCATTAGTGATAATTCCAAAACTCCAGTTTTCTATTGAATC
Source organism: uncultured Fidelibacterota bacterium (assembly GCA_902525615.1). Classification (GTDB taxonomy): domain Bacteria; phylum Fidelibacterota; class Marinisomatia; order Marinisomatales; family Marinisomataceae; genus Marinisoma. Next base: position 380,629 of record CABZHT010000001.1, read on the forward strand.
ATTTTCTTTAAGTGTTGAGCTCTTTTTAATGTAATTTAATATCGTAAAGTTTTTTCCTTCTTCTTTTGATTTCAAAATATATCTTCCATTTGTGGACACTGAAAATTCATACATTATTTGCATTACTGATCTTATGCCCAAAGCATGTCTTTGATTTTTCATTGATGTAAAAATAATTTTAAAATTTCCGCTTGGTTGAAGTAAGATATCTAGTTCCTTTATTATGAAACGGATAAGAGAGTTTCTATCTAAAATATAAGCTGCTGTAACGCTTTCAACAGATTCTGGCGCTATTTTTTTTGATTTATAAATTCTTCTAGTATGATTTACATCTTTTTTAGAAAGTGATAAGTCATAATAATCACTTTTATGTTTGTTTATAGACCAAAGAACTTTTTTATATTCATTCATGAAAAAAACTGCTTAATGATTTGACTAATTTAACTTTTAATGGTTCTACAATACTATTTTGATCAATAATACCATTTACTGAAGGACAGATAAACAACAAGTTATTATACATTACTTCTTCTTTATTTTTTATTGAAAAGTCAATGGCAGATAATAAGGTAGATAAGTTTCTAAAAATATAAGTTCCTGCTGATGCATTATCAGAAATCACGTCTTTTTCTTTTGTTTTTATAACCTTATTAGAGTCATCAATTATTAAATAACTAAATTTATCTTCATTTGACTTAAAATAAGGTATTATTGCATTTATATTGCTTTCTAAGAACATAGATTCAATACTTTTATAATTTTTGATTTCATAAATAATATCAACTAAATCGATGATAATTGGCTCCTCAAAGTCTTTTATAATAGATAAACCAGATAGGACAGTCATCAAAGCACCTTGAGTAATTTCTGGAATTTTTACAATTTTTGAGCCTGGATAAGATTTATTAGCATAATCTTCAAAAATAATTGATTCGTTCGTGTCCCTTAAAATGAATATTAAGTCTTCATTTAAAATTTCTTTATTATAAATCCAAGGTCTCGAATTTAAAATAAAATTAATTAGTGTATCCTCATTGTATTTTGTTAAGGGTTTAATACCATATTCTTTTCTATAAAAATCTGGTCCAGCAAGAGGAATAATGCACTTCATTTTGATTTTTTTTTAATAAAGTTTTTTAAATCTTCGGGTGTACCAATACCGTGCATTGCATCAAATGGTATATTATGTATTCCAATATTTTTTTTATTATTTATTAAGTAATTATATACAGGGCAAACATAAAATTCATTATTAACTCTATCATTTCTAACTATCATATCAAGTGCGTTTTCAACAAAAAATTTTCCTTTTTTAAACATGTAAATCCCTACGGTAGCTATATCTGAAATAGGTTCTTTTTCTTTTACCTCCACAACCAAACCTTTACTATCAATTTTTGCAAAAGACCATTTTTTGTTTTTTTGAGGATCTTTAAATGTTAAAATTGATCCATCGAGATTTCTTTCTGAACAATCTGAGACAAAATCACCAATGTCAATATCAATAATTTGATCTGAGTTGGCTATTATTAATGAATTATTTGAATTGATATATTTTCTTGCGAAGAGCACTGTGCAAGCCGCGCCTTCTGTAACCATATCTATTGGAATAAATACTACATTATATTTATTTTTAATTTTTGCTACTGTATCGGGAAAATTTTCAATATGTTCTTTTCTTACAATCAATATAAATCTTGCATTATCAACCTTCAAATTGCTTAAAACATTCTCGATCATTGTTTTACCAAGCACATCAATAAACGGCTTGGGCTTTTTATAGCCTCCATCAACAAATCTACTACCTCTTCCAGCCATGGGTATTACAATATCTATCATATATTTTTTAGGTCTTTGATGAAATATTCCAAACCTTCAGGGACAGAAAAAGACCAAACCTTCTCAATATCAAATTTTCGTATTTTGTTTCCATCCAAAATTAATTCATTATAAACTGGACAAACAAAATATTGATCATCTACTGTTATTTTTTTATCAATCATTTGATTTGCAGCTTCAACAAAGCTTTTCCCTTCTCTAAAATAATAAACTCCTGCAGTAGCATCATCACTGATGGGTTTTTTTTCTGAACATTCTTTAACAAAGCCGTCATCACCTGTTTTTACAAAACTGAATTGAGGGTGAGTTGATTTGAAAGTTACAAGTCCTCCATCGCATTCATCGGCAGCCATAGCATAAAAGAATTCATTTGAATTCCATTTCATGTATTGATCACCATTCACGATTGCTAGAGGATATTCATTATTAATTAAATTCTTAGCTTTTAATACTGTTCTTGCAGCACCATCAGTTTCTTCATTAAGCAGTATAATTTCAAAATCTTTTACTAATAACTGAAACATATATTTTAAATTATATTTCTCAAAATCAGATTTTTTTAAAATAAATATATACTTTCCTTCAACATTAATATTTTCAACAACCCACTGAATCATTGGCTTTCCAGCTATGTCCACTAAAAATTTTGGGAAATTATAACCAGCTCTTTCATATGAACTTCCAGAGCCAGCTAATGGAATCACAACTCTCAAATCTCCGCCTTGCCACTTAGGAGTATAATTATTTTTATTATTATTAGATCCAGATTTTTCAATAACAGATTGAATTTTTTCGTATGTTACATCTTGAGAATTTTCTACAGCACAAAGATGAGCTCCTGATTCAAAAGCTGCTTGTCTTCCATAATGAGAGTCTTCAACAATTACACATTCTTTAGGAGACACGCCATATTTTACCATAGCCTTTAAAAACATTTCAGGGTTAGGTTTAGGATTCTTAACATCTTGGTTAGAAATAAAAAAATCCATAAATTTTTTAAATCCTCTTCTTAATAACATCAGTCTAGTTGTTTCTCTGATAGAGTTAGAACAAACGCAGATTTTAAGTCCATCTTTCTTTAACTTCGATAAAATTTTTATCATCCTTTCATCAGGACCATATTCTTCATCAATTATTTTTTGTGTTTGAAATTGCTTATCCTTCCATATTTCTTCATAAACTTTTTTTGGCAAACCTTTATTCTCTGTTAGCAATTCTAATTTTTTTGTTGTTGGTAAACCATCATATGTAGATAAATGTTCATCCCTTGTTATCCTTGCATCATACTTATCTAGAGCTCTGTTTAATGCTTCGTAGTGTAGCTCTCTAGCGTCAACTAATACTCCATCTAAATCAAATATCACTACTTTAATCATTAAAATACTCCTTTGCTTTATAAGGGTGATCAGTACACAAGAAAACCTTATCACTAGGTAAAAGTTTTTTAATTAGACCCCATTGTTTATTATAGTCTCTATTGTGTAATTCTGATGAAACAAAAAAAATGTTTTTGTTCATATTTAATAAATTTTTTAGAAAATTTTCCGAATACCATTCATCTTTAAAAGCATCTAGCCATATACCACTTGATAATTCTGTAAAAGTATTTTGATTTTCATACTCGCTTATTCTATTAAGAAATACTAAATCAAGATTTATATATTTTATCATTTCAGGTAAAGACATATCAAATGTAAAATAATTTTTAATATTGTATTCTGACAAAGAATCTTTAACATGCTCTGCTATGCCATCCGACTTAATATTAATGCCTATAATTTGTTCTTTACAGTCTAATTCATTGTAAAGGTCGAGTACTAAATCAAATGACATATATTTATCTAAACCGTTTGGAGGATCATGTGAAACAATTAATTTTGAGTTATAATCCCTAATATCTATTTCAATACTAAAACCATCAGAGAATGCATTCTTGAATGATTCGATTGAATTTTGATTATTTTTTTTAGACCATAGTCCTCTGTGGCAAAGGATATTTGATTTTTTCATTATAAAAATAATTGAACTCTATAGCGATATAATTTGAGCATTAAAAACAGTACGTAGGACATAAAAAAGACATACAAAATACCTTGAATTAAACCAAATCCTTCTATCGATGAATTTTGAATTTCCCTGTCAAGATAGAAGACAGAATTTGTATTATCCTTAGAATCTATCTTAGCCAGTTCAAACTGATCTAGTAAACTTAAATATACTTGATTATAAGCATTAATATCTCTTTGAATTCTATTCTTTTCTAATAAGAGAGTTGGCGATGTTCGAAAATTTTTGTTTTGTACTTCAAACTCTAACAATTTCTCCTCAGATTTTTTAAGATTGAATTGGACTTCAACTAATCTATCTTCAATAAATGCAATTTTTTCATTTGCCTTAATATTATTGATTTGGTTAGCATAATCTAATACAGCAAAATATATTTCTTTTGTAATTTGCTTAGATAAGCTAGGGTGTTCTTTAATAATTACTTTAACAGTGTTTAAGCCTGACCTTCTATTTTCAGAATGTAAAATACTGCCGGATAAAACTTCTTTAGCAAAAGAAATACGTCTTTCTTCAATGCTTAAATTGTGAGCAAACATTATATTTCTATTAATTGTTTTTAAAAATGAAAAAGGGTTTAAAGTCAAATAATTATTATAGTGAACTCCCCAATAATCTATCAGTGATATATCTTCTTCATTAATCATATATTTTTTTTGAATAATATTTTTCAAGAATCTGTCAGATTGCAAATATTCTGAAATAGAAAAGTTTAATCCTGCTTGATCAAGATTTGCAATGTCTCCAAGAAATGGGCTCAGCAATGATGACTGTTTAACATCATTATAATTTGTATAGAAAGTTATCTTTGAAGAATATGTAGGAGTTTTTGCAAAGAAATAAACTACAAATATCAGAGTTATGTACAACGAGTATTTCAAACAACTTGCACTATGTTTTCTTAAAAAAACCATCAAGTTAGTTAAATTGAAATAGCCTTCCTCAATAATAGGTTTATTCAACTACAGCCCTACCTTTCAATAATTTCCAGTCTTGTTTTCTTCGGTCAATATTTTGATTTCTTTCCCATGCAGCTTTTAAAACAATACTCTCTATTTTACTATCATTAAAAACAGATAATAAAGCACTCAAATCTTTTGGAAAACAAGTCCCCCCAAATCCATATTCACCATCTGGGCCAGGGACGCTTAGATGAGAAGAACCTATTCTTACATCTTTTATGGCCGTTTTCACAACTTGATTATAATCTATATTCAATTTATCACATAAAGAATGTATTTCATTTGCAAACGAAACCTTTAAGGCTAAAAAACTATTTGAAAAATATTTTACCATTTCAGCCTCAGCATAGTCTAGCTTTATAATTTTTGATTTAGGGAAATGTTTTTTATAAAGTTCTTCAGCTAAATTCAATTTTTTCCCACCTAAAATTATTCTGTCTTGGTTAATAAAATCTTGAAAAAAATTTGCTTCTGTTAAAAATTCTGGGTTAAAAATAATGTCTAAATTTTTATATTTAATTTGAAAATTTTTACAAGTACCAGGTGGAACGGTTGACTTAATAACAACTGATTGATTGTTTGTTAAAGAATTTAAATCACGTAATACTTGATTCACAATATCCAAACAGCATGAACCATTTTCATTCATTGGAGTTGGTACACATATAAAAATAATATCTGATTTGCTGGATAAGTCTTTTAAAGTTTTTTCACTACATGATTCAGTTGTATCAAAAGTATAGATGTTTTCTGAGCTAAATCCATTTAATAAAGCTTTACCTACATATCCAAGTCCGACGATACCAATATTAAAATTCTTTTTCATATTTCTTAAAATGATTAGTTAATTTATATATTTAATGAACCATTCAAAATATTAAATGTTTTTTTAAATGAATGTGATTATAATGATTTATTTTTAGGGCCCATAGCTCAATTGGTTAGAGCAACGGACTCATAATCCGCAGGTTCGGGGTTCAAGTCCCTGTGGGCCCACATATGAGCAGCCATTCATATATAGAAAATTCCAAAAATCAGGAAATTTATATCAATATAAACGGTAAATTATTTCATAGAAGTGAGGCTAAAATTTCTGTTTTTGATAGTGGTTTTTTACTTGGGGACGGAGTTTGGGAAGGTATTAGACTGCATGAGTCAAAACTGCTTTTTATAGATGAACACCTTGACCGTCTTTTTAGTAGTGCTAAAGGTATCTCAATAAACATATCTCTAAAGAAAGAAGATATTATTTCTGAAATCAAAAAGGTTTTAATAAAAAATAATATGCAGGATGATGTTCATATTCGATTAATAATATCGAGGGGTGATAAAATAACACCATACCAAAACCCAAATGCTAATGTCGGTCCAATAAATTTTGTAATCATTCCTGAATTTAAAAAAACTAATCCTAATGTTTATAAAAATGGGATTACTATTGGCAGAGTAAAAATTATTAGACCTTCTGATGATATTTTAAGTACGCATTATAATACTTTGAGTAAACTAAATTGTATTATAGCAAGCATAGAGGCTAATAAACTTAACTATGATGAAGGAATTATGAATGATCCTCTTGGTAATATTAGTACATGCAATTCGACGAATCTTTTCTTTATCAAAAATGAGCAAGTATGGACTTCAACAGGCAAATTTTGCCTAAATGGAATTACAAGAAGCAAAGCACTTTTAGTATGTAAAAACAGTAGAATTCCCTATAAAGAAGCTAATTTTACTTTTGAAGATATTAAAAATTGTGAAGAAGCCTTTGTCACTGGTACATTTGCTGGTATTATACCAGTTTCAAAAATCGAACAAAGAAATTTGGTATCGACCAATAAAGAATCTTTAACTAATAAGATAAGATTTCTATATAACAAGCATGTACTAGAATATATTAATACATAATGATAGTAGCTTGTTGGTCCGGACCAAGAAATATATCAACGGCTCTAATGAGATCGTGGTCATCAAGGAAAGATACTTTTATATCTGATGAACCTTTCTACGCATATTACTTAAAAGAAACTCAAAATCATCACCCTATGCGTGAACAAATAATTAGTCACTATGAAACAGACTATGATAAAGTTGTCGCTCATCTTTTAGATAAAATACCTAATCAAAAAACCGTTTGGTATCAAAAACATATGGCACATCATTTAATTAACATCAAAAATATAGATTGGATTACAAAATGCGAGAATTGTATTTTGCTTAGGCATCCAAAAGAAGTTATTCATTCCTATGTATCTAAAAATAATTTACAGAGTGTTGAAGAATTAGGATATCCACAACAACTTAAAATTGTACAACTTTTACAAAAATCAAATAGAAAATTTATTATTATTAATTCGGAGGACTTATTGAATAACCCGAAAAAAATATTATCAAATTGGTGCAAAAATATTAACATTGATTTTGAACAATCTATGCTTAGTTGGAAAATAGGAGTTCATCAAAATGATGGTATTTGGTGGGAATACTGGTATGATAACGTAATTAGAACTACAGGGTTTATAAATTATCAAAAAAGAGATATTAACATTGAGAATAAATATCATTCTATTTATAATGAATGCATGGAATATTATAATTATTTAAAAGGTCTGAAGTGAACTCATTATTAAAATTATGGTCTCAACCTTCCTGGATTAAATGGATAATTTATTTTGCCATTGTATATATTTTATTTTTAATTAAAGAAGCATTTGCAATAGTTCTATGGTTTCTTTTTTGTGTTATTTTGTATTATATCATTTTTGCTAATAACATTTTTAAAACGAAGACTTATTATGAAAAAAATAATTTTTAGTCTACTAGTATTTACCTTATTGCATTGCCAAGAAAATAGACCAGATAGAAACCAATATAACCTACCTGAATTAACTCCAAATAATTTATTAATAGGTAATTTAAATGAAGATCGCTCTTCATTTAGAGTATCATTTTATGACATTAATATTGATTTTGACATTGAAAAAAAATTATTAAATGGTTATGTAACTATTAAAGCTGAAAGTTTGAGAGATTTAAATCAATTACAAATTGATTTAGCAGAGAATTTAAAAATAAAAAAAATAACTTATAAAGATCGTAACCTCGTCTTTAAAAGAGAACTTGATGCCGTATTAATTGATTTTAAATCTACTATAGAAAAAGGTAATCTTTTTGAGTTTACTGTTTTTTATCATGGGTCTCCACAAAGTGCAGATAACCCTCCTTGGTCTGGAGGATTTACTTGGTCAAAAGATAAAGATGGAAGAGATTGGGTCGCAGTATCATGTGAAGGTGAAGGTGCAAGAATTTGGTGGCCAAATAAAGACCATATTACTGCTGAAGGGGATAGTGTAAGAATGGTATATACTGTTCCATCAAATATGGTTGCTGTTGGAAATGGAAAACTAAGAAGTATAGAAAAAAATGGAGAGAAATCTTCGTATGAATGGTTTGTAAAAAATCCGATAAATAATTATAATATTTCTGTTCAAATAGGTAGTTATGTAGCTGTTCAAGATACTTTTATTAAAGAAGATACCATTCATAATATGAATCATTATGTATTGGATTATAATGAAGAGCTAGCCTCAAATTATTTTCCTCAATCCAAAGAAGTTATTCGTTTTTATGAAAAATATTTTGGTGATTATCAGTGGTACAATGATGGATTTAAACTAATTGAAGTTCCATATTTAGGTATGGAGCATCAATCAGCTGTAACATATGGTAACGGTTTTAGTATTTACAATGGAGCAAGAAGTAAAAGTTGGCCAATGTATGGTGTTATTGACCCGTTAATAATACATGAAACTGGGCATGAATGGTTCGGTAATAGTGTTACAGCATCTGATCCAACACACATTTGGTTACATGAAGGTTTGCAAGTTTATTCAGAAGCAATATTTTTTGAAGATAAGTTTGATAGTTACGAAGTTGGAGTTCATTATCTTAACACTCTTAAGAATAGGATTATAAATGAAATTCCAATAGTAGGCTATGAAAATGAAAATCATTGGTCTCTTCATGGAGATACATATATGAAAGGTGCATGGATAATGCACACTTTAAGAAGTGTAATAGATGATGATAAAATCTGGTTTGAAATTTTAAAAGAGTTTATGACAGAAAATGCAAAGGGTTTTGTAAATACTAGAGATTTTTTTAATAAGGTTAATGAAAAAACAAATTCGAATTATTGGTATTTTGCTCAGCAATATTTATACACACCTAACCAACCAATTTTAAAATATTACCAAAAAGAACAAGAATTTTACTATAAATGGGACAATGTTAACGATAATTTTGTAATGCCTATTGATTTATTAGTAAATGGGAAAAAGAAAAGGGTTTATCCGAAAGGAGAATACCAAAAATTTTACATTAAAAAGCATTCACAAATAGAGGCAATGGATTGGAGATTTTATATTCTTCCTACAAAAGATGAACTATAAAAAAATTCTAGTTACCTACTTATTCCTTTCTTCCCTTTTTTCAAACGAAAATTTAAATGAAGATAAACTAATAATTACATACATTAGTGGATCACCTGAAAATTATTGGTCAAAAAAAATAGATAAAATTGATATATCCAGTAACGCAATACATATTAAGAATTACAATAATTATTATTTTTCATCTTTTTATATTTCCAATTCAAAAGTTTATATAGATGAGTTTTATTATAAAAAAAAATTTCCAGAAAATAAGCTTGGTAATTTCAATTTAAAAATAGGAAGTCTAACAAATAACTTTTCAAGTATAGATAACAATATATTGAGTTCGGGTTCAATGATTGAAAGTGGAAACTCTTATGGAATTCCAAGATATTTAGTTGAATTTTCAAATTCTTTTAAAAATTTTGATATTTATTTTTCACTTTCAGATGGTATTCTTGACAAAAATTCAATAAACATAAAACGACCTTTTTTACATGATAAAAGGTTGTACTTAAGTTTTAAAAATTTGTCAATTGGTTTTGTACATAATGTTATTTGGGGAGGGGAAGTTACAGCATATGGAAAACAACCAAATGATTTGGACGACTATTTTCGCATTTTTCTTGGAAGAGGTGGTGGAGCTGATGCCGTTATAACAGATCAGCCTAATGCGCTTGGAGATGCTTTTGGGATGTGGGATTTTTCTTATAAGAAAAATGTAAGATTAGGTGAAATAAAAGTTTATCATCAAACTTATTTTGAGGATGGTAGTGGTTTAAAGCTCACTAATAAAATGAGTGAGTTTGATGGCTTAAGTGGGATAAGTTTTAAGTACAAAAAAACAAATATACTTCTTGAAAGATTAAAAACAACCTTTCAAGGGGGTAATACTCATCCACCAGGAATCGATAGTTATTACTGGAATGGAATTTATCGAAATGGATGGCAATTTAAAGATAGAATTATAGGAAATATTTTTATTAATCCATCTAAAAATAGAGTTAGAGTGATTCATTTTGGCTTATCAACTGTTTATAAAAAAAATAAATTTCAACTGAACTTTTCAGATATAAAAAAATATAACATATCATACAATGGCTTTCCTCCATCAGAGACTATTGATTTGGGTGAAGATTTTTTTAAAAAAGAGATTCAAAGAAATTTATACTATGAAAGAAAATTAAATAATTTCGGTGTTGGTATTATGCTTGAAGATAATCAAATTAATACAAATATTTATTTTAAAATAAAATACCATTTATAATGATTATTTGGCTTACTGGACAACCTGCAAGCGGTAAAACTACTCTTGCAAACTCTATAATTATGAGATTGAGTAAAGAAAGTCCTGAATTAAAAATAATTAATATAGATGGGGATGATTTAAGATTAATAAATAAAAATAAAGATTATTCTAAAGAGGGAAGAATTAAGAATATTAGTACAGCAATTTCAATAGCTAGATTCTTAGCAAATAAAAATTATCTATGTATTCTTTCCATTGTTGCCCCATATAGATTTTTGAGAGACGAACTAAAAGAAGATTTTAAATTTTTGGAGGTATACCTTCATACTTCTGAAATTAGAGGAAGAGAAAAATTCTTTGCAGACGATTATGAAATACCTATTGATGAAAAAACATTAAAGCTAGATACAGGTCAACTAACAGTTAAGGAATGTACAAATGAAATATTCGATGTTTATAGGCAGATGGCAACCTTGGCATAAAGGCCATAGGTGGTTAATTGATCAAAGATTAAATGAAGGTAAAAATGTACTTATTTGTGTTCGCGAAGTAAGCAAAGATGATAAAAATCCATATAACCCAATTGAAGTTAAAGAAAACGTTGAAAATGCTTTAAAAGAATTGATTGACACAAAAAGAGTAAAAGTTATTATTATACCAGATATTGAATCAGTAAATTATGGAAGAGGTGTTGGATATGATATTATTGAACATCTTCCACCTAAAAATATTGGTGAAATTTCCGCAACTAAGATAAGAAAAAAACTATTTGGTTAGTAGAGATTCTATCTCATGAATCTTTACCGTTGCAGTTCCCATTTTACTTACCACAATTGATGCAGCAGCATTCGCAACTTTAGCCGCAAGCTCTACGTCTTCATACTGTGCATAAGCTAAAGAAAAAGCAGCTATAACTGTATCTCCAGCTCCAGTGACATCAGGTTTTTTTACAAAATGTGGATCTATAATCTTTAAAAAGTTATTCTTACCGACAACCATCATTCCTTTTTCTCCCATTTTTGCAATAATATACTCTAAGTTTGTTTTAACAAGAATCTCATTGCACGCTTTTTGAATTGAATCAAAATCCTTGAGCTCAACTTTAGTTGTTCTTTGTAGCTCATTAAGATTAGGAGTAATGATTTTAACATTTGAATAGAATGAAAAATTATTTTTCTTTGGGTCGGCAATTATATTTTGAAATTTTAAGTTTTTAAACCAATCGTTGTTCAATACTCCTTTGTTATAATCAGATAAAATTATTATATCAAAGTTTTTTATTTCTAATTCTGAAATTGATCTTGGTTTCCAATTATCTAATATTTCTTCATAATCAATTCTCAATATTTGTTTTCCATTAGACAAAAATCTTTTTTTTACTGTTGTTAAAATTTTTTCTATTTGGAGATGTTTATGATCAATCCCTTTTTCATTGAATATTTTTTTTAGTACTTCACCTGGTAGATCGTTTCCAATGTATCCTAAACAAGAAACATTTGCTCCTAATGATTTTAAATTCATAGCAACATTACCAGCTCCACCAGGTATCAAATCAATTTTATGTTCTTTTATTACAGGGACCGGTGCTTCCGGTGATTGCCTTGTTGAATTTCCATTAACATAACTATCAATCATAAAATCGCCAATTAGTAATACATTTATTTTAGAAAAATCAAGTCTCAATTTACTTTTCCTTGGTTTTTTATCATTTCTTGTTTTTTTTGCAACTCCTTTTCGTTTATTAAATATTCTTTACTGTGAACATTAAAATTTGGTCCAAACGAATAAATTAATGGAACGCCTGTAGGAATATTTACTGAAACAATTTCTCGTTCATTCAAATTATCCAAAATTTTGATAATTGCTCTTAGTGAGTTACTGTGAGCAACAATGAGATGGTTACCATTGGTTTTTTTTATTGATTCTAAATAATTATCTAAAAAAGGTTTTAGCCTATTAATAACCTGTTTAAGACTTTCTCCAACTGGTAATTCAGCTCTAATATCTTTAAATTTTTTATTATACTTTGGATGTCTTTTATCATTGTCGTCCAAAAAAGGAGGTGGAATATCATAACTTCTTCTCCAAATTTTCACTTTATCTTCTCCATACTTAGCAGCAGTTTCTGATTTATTCAAACCTTGGAGAGCTCCATAATGTCTTTCATTTAAACGCCAGTCAAATTGTACATTTTTTTTAGGAAATTTTATAATTTCTGTAACAATATTTGTTGTTTCTATCGCTCTTTTAAGTAAGGAAGTATAAACGCTATTTATCTTAATATTTTTTTCTAAAATTTGATGTCCAGAAAATGCTGCTTCATTTTTGCCATTGTTTGTAAGAGAAACATCTTTCCAACCAGTAAATCTATTTTCCAAGTTCCATTTACTTTCACCATGACGGAGAAGAATTAATTTCATTATGGTTAATCGGTTTGATTGTCTATAATTAAAAGTATTGCAGCAATATTAGCGAAAGTTGTTGCAAGGTCTGCAATGAAAGTTGTTAAATCAAATTCATTAGGATTAGGATTAAGGGGTACTACAATAGTATCACCGGGGCTTAATCTTTTTGTTCTACCGTTAAAAATATTTGCTTTTTCTATTTCACCGTTTGCTTTTATAACATATGAACTTTTCTTTAAGCTATAAGGCTTGTAACCTCCAGCCTGAATAATAGCCCTTGACATGGTAAGCTCTCTACTATGCGCAACAAGTCCGGGACTATATACGTTCCCTTCAACCTTCACAACATTTTCAAATGGTAGAGCATTAATTACAGAATTTGCGCCTAATTCAAAGTCTAAAGAAACATTAGCTACAGTTTGTGTTTTTGTAACTTCTTTATCTAATTCGTTTAATTCAGTGAATTCTTGACTAACAACTAAATTATTATAACTTGAAAGCTCTGTTAACCCCCCAGCTAATTTTAATGCTTCTTTAATAGTAGTTCCTTTAATAAGTGGATAAGTTCCAGGCTTATTAACTTGTCCTTCAACACGGTAAGTGAAACTATTTCTATAATTTATATCTTCATATACAAATATTTTATCATTTACATTTAACGAAAATGATTCTGAATCTTCATAAGCAATTATGAACTCATCGCTATAAAATTGTTTTGCATTTTGTCTTAAAATAGTAATCTCATCAGCTTTAATTGTTTGCCTAAAAATAGGATCATCAAAACCTCCCGCAATATCTAGAATATCTTTCAAAGACATATTTGAGGATGAATACTCACCTGGTACTTTAACCCTACCATAAATCTGAACTTTAGAATTAGAATCACCCACATTTCTTACAGTAATAATATCGCCATTATTAAAGGATGTTCTATCAGAATTTTTTAAATCAATGTTTATGCTTGAGATAATATTATCCTGTGAAGTTCTTTCATCAATAGGCAATACTGTATCTACTGTAATGATGGATGATGCTCTGGCTGCCAATCCTGCAGCATAACCAATTATGTCTTTTAAGCTATCATTTGCTAATAATTCATAATAGCCTGGTCTGAGTACAGAACCTTTAACTTCGACTCGGTCTTTAATAGCTGGTACATGAATTATATCTCCATCAACTAATCTCAAGTTTGAAAAATTGTTTGATCCTTTTGTAAAAAATGAATAGAAATCTATAGTATCAATTTTTTCATTGTTTCTTATTAATTGAATATTTCTTAAAGATCCTTCAACATTCACTCCTCCAACTTGCACGAGTGCAGCAAAAATATCTGAAAAAGGATGAACCAACTGAATACCTGGCTTATTTACTTCACCAGAAAAATAAATATTTAAGGACCTAAGCTTACCAAGCTCAAGCATTAATTTTGTGGAATTTTCACTATCATTTAAAGTCGAATAAATTTTTGATAGCTCAGAGGATAATAATTCCTCAGCTTCTTCAATTGTTTTATTTGAAATATTTATAAAACCTATATTCTTATAATAAATCAGACCTTCTTTATTAATTATAAACTTTTCTCTTAAGTTAATTTCACCCCATAAAGATATGATAACTTCGTCACCAGCACCAAGTTTAAAATCTGATGGCGTAGGAATGTTATCGAAGAAATTAATTTTAGTTTTAAAATAATTGTATCCAAAATACATATTATCTATTTGATTAATATCTGTATTTTCATCTATTTCAACAGAAAGAGATTTTACATCTTCAAAAGATTTTATACTATCATCTGAATTTTCAAATTCAAATTTTTGTTGTTCTTTTAAGCTCTCTCGTAACTTATCTAAATCAGAATTATTCATTTGCCCAATATCTAGGTTTTGAGCTTGAAGAAGACTAATAAATAAAAATAATACAGTTGTAATTTTTTTCATGTTTGCAATTTAGTTTTAAAAATACTGTTTACAAATAAATTATATAGAAAGCCACCTATCATTTTTAAGAGTCCAATCGATTGTTGATTCAAGTCTTTCATAAGCAGATTTAGGAGTCCAACCCATCAATTTCATTTTTTCTCCACTCAAAGCGTATCTTAAATCATGTCCTGGCCTTTGAGAATGAAAATCAACCATTTCATACCTAAGGTTTTTGTTTTGCGTTTTTGCAATGAACTCTGCCAACTCAAGATTGTCGATTTCATCTTTACCAACAATGTTAAATTTTTGACATTTAGCTCCAGTAATATCGGACTCTAGTGAAGATATATCATAATTAAATAAAAACATTAATGCATCTGCAACATCACTAGCATGAATATAATGCCTTGATCCAGCTTTTGTTTTTGCAGCATTAGAATGAACAGAAATAGTTTGATTATCGCGTACTTTTTTTATAGCCATAGGAATGTATTTTTCCGGATTTTGTCTTTCTCCGAAAACGTTCATTGTATGTGTTATCAATGATGGTAAACCATATGTATTCTCAAATGCAACAACTAATTCTTCTGCACCTGCTTTTGTCGCAGAATATGGATTTGTTGAATTATATCTATCATTTTCTTTATAATTAATTCCAGCTGGTGCTGGCCCAAAAATTTCATCCGTACTAAAATACGCAAATCTTTCTAGCCTATCACATTTTCTTGCATAATCTAAAATATTGGCTGTGCCAACAACATTGTCCATAACAAATTCTAGAGGATACTTAATAGATCTGTCAACATGTGACCCTGCTGCAAGATGTGCAATGAGGTCAAGTTCTCCTAATGATGCCACTATTTCAGGATTTAATTCAGCTTTTAAATCATGATAAACAACTTTTACTCTTTTTCTATCTTCACTTTTATGCGAAGATACAACTTCATTTAACCTGTTCAGATTACCGCTAAAGTCAAGCCTATCTAAAGTAATAATTTCCCAATCTGTAGTTGATAATATTTTATCAATCAAATGATGGGCTATAAATCCAGCACCTCCAGTAATCAGTATTTTCTTTGACATCAGATTCCTAAATCTTCTTTATATTTTGGAACCCAATCTTCAATAATAACTGATGGCGACCAGCCAAGTAGTTCTTTAGCTTTTGAATTATCAGCAAGAGTTTCTCTAGGCTCAATAACAGGTTCAATATGTTTTGTTGGCCCACCAATCATTTTAGCAATTTGATTTACAGATTTATTTTCACCATTTCCAATATTAATTACTTCACCTTGACCTACTTTGTTTGAGTTCATAGCTAAAATATTAGCTCTTGCGATATCCTTAACATGAGTAAAGTCTCTTCTTTGTTCTCCATCTCCTCTGATTGTTAAAGGTTGATCGTTTAATCTTTGTCTAGCAAAAACGCACATTACCAATGCATAAGCACCTTCTAAGCTTTGTCTTTCACCATAAACATTAAAATATCTTAAGGAAACAGTTTCTAAACCATAAACATTAGCAAACATTCTACATGCGACTTCTCCATAGTATTTTTGCATTGCATAGGGTGAGATTGGATCTACAGGACCATCTTCTTTTAATGGCAGATTTATAGCATTGCCATAAGCTGAAGAGGATGCACTATAAACTAATCTTTTAACTTTTGAATCTGAACAGGCTTTTAAAATGTTAATCGTACTCAAAGTATTATTTTTCTCAAAATGGATTGGATTATCAATCGATTCCTGAACTCTAGGCAAAGCAGCTAAATGAAAAACTCCATTCGATCCAGAAACAATATCTTTTAATTGATTAAAATTTGAATCGTCAGAAATATCTAATTCAAAATATTTCGCCTTATTATTACAATTTTCTTTTTCCCCTGTCGAAAAATTGTCAATTACATCAACTTGATGGCCTTCTTCAATTAATATATCAACTAAATTACTTCCAATGAACCCTGCCCCGCCGGTTACGATGTATTTCATTTTATCCTTTTAAAACTTCTATAATTTTATCAATATCTGTGGTTTCAAGATAAGGATGCATTGGTAAACTGACAATGGTTTTTGATAACTTTTCGGAAACATCTAAATCATTTTCTTTATAGCCTAAATAGGAGAATGCTTCCATTAAATGAATTGGAAATTTATAATATATTACAGATGGAATTTTATTTTTTGATAATCTTTCAACTAAATCGTTTCTTTTGCTATTTGAACCTAAAACTATTGAAAATAAAGCATGAGCAGATTGATATTCTTTGGGATGATGTTGAGCATTATTTAAATATTTTCTATAATATTTATCTACTTCAATTCTCCTTTCTAACTCTTCATCAAAAAAAGATAACTTTTCTAATAAAACTGCTGCTTGAATACTATCAAGTCTTCCATTTAAACCAATCATTTCGCTATTGTATTTATCTTTTTTGGTACCATGAATACGGATAGCTTTACATTCTTCTGCCAAATTGTCGTCATTTGTAAAAATAGCACCACCATCTCCATAACATCCAAGAGGCTTCGCGGGATAAAAAGAAGTAGCAGCAACATCCCCAAACATACCAACTTTTTTGTCTCTAATTGTGCCTCCAAAACTTTGTGCTGCATCTTCTATAACTTTTAAATTATATTTTTTAGCAATCTTATCTATAAGTCTATATCTTGCAGGTAATCCAAATAAATCTACAGGGATGATTGCTTTGGGCTTAAGTTTGCCATCATCAATGACTTTATTTATTTCAATTTCTAACTTATCACAATCAATATTGTAAGTTGATTCATAAACATCTACAAAAACAGGAGTTGCCCCAAGAATTGAAATTACTTCTGCAGTAGCAACATATGTAAAAGGAGTTGTAAATACTGCATCTCCAGGACCTACCTCCCAGGCCATTAAAGGTATTAACAATGCATCAGTTCCAGAAGAACATGAAATAGCATGTTTTACTCCACAATAATCTGCTAATTTTTGCTCGAGTTCAAATACTTCTGGTCCCATAATGTATGCACCATGATCAAGAATTTTATTAATTCTCTTTTCAAGAGGTTTTCGAAAGCGTTTTTGTTGAGTCTTTAAGTCCAAAAATTCCATAATTGGATAGTAAATTAATGAATTTATTTTCTGAATGATAAAAATTAATTAAAAATAGGTTTTGAAAAGATATTTGTTAGAGAATGATTAGAAAATTATAATGTTAAATAATCGTTTGTATTTTTAATATATTTATAACAAATTTGCAATGTAACTGGGATTATCAATTATAATCCTCGATAACTAATAATAAGGAAAATAAAACTATGAAACGTACAATTTTAAATGCTCTTTTAGTTTTCGCCTTTTCTGCTAGTGCAGTTTTTGCACAAGGAACTGTGTCAGGTACTGTGACTGATGCTGATGGTAAAGCGCTACCAGGAGCTAACGTAATTGTTGAAGGAACAAATCTTGGTGCTGCTGCAACTTTAAGTGGTGGTTATTCAATTGATGTTCCATCTGGTTCATACACATTAACTGCATCAGTAGTTGGTTTTACTACTGAATCTGTTTCTGTAAGTGTTAGTGGAACTGGAAAAACAGTAAATTTTGCTTTAAGCCCATCAGCTGTAGCATTAGGTGGAGTGGATGTTCTTGCTAATAGAGTTAATGAGAATTCTGCTGTTCCTTACACTGATTTCTTAAAAAGTGAAATCGACTTTAGATTAGGTGGTAGAGGTTTGCCGCAGGCACTTTCTACTCAACCAAACGTTCATGTTAACCAAGGTGGTGGTTGGGATGATGAGAATGTTTTTGTTAGAGGTTTTGATGACAGATATACATCTTACGCTATTAATGGTATTCCAATGAACGATATGGAAAACGGAAATCTATACTTCTCTAATTGGTCCGTTTTAGCAGATGTTGCTAGTGTAGTACAAATCCAAAAAGGTGCTTCAGCAATTAACTTAGCTGTTCCAAACCTTGGTGGTGTAGTAAACTTTATTTCATTTAATCCAAATCAAGAAAAGAGCTATTCTGTTAAACAAGAGATGGGTTCTAATGGATTAAACAGAACTGCTGTTGTATTAAACAGTGGGTTATTAATGGATGGTAAACTTGCTCTTGTTGGAGCTGCTTCAAGAAGAACAGCACATCAGAGGGTTGCCAAAGGTACTTTCTCCGAAGCATGGGGTTTTTACTTCATGGGTTCCTATCAATTTAATGATAAGAATAGAGTAGAATTTGTTGCTATAGGTGCTCCACAGAAACATGGTCAGGCTTACTATACTGATTACATTTCAAACTACAGTAACGATTTAGCTAGAGAATATGGTGTAGACGAAGCTGATTTAAGAGATGAGTATGGCTGGGACTACAATGCTAATGGTTGGGGTCAATTTACTAATGGCTTCAAACAAAAAAGAGCATGGGCCAGCTGGGTACCTTTTGATGGTAACATAAACCAACCAATGAGAATTGACGATGAGAATTGGTCAAATGATGAGTGGACTACAAGAGTTAACTACTTCAATAAACCAATTATGCAATTCAATATTTATAATACATTAGCAAATGGAATGACACTAACTTCATCAATATATAATTCTGGTGGAGAAGGTGGTGGAGGTGGATTTACCTCAGACAGATACACTATTGTTGGTGATGTTGGTGACTATTTAGAAGGTCCTAATGGATCTGTAAACGTGGACTGGTTAGTAGACTATAATGCTAATCCAGACACAAGACAAGAAACAGCTTATGGTGTTGCTACTCCAGTAGCTGGTAGATCTTCAAGAAATAACCAAAATACCTTAGGTGTTATGTCAAAACTTTCTATGGATTTAAATCCTGAAAGCAAACTAACCATTGGTCTTGATGTAAGAACTGCAGAAGTTGAGCACACAAGTAGAATTGTAAATTTATTTGGTGCTGATGTGTATTATAATTCTTATTTAGGAGATAATGCATGGACAGACGCTCAAAAATATAGAGGTTTAGGAGATAGACAAGAGTATTGGACAGTGTCAGATATAGATTGGCAAGGAATGTATGTTCAATATGATTATAATTCTGGACCTACAACAGCATTTGCTGTAGCAGGAGTTACTTCCGCACAATACGCAGTTACTGACAAGTTTGGTGGTGCTGTTGGCGAAACAGACCCAGTTCTAGAAGCTGACGCAGCTACAGGATGGCAAGTAAAAGCTGGAGCAAGTCATAATTTAAATGACACATACCAATTATTTGGTACTGTTGGATATACACAACTTACTCCTACACTTGATAAACTGATCAATGACGAAGCTTTCCAAATGAATACTGGTTTCGAAAATGAATTAGCTACTTTTGTAGACTTTGGAACAAGATTCAAATCTGCAAATGGTCAAGTTGTTGGTTCTGTTGGTTTATATTACACACTATGGGAAAATAGAGACCTTAGAGTATCACAAACTGATGCTTCAGGAGATAGATCTTACTTAAGTATTCAAGGACAAGATCAGGCTCACTCAGGAATTGAATACTCAATTTCTTATCAGCCAATACCTGTTTTAAGGTTTGACCTTAGAGGTTCTGAAAATGTTTGGGAAAATACAAGTGATTTTACTTTTCAATACATTAGCGACCTATCAGACCCAACGAACTTAACAACAGTAAACGCTTACATGGATGGAACAAAAATTGGTGGGGCTCCACAAAGCCAACAATCATTTATTGTTACTACATTCATGAATAGGTTAAAAGCTTCTATGGAAGTTGAGAGATTTGGAAATATGTATGCACAATTCAAGTACGGTAACGATGCCGCACAAAGATTATACGTATTTGATGATCCTGATAATCTATACAAAGATATCCAGCAGAAATCACTTGACCACACAGTGATGAATTTACTGTTCGAATATCAATTAGATAAAGTAAAACTAAATCTTGGTATATTTAATGCTCTTGACGAAGAGTACGTACTTGATTTAGAAGATAATGGAATGGATGGAGAGGTTAAAGACTTAAAAGGTCAACCTCAAATGATGCGCAATTATACACTTGGTTTATCATATTCATTCTAACGATTGTTATTAGTTATAAAAAAAGGCTCTCATTTTTTGAGAGCCTTTTTTTTAAGATATACTTCTTTGTAGTGAAACTAGTTTATTAACAAGTGTTTCAGGTGCTAACTTTCCCGATTCTTCAATTAATTTTATTTCATTTCTAAGATCTAAGACTTGCTTTTTTATTTGCTCCCTCTCAAGTGCTTGAATACAGTCTTCCAAAATGATTTTTTCATTTTCTGTCTCGATTTTGTCAACAGCTAATAGAGCAACTAAATTTCTTTCTTCTGGACTAGAACCGATAAATTCTAATAATTGTGCTACATTAGAATATTTTCCAATATGATCTTTAATTGACTTCATGATATTGTAAAATAATTTATTATTGAAAAGAGTAGATGGAATATTCTTTGATAGTTCGGGATTGTGAATTATTAGCTTTAAAATTTCTAATTGGGCTTTTTCAGCCTTTGAGCTAAAGTGTTCAATTGAAGTGTTTTCATGTTCTACTGATTTACTGTTAACTGTTTTTTTAATTTTAGCACTATTAAACCTACTTAATATTTCACTTTCTGCAACACTTAATTCATTCGACAATCTCTTAATCAGATCATTTCTAATTATAACATCTATAATATTTTTTATTTCGTTGATACATTCATTTAAAAACTTTGATCTTTCAGATGCGCCTTTTTCTAGAATATTTTTTTTGTTAATGATATAATTAATGGGATGTACGGCATCTTTAATTAATTTTTTAAAAGAAGCAGTATCATTTGTTGGAGATTTAAAGAAATCATCAGGATCTAAGCCATCTTGCAAGTCAATAACTCTAACCTCAAATCCATTCTGCATTAAAATATATCCAGTTCTAATTGCTGCATTAATTCCAGCATTATCTGAATCATAAGTAAGTATGACACGATTTGTATACTTATTTAAAGCTGCTGCATGTTTGGAAGAAAAAGCGGTACCGGATGTTGCTAACACATTTGTAAACCCTTTTTCATATAATCTTAAAAAATCTGTCTGTCCTTCAACTAAAAGAACATAGTTTTGCTTACGAATTTCTGGCATTGTTTGGTACGAGCCATAAAAAACCTTACTTTTTTGAAATAATAATGTTTCTGGTGAGTTAAGATATTTAACATCTTCCTTATCGGATAAGCTCCTTCCACTAAAACCAATCACCTTTCCAGAGGGGCTAAAAAATGGAAACATGATTCTATTTCTAAACCTATCGATATAACCCCTTTTCCCCTTAGAAAATAAACCAGATTTTTCAATAACTTCGTTATCAAATTTATCTTTTAATTCATTATAAAGCTGATCCCACGAATCAGTAGCAAAACCAATGGACAACTTTTTAAGAATGGTATCATCAAAAGATCTATCTTGCATATAAGATTTTGCCTTCATTCCCTTATTGGAAGATAAATTATTAATAAAAAATATGTTTGTAAGATTATGGATTTCGTAAAGCTTGTCATATAAGTTACTTTGTTGTTCATCGCCAACTTCAATTATTTCAATATTATGCTTTTCAGCAAGAGATCGTATAGCTTCAGAAAAACTAATTTTTTCATATTCAATAAGGAATTGTACCGCGTTGCCTCCCTGACCAGAACCAAAGTCGTACCACATATTTTTATCAGGTGCTACACTAAATGACGGCTTTGTCTCTGATCTAAATGGACTCAACCCAAAGTAGTTTTTACCTCTTTTTTTTAAATCAACATACTGCGATATAACTTCAAAGATATCAACTTCTTCTAAAACTCTATTTATTGTTTCTTGTGCTATTCTTCTCATTAACTAAAAATATAGTCTTTGATAGGTTCCAGTAAAACAAGAATCTTAGACTGTTCAAATAAAATTTCGTATAGCCGTAATGAAATGAATTTTTCAAAAATGCCTGTAAATAGTACTAAACTTAATGCGCCTTTAAATATGCCCAACATAAAGCCTAAAATCATATTTAGTGTTTTGTATGATGAAATGCTTCCATCAAATAAAAATAATAGTAAGCTCGTTAAAAGCCGTAATATTATAAGTGATATTATAAAGATTACGCCAATAGAGAAGAATATGATAATAGTTGGATTAATTGAAACATATTTAGAGATTAAGAATGATAAATCTACATAAAAAAACAACGCAATTGATATTCCTACCACAAGATTTAAAAAGTCTGTAAGTGATTCAATAAATCCTTTTCTCATTCCAAAAACACCCATGATGAGAAATATCATTAAAAAAAGGATATCAATAATCATATTTAAGAAAGTAATTCTTTGACAATAGATTGGGCTACATTTCCGTCTACTTTGCCTGCGCCCTTTTTCATCACTTGAGGCATTACCTTACCAAAATCTGACATTTGTGAAGCCCCAACTTCTGAAATAATATTTTCTACTAAACTTCTAACCTTTTCTTCACTCATCATTGATGGTAAGTATGATTCTACAAATTGTAATTCATTCATTTCAGCTTCAACTAAATCATCTCTATTGCCTTCTTTGTACATTCTAATAGATTCTTTATGTTGTTTTGCTGCCGTTTGAAGCACTTTTATAACCTCAGTGTTAGATAATTCATGTCCAACCTCAATAGCTTTATTTTTGCACTTAGATATTAAAAGCCTCAACGCTCCTGCTTTTTCTTTATTCTTATTTTTGAGTGCCTTCATCATATCTTTTTCAATCTGTTTTAGCATTTATTTTTCTCTTTCATTAATTGTTTTCATAGCAAGAAGAATTTGGTCTTGATTATTTTCAAAGCCTATAAATCTTCTGCCTCTTTTTTTAGCAACAACACCGACAGCTCCTACATTCATAAACGGATCAAGAATCCAGTTTAGCTTAAAACTACTTGCCTTAACTATTCTATGTACTATTTCTTCATAATCAAGATGAAACCATAGGTTATCTTTAATTTCTTCTGGTTTAGGGTTATTTATGTTTTTCCCATTTACTATATAATTTTGGTTGAAAATATAGTCATTTGTTTTGGTAGCGAACCAAATATCTGATATTTTATTCTTCCACTGAGATAGTTCAGTATTTTCTATTTGTCTTTCAGCTGTAATTCTTGATTGTATGATAAAATTTTTTCCAAGCACAGAGTGATAAAGAGACGAAGATTCCCAAGGACATATAATATAAATTGAACCACTAGCTGTTAAAACTCTTTTACATTCTGAAACCCATTCTTCAATCCACTTAATATAAGATGAATAGGGCATACCACTGTTAGGATCTAATGCTGGCTCAGTGACAATCAAATCAATAGACTCGCTTGGAATTTTTTTCAATCCTACTAATGCGTCTACTTTAAATAATCCCTCTTTAAGCTTTTCTTGAAAATGAATATCAATCTCTGTCTTTAAAGCAGGTAAATATTTATTTAAATCTTTTACAGTTAAAATATCTTTATTCATTAACATAATTTAATCTTATAAAGTTAATTTAAAAATTGTAAGTTTTTAAAAATGAACGACTTAAAAAAAATCACAATTGCTGTTAGCTCTCTTCCAAAAAATGGCTGGTGGAATAGTGGCATAGTAGCATATCATGATAATGATATGATGAGTAATGGTGCAATACCTAATCAAGAGCTATTAACAAAAGAACATGAAAATTTAATTGACGTACTTAATAAACATTCTCTTAAAACAATAATCATTCCCTTTAAATCAGAACTTGAAGCAAGTAAAAAATATGATTTTGTTTTTATGCGTGATCATTTTCTCTGCAATACGAATAAAGATATTGTAATGTGTAATATGAAGCTTTCTGAAAGAATGGATGAAGGAGAATATGTTATATCTACTTTAAATGACTTACAATACAGGGTTTCATTTCTAGATGAAGATTGTATAGCTGAGGGCGGGGAATTCTTCTATCTTCCAAATGAAAATATATTATTGGCTGGTCAATGTAGAAACAACCTTAGAGGCGCAGAGCAAATGGCAGAAAAACTTAATGTGTCTAATCTTCATATTATAAATTCAAGAGTTTATCATTTAGATACTTCAATTTCTCCTATTTTTAATAATGAATATGATTGCATAGGACTAATATGTGCTCGTGAAGTATTCAGTAATAATGAAATAAATGATTTAAGGAGTATTTGTGCATCTAATCAATGGGAGTTAATAGAGATTGAACATCAAGATATTAATTCATCATTAAGTTTTAGAACTGCAATGAACGGTCTTACATTACCAGGGCTCTTCATTGGAAGCAAAAAATTGAATCAAAAACCAATATCAGATTTTGCATTATCAAATAACATAACTTTTGATTCTACTAATGTATCTCAGTTTAATTTAAGTGGTGGTTCTGTTCATTGTCTTACAAATGAGCTTTTTTAATTAGGAAAATCGTCACCAAGTGACTCCCAAAGATACAAAGTTGCAATAGTTTTGTATGGCGACCACTGATTAGCTATTTCTTTAATTTTATCGTGACAATCAACTTGATATTCTTTTTTAATCACATTGATTAATGCTAAATCTCCTTCTGGAAAAATATCGAGATTATTTTTTGAGAAAATTAAAAACATATCAATTGTCCAGTTGCCAACTCCTTTAATTTGAATAAGTTGTTTGTAGATTTTTTTTACATCGTTCACATGTTTTAGATCATATATTTCATTTTTTAATTTAAAAATGTTCTCAATGTAATTTTTTTTCTGGTTTGATAATCCAATGTGTTTCCATTCTTGTTCATTCCAAGCTGAGATGTTGTTTTTTTTTGCATTATAATAATCTAGAAAACGATTATAAATGCTATTCCCAGCTTTTGTAGATATTTGTTGAAAGATAATATACTTATATAAATCTAATACATAGTCTTTGGACTTCGATATTTTCGGAATTGTGTTATTTTCAATTATACTTTTTAATGTATTATCTACTTTTGATAAATAATCTATATGTTTTTGATTAATCATTATTGGCTTTGAAAAAACTGCCATATTAATTCTGAGGTATTAATGTCGTGTCCCCATGATTTTTTCCACCAAGTATGACCTTCCCCCTCTAAAGAATAAAGTTCAACACTTTTATTTTCTTCGCAGTCGTATGATATTAAGCGCGTAGTATGCTCGCCATCACCATTAAAGTCTGGTATGGTTATCTCATTTTGTGAATTGCATTGATTATGATTTTTCCAAAAATCATGTGCTGCTTTTGCAGAATAACTCCATTCAACACCATTATATGGAACAACAGCATCATTCATTCCATGAAAATGGATAATGCTTGATTTTTTAGGAGGGTTACATTGATAATATCTTGCCATTGACCCCGTCACAGATCCAATACTATTAATTTCTTCTAGCTCACAAGCTAATCTATAACTCATAAAACCGCCTAGCGACATTCCAGAAGAAAAAATCTTGTTACTATCAATATTATAACTGGCTTTAAAATATTTAATTAGTGCTTTAAAAAATCCTACATCATCTACACCAAGGAAACTCGCTACAAGATTGACATTCCATCCTGTATTGCCAAACTGATCTGTAGTCCCTTGAACATAAACAACTATGAATCTTTCTTCATCTGCAATTTGATCAAATCCTGAATACTCTCTGATTGATGGTGCCCTACCTGTATATCCATGTAAAACAAATAATAATGGCAGCGATTCGGTTTGATAATCAAAATTTGGAGGTGTATGTACAATGAAGTTCCTCATAAAACTACCATATGGAGTTGCAAACGAAGCTGTTTGATTATTATAGGTAGAAATTAATTCTACAGTTAATTCAGGAATCGTTTGGTTGCTTCCCCCTGTGAAATCTCCACCACCTTCATTCCCACTATTATCACTTAAAATATCTTCAGAACTAACATCAGAAGAACAATGGAAAATAAATAAGGTGTTAAAAAATATTTTGAAAAATTTATTCATATTATTTTCGTTATAATTTGGTCTATTTTGCTAAATAGCTCCAACTCTGATGAATTATTTTCTACAACATAGTCAGAATATTTACTTTTTTCATCATCATTCATTTGTAAGCGCATTCTATCTTTTATCGTTTCTTCCTCTAAATTATCTCTATGAATTGCTCGCTTTAATCTTATTTGCTCATCTGCTATAACTAAAATGAGTTTGGCACCGCTCTTTTGGTGTTGTTCAAATATTCCTGATTCAATAATTAATGCAGCATCTATAACAAAAATATTATGCAAATCTTTTTTTTCATTAATTCTTTCTAATATTAAATCACTTATCATAGGATGAATAATATTATTAATTTTTGACTGCGATTCTGAGTTTTTAAATACTTCTTGAGCAATAGATGTGGCTGAGAAGTCTTCAAGATTTGGGAACGCTTGAAGAATTTTATCTTTTACAAAAGATGATTGTAGTAGTGCTTTTGCTTCTTTGTCTGCATCAAAAATATATGCGTCATGCTTAACTTCTAAATATAAAGAAACTGTGCTTTTACCTGATGCTATTCCACCAGTAATTCCAATTATCTTCATTACGGAATATGTTTTAAAATTCTTGCTGTAACCTCATCAATTGATCCATCGCCATTAATATGAATGATGTTACTTTGATAAAATTCAATTAAAGGTGCTGTGAGTTCTAAATAAACATTTTGTCGGTTTACAATTACCTCTTCTGTGTCATCAGCTCTTCCTGATTTTTTTGCTCTTTCAACTAATCTTGTGATTAAAACATTCTTATCAACTTCGATGTTTATAATACTATCAATTGCTTGATTTAAAGATTGAAAAATTTTTGATAACCCTATTGCTTGAGGAATTGTTCTAGGGAAACCATCAAGTATGATTCCTGAATCTTTTAATTCAGTTAAAGTTGATTGCATCATTTCCAACAAGACCTCATCTGGAACAAGATTTCCAGCGTTCATATAAGTTTGAGCTTTAAGTCCTACTTTGGAGGATTTATCAATCTCTTTTCTAAGGATATCTCCTGTTGATAGATGAACAAGGTTAAATTTCTTTGCTAAAATTTTGGCTTGGGTTCCTTTTCCTGCCCCTGGAGGTCCCATAATTAACAACTTCATTTAAATACCCTGTGATTTAGGTGGATCAAAAATTGCTTGCATAACGATTGCTAATTTGGTTGGCTTATTTTTTAACTTTTGTTGTAATTTTAATAATCTTTGTTCAGAGTGACTGTCCACCTGCTTTGTGGTGATGCGTGATTTTAAATGACTTAAATGTTTATCTTTTATATTATAAAAACTCTTCGAATTCTGCTTATAATTATCTTTATTTAAATCATCTACTTCAGCATCGGTAGTTTGAACTGATTGTTTTAACTGCCTTGAAATAGGTGAATCATCCTTTAATGGTTCGACAAAATTTGAAGTTAAACTATCATCTAATTCTATTGCAGATTTCTCCATCGATTCGTCTAAAAATTCGAAAATATTAAAATCTGTTTTTGAAGTTTTACTTTGTGTTTGAGGCAATGGGTCTGGAACTTGGACTTGTTCACCTTCTACCTTTTTCTGCCTACTTCTGTAGGCAGAAAATAGATAAAATAGGAAAATTATTCCCCAATATATTAACTCTTCCAAAGTTAATCCTTAGATTCTTCTTTGTTGTCATCTGTTACACCAGCTATTGATTGTCTCATGCTAGTATCAGATGCAATATTGTCTAGCTTATAATAGTCTAGCACACCAAGATTTCCTTTTTTGAAGGCTTCAGCCATAGCTAAAGGAACTTCAGATTCTGCTTCAACAACCTTAGCTTTCATTTCTTGCTCTAATGCAACAGCCATAGCTCTTCTAGTTTCCGCTTTAGCTTGAGCAACTCTAAGATCTGCTTCTGCTTGGTCAGCTTGTAATTGAGCACCAATGTTTTTACCAACATCTATATCGGCAATATCAATAGAAAGAATCTCAAAAGCTGTACCTTTGTTTAGTCCTTTTTCAAGTACCGTTCTTGATATTGAATCAGGATTTTCTAAAACAGCTTCGTATGTTTCTCTTGAACCAATAGCGCTTACAATGCCTTCACCAACTCTTGCAATTATGGTATCTTCAGTTGCACCTCCTACAAGGTTTGGTATATCGGTTCTCACTGTAACTCTAGCTCTTGCTCGCACCTCAATACCATCCTTCGCAACTGCAGATAATTTCCCATCGACCGGTGCATCAATAACTTTTGGATATACGCTTGTTTGAACTGCTGACAATACATCTCTACCTGCTAGATCAATTGCTGTTGCTATTGAATAAGTCAACTCAATTCCTGCTTTTGAAGCGGCAATTAACGCAGCAACAACTTTATCAACGTTACCACCAGCCATAAAATGCACCTCAAGATCACTGGTTGATATATTATCAAGACCTGCTTTTCTTGCAGCGATCAAGCCATTTACAATGACTCCTGGCGGTACACGTCTAAACCTCATACCAACAAGACCTAGAATGGTTACACTTCCTCCTCCAATACTAAAAATAGCTTGTAACCACAAACCAACTGGTACAATCCATAATAGTAATAAAATAAATAGTACTAACGGTATGGCAACATATACTCCCATTACTCCTCCTTCATGTGTTTTATAGATAAATTTAAGTCTTTAGTAATTAGCATATTACAACTACTCAACTTTACTTCTGTTTTTAAAATTCTTTTTTAAGGTTGTTTTATTAGAATCACTGCTCACTAATTTTTGAAAAAATGCAGATTTACCAATTAATCTTAAAATAAAAATAAT
The DNA here is from genome assembly GCA_902525615.1 of uncultured Fidelibacterota bacterium. Taxonomy (GTDB): domain Bacteria; phylum Fidelibacterota; class Marinisomatia; order Marinisomatales; family Marinisomataceae; genus Marinisoma. The sequence goes on from CABZHT010000001.1 coordinate 410,252, forward strand.
ACCAAAAATTCCAACAACAATTGCCCATGAAAATCCATCTAATGCTTCAGAATAAATTTCAGGACTTACGGGTACATCGGGTATTAATAATAAGTATAGCCCGTAAAACAAAACAATAATACCTGTGATGCCAAATACTCCAAATCCAGGAATTGCAATAGCTTCAACAAACAATAAAACAAGGCCTAATAAAATTATCAGAATATCTGTTGAAGATGCTAATTGAGTGAAATATCCTGCACCCAGCGCAAGTGTTAAACAAATAATACCAATAGTACCGCCTATACCCCATCCAGCACTGTACAATTCAGAGATTACTCCGATAGTACCAAAAGTAGTTAACAATGATGACACTGTAGGATTGGTTAATATTCTAACAACATTTTCAGACCAATTTTCACCCACAGTTATAATTTCATAATCATCTATTTGTAATGATGAAAGTACTTCTTCAATGCTCTCACCTTTACCATCAGCAATGCCATATTTCATTGCTAGCTCAGTAGTCAATGTAATTAGCTTCCCTTCTTTCCTTCCTTCAATATCATCTACCTGAAGAGTATCTCCTTCTACAACTAAATATTCAAAACTTAATTCTTCATCTACCATTCCACGTGCAATATCAGGATTTTTACCTGATTTTTCTGCAGTTGCAGCCATCTCTTCTCTCATATAACTTTGAGATTTTTCAGACTGCTTAGATCCCGACATATCAACAACGCTTGTGGCACCAATCGTGGCTCCCCCAGTCATATAAATTTGATCGCAAGAAAGAGATATTAAGGATCCAGCAGAAATAGCTCTTCGATTAATAAAAGCGATAGTTTCAATTTCCGTAGATGATATAGCATCTTTTATTTGTGTAGCAGCGTCAACACGCCCACCAAAAGTATCGATATCAAAAATAATTAATGAAGCATTATCTGTCTCAGCTAAATTGATTGCACGGGTAACCAAGCCTGGTATACCAAGATCAATTACATCTTGAATAGGTACAACATATACTTTCTTACTTGTTTGTTCTGCAAAAATAAATGCAGAAAATAAAAAAGTAATGCCGATTAATATGTTCTTAAATTTTGTTTTCATTGCTAATTCAAAGATTTACATTACGGAGATGTATTTTTTTTTAAAAGTGTTTTCTTTGTACTTAAGAAATGCTCCAGCATTTGCTTATGAAATTACCTATAAAATAATTTATAGTCTACTATTCCATGTGCTAAAAATGAGACAAAAAACAGTATTAATTAATCTTCGATGGGCTTTCCCAGATAAAAATGAAGAGTGGTACAAAAATACAATGAAGCAGTGCTATAAATTTTTTACAAAAGAATTTTTAGATTTTATATCATTTCCAAAAAATTATAGCCCAAGTAAAGTAAAATTTAACAATCTAGAGGTTTTATCCTCAGCACATGCAATGAAAAAAGGAATTATACTTGTAGGATCTCATTATGGTTCTTTTGATAAACTATTTTATGCACTAAGTCAGGAAGAGTACAATTTAACTGGCGTTGCTTATAAACAGAATAACAGTGGTGCCGATATTTTTTTCAAACAAATAAGAGAAAATTTTGTGGAAGACCAGTTTTACAAAGGTAGTAATGTAAAGCAGCTAAGAAATTCGTTAGTTAAAAATAATATTTTAATTTTATTAAGTGATCAAGATGCTAAGAAAAAAGGGGTTAAAGCTAAATTTTTTGGAATTGACTCATCAACACACTCCGGGGCTGCTATACTAAGCAAAAGAAATAAGAGTCCTATTGTCTATGCAAGCATTACATGTAAAAACAATATTTATGAAGTGGAGTTTGTAAAAATCAATACTTCAGGTAGTATCAATGATATTGTACAACATTATACATCAGAAATTGAAAAGACAATTATCAATAATCCAGAGCAATATTTTTGGTTTCATAAAAGATGGAAGTCAGTCAGGGCATACTAATGAAGAGGGTTAAAATAAATCATCCTGATGCAAAAGAAATATTCATCAATGCAATACATGATAATCAAGTTATTGCTTATCCAACGGATACCATATATGGTTTAGGTACTGCAATAAATAATGATGAAGGAATTAAAAGAATAAATCTGATGAAAATGCGAGAACAGCCAATGAGTATTGCATTGGGAAGCTTTAGTGTTATTAAAAATCACATTATAGCCGATGAAAATGTAATGTTTGAAATAAAAGAAATTCTCAAGGATGGTAGTACCTGCATTGCGCCATATATTCCTGGATCATTAAATGATAAAATTGCTAAAGATGGTAAAATAGGCTTTAGAATTCCTAATCATGAATATCTAAAAATTGTATTAAATGAATATCAGCAACCTATTATAACCACCAGTATTAATAAAACAGGATCTGAACCATTATATATGCCAGATGAAATTGAAGAACAGTTTGGTGATAAAATTGATTTATTGATTGATGGTGGAATAATCAAAAATAGTCCTTCGAAAATTTTTATATTTGAAAAGAACAAAGTAAGACGGATACGTTAAATGAAATTAATTATAATCATTGTTTTAAGCTCATTTACATTAATGGCAAATAGTCAAAATGATCGTTTTGACTCCAAAGTAAAATATGAATATAACGTATATCTTGAAGTATTAAATCTAAAACTAGGGGAAGCTTCTTTGTCAGTAAAAGCTCCAGGAATTATAGATGGAATAAATGTTTACCACTTAAATTTTAATGTTCGTACTACTAAGTTGGGAGACACAATATATAAAATCCGAAATAAAATAGATGTTTGGGTTAACCAGGAAACTCTGAATGTAGTAAAGCAAAATAAAAATATAAGGGAGCTTCGAAAAAAGAAGAATTCTGAAACTATTATTAAAAATCAGAAAGGAATCACAAATGGTAAAGAATTTATTGTTAAAGACAACATTTTTGATCCATACTCACTAATATTAATTTTATCAGAATTTGATATACCAATTAATCAATCTAAAGAGTTTAATATCGTTGATGCTGGTAAAAGCAGGATAATAGAAATAAAAAATCTTGGTACTCAAACAATTAAAACACCATATGGAAAGAAGCAAGGATATACTTTATCTCCGGTGAAAAATGGACAACCAGTTCTTAAAAATAAGGGTGATATGGAAGTGAGTTACGTATCAATTGATGATACCTTAGTTCCAGCTAAGATATTGATAAAACTTGGTAGTGGGGTTATCAAATTAAGACTTAAAAAAATACGCGAATAATATCATTTAAAAGCAAAAAAACCATTAATGATAATAGTATAAACATTCCTACTGATTGAATTCTTATCCTAGCCTTTACAGAAAGCTTTCTGCCCATTAAAACTTCAATTAGTATTAAAGCAATATGTCCTCCATCTAATCCAGGTATAGGTAAAATATTTATGTATGCAAGATTAACGCTAATCAAAGCCATTAGAAAAAGAAAGGGCACTAAGCCTGCTTGTGCTGCTTGACCTGCCATATCACCAATCATTATTACACTTCCAACCTCGTCTCGTGATACGTTCCCTTGAAAAATCATTTTCAGTGATGAAGTCATTAAAGTCATTGCCCAAGTCGTTTCATTGAAACCGTATACAACTGACTCTTGAAAATTTAATTTAACTGGAACTTGAGACTTTGATACCCCCAATGTACCAACCTGTTGGTCAACTCTACCTGTGGATAAATTTGGTCTAGATCCTAAAGAAGCTTCCAAGAAAAATATTTCTCCACTTCGCTCTATAACAATTGATATTGTTTCATTTGGGTGTTGTGAAATATTTGCAACAGCTTCATTCCAAGTTTCAACCTCAACATTATCAATGGATATTATTTTATCACCAGCTATAATCCCAGCAAGCTCAGCCGACTGTTCAGGTACCACATAGTCTATGACAGTGTCATTAGTTTCAACTTTTGTGTCACCTTGTAGATTACCAATTAAAACAAAGACAAAAAATGTTAATATCAGGTTCATAATGACACCAGCGCTCATCACCCATATTTTTTGTAAGGCATTTTTAGATTCAAGTTCATCATCAGCACCTTTAAAATCGCTGTCCATACTTTCATCTAAGATACCTTTCATTTTTACATACCCACCTAAAGGCAGTAATCCAATTGTATATACTGTTTCTGATGGTGAATTAAATGAACTAAAAGTTGTGGAAAATACTTTTTTCCACTTAATTTTTTTATCCTGAAGACCAAAAAAGTATATATCTAACACTAAACCCTTTTCCGTTTTTGTAAAATCAATAAAATTTGGTGGCATACCAACGGAGAAGCGTTCTACTCCGACACCGACGCTTCTCGCAGCCCAAAAGTGTCCAAGCTCATGAACAAAAACAATTACGCCAATCAATACTATAAATGCTAATATATATATCATATTATTTTTTAATTAGGGTTCAAATATAATTGAATATTTTCATCTAAAATAAATAATTCTTCTAAAGAGGGTAAATCATTAGAAGCAAATTCATCAACAACCTCCTTAGTTAAAGAAAATATTTCATTAAAAGAAATTTTTTGATCAAGAAATTGTTGAACAATATAATCATTGGCCATGCTCATTGCAGCTACTCTATTCCCACCTAAGTTAATTAGCTCTTCAACAAGCGATAAAATTGGGTACCTTTCCAAGTCTGGTTTTTTAAAATCTAAATTTAAATTATCAAAATCTAAGCTTCCTACAGAGGCATTTTTTCTTTCAGGAAAAGTTAATGCATACTGAATAGGAACTTTCATATCAGGCAAACCTAGGTGAGCTTTGTAAGAACCATCAACAAACTCAACCATTGAATGTACAATAGACTGTGGATGAATAGTAATTTGTATCTTATCAAGCTTTATATTGAATAGCCATAATGCTTCAACTAACTCTAAGGCTTTATTCATCATTGTCGCAGAATCAATTGATATTTTTGCTCCCATGTCCCAATTGGGGTGTTTTAGTGCTTCGTTAGGTGTAATAGTATCAAATTCATGAATTGGTTTCTTAAGAAAGGGCCCACCACTACCAGTAAGAATAATTTTTTTCAATTCTTTTTGATTTTCACCGTTCAAGCATTGAAAAATAGCTGAGTGCTCACTATCAACAGGAATTATATTTACATTTTTTTTGTTAGCCAACGGCATAATAATATGACCTCCGAGCACTAATGACTCTTTATTACTTAAAGCGATATCAACACCGTTCTTGATTAATTCAATTGTAGGTCGCAAACCAGAAGTACCGACGATAGCATTAATTGCTAAATCTAAATTGCTAAATGGTATATTGCTTGAAGCATCATTACCAGTTATAAGTTCAATATTATTTTTTTTACATAGATTAAAAAGATTATGAGAAGAATCAATCACATCAATTGCAACAAAATCAGGTGAGTATTTTTTAGTTTGTTTAAAAAGAAGATCAGCATTAGAGTGGCAAGTAAGACCAATCACTTTGTGGGAATTATTTTTCGAAATTACATCTAGTGATTGAATCCCAATCGATCCTGTAGAGCCCATTACAACAATATTTTTCATCAGAACTATTAAATGATGCCTCGCTTACTAGAATCATAAAAGTGAAGAATTTCATTGATATGCTTACTATCAGAAAACTCTTCTTTGACTCTAGCAAGAGCATCTGATTGATTTAAATCAGATCTAAAAAGGTACCTGTAAGCTTTTTTAATATCAGATTTTTCATCATCTAAAAAACCTCTTCTGCTCAAACCTAAAGAGTTAATACCAGAATATTGAACTGGATGTTTACCAGCAAGTATAAACGGAGGTACATCTTGTACAAGTTTTGAGTTTGCTGCCACCATAGCATGTTTTCCAATTTTACAAAATTGGTGCGCATTGCTTGCTCCGCCCAAAATTGCCCAATCATCAATTTCTACATGACCACCTAATGCAACTAGGTTTACCAAAATAACATTATTACCAATAATGCAGTCATGTGCAACATGAACACCGGTCATGATTAATACATCTTCACCTATTCTAGTTTCTCCTGTTGCGTTTGTTCCCCTATTTAAAGTAACAAATTCTCTGATAATTGTTCTATCTCCAATAATTAATTTTGTATCCTCACCGCTAAATTTTTTATCTTGAGGAATCGCTCCAATGCTACTATTATTTACTATGTGACAATCATTTCCGATCTCTGTAAACTGAGAAATGGTATTAAAGTTACCAATCTTTACATTGTCACCAATTATAACATTATCTTCAATAACGTTATAAGGTCCAATCACAACATTATTACCAATTTTGGCTGAGCTTGATATAATATTCGTTTTGTGTATCTTGCTAATTTTTATCTCCTATCTTTCAACCATTGAGGCTAAAAATTCTGCCTTGGCTACAAGCTTATCATTAACATGACAAGTAGATTCAAACTTAAATGAATTTAACTTTTCATGTACTATCTTTGCCTCTATAATAATTTGGTCACCTGGTATAACATTTGAACGAATCCTAAAATTGTTCACTTTTGATAAATAAACTAAATGATTTTCTGGATTATCAATAAAATCCAGTATAATTAAGCATGCTGATTGTGCCATTGACTCAAGAATTAGCACTCCAGGCATTATTGGTTTGCTAGGAAAGTGTCCTAAAAAAAATGGTTCATTAATAGTGACATTTTTTAAAGTTTTAATTTCTTTTTTTTCCTTCTTATCAATAATCCTATCAACAAGTAAAAAAGGATAACGATGTGGAATCATTTCTAAAATGTAATTTATATCTTTCATTTAAATTGATCTTTAAATTCATTTCTTAATATTCTTGCAAACTCAACATTGCCTTTATGTCCACTTTTAATAGCTGTTACGTGTCCTTTGATTGGTTTGCCAAGTAAAGCTAAATCTCCAATCAAATCTAATGTTTTATGTCTTACTGGCTCATTTTTAAACCTTAAATGCTGTGATTTATAAAGTCCTCTAGATCCTTGGTAAAATTTGATACCGAACTTATCCATAAAAAACTTTACTTCGTCTCCGTCTATATCTTTATCAACAATCACCACTGCATTTCCAATGTTGCCTCCCCTAATTAATCCCTGCTTGGCTAATTCAGTAACTTCGCTCAATAAACAAAATGTTCTAGCTGGAGCTATTTGCTTTTCATAATTAGTATATGCATTTTGAATTGAACTATATTGAACATCTAAATCTTCTAAATCATATTGAATTGTAAAAGTAGTTTTAAACCCATCAAAAGGAACTGCTAATACTTCAACATCTTTTTCTTCATCATTATAAACTACAGGTTTTGTAATTTCTAAAAAATCAACTGGCTCATTTTGCTCAATAATTTCACCTTCTTTTAAAGCTGATACAAAATCTTTAGAACTTCCATCCATTACTGGTGGTTCTTTACTATTTAATTCAATTAAAAGATTATTTACTCTCATACCGGCACAAGCTGACATTACATGTTCGGTGGTATGTACCCTTACACCATTCTCTTCAATTGTTGTACCACGAGTCAGATCAACAACATTATCTATATCTGGAGTTACAACTTTATCTCCTTTGTCATTTCTAATAAATTTGATGCCAGTATTTTCATCAGCAGGATGAAAAGTGATAGTGCTTTGTACTCCTGTATGAAGTCCTACCCCAGTACATGACACGGAATATCTGATTGTTTGTTGTTTAGCTGGCATTTTTTTTTAATTTTTTTTCAAGTAATTCAAATCTTTTGTAAATAGCATCTCTTTTTTGTTTCTCTTTGATAGGTCGTGCTGGATTACCGGCGTACATTTCAGAACCTGAGATAGATTTTAGTACGCACGATCTTGCTGCAATTATTGATTTAGCACCTAATATAATGTGGGGACCTATATCACTCTTACCAGCTATCGTTACATAATCTTCAATTTGAGTACTACCTCCAATAAAAACTCCCCCAGCTAATAAACATGCTTTTCCAATTGATACATTGTGCGCAATGTGTACCTGGTTATCAAATTTACAAAAATCTCCTATTGTAGTATTTTGAACTGAACCTCTATCAATTGTACATGCTGATCCAATTTCAACATCATTACCAATGATTACTGATTTTATATGAGGAATTTTATGATGTTCATTAGCAATTGTGTGGTATCCAAAACCATCACTTCCGATTACTGTTCCTGCATTTATAATACAATTTTTTCCAATAATTGTATTATCGTATATCACAACATTATCATATAGAACACTATTATCTCCTATAACACACCCAGGATTTATTTTAACTCCATGTCCAATAAAAACGTTTTCACCAATGACAGTATCTTTATCAATAACAGAGAAAGAACCTATGTGAAAATTTTCGGGCTGATTAACTGAATTGTGAATTTGAGAGTTGCTAGAAACATTTTTTTCAGGTAGGGGCCTATTGTCGAAATAATCTAAAATACTAATCATTGATAAATATGGATTCTCAACAACAATACCACACTTACCATCTAAATCTCTTTCTGATAATACAATGAAAGCTGAAGCATTTGAATGTTGAATTTCTTTCTTATATTTTGGTAAGAAAGCAAACGAAATAGACTCTTTTGTAGCTAATTTAATATCATCAACAGAAGAAATTATAATTGATTCATCCCCAATCAACTTTCCATCTACCTTTTCAGCTAGCTCTTTAAGAGTAATCAAGTGCCAACCTTTTTTTATTCAGTTGATTGTTTTTTCAGCTCTGTTAGGACATCATCAGTTAAGTCAATAGTAGGTTTGGTGTATAATGATGCTTGAGTACCATCAATTATAAGATCTAAACCTTTTGCAGTAGCTACAGCATTTACTGCTGTTTTAAATTTTTCTACTAATAAAAATTCTAGTTGCTGTTGCTTCAAGGTTAGCTCACCATTAGGTCCAAGTTTTGCTAATTGATAGCTCTGCATTGAATTTTGCATATCAATAATGTCTTGTTCTTTTGCTTTTTTTAAATCTTCCGAAAGCATAAGGCTTTGTTGTTCATATTCTTTTGCCATGCTGTCAAGCTGGGTTGCCATTAATTGGTATTCTTTTTGAACGATTTCTAAATCTGCCTGAAGCTCTCGTTCAACATTTTGAAATTCTTCATAGTTTAGTCTTATTGTTTCAGAAAACACCACACCAATTTTTTGTTGTGCAAAAACAGTTGAGAAAAATAACATTATAAATAATATTTTTTTATACACTTTATAGCTCCTTTATTAAAAAGTTTGTCCAAAAGTAATAGTATATTCCCACCCTTGTGGATTACCATTACCATCAATATCATCAAATCCATATCCCATATCGAATCCTAATTTACCAAGGCCAGGCATAAAAAACCTAACACCAATTCCAGCAGATTTTTTCATCGAAATAGAGCTAAATCTATCAATGTAAAACGGTTCTGTCAATCTTGATGTACTCCAAACGTTTCCTAGCTCGCCAAAGGCCATAACGTAAATTACTGGATTTTCAGATAAAGGATAACGTAATTCAGTTACAAATTTACCCATTGAATTTCCACCTACCGCCTGTCCAGCTTCAGTTTGAGGACCAATAGCATTATCGGGATAACCTCTCAAGGCATTTCCGTAAGGAATCCCATTTCCACCCATTATGAATCTTTCATCAAAAGGAATAAAAGATGGTTGATTATTACTTACATTAATAGTCTTTATCACGCCTAATTTTGCTGAACTGTAGAGGATAAATTTTGAAAAAGTAGGAGTAAACCACTCAAGACTGATCATGTGTTTTTGAAAATTTTCATTACCTCCAAGAAACCCGCCAGATAGAGTATTATTTAAAACAAATGTAGATCCCATTGTTGGGAACTCAGCTCTGTTTCTACTATCTCTTGAAAGAGTTTGACTAATACTTATACCTCTGGTTTTTTGCAATCCACCAATATATTGGTCAATATCTTGTTGCGACCCCTCATATTCTTTCTGCATAAATTTTACTGACCACATAACTCTAAAAAAATCATCAGGCCACTCCAATCTTCTTCCAAAACTAGTTACTACTCCTCCGACCGTAAAATCTAAAGGGAAATAGTAATTTGTTGAAGACCCTCTAAAAGAATAAAAGATAGAAGCGCCAACTAAATATGGACTATCATTTATCATTGGGTCTTGAAAGCTTATATTCAGCGATCTATATTTGGATGGTTCCTGATTAGAATACAATGAAAAATTGGTTCCAGTGCTTAAGCCCACATTCAGCTTTTGTCCCCTGCCTCTGAAATTATCAAATTCAACACCAGCTCCCCCTGTCATGCCATATTCACCCGTAAAGCCTAAATTCGCATTAATTCTTTGAGTGGATTGTTTCTCTTCAACAATAAAGTCAAGATTGACTTTATCATCAGCAATAGGGGTTATGTCAGGTATAACATTATCAAAATAATTTAATATCCAGATGTCTCTTTGGCTTCTCATCAGCTTAGATCTATTAAAAACATCTCCAGGGTATATTTTAAGCTCTCTTCTAATGACATTCTCTCGAGTTCTATCATTTCCAGAAACATAAATTTGATTTATATATACTTTATTACCTTCGTCGAATAAAAAAGATATATCTAAAGAATCTTTTCCTACAGGTGTAATAACAGCGTTAACATTACTAAAAATATATCCTTTGTCTTGATAAATGCTCATCATATTTTCATAGACAGCTTTGTCAAATTCTTCTTGTGAAAAAATATCCCCAGATTTCAAATTAAGCGCTCTTTCAAGCTCTTCCTTATCAGCAATTCTATTGTCTTCAAAAGAAAAATTATTATAATAATATTTTGGGCCCTCTTCTAAAAACAAGTTTAAAGATAGAGTAGATTTAGATTGATCAATATTCAACGTATCACTCAAAACTCTGAAATCTCTAAAGCCTTGGTTTTTATAAAAGTCAGTCAACGCTTCAATATCTTCTTCTAGATTTTCTTGATCAAAGCTTTTCACCCAAAAAGTCCACCACTTTCTTTCTTTGGTATTTGTAAGTTCTTTTCTCAATTTTCTCTGTGAAAAAGATTCATTTCCATGGAATTTTACGCTTGATAACCTAAATTTTTTGTTTTCCTCTATTTCAAATAGAATATCTTTAGCGTATGCTGTTCTGACAACTGTATCAACTGGAGCAACAATTGATGGAGAAACTTTAACATTGAAATAACCATCTTCTAAAAAAAGTTTTCTTATCTCTTTTACAGATTCATCTAATGTATTGGCTTTGATGCGTTGCCCCTGCTTTATACTAATTTTGTCATTTAACCTATTTTTACGAATGGAGGTACCACTAAATCTGATGTCGTTTAGCACTGGATTTTCAATAACCTTTATTGTGATTTCAACTCCTAATTGTGATTCATTTTTTAGAACAATATTAATATCTTCAAACAATCCTAAATCCCATAAACGTGTAATCGCAGTGGATATGTCTGACCTCTGAATTTTGGAACCATCTCTAAGGCCTGCAGAATATTTGATCATTTTATCCGAAGTAGTAGTATTACCTTCAACATTTACTCTATATAGAGTTACTTGCTGAGCAAATATCTGCGTGCAAAAACATAAAAATATTATAAATATTTTTGCAAAATTCATTTTCTAAACTTTCCCAAATGTTCTATTTCTGTTATCATACTCTTTTAAAGCTTTTTCAAGTTCTTCTACATCAAAATCTGGCCAATTTTTATCACAAACATAAATTTCTGCATATGCTGATTGCCATAATAAAAAATTGCTCAGTCTGTATTCACCTCCAGTCCTAATTATCATATCTGGATTTGGCAGTTCAGGGCAATATAAGTGATTTTTAAGAATTTCTTCATTAATAATTTTGACGTCTGATTTTATCAATGAATTGAATGCATCAACAATCTCTTGACGTCCTCCGTAGCTGAGTGCTAAAGTTAAAACTAATCCTGTGTTATTTTTTGTTTTTTCTATTGTAGCTAATACCCAATCCCTTGTTTTGTCCGGTAAATCCTCTATTTTTCCTACGATATTAAACCTAATATTGTTCCTTAACATATTTTCAGTTTCTTTTTCAAGCATTGTCGAAAGTAAGACCATTAACATATCTATTTCTTCTTTTGGTCTTGACCAATTTTCTTTTGAAAATGTATAGAGGGTTAGATGTGGTATTTCCTTTTTAACACAGTCGTTTATGATTGTTTTTGCGGTTTGAGCGCCTCTTTCATGACCAAAAGCTCTTGGATGATTTTTTTGTTTAGCCCATCTGCCATTACCATCCATTATAATTGCAAGATGATTAATGGAGTTTCTACTCATATTATTCTTCAAGGCTCTTTGCAATTTTATTAAAAATTTCAGATACAGGGTGTTTATCGTTTGAGAAAACTAACGGTTCCCCTTTATCAATAGATAACATTAGGTCTTCGGAATATGGAATTTGTCCTAAAAGTGGAACATCAAGGCGCTGGCTTTCATTAAGCCCTCCTCCTTCTTTAAAGAGATGAAATTTGTAATTGAACGATTTATCATCTTCTAGAGATATTTTCTTTTCATTGATATACAGCTCAACATCAGATAAATCAGTATTTGAGGATTGAAGTTTCCCACTTATTTGCATAAATGACATATTTTCTACTACTCCCAATAAAGGTGTTTTCACTTTACTAAACATATCTGCTCCTTTGCGAACATCAGTTAATGCAATATCATTTGGCGTTGTTACAATGATTGCTCCATCTAAGGGAATTTTTTGTGAAAGAGTTAGTTGAACATCCCCAGTGCCTGGTGGAAGATCTAATATTAGATAATCTAATTCTCCCCATACGACATCTCTAAAAAACTGTTCTGTCATTTTAGCTACAAGAGGTCCCCTCCATACAACCGGAGCTTGATTCCCACTTATAAAACCAAAACTCATTAATTTTAAATTGTCTTTTAACACTGGTATAATTTTTTGCTGATCATTTACCTCTGGATTTTCAACAATCCCCATGGTAATTGGTAAAGAAGGGCCATAAATATCTAAATCTAATAGTCCTGTTTTATGTCCTGCTTTTGACAATGCTGCTGCTAAATTTAATGCAATAGTAGATTTTCCTACGCCGCCTTTTCCGCTTGCAACAGCGATGATATTTTTAATATTCCCTTGAACGTTTGCATCCTTGTTGCTTGTATCGACAGTTTTTCTAGGTGCTTGGTCCAGAATTTTAATTTTAGTCTCAAAACTATCTATTTTAATATTATCAGATATTTCCTGAACCAGTTGATTCTTTTTTTCTTCATTTGAGGAAGAAATAGCAAGAATTATTGTGATGGTACTTTGATCAATAACAACATCTTTAACCATTCCAAAAGAAACAATATCTCTATTAAACCCTGGGTAGTTAATTTTTTTGAGTTGATCTAATATTTGATTTTTATCCATTTACTATATTATTGTATGAATGTGAAAATAGATAACGAATGTGTAAAATGTTATAAAATTATCAATTTATCTTTCTTGACCAAAAAAAGAATAATTTTTATCGATTGATGGCTCATACTCATCAGGTACTTCGTCTTCATCGTAAATAGCATCAACAGGACATTCTGGCTCACAAGCACCACAATCTATACATTCTTCTGGATTAATATATAATTGTTTATTGGTAGCGTCGTAACCGTCCTCTTTCGCCTCTTCTCCTGATCCTTCAGGATCATCAGGACCATGAATGCAGTCAACAGGGCAAACCTCAACACATGCTGTGTCGCATGTTCCAACGCAAGGATCTGTTATAATGTATGTCATAATTAAGTTAATTATACGTAGTTTCAGTCCGATGTTCAAACAAAAAAACTTAAATTTATTTTTACTGTCTGTGCCGTTAATGAATTCAATAGCCAGGGCTATTTATGATGTAGCTTTTATATGGCTTGTCCTAGAATTAACTAACTCAGAAAGAATTACTGGTCTAGTTGCAATGACATCTTACTTACCAGCTATACTTTGTGGACTGTTCATCGGAGCTATTGTTGATCTTTTTTCAAAAACTAGAATGATATCATTTGCAACCATAATGCAGGGATTGATTTTAACACTAATTCCAATACTATTTTTTTTCGATATAAAATCTGTTTGGGTCATTGTTTTAATTGCATTTTTTCATAATGCTTTTGGGTTACCGATGGTGCCCGCATTTAATGCGTACCTACCAACACAAATTGAAAAAGATGGTCTTTTAAAAGCAAACTCAATTGTAAATATTTCTTGGCAAACAGCTGTATTAATAGGACCAATTATTGCTGCCCAACTATTGACAGTTTATAACGTGGAAAATTTATTTCTGTTCTGTCTTGTTTTCTATTTCATAGCTGCTTTTATAACATCCCTTGCTCCTAATGATGAAGTTGAAAAAGAAGAAATCAATTTTAAGAAGATTTTCAATAAAACAAAGGAAGGTATACTATATCTTAAAAAACATACAACTTTCGCTTTCATAATCTTATTGACGTTGCTAAGTAACCTATTTGTCATGGGACCTGCCATTGTTGGTATACCTATTTTGGTTAAACTTTACTTAGGAGGCACAGCTTCAGATTTTGCACTTGTTGAAGCTTTTGTTGGTCTTGGTATGCTCATTGGAACTGCTACTGTTTATAAAATTGGCCACAAGTTCAATCATGGAACTTTGTTTCTACTAGGACTTTTTATCGATGGTGCGAGTTTTTGCTTTTATTACTTTATTGAAACTATGACACAATTAAACTTTTGGTCATGTGTTCATGGCATAGGGATTCCTTTTTTAATTATTTCAAGGGTATCTATTATGCAAAAGAACATACCAGAAAAATTGCTGGGTAGAATCTTTGCAATCATTTCTGTTTCCATCTTAAGTATGACAGCAGTTTCAAGTGGTATTATAGGTTTTTTAGCTGAATTCATGAGTATTCACGAAATATTTTTATTGTTTGGTATACTAGCTGGATTATGTGGTATTGCAGGAGTGTTGCATCCTAAAGTTAGATACTTAAACTAGAAGTTCTGATATTCTTTTCTTAGTTAAATCTCTCAACTCTTCAACTGACATATCTTTATAGTCTTGTGGAGTAATTGGTTCTCCAAATACTGTGGTAAGCTTACCTGGATTAACAATCCAGCTATTTCTTATATTTGCTCTGAAAGAGCCAATTAATCCAACAGGAACAATCGATGCTACATTTGTACTTTTTGCAAAATGGAATACACCTTTTTTGAATTCACCTAATTCTCCGGTGAGTGTCCTTTGACCCTCTGGAGATAATATCATAGAATCCCCATCATCAACCAAAATTGTTTCTGCTGCTTTGAGGGTTTTAATAGCTTTATCTGTATTATCGTGTGTTACTGCATAGGCGCCATACCTTTTAGCAAAAAAACCAAATAGGGGCCATTTGAATACTCCTTCCCAGCCAATTGCATTAACATAGTAAGGAATGGATCCCCCTAACATAAAAACATCAAACATGGATTCGTGGTTAAACATAAAAATGTATGGACCATTTTCTTTTTTAGGTGCTTGGCCTTTTACGCTAAACCGCTGAAAAGAAACTAACATTAATAACCTGCTTGAAAAAGGTATTAAGGGATAATATGCATTTCTCATATGCGTAAAGTATGAGCAGACAATACCAGTTATTAAAAACAAAGCAAATAATGGTAAAAATAAAATAAATACAATTGCAGATAGTAATGTTTTTATCATTCCAGCTATTTTAATTTAACTTTTTAAGAATATCTAACATTTTATGATTTGCTTTTGGAAGTGGAAAATTGAAAATATCTTCCAATTTAATCCACCGATGCTCCCGATATGAATTGAGTGTTTTGATTGATTTAGGGAACGATTTAAATAAAGAAATATTAACTCCGAAATGTGAATATTTATGCGTTATGTTTCCTAAAAATACTGGGTTAGATATCGTAAGATTTGTCTCCTCTTTAACTTCACGAATAATTGCATCTACAGCTGTTTCATTTTTTTCAATTTGTCCTCCTGGGAATTCCCACAAACCAGATAAAAACTTTGTATTCTGTCGTTTTGTAATTAAAACTTTATTTTGATATTCAATTACTGAAATGGCAACATTATGTATAGGTATTTTTTTGGAAGCTTTTGGTGTTGGGTATGATGTTGGGGATGAGTGTGTATATGCTTTGCATATATTTTTCAGAGGGCATTCATTACAATGTGTGATACTCGCTTTACATAAAGAACTTCCTAAGTCCATTAATGCCTCATTATAATCTCCAGGATTTTCGGTACATTGATTTTCTTCTAAAAATCCTATAACTCTTTTTTGATTCCTTTTTGTTTTTGTTTTCAAGCCTAAAATTCTATACCCAATTCTCTCAAGGTTTGTATCAATACCAACTAAGTTTTTTTTAAATGCAATTGCTAGAATAGTTTTTGCAGTATAATCACCAATGCCTGGTAATTGAATTAAGTCATCATAATTATTAGGAAAAGATGATTTGATTAATTTTGCAGCATTGAACATATTTTTACATCTAGAATAATATCCAAGCCCTTCCCACATTTTAATTACATCATCAAATTTGGACTCTTTAAACGAATTTAATGTGGGGTATTTTTTAATCCATTTTTTGTAGTACGGTATGACAGTTTTAACTTGGGTTTGTTGCAACATTATTTCTGAAACCCAGACACGGTATGGAGATCTCCCGCGTCTCCACGGAAGATCTCTTTTATTTTGATAAAACCAGTTTAGTAGCTCGTTGTGCATCACAAGCTACAATTTAATAATTTAACTACAAGTTGTGTCTATTAAAGCAGCGCATGCTTTATATGGGTCTACATTTGATGCGGGCCTTCTGTCTTCTAAATATCCCTTGCCATCATTTGCTACACCCATAGGAATTCTAATCGATGCTCCTCTATCGCTTACGCCATATTTAAACTCATTGATGCTACATGTTTCATGATCTCCAGTTAAACGCTCGTCATTAGCATCTCCATAAACTGCTATATGTTTGTCAACGTTTTGTCCGAGTTTTTCACATGCTTCTTCAATTACTTTCAATCCTCCGTCCGCGCGCATAGATTCTGTACTATAGTTGATATGTGCTCCAGAACCATTCCAATCGCCTTTTATCGGTTTTGGATGTAGTTCTACTCTTAGGCCATATTCTTCACCAACTCTTTCGAGAAGCCATCTTGCTACCCACAATTGATCACCAACTTCTAAAGCAGGCAAAGGTCCTACTTGATATTCCCATTGTCCCAACATTACTTCAGCATTGATTCCAGACACTTCTAATCCTGCTTCTAGACATAAATCTAGATGATCTTCTACCATTGAGCGAGCAGCAACATCTTCAGATCCTACGCTGCAATAATAAGGTCCTTGAGACCTTTCAGGAAATCCTTCTTCTGGCCATCCCGCTGGTTGCTTACCGTCCATAAGTGTATACTCTTGTTCGATACCAAACCAAGGTTTATGTTCTTTAAATTTTTCTGCAATCTTTACTAAAGCAGCTCTCGAATTTGATCTATGAGGTGTACCATCAGGATTGCAAACTTCATTCATTACTAAAATATTTTCTCCACCACGAATTGGGTCCGGACACATCCACACTGGTTTTAGTAAACAATCACTATCTCCTCCATCTGCTTGCAATGTGCTTGAACCGTCAAAACCCCAAGTTGGTAGTTCAGAAACTGAAGATACTGCTCCATCCAATACTTTAGTTTTTGATCTTAAATTGGCAGTAGGCTCATATCCGTCAATCCAAATATATTCTGCTTTTACCTTCATTTTTACCCTTTCTTTAAAAAATTAAAATGTTAATAACCACAAAATATATTTATAAAAATAGAAAAAAAGAATTAATTATTTATCTATTATCTATTTTTTACCTAATATATTAAGGTCAATTGATGTTTCTTCCTTATATGTAGAAAGAACTAAGTTAGATTGAGTTCTTGAAACTCCAGGCCAATTTTGTATTTCATATAAAAGATCTTCTAGTGCCTGTGAATTTTCTACTCTTACTTTCAAAATATGTGAACCCCCTCCGGTAATTGAATGACACTCAAGGACAGCTTTACAGTTGTTAGCTTCTTCAACAAATTTTGAATAGTGATCAGATTGTTCACTGACAATAAAAACAAACGCTGTTAAATCTAATCCCGCTTTTTTATGATCTAAAATAGCAGCAAATTTCTTTAAAAGACCTTTTTCAGAAAGTTTCTTTATTCGTTCGCCAGCAGCGGGTATTGAGAGCTTTACTTTTTTTGCTATTTCACTTACGGATGTTCTTCCATCCTCTTGCATGATCTTAAGTATCAATATGTCAGTTTTATCTATCATAATTAAAATTTTTAACTGAAATTACAAATTAATTAATAAATTATTGTTAATACATTAAATATAGTTAATGAATTAATGTTTTACAAAAAAACTAATTATGGCAAAAAAAATTGATATAGAAATTTTATTGGAAAGAATTGAAGCATTAGAATCAAGGTTAGACAAACTTGATCCAGTAAGCAAAAGGAAGCTTCCTAGTAAAAAAGATCAAATTAGTGATATTAAAAATAATCTTGATGAATGGGCTCAGAAATTTCCGTCAGTTGATATTGAGTTTGAATTATTAAAAATGCTTGATTGGCTTCAAGCTAATCAAAAACGCAAAAAAGACTATAAGGCTTTTTTTAGAAACTGGCTCAGAAAAGCATCCAACTCTGTTGAAAAAGAAGTTCAAGATGTTTATCGCTATATTTATGGTTGTAGCACCGATAAGAACTGTAAACATCAAGAGTCTGAATACAAAGATATGGTTATCTTTTGTAACAAGTGTAATTCTCAGAAAAAGATTATTAAGTCTGTAAGAGCTTAGTCTTCTTTTTCAACTGTAAGAGTGAAGCTTGCAGACATTTCTTTTGTAAAAACAATATTAACTTTATGTTCTCCTAAAGTTTTAATTGGGGAAGATAAATCAACATATTTTTTATCTAAAGTAATACCATTTTCCTCTAAAAGCTTTACAATATCAAGCTTAGTGACGGAACCAAAAAGCTTACTGTCTTCTTCAGATTGCATTTTAAGAGATAAGCTCAGGTCTTCAACCTGTTTCAATACTAATTCAAGTTGATCCTTTTCTCTTTCTAGTTTTCTTTCTTCAACTCTTTGAGCTTCTTCAATGCTCTTTTTCTGTTGCTTAGTAAACAGAATAGCAAGTTTTTGAGGCATTAAGTAGTTCCTAGCATATCCAGATTTTACTTCAACAACATCTCCTTGCTGTCCTAGATTTTGTACATCTTCTTTTAAAATAACTTTCATTTTAATCCTTATCTACTGCAGTAAATGGAAGTAATGCAATATTCCTTGCTCTTTTAATTGCTAATACAAGCTTTCTATGCATTTTACTGCTTGTACCGGTAACTCTTCGTGGAGTTATTTTTCCTTGATCATTTATAAATTTTGTTAAGAGCTTAACATCTTTATAATCGATTTCTTGAATGTTATTCCTTTTAAAATAACAGGATTTTTTTCTACTTGATAACATTAATTCTCCTCCTGTACCTTGCCTTCTTCTTCAGCACTTACCTCTTGTTGTGCTTCTTTAGAAGGCTTTTCATCTAATTTGATGATCATGTATTTCATAACCTCTTTATTTAGATTTAAAAATACTTTAAACTCGTTTACAAAGTTTGCATCTTTAAATTCTGTATTTAGCAATACAAAGTTTCCATATTTATGTTTTTTAACATTATATGCTAATTGTTTTTTGGCCCAAAAATCGTGATTAACGATACCATGTTTCTTCTTTTCAACAAAGCTAGAAACTTCACTAATTACTCCAGCAATTTGTTCTTTGCTAAAGTTTGGGTTCAAAATATATAGTACTTCATAATAATTCATTATTTTCTCCATTATATAAGTGGTGCGATTACAAGCGATACCACCGATATTAATTTGATTAAAATATTAAGTGAGGGTCCCGCAGTATCTTTAAAAGGGTCCCCAACTGTATCACCAACAACTGCAGCTTTATGTGCTGTACTACCTTTCCCACCATGATTACCAGATTCAATGTATTTTTTTGCATTGTCCCAAGATCCACCAGCATTTGACATAAAGATTGCTAGTAAAACACCAGTTACTGTAACTCCAGCTAAAATACCACCAAGCATTTCTTTTTGACCTAATACCAAGCCAAATATAATTGGTGTGAATACTGCCAATGCTCCAGGTAGTACCATTTTATTGATTGCAGCTGTGGTAGCAATATCAACACATTTAGCATAATCTGCTTTTGCTTTTCCATCAAGCAAGCCTTTTATTTCTCTAAATTGTCTTCTAACCTCTTCAATCATTTCAAAAGCAGCATCTCCAACCGCCTGCATTGCAAGAGCTGAGAATACAAATGGTAATGATGATCCGATTAATAAACCTGCCATAACTTGAGGATTATTAATATCTAAGGTTAGGCCACCAACTGTTTCTCTAAATGCTGCAAATAGCGCTAAAGATGTTAAAGCAGCAGAACCAATCGCAAAGCCTTTACCAATTGCTGCTGTAGTATTGCCTACTGCATCAAGCTTATCAGTTCTTTCACGAACTTCTTTTGGAAGTTCTGCCATTTCAGCGATACCGCCAGCATTGTCTGCAATTGGACCATAAGCATCGACTGCTAATTGAATTCCAATGGTTGATAGCATACCAAGTGCAGCTAAAGCAATACCATATAGATGAGCAAAGTGATATGCTCCAAGAATGGAAAGTGCAATTACTAATACTGGCAAGGCAGTTGAAAACATTCCATTAGCCAAGCCGGAAATAATATTCGTTGCTGACCCAGTTTCACTTGAAGCTGCGACATTTTGTGATGGTTTTTGATGATCAGAAGTATAATATTCTGTTAATACTCCGATTAAAATTCCTGAAACTAAACCAACTACAGTAGCAAGAAATAAATCAAGCGCTTGTACATTTCGGTATCCATCAGCTAAAGCGACGGGATTTTCGATTAGTCTATCAATCAAAAAGTAACTAACCACGGTCATAACAGCCCCTGAGCCAAATACTCCAATATTTAACGCTGTTTGAGGATTCCCACCCTCTTTTGTTTTTACAAAAAATGTACCAAAAATAGAAACTATAATTCCAGCTGCTGCTAAGAACAATGGAAGAAATACTAGACTTTTTTCTCCAGCTGTTGCTGCTAAAACCATAGCTCCAATCATTGAACCAACATAAGATTCAAAAAGATCTGCGCCCATTCCTGCAACATCTCCTACATTATCTCCTACATTATCAGCAATGGTTGCCGGATTTCTTGGGTCATCTTCAGGAATACCTGCTTCTACTTTTCCAACTAAATCTGCACCAACATCAGCTGCCTTAGTATAAATTCCACCGCCTACACGGGCAAATAAAGCAATTGATGAAGCACCCATTGCAAAACCGGAGACTTTAGTCATTACTAATGAAAAGTCTGCTGAACCGTTTAAGCCCCCATATAAATAAAATAGTAGGGATAATCCTAAAATTCCTAAACCTACAACATTCATACCCATAACAGCACCACCGTTAAAAGCAACTGCAAGCGCTTTACTTAAACTGTTTCTTGCAGCTTCAGTTGTTCTGTGATTTGCTAATGTTGCAACTCTCATGCCTAAAGCACCAGCTAAACCACTACATATTGCACCTACTATAAAAGATAGTGCTACTTCCGTAGTCTCAGATGATATGTTTACCCAGTACAAAAGCGCTGCAACTGTTAAAACAAATATTGTTAAAACTTTATACTCTCTTACAAGAAAAGCGGTGGCTCCTTCGCGAATTGCTAAGCCAATCTCTTGCATTTTTTCATTTCCTGGATTCTGATCAGATATCCATTTACTTCTAATTAACCCGAATACAACTGCCAATAACCCTGACAGTGGTATTAAATAGAATAGATTTTCCACTATGCTACTCCTATAGTTTGATTATTATAATTATTCATTGTGAATTCTTCACCATTATCTAAAAGTGACTGCATTGCTTCATTAGTAAAAATTAAAACCTCATCAACCAATGTATTAAAACGCTTGTTAAATGGTTTTAAAACATATTTTTCAGAAGGTCTTTTGTAATCATAGGCTGCTATTCCAACTTTTAATCTTTTAACCTTATCGCTTGATAAATATTGTAAGACAGATTTCATTCCATTATGGCATCCATCTCCGCCATCAGCTCGTAATCTTATTTCTCCGAGAGGTAGATCCACATCATCAAAAATAATTACCAGATCTTCTTTTTTTGCCTTATAAAAATTTAAGACTTCATTAATAATAGCTCCGCTATTATTCATACCAGTTGTTGGTTTGATGAGCATGAAACTGGATCCTTTTTTTGCAACAAAATAATTTCCTTTCCCGGGCTTAAATTCTAAACCGTATCTTTTTGCAAAACTATCTAACACCCAATACCCAACATTATGTTTGGTATTATGGTATTTAGTTTCATGATTACCAAGACCAACAAAAATTGTCATTATCCATCGTCTCCAGCATCATCTTTTGCTTCTTCAGATCTCTCTTCTTGCGCTTCCCCTGCTGCAGGCTGTTCGTCTGCGTCAGATGCTTCGTTTGCTTCTTCGCTTTCTGTTTCCTCAACAACTTCTTCTTTTTCTTCTTTAGGTTCCTGAACTGAAACTACCGCAATATCATCAGCTGTTAACATTTCAACATCTCCCGGAAGAGTGATATCCTTAACAAAAAGATTTGTGTTCATTTCCATATCTGTTACGTCAATTTCAAGGAACTCAGGAATCTCTGCTGGTCTACATTTAATAGTTACTGAGTTTAGCATTTGAACCAACAGTCCGCCAAGTTTTACTCCCTGAGCTTCTCCAGAACTTCTGACAGCTACTTCCAAAGAAATTTTCTCATCTTCTTTTACTTTTTGAAAGTCTATGTGAATAATTTCATCGGTTACTGGGTGATACTGGATTTCCTTTACTAAAACAAATTGATCTTTATCCTCAACATTTACTTCAAAGATCATTTGACCTGTTCTTAGCGCTTTATTTAAACTTATTTTATCTACAGAAAGAGGTGTAGCTTCTACTCCTGAATGATAGACAACTGCGGGTACCTTGTTTTGCAGTCTAGTTCTTCTTGCTGCTGATGTACCTTGTTCTTTTCTAATATCTACATTTAATTTTTCAAATTTACTCATGTTACTTTCCTAAATAGTTGACTGACCGATTCACCGCTATGAATCCTGTTAATTGTTTCTGCAAAAATTTTTGCAGATGAAATAGTTTTAAGCTTTTCAAAGTTATTAATATGGGACATATCTATTGTATCTGTAATAAAAATAGAATCAACAATATCCTCTGACAGCTTATCAATTGCATTGGAAGATAATATACCGTGCGTTGCAGCCACAGTTACTGATAGTGCTCCTTTTTCTTTTGCTACTTTAGCAGCATTTGATATAGTGCCAGCAGTATCAATCATATCATCAATAATTAATATATGTTGATTTTCTATTTCTCCAACAACAGACACAACTTCAGATTGATTATGTTTGCTTCTTCTTTTATCAATAAGAGCAAAACTCATACCTAATCTTTTGGCATAAGATTGTCCTAACTTACTTGATCCCATATCTGGGATTAAAACTGTAAAATTGTCATCAGATGATAAATCTTTGAAATGTTTTTCCAATTCAGGCATTAAAACAAGACTCCCATAGATATTGTCTATAGGTTTGGATGAAAAGCCTTGAATTTGAGTTGAATGAAGATCCATGGTCACCACTCTATCTGCTCCTGCTTTAATAAAAATATCCATCATGACTTTGGCAGAAATTGGAACTCTTGGCTCATCTTTACGATCTTGTCTAGAATATCCAAAGTATGGCATTATCACATTAATTCTTTGAGCGCTAGCTCTTTTTGCAGCATCAATGAGTAACGCTAATTCTATAATATTGTCTGAGGGCGCGTTAGTGGACTGAACAAGATAAACGTCATTGCCTCTAAGGTTTTCCTCAAATTTTACCCAAATTTCTCCGTCACTAAAGCGTTTAATAGATAATTCACCAAGGGATACACCACACTCTTCTGCAATTTTAGCTGCAAGCTGAGGATTGCTAGATCCCGCAAATATTTTTTTTATATATTTACCCATAATTTTGTTGGGGAGCAGGGACTCGAACCCCGACTGCCTGGACCAAAACCAGGTGTCCTGCCAATTAGACGACTCCCCAAAAATTAAATTGGATTTACATAGTAAGTTGAGTATTGGGGACTGAAGAAAGATTGCGCTTTAAGCAAATCTTTTTTTGAGGAAAATATTCCAAACACAGTCGAACCCGTACCCGACAAACTGGCATATTTTGCACCGAAATCCAAAATTTTTAATTTTATTGCGCCAATTTCTGGATGTGTTTCAAAAACGTACATCTCAAAATTATTTTTAAATAGCTTAGAATTAAAACTATAATTATTTAATTCTTTTAATAATTGCGACAAGTTAATGTCCATATTTTCATTTAACAAATGGTTTTTTAAATGACCAAAAGCCTCTTTTGTACTGATTTTAATACCTGGGTGAACTAATAAAATATGTTTGGGTATCTTTATATTTGGGATAATATCAAGCTCTTCTCCTCTCTGACTTCCAAATTGCAATCCTCCATTTACAAAAAAAGCTGAGTCGGAGCTAATCTCACTTGCCATTTCAGATAATTTTTGATTACTTAATTCAAGCTTGAAAAGATTGTTTAATCCCACTAATACTGCAGTTCCATTACTAGAACCTCCACCAAGACCAGCATTTGTAGGTACTGTTTTTTTAATTGAAATACGTACATTGGGTATGTCCGGATAATGTGCTTTCATTATATTAAATGCTTTTGTTCCAAAATTGTCTTTCTCCATAATAGTACCACAGTCTGTGGTGCATGAAAATTTTTTGTCTTCAATAATTTTAATTGTATCACAAAGATCTATCTCTTGAAATAATGTTGAAATATTATGGAAGCCATCACTTCTTTTATGGTGAACGTGCAGCCCTATATTAATTTTTGAAGTTGCTTTTATTTCCATCGTTTTAGAGAAATAATTACTTCGGCTCCCCACCCATTTTTCATATCTATAAAGCTCAGCCCGTTACTTGTGATACCTTTGATAGATATTTGGCTCTCCGAAATTTTTAATATAGGGGCTAATGTTGAAGCTATTTTTGATTTGTATTTTGAAATTTTTGGACTATTCAATACAACTGAGGCATCGATATTTACAATACTAATATTTTTGGGAATTAATGACATTATTTCTTTTAACAATTTAATGCTCGAAATATTTTTATTTTTTGGGGTATTAGGAAAATGTTGTCCTATGTCGCCCAAATTCAATGCCCCGCATAAAGCATCTATTATAGCATGCGTTAAAACATCTCCATCCGAGTGTGCAACAGATTTTAAGTTACATTTAATTTTATAACCCCCTATTATAATACCAGTTCCTTTTTCTAACAAATGACAGTCTAGACCAAGACCAAAAAAAACATTATCTATCATATTTTTTGAAATCAAATCTATATCTTCTTTTGTGGTAATTTTTGTATTCAAACTTCTATTTTCATAAATTTTTACCTCATAACCACATTCTTCAACTAACGAAGCTTCATCTGAATATTCATCGATGTTATCTAACTTTCTGTCATAAGCATCATGAAGAATTTCTTGATTAAACACTTGTGGCGTTTCTGCTATCCATAAGGTTGATCTATCTACAGTAAACTTCGTTTGTCCTTCTTTCACAGATTTTACCGTTTCATTAATTTTTTTTGCTAGTACAACCGTATTTTCTTTTTTTGAGAAATTTACTAGACTGAGAATTCTTTCTGTTGAGATCAAAGGCCTTGCTGCGTCATGAATAAATATTTTATTTTTCTCATTTTCTGTAATTTTGGAAAATGCATTATAAACAGATTGTGCTCTTGTATTTCCTCCTTCGCAAACTATTATATCTTTGTACCTATCTTCGTTTAATTGATTAAGTATAACACTGAGCAATTTTTTTGGAACAGCTAATATTATTTGAGAAAAACATTCTGAATCAAGGAAAGCATCAATAGAATATTTATATACAGGCTTATTGTTTATCGTTTCTACCTGCTTATAAGAACCGAATCTTTCTCCTGATCCTGCTCCAACTATAATTGCGATATTTTTCATTTTATGTGATCAGCATTGAGTCCCCATAGCTCAAAAATCTATAGTTTTTTTTCTTAGCTACTTTATATGCATCCTTGATAAATTTATATCCTCCAAAGGATGAAGCGAGCATCAACAGGGTACTTTCTGGTTGATGAAAATTGGTAATTAGTCCATTCACTATTTTAAACTCATGAGGTGGATGAATAAATTTATTTGTCCAGCCTTTTTTAGGAGATATTTGAAATCCAGAAACATTTACAGTCTCTAATGCTCTAACCGTAGAGGTACCAACTGCAAATATTCTTCTTCTTTTTCTTTTTGCTTCGTTGATTGCTACAGCTGTGCTGGGAGAAACTTCAAAATATTCTGAGTCCATATGGTGCCTATTTAAATCCTCTACCTGCACTGGCTTAAATGTTCCAAGGCCTATATGTAAAGTTATGTAGTAAATATTCACACCCTTTTTTTCAAGTTTTTTAAGTATTTGAGGCGTAAAGTGTAGTCCAGCAATTGGGGCTGCAACTGCGCCTCTTTTTTCAGCATATACTGTTTGATATCTTTCTTTGTCGCTAGGCGTTACTGGTCTTTCAATATATGGCGGCAAAGGAGGGTGGCCTATCTTATCTAAAATGTCTTCAAAATTACCTTTGTCAAACTCAAATCGTACCACCCTTCCACCTGAAACTGTATTATCAATGACATCACAAAAAAGACTATCAGATAAAATCAATTTATTACCAATTCGCACCTTTCTTGCTGGCTTAACAAGAACTTCCCATAGATTGTCCCCTAGCTCTCTTAAAAGAAATATTTCAACTTTTGCATCCGTCCTGTCTTTGGTTGCATAAAGCTTTGCTGGAAATACTTTGGTGTTATTTAAAATTAATAAATCATTTTTTTGAAAATAATCTGTAATATCAGAAAACTTTTTGTGCTTAATGGTTTGCCCTTCCCTATTCAAAACCATCATTTTTGAACTATCTCTTTTCTGTTTTGGTTTTTGGGCAATAAATTTTTTTGGTAATTGGTACCGAAAATCGCTCAATTTATACTTTTTCTTTTTTTCTATCATACAGCTTTGGTTTTCTCCTTATTTTTTTAAATCAAATAAAGCATAGGCTTTATCAGTTGCTATTCTTCCTCTTGAAGTTCTTTCAATGAAACCTTCTTTAACTAAATAAGGTTCATATACATCTTCAATTGTTTGGATATCTTCATTAATTGAAATTGCTAATGATTTTCCGCCGGTTGGACCTCCATTATAATTCACAATAAGATTTTTTAAAATTTTACGATCCATATTTTCCAATCCATTTTCATCAATTCCTATACTATTAAGTGAGCTCCTAGCATCTTCAAGCTTAATCTCTTTAACATTTTTCACCTGCGCAAAATCTCTAACTCTTTTTAGAACCCTATTGGCTATTCTTGGCGTGCCTCTGGACCTTCCTGCTATTTCTATCAACGCATCATCTTGTACTTTCATCTCTAAAATAGATGCTGTTCTTTTTAATATTTTGAAGATTTCGTTTTTTTGATAAAAATCCAATCTAAAAATTGCACCAAATCTATCTCGCATTGGTGTAGAAATATTTCCTAATCTCGTTGTTGCGCCAACTAATGTAAACGGCTCCAAGTCAATTCTTACTGTTCTTGCATTGGGTCCTGAGTCTATTAAAATATCAATTTTAAAATCTTCCATTGCTGAATAGAGATATTCTTCAACTGTAGTATTAACTCTATGTATTTCATCTATGAAAAACACATCTCTATCTTGAAGATTTGTCAACATTCCCGAAAGATCTCCTGGTATTGATATAACTGGACCCGAAGTAGATAAAAACCCTTTTTCAAGCTCTGTGGCAATAATATTTGAAAGTGTAGTCTTCCCAAGTCCTGGAGGGCCATATAAAAGTATATGATCTAGTGCTTCCCCTCTTTGTTTTGCTGCAGTTATATAAGTTTTTAAAGATTTAACAATAGATGCTTGTCCAATAAAATCCTCGAAAAGATTTGGTCTGATTTGTTTATCAAAATTTTTTTCTTCGTTCGAAGATATCACTATTTTTTGTTCATCGGTCACGATATACTAAGATAAATAGGGAATGCCCGTTATCCAAAAAATTATTTTAGAACTTTTTTAAGAAATTTTCCTGTAATTGAGCTTTTGTTTCTAGATAGTTCTTCCACTGTTCCTTGAGCAACAACGGTTCCACCGCCTTCTCCGCCCTCTGGCCCAAGATCAATAACCCAGTCAGCGCATTTCACTACATCCAAATTATGTTCGATTACAATAATAGTATTGCCTTGGTCTACAAGCTTTTGCAATACAGATAATAACATTTGAATATCATCAACATGCAATCCTGTTGTTGGCTCATCAAGAAAATATACGGTATTTTTTGTGCTTTTTTTTGATAGCTCAGTAGATAGCTTAATTCTTTGTGCCTCTCCGCCGGAAAGTGTTGTAGCCTGTTGTCCCAATTTTATATATCCCAAACCAACATCATGTAATGTGTCTAATCTTTTTTTAATAGGCTGTATGTTTTTAAAAAATACTCTAGCGTTTTCTACTGACATATTTAATATATCATCAATGTTTTTGTTTTTATATTCAATTTGTAAGGTTTCTTTATTATACCTTTTACCATTACAATCATCGCAATTCACATAAACATCTGGCAAAAAATTCATTTCAATTTTTATAATGCCTGCTCCTTGACAAGATTCACATCTACCACCCTTAACATTAAAAGAAAATCTTCCAATCTTATAGCCCCTAATTTTTGCTTCCCTGGTTTGTGCAAATAAATCTCTAATATGAGTAAAGATTCCAGTGTAAGTAGCCGGGTTGGACCTTGGGGTTTTGCCGATTGGTTTTTGATCTACATTTATAACCCTTTCTATTTTATCTGTTCTTACAAGATTTTTAAATGGAAGCATGTCCTTTACACCAAAATTAACCATGTTAGATAACGCCGGATAGAGGGTTTGATTAATCAGAGAGCTTTTTCCGCTTCCTGATACACCCGTAATAGCAATGAGCCTTTCATATGGAAAGCTGACATCCACGTTTTTTAAATTATTTCCTGAAGCTCCAATAATTGAAAAATGATCAAAGGTAGTGGTCCTATAGTTTGGCAAAGAAATAAATTTTTTCCCTGATAGGTATTTACCTGTTAAGCTTTTTTTATGTTTTGTTATTTGTTCTAGCTTGCCTGAAAAAACAACTTCTCCACCTTGAAATCCAGCCTTTGGTCCCATATCAATAATTTGGTCAGCTGATTCTATAGTGTCTAAATCGTGCTCAACCACTATTACTGTGTTACCGATTTCTTTCAGTGATTTTAAAGTATTTAGTAGTCTATCATTGTCTCTGGGGTGTAAACCAATGGATGGCTCATCCAAAACATACAACACGCCAGTCAACTGGGAACCAACCTGAGAGGCTAGTCTAATTCTTTGAGCCTCTCCACCTGAAAGTGTACGGGAAGCTCTATCAAGCGTTAAATAATTCAAGCCAACATTAATTAGAAAACTGAGTCTTTTTTTTGTCTCGTTTAAAATTCCTCCTGCTATTTCATTTTGGCTGTCTGTCAATTCAAGTTTTTCAAAAAAATCTAGTGTTTCAGAAATATTTTTTGAACACACCTCTCCAATGTTAATTGAGCCGACCCTTACATTCAATGAAGAGTCTTTAAGTCTTTTTCCTTTACAGCTATCACAAACCCTTGTGCTCATAAAGCTTTCAATCCATCTTCTTATTCCAAAGGACTGGGTTTGTTTATACCTTCTTTGAAGCTCAGGAATAATTCCTTCCCATTTTCCTTTATATGTTCCAGAAAAGTTAGAACTATTATAGTCCACATTAATTTTTTTACCGCTTAAACCATATAATAAAATTGTTCTTATTTCCTTTGAAAGCTTGTTCCAAGGTTTTGAGAACGATAAATCAAATTCACGTGCGAGTGCTCTTAGCTTGCTGCCATGAAATCCTTTAGGTTGACTTCCAATGGGCTTAATTGCTTCTTGGATTAAAGATTTTTTTGTGTCTGGGACTACAAGATTTGGATCAATCTCTGTAATATAGCCTAATCCATCACATTGTTGACAAGCACCATATGGAGAATTAAAGGAAAACATTCTTGGTGTTAAATCAGTCATCATAACATATGGGTGATAAGCACATGCAAAATGCTCACTAAACAAGTAGTCTTCTTTGCTGTCAATATTTATTATGCAAATTCCATTGCCCATATTTAACGCCAGCTCGACAGATTCTAAGAGTCTTGATTTAATATCTTTTTCAACTAGAACTCTATCAACCAGAACGTCTATGTTATGGTTTTTATTTTTTTCTAGTGATGGTATTTTTCTTATAGCAACAATTTCTTTATCTATTCTTGCCCTGAGGAATCCCTTCTTTTTTAATTCTTCAAGAGCCGTTTTATGTTCTCCTTTTCTGCCTTGAACTACTGGAGATAATATATATGCCTTTTCTCCTTTGTGAGATTTTAAAATTTGTTCTACTATTTGTTCTGGAGATTGTCTTGTAATTGGTCTTGAACATTCCCAACAATGCGGCTGTCCTATACTAGCATAAAGCAATCTTAAATAGTCGTGAATTTCTGTAATTGTGCCAACAGTAGATCTTGGATTGCGTGAACCTGTTTTTTGTTCAATTGATATTGCTGGAGATAGACCTTCGATTGTATCAACATCAGGTTTTTCCATTAGATCAAGAAATTGTCTTGCATATGCTGAAAGAGATTCGACGTATCTTCTCTGCCCTTCGGCATAAATTGTATCGAAAGCCAGTGATGACTTACCAGAGCCAGATGGCCCTGTGATAACTACTAATTTATTTTTTTCAATATCAACAGCAATGTCTTTCAAATTGTGTTGTCTAGCGCCACGTATTTTTAACTTATTTTTCATATTTATTTGTAAAAATTGACTTATAACTTACTTAACTCTGGATATGATTCAAAAAAGGATTTACTTTTTATTAAATAAAAAATGAAAAGTCTAAAAAATAAACTGTTGATTTCAATGCCTAACATGGTTGATCCTTATTTCGCAAAAAGCGTGATTTTCATTTGCGAAGATGACATAAGTGGTACAATGGGTATTATAGTAAATAAGCCAATTAGCCAAATGAAGATTGTTAGTTCTGGGATTAAAAATAAAATATTTGAAGATATTATAAATGAATCCGAAAAAATTTTTTTCGGAGGTCCTGTCGGGTTGAATGAAGCCTGTATTGTTCAAAAAAATACAGGTAGATCTGACGATTTTTCTGAAAAAATTGAATTATCCACAGACTTGGATCTTCTACAAGAAATATTGTTCAATGAGGAAACACCAAAGGATACAAAGCTTATTTTCGGTCACGCTGCTTGGGAGAAAAACCAGCTACAAGAAGAAATTGAAAGGGGAGATTGGTTAATTCAAGAATATAGTGACTCTATTTTTAAATCTTCTCCGAAAGATTTATGGAATGAACTAATTCATATGTTTGGTCTAGATAATTATGGATTTGTTGGAACAAGTGGAATATCATGATAAAAAATATTAAAAAAATTCAACGTGATATTAAAAGCAGAAAAGCAACAAAAGCTACGAATGGTATGCAGTTAATAGCCAACGGCATAGCGCTATTAAAAAAGGGTTTTGGTCTTGTTTTCTCTGAAATCTTTAAAAAAAACTAAAGGGAACGGTGCTCTCCGCCATCACAAAAAATAGTAGAACAATTTACAAAGTCTGCTTTATCGTTTAATAATAATGAAACTAATCCTGCTACGTCTTCAGGCGTAGTAACTCTTTTCATCGGGTTTCTTTCTTTCGTTCTTTCAACCCAATCTTCCCAATCTGTTGATATCTTTGTTAATGCTCTGGTTGGTGTAATGCCAGCTTGAATAGTGTTTGCCGTAATTCCTTGGCTTCCAAGCTCCCACCCAATTTGTCGAACTATAGCCTCCAAAGAAGCTTTGGCAACCCCTACGGGACCGTACCCCTCCATAACTTTATAGCTTCCTTCACTGGTTAAGCCTAGGATTCTTGAACCTGATGTTAGAAGATTATTTTCCAATAAAGCTTGTGTCCAATATATTAAACAATGAGCCATAACATGTTGGGTCATGTCCATTTGCCTTTGTCTGACTGGGGTTGGATAGAAGAAATTAGTTGTACTTCCAAATGCAATGGAATGCATAAGTAGCTTTACTTTTCCGTTATCAAGGATAGTTTTGATTTCTTTCATTTTTGAAAACATAACCTCTTTATCAGCGGCATTTTCATTCCAAAACTTTACTCTGTTACTGTTCAAAGAGGCTATTTCTTCTTGTAGGCGGGCGGCGTCTTTTTTGATAGGCCCTCTATCTAAATGAAAGCCAATGATACCATACCCTTCTGTCGCTAACTGTTTAGCGATTGCTGCTCCATGTCCTGTTGAACATCCTAATATAATAGCCCATTTATTTTCCATAAGATTTCAATTTAATAAATACTCATCCAATTAAGTATTATATTCTCACAATGAATTTAAACTGTGGATTTGTAGGACTGCCAAATGTGGGTAAATCAACCCTATTTAATGCATTAAGCAAAAATAATATTGCTGCCGAAAATTATCCATTTTGCACCATTGAACCAAATACTGGTATTGTGGAAGTTCCTGATGAAAGGCTTGAAAAGCTTACAAAAATATTCAATCCTGAAAAAACAATTCACAACACTGTTGAATTTATTGATATTGCTGGTTTAGTAAAAAACGCACACCAGGGTGAAGGTTTGGGGAATCAATTTCTATCCCAAATTAGATCTGTTAATGTAATTATTCAGGTTGTTCGTTTTTTTAATGATGACAATATTACGCACGTGGAAAGTAGAGTCGATCCTTTAGATGATATGGAAATTATCAATACTGAGCTCATACTAGCAGATATAAAAACAATTGAAAGAAGTCTTGAAAAAAATGTTAAACTTATTAAGGCTAACAAACCTGAGGGAAGGTTGGCAGAAGAGGTTTTAACAAACCTTTTAAATCATATGAATAATGGTCTCGCCGCTCGCTCTTTTGAAAGAAACTCAAAAGAAGACCCTGTAATAAAAAACCTTTTTCTTTTAACAGATAAGCCCATGATATATGTTGCCAACATTGATGACAATGCAGAAGGCTCTGACTTGTTTCAAAGCGCTGTCGAGATTGCAAACAAAAATAAATCTTCATTAATTAAAATTAATGGAAAACTAGAATCTGAAATGGCTGATTTTAATGAAGAAGAAAAAAAACTAATTCTTGAAGATTATGGAATTAAAGAAAGTGGGCTTGATGCACTCATAAAAGAAGCCTATAGCACTTTAGGTCTCGAGACTTTTTTCACTTGTGGTGAAAAAGAAGTACGTGCGTGGACAATGAAAAAGGGTTCTCAAGCTGTTGAAGCAGCTGGAGAAATTCATACAGATTTCGCAACCAAATTCATTAAAGCAGAAATTTATACATTCGATGATGCAATGAACAATAAGGAAAAAATTAACGAATTGAAGACAATGGGCTTGGTGAAAATGGTTGGAAGAGACTATATTATGCAAGAAGGAGATATTGCATACTTCATTAAAGGACAATGAGCGATAAAAAACCTAAAATTGGTGTTGTTGGCGCAGGCCATCTTGGAAAACATCACATAAAACACCTATCAAATCATAATGGTGTTGAATTTGTTGGCGTCTTTGATATCAACACTGAATCTCTAAAAAATATATGTAGTGAATTTTCTGTAAAAGCATTGCAAAGCATCGAAGAAATAATTTCCTCCTGTGATGCAGTACACATAGTTACGCCCACAAATACACATTTTGACATTGCCAAAAAATTTTTGGATCATAAAAAAGATGTATTTATTGAAAAACCTATAACAAACACAGTTGAAGAGGCTTCATCTCTAATTAACCTTGCAAAAGAAAATGAGTGCATTATTCAGGTTGGTCATATTGAACGATTTAATCCAACAATTAATAAGCTCAAAGAGTTGGTTGATAATCCACACTATATCGAAATTGAAAGACTTGCGCCGTTTCAAGCAAGAGGAACTGAGGTACCAGTTGTGCTAGATCTAATGGTGCACGATATAGATTTAATTTTAGAGATGGTTGATAGTCCACTAGAAAATGTTCAAGCAAGCGGAGCAAAAATGATGAGCAACACTATCGATTTAGCTCACGCACATATAAAATTTGAAAATGGTGTTGTTGCAAACTTAAAATCGAGTAGAATCTCTCAAAATTATGTTAGAAAAATACGAACCTATCAAAAAAATTTTTACAGCATTACAGACCTAATGATTCCTCAAATTGAATTATATGGCCTAGAGCATCATAATATGTTTTCTGAAAAGTTAAAGTCACAAGAAGTTGAGACCAACGCTGGTGTAAAAACACTTTATTATGAAAAATTTGTACCAGAAAATAAGGATGCTTTACTTGAAGAAATCAATGACTTTGTTCATTGTATAAACACCAGATCTAAGCCAAATGTTGGTGGACAGGCTGGAGCAAAAGCATTAGAAATAGCACTGCAAATAGAAAGTAAAATATTTTTAAATGAGTAAAGAAAAAATTTTTATTATTTCTGGTGAAGACTCTGGTGATCTTCACGGCGCTAAACTCATAGCATCTATAAAACAGATTAATCCAAAAGCCGAATTTTTTGGAATTGGTGGCAACAGAATGCAAAGAGAGGGGTTGCAGCTTTCAGAACACATTAAAAATTTAAATGTCATTGGTATTTTTGAGGTAGTAAAGCACTATTCAAGAATTAAAAAAATATTTAACAATACAATTAATGAAATAAAAAAAATAAACCCTGATAAAGTAATTCTAATTGATTATCCAGGGTTTAACTTAAGACTAGCAAAAAAACTTATTACCCTAAACATGAACATAACATATTTCATTTTACCTCAGGTGTGGGCGTGGAAAGAATCACGAATCAAAACATTACAACGCTGCTGTAAAAAATTAATCAGTATTATCCCTTTTGAGCAAAAATGGTTTTCTGAAAAAAATATATCTGTACACTATTCAGGACACCCTCTTTCGGAGTTAAGCAATCTAACTTTTAATAGGGGATCATTTTGCAAAAAACATGGCATTCCAGAAGAAAACAAAATCATTGTGCTAATGCCTGGAAGCAGATCAATTGAAGTCCGAAGACATTGGAGAATTTTTGAAAAAACAGTTCAAATACTTCAAAAACAACATCAAAATTTAAGTTTTGTTTTGCTTGAAGGAGATAATGTCAAGATAGACTCAGGTGGGGACATTATTAAAATTAAACAAAACCAATATGAAGCAATTGGTGTAGCAGATGCTGCTATTGTTTGCTCGGGCACTGCTACTTTAGAAACAGCAATGTTAAAATGTCCTATGATAGTTTGTTATAAGCTGTCATTTCCAACATGGATTTTGACTCAAATGCTATCAAAAGTAAAATATCTTTCGCTAGCAAACTTAATTGCTGAAGAAAGGGTCGTAGATGAATACCTTCAAAATCAAATGTCTGCAAAAAACCTTGCAAGCGGGGTTAATAGTTTATTAAAAAATGAAAATCGTGATATTGTTGTTAAAAAGTATAACAGATTAATTGAGAAGTTAAAAACTAATGAAAACCCGTATGACTCTGCTGCGTGCTATATATATGACTAAAACGTTCTTTAAAGCAAAAATTTTATATTTAATAATATTATTATCCTATCGATTTAATAAAACCAAAGTTATTGGGGAAAGCAACATAAAGAACTTGGATTCATTTATTTTAGTTTCTTGGCATGGCAAGGTATTAGGTTTGATGGAGTATATGAAACATAAAGAATATTTCGCACTAGTTAGTCAAAGCAGAGATGGTGATCTTATTACAAGAATAGCAAAAAGTTTTGGATATAAATTTTTTAGAGGGTCAAGTAAGAAAGGCGGTAAAGAGGCTATAAAAAATATAAGTGATTTTTTTGAAGAAAATATTGATGCTAAAATTATCATTACCCCAGATGGTCCAACTGGGCCTGAACATAAAGTCAAACCTGGCGCTTTAATTTTATCTCAAAATTCTGGTAAGCCAATTATTCCATTGATTGTTGATGTTAAACATAGCTGGAAGTTTAAAAACTGGCACACGTTTTATCTCAGCAAACCATTTTCCAAAATGCGTGTAGTTTATGGAGAGCCGTTACACTTTAATAAAAATGAAAGCATTGAAACAGGAACACAAAAAATTGAAGATGCTTTGAAGAAAGTAGATAAGGTTGCAAGTAGCCATGAATAACATACACATAACAATGAACAATAGACTTTTTACCTATACCCTATCAGCTTTATTGTTTGTTTTCCCTGTTCACTTAGTCTTTATCTTTTTAAAAAATCTTTTATATGATTTTGGAGTTTTTAAAGGGGAAAAAGTTGGGGCCAAAGTAATTAGCATAGGGAATATTGCTCTTGGTGGAACTGGAAAAACTCCTACCACTATTGCAATAACAAATTTTTTAGAAAAAAATGGTTATAGCGTTGGTATTGTATCAAGAGGCCATGGAAGAAAAAATATTTCAAATAATTTTTTGCTTAAAAATCAAAATTGGAGAGAATGTGGTGATGAAGTGGTTCTTTTAAAAAATAATACTTCTTCAAATACTCGTATTTTTGTTTCTCTAAACAAGGTCTATGCTGCAAAAAAGTTGTCTAAAATGGGGTGTAATATAGTTATACTAGATGACGGGTTTCAACACAGAAAGATTGACAGAGATATTGATGTTG
The DNA here is from genome assembly GCA_902525615.1 of uncultured Fidelibacterota bacterium. Lineage (GTDB taxonomy): Bacteria > Fidelibacterota > Marinisomatia > Marinisomatales > Marinisomataceae > Marinisoma. The sequence goes on from CABZHT010000001.1 coordinate 447,195, forward strand.
TTTTGCTTGGCCCTGAAAACCAAAACAAGAGGTGTCAGTTTATTTATCCGTATGGTCTATTAAGAGAGCCATTGTGTTATTTAAAAAGAGCCGATATTACAATTAATACCAAAAATAATTTAATTAAAGATACAGGCCTTAAATCTGATCACACACTAGACCTAAAGATTAAAGAAGAGATTCTGTCTTCAAGCTCTATAAAAAATATTCACGCCCTGGCTAATAAGTCGGGAATTGTTTCGGTTTGCTCTATAGGAGATCCTGGTAGTTTCTCAAAAACTCTAGAAGGTATAAATATTAATGTAGACAAAAAACTAGTGTTTCCTGATCACTGGCCTTTTTCTTTAAATGATGTAAAAGAGATTAACCGCCTTTCGATAAAAGAGGGTTTAAAACATATTGTTTGTACAGAAAAAGACTTTGTAAAGCTGGTAGAATTTAAACACCACCTCAAAATTGATATCAACGCTATACTTATGAAACATCAATTATCAGAAGAAATTGAGCGAGATATTTTGGCTCGTTTAGTATAAAATTTTACACCATTGACATTGGATTTGTAATAAGCTAAGTTTTTGAACATTTAACACATTTGGAGGATTTAAATGGTAGAATTATTTTTAGAGGGTGGACCTTTTATGTGGCCGATTTTACTCCTGCTTCTTGCAGGTCTTGGTCTTGTAGGAGAAAGGTTTTATTCACTCAATCAATCACAAGTAGATTCTGATGGTTTTATGGACTCTTTGAGAGGCGCTTTAAAATCAGGTGGATCTAAAAAGGCTATGGATGTTTGTGCGGAACACGATGGTCCTGTTTCTAATATTTGCAAGGCCGGTTTATCTAAGGTAGGTAAGGGTCCTGAGCAAGTTGAAAAGGCAATTGAAAATGCAGGTTCGCTAGAGATGGCTTTCCTAGAAAAAAATATGGGTTGGCTAACTGCAATTATCGCTATTGCACCTATGATGGGTTTTACGGGTACGGTTGCAGGTATGATTTTTGCGTTTGATGCAATTGCCGCTGCAAACGATATTTCACCAGCTGTTGTAGCTGTTGGTATTTCCCAAGCTCTTTTAACTACAGCTTTTGGACTTATTGTTGCTATGATTATTCAAATTGCTCAAAACTTTTTCTCATCAATGATAGATGGTATGGTTTTGGACATGGAAGAAAGGTCTATAGAAATCACAGACCTATTAAGAGAATCAAAATAAAATATGGCTCTTAGAGAACGAAAAGCCCGTGTTGGTGCTATTCCTGAAGGTGGAATGGCTGACATAGCATTTCTTTTACTGGTATTTTTCCTGGTTACCACAACCATTGATATGGACAAAGGTCTAGGAATAATTCTTCCTGCAGAAGGTCAAGAGCTAGAAATCAACAAAAAAAATATTCTTAACTGCCTTATAAGCGCCTCAGGCAATGTATTACTTGGTGGCGAGCCTGTGGAAATGAAAGACTTAAGCAGAAGAGTTAAGGAAGAAATTCGTGCGAACGATAAGCTTATTGTTTCTGTTAAAGCTCATGAAAAAGCAGAGTACGATGTATATGTTGAGGTGCTAGATCAATTAAAACTTGCAAACGCTACTAGAATATCAATTGCGGAGACAGAATAATGAAGTTTAGAAGAAAATCTGGGGTAGAATCAAAAATATCAACATCTTCCATGCCCGATATTATCTTTATGCTTCTAATCTTTTTTATGGTTACCACCGTTCTAAGAGAATTTTCGGGTCTTCCTGTTTCACTGCCGAAAGCGGAAAGAATTGAAAAGCTTGAATCTAAAAGACATACATCAGACATTTGGGTGTCAAAAGATGGATTAATTTCAATTGAAGACAAGCTTTATAACAATCAAGATGTAAGACATGTAATGTATGAGAAAAGAGCATCTGATCCTCAACTTACTGTTTCTTTAAAAGCTGACCAGGCTGCCAGAATGGAAATTATTTCTGACATTCATAATGAATTGAGAAAAGCAGATGCGTTAAAATTAAACTACTCTACAAAAGTTAAGGCTCCAAACTAGTGGACGAATTAAAAAAAATATTAAACAAATTTAATCTATTCTCCAGGTTAGTCGATTTTTTTCTAAAAAGAGCCAAACTGCTTGAAGAATCATTAAAAGAAAAATATTCAACAGTACTTAGGGTTGGCTTATTGTTTGCATCCTTTCTTTTGTTGTTAGGGTTTTATTCGTTGCAGCGCTTTGAAAATGATATTGATATTGAATCAGAAAGCCAAATTATTATTGAAAATATTGAAATACCGGAAACCCAACAATTTGAAACTCCTCCACCGCCAGCTAGACCTTCTGTTCCTGTGGAGTCAGAAGATGATGATCTTGCTGACGACCTTACAATTGAAGAAACGGATTTAGACAGTTTTGATGCGTGGGATGCCCCACCTCCACCTCCGTCAGGTCCACAAGTAAGATTCATACCTTATGATGACCCACCAAGGCCACTATTCCCAATTAAGCCGGTGTATCCTGATATTGCTCAAGAGGCTGGTATCGAAGGACAGGTTTTAGTACAGTGCTTCATTGATAAAACGGGTAGAGTTAAAGAAACAATTGTTTTAAAGGGAATTCCAAATACAGGACTAGATGAAGCTGCTGTTGATGCTTTAAGAAAAACTAGGTTTAGACCAGCTAAACAACGTGAAACAAAGGTTGGTGTATGGATTACAATCCCAATCAACTTTAAGCTCCAAAACTAGTTTGAATTCACTTATTCTTTTTGAAGTCCTTATTGTGGGTTTTGCAAATATTCCCATTCTGTTGATTGCCAAAGCTTTAAACACCTCAAATGCCAAATATGTCATAGCTGGCTATAACACAATGTCAGATTTTGACAGGAAAAAAATTGATGTTAAAAGATTGGTAAGCTCAACCAAAACATTTTTATATCTTCTGGCAACGGTTCCATTTTTAGCTTTTGTTGTCTTAATTATCACTAGCGAGCTTATGGTCGCTGTTAGAGGATATTGCTTGGTTGTCATTGTTTTGATTTGCTGGTTCTTTATATTTACAAAAAAAACAGGTCTTAGATAGCAACAAGCTTTTTTGGTGGATGATTATAAAAGCCCATTTCAATTTGATCGCCACTTTCAAGGGCTCCAACCCCTTCCGGTGTACCAGTAAAAATTATATCTCCTTTTTTAAAATCAACAATCTTTGAAAGGTGTAGAATAATGTCTTCAAAAGAAAATATCATATCTTTTAAATTTCCCTCTTGTCTTATTTTTTGATTTACCATTAAATAGAATTCGTGTGGACATTCGTGTCTAAAGTTTGTATCAATTACTGCTGATCCCCTAAATGATTTTGAAGCAAACCACGGTAATCCTTTTTTCTTAAGCTCTGCTTGTAGACTTCTGTCAGTTAAGTCTAGGCCAATTGAAAAACCGGCAATGAATGTTTGGGCCTCTTCTTGGTTTTTTGGTACTCCATCTTTTCCTATCAGAAGAACTATTTCGAGTTCGTATTCTATAGTTTTGTTTTTTGGAATCTCAATTGTCTCTTTAACACTTACAGCTGAATTTGATTTTTGAAAAATTAATGGTGATATTGGGGCCTTATTACCAAGCTCTTTTGCGTGCCTTTCAAAATTTCTTCCAACACAATAAATATTTTCAAATTTTAGGTGTTCACTCATTTTTCTTCTTTAAAAAACCTGAAAGCGAGCTTGATATATACTCTTGATTCAACCTTGCTATATTTATCTGCCCTATTTCTTTTGGACACTCTGCTGAACACGCTCCCGTATTGGTGCATGCACCAAATCCTTCTTCATCCATTATTGCTACCATTTTGGCAACCCTATCTTTCCCTTCTTTTTGTCCTTGTGGTAATAAGGATAAGTGTGAAACCTTTGCTGAAGTGAACAGCATTGCTGAAGAATTTTTGCAGGCAGCAACGCAAGCACCACAACCGATGCAGGCAGACGAAAGGAATGCCTCGTCGGCATATTCTTTTTCTATAGAAATAGAATTGGCCTCAGGAGCTTCCCCTGTGTTGGTCGACACGTACCCACCCGATGAAATAATTCTGTCAAAAGACTTTCTATCAACCGAAAGGTCTTTAATCACCGGAAAAGACTCTGCCCTAAATGGCTCTAATAAAATATCGTCTTCATTATTAAATGCTCTCATATGAAGCTGACATACTGTTGTTGCTTTTTGTGGTCCATGAGGTCTTCCGTTAATCATAAAACCGCACGAACCACAAATTCCTTCTCTGCAGTCGTGATCAAATGCAACTGGATCTCTTTTTTCTTTTACCAGTTTAATATTTAAAATATCCAACATCTCTAAAAATGAAATGTTTGGATCTATATTTTCAAGCCGATAAGTCTTTAGTATTCCTTTCACAGAATCCGATCCTTGTCGCCAAATTTTTAGATTAACGTTCATTTACTTGTAACTTCTAGTCTTTAGTTTAACATTATTATATTTTAACTCTTCTTTGAAAAGTTTTGGTTCTTCATTTTTAGAATAGTCCCAAGCTGCTACGTATTTGTAGTCTTGATCATTTCTGTCTGCCTCATTTTCTTCTGTCTGATATTCTTCTCTAAAATGTGCCCCACAGGACTCTTTTCTATCTAAAGCGTCAAAAGCCATCAATTCTGCAAGCTCTATAAAGTCTTTTATTCTTAGTGCTTTTTCTAGTTCTTGGTTGACATCTTTTTCGCTTCCCGGTATTAAAATATTGTTCCAGAACTTTTCTTTAATTTTCGGAATTTCTGATAGCGCCTCTTTTAAACCTGCTTCGTTTCTTGCCATTCCTATTTTATCCCACACAATTTTCCCCAACTCTCTATGAACCTCGTCTACTGCCAACTTCCCCTCAACGCTCATTAGTTTAGCAATTTCATTTTTTGTTTTCTCTTCTGCTTCTTTAAACTCGGGCCTATCTGTAATGTCTTGCATAAGAGGTATTTCTTTTGCTAGAAAGTCCATTGCTGTGTGTGGAACCACAAAGTATCCGTCTGCCAATCCCTGCATTAACGCGCTCGCCCCCAATCTGTTAGCTCCATGATCTGAGAAGTTGCTTTCGCCTATTGAAAATAGTCCTTTGACGGTAGTCATTAAATTATAATCAACCCAAAGCCCACCCATTGTATAATGAACAGCAGGATAAATCTTCATCGGTGTTTTATAAGGATTTTCGTTAGTAATGTTTTGATACATATCAAACAGATTACCATATTTTTCTCTTATAAAGTCTTCCCCTTTTTCTTCAATTGCTTTTTGAAAGTCAAGATAAACTGCAAAACCAGTTGGTCCAATTCCTCTTCCCTCATCACAAACTTCTTTAGCTCTTCTACTAGCAACATCTCTTGGAACTAGATTACCAAAGGCGGGGTATATTCTTTCAAGATAATAATCTCTTTCTTCTTCTGGAATTTCTGTAGGTTTTCTTTGATCATTTTTCTTTTTAGGCACCCACACCCTCCCGTCATTTCTAAGGCTTTCGCTCATTAGGGTCAATTTAGATTGAAAGTCATTCTTAACAGGAATACAGGTTGGGTGAATTTGTGTAAAACTTGGGTTTGCAAACAGGGCTCCCTTTCTGTGTGCTCTCCAATTTGCTGTTACATTACTTGCCATAGCGTTTGTTGATAAATAATAAACATTTGAATAGCCTCCTGTTGCCAAAATAACAATGTCAGCACTGTGCGTTTCTATCTTTCCATCTACAAGATTTCTAGTTACAATCCCCTTGGCCTTACCTTCAACCAACACAACGTCTAGCATGTCATGCCTTGGATAAAAAACCACTTTTTTCTTTTCCATCTGCCTACTCAAAGCTGAATATGCTCCAAGCAATAGCTGTTGACCGGTTTGTCCTCGTGCATAAAAAGTTCTTGAAACCTGTACGCCCCCAAAAGACCTGTTGTCTAATAGCCCGCCATACTCTCTTGCAAAGGGCACTCCTTGTGCAACACATTGATCTATAATATTTTTGCTTATTTCTGCCAACCTGTAAACGTTGTCCTCTCTTGACCTAAAATCTCCACCCTTTATAGTGTCATAAAAAAGTCTCATTACGCTATCTCCGTCGCTTTTATAGTTCTTTGCGGCATTTATTCCGCCTTGCGCTGCGATACTATGAGCTCTTCTTGGTGATTCATGAAAAGAAAAGGCATGAACATTAAATCCTCTTTCTGCCAACGTCGCAGAAGCAGAGGCTCCTGCTAATCCTGTGCCTATTACAATAACTTTATACTTGTTGGCCTCTTCCGGCGTGAGCTTTTTGAGGCTACTTTTGTATTTTTCCCACTTTGTATAAAGATCTCCTTCTGGTGCTTTTGAAAATAAATTAAATTGTGTCATATTATCCTCACCAAAAATCCAAACCATACAGGAATTGAAATAAACCCTAAAGGAATCCAAAACCAAAAGATAGCTGTAAGGTTGTTATAAATGTTTTCGTATTTTGTTCCCACAATACCAAGCGTTTGGCCCGCTGATGCAATTCCATGCTTTAGATGGTATCCCAAAAGAGCAATTGCAACAATATAAAACACAGATACAGCAGGACTCCCAAACCCCACAGAGCTTTCCGTAACAACATAATAATAGCTCATTCCCTGAAGATCAAAATTAAACTTATACCAAAATGTTGACCAGTGGGTTGCAAGAAAAATAAATACAATACTTCCAGTGAAGGCCGCAGATCTTGCTGCGCTTGGGGTGTTTTCTTTGCTGTATGATGAAACTACTTTTTTTGCCTTTCTATTTTTTATCCAAAGCAATGTTCCGCTATATGCATGGCTTCCAACAAACAAAACCAAAAAGAACTCTGCTATTCTAATTAAAAACCCTAATTGGTGCAGTTTGTTTACGTAGGCATTAAACGCTTCTTCCCCAACAAAAAGGAAAAGGTTTCCGAAAAGGTGAAAAGCCATAAAAAAGGCTAATAAAAGCCCAGTAATGGCCATCAAAATTTTTCTTCCTACAGAAGAGGTTAATAGTTTAATTATAGGCATATTAAGGTGATATTAATTTTAAAACGCATTTACATAAATATAAAGACAAATTGGTTTTTATTGTCTTTTGGATGTCCAATAAATCCAACCCATAGCCAAAAGCGCCCCAAACGCCTCTCTGTTTGGCTCTTTCATGTTGATCATTGTGTCTGAGTTTTTATCTAAAAACTCAATAAAACCAAAAAAGGAGAGGGTAAAAACAAAGAATAAATAAACCATAAAAATGTTCACTGCCTTTTTGTTGATTAGCTTTTTTTGATATGCAACTGTGCTGGCTGCAACTAAAAAGTAGGTGGGCACCCATAAAAACCAATCTGGATCATTAATATTTAAAACAGCAAAAAGTATAAAGAGGCTGTTAACAACCAAAAAAAGCATTAAAAAGAAAACTCATTTAACTTTGTAACCTGCTTCTTAAGCTCTTCCAGGCTTCCTTTGTAGGTTTTTTTATTGTAAACAACTTTCCACTCGCCAGAAGGTTCGCCATTTGTGAAAAACCCTTCAATTGTTGGGTTTTGTCTTGGGGCAACGTAGCTCCAGCTTCCGTTTTTTTTATTGTTAGAGTATGTTCCTTTTCCAAAAAATCTTGAGCCAAAATCTATGTCCTGGCCCTCAGTCCATTCACCTTCTTTAATGTCGTCTTTATACGATCCTTCTGCAATTCTTCTTCCGTTTTTTGCATATAAAGACCATATGCCAACCTTTTTCCCAAACTGGTATGCTCCTGATTGTGACCTTTCTAAAGAGCCGTCTGCACTGCTATAATACTCTTCCCACTCTCCTGTTTTTACGCCCTCGTTAAAAGACCCAACTCCTCTAATTTTAGCATATGGGGATATGTTATTAAACTTTCCATGCAAAACCCCATTATTATAGTTTTCTTCCCAGCCTTTATCTTCTCCTTCTTTGTACCAAGTCCACTTTCCAGCCTTATTACCTTCAACATATTCTCCTTCGCTCACCAAAACTTCTTGGGGGTCCCAGCTTTTCCAAAGCCCGCTTCTCTCCCAGTTTTCATAGTCTCCCGCTCTTACCACAACAAGTGTGTTGGGGTCCCACTCTCTCCATCTTCCTGCCCCTTCTTCAAAAACAATCTCTCCGGTTTTTCTAAGTCTGTTTTCATTGTCTCTACTCCATTGTGTCCAAGTTCCTACGGGTTTGCCATTTTCATAATTAATATATTCTAGCCTTTTATTGTTGTCCATTGGTCCGGGGAATACATATGTAATTTGTTCACCTTCCGGTGTTCCTTTGATATAGTTGGCTTTTCTCCTAGTGCCGTTTTTGTAGTCTATTTCTGTCCATGCTCCATCCTTGATTCCTTTTTTATAGGTTCCCATTTTTTCTCCATACTTGTCGAGAACATCTCCGGAATAAAGCTTGTCTGTATCTCCAACATAAGCAAGGTTGTCTTCTCCTACCCTTAGCTCGTCTTCATATATTTCTCCTGAACACGAAACCATAAATAATGCTACAAATAATATAAATGTTTTTTTCACGGTCACTCCTTAAATTGTTTTGCCCGAAAAGGTTGTTTTTTTAATTCAATTAAAATGTATTCATAATGAACAATAAACAAAAAATATATTTTTTCTCGCAACTTCAAACTGACGGGGATCAAAACATGGTTGATATCCTTGGTGGTAAGGGGGCGAATATCGCAGAAATGTGTAAGCTTGGTCTTCCTGTTCCTCCAGGCTTTACCCTGGCTACAAGCCTTTGTTCTGATTACTTAAAAACCAAATCACTGTCAGCCTCCCTAAAGAAAAACATCAAAAAAAACATAACCAAAACGGAAGGTATTATTGAAAGAACATTTGGCGGATCAAACCCCCTACTTCTTTCTGTTAGATCTGGTGCTCCAGTGTCTATGCCAGGAATGATGGAAACAATATTGAACATAGGGCTTACATCTAAAACAATACCCTTTATGATTGATGCCAGTGGAAACGAGTGTTTTGTTTATGACAGTTATCGAAGATTAATTATGATGTATGCAGATGTGGTTATGGAGAAGGCGCTAAAGCTAAACAAATCATCGCGCCCAATCAGAGAGCTTATGGAAAAAGAGCTTGATTCAATTAAAAAAGTTAATGGCTATAAAAACGACTCTAACATGAAAGCTAAAGACTGGAAGGTGTTGTCTGAAAAATATTTAAAAATAGTAAAAAAAGAATTTGGTGTTCCTTTTCCCGACGATCACTACGAACAGCTTTATGGAGCTGTTGCCGCTGTCTTTGAAAGCTGGAACGGAAAAAGAGCAAAAGAATATAGGGGTTTTGAAAAAATTTCTTCTTCCATGGGAACGGCTGTAAATGTTCAAGCAATGGTTTTTGGAAACTTTGGAAAAGATTCTGGTACAGGCGTTGCCTTTACAAGAAATCCCTCTACTGGAGAAAACAATTTTTTTGGAGAGTGGTTGCCAAATGCTCAAGGTGAGGATGTTGTTGCGGGTGTCAGAACACCGCACCCTATAATTGATGAAAAAAACAGTAATAAATCTTTGTCTGTTGTATTGCCAAAAGCCTTTGAAGATTTAAAAGATGTAAGAAAAAGATTGGAAAACCATTTTGACGACATGCAAGACATTGAATTCACCATCCAGGAAAATAAACTGTGGATGCTTCAAACAAGAAGGGGTAAAAGAACTGGTGTCGCTGCTATAAAAATTGCAACTGACATGGTAAAAGAAAAGCTTATAACTAAAGAGGTGGCTGTGGGTAGGGTTCGTCCAGTCCAAATTTATGAAAGCCTCCTAAAAAATATAGTAGCTGAAGACTTAAATAACAACACGCCGGTTTCTTCTGGTCTTCCTGCGGGTCCTGGTGCATCTTGTGGGTCAGCGGTTTTTACCGCTGAAAAAGCTGAAGCTCTTGGCAAAAAGGGTAAAAAAGTCATATTGATTCGAGAAGAAACATCGCCGGAAGACATCCATGGAATGCATTATTCTGAAGGAATTTTGACCTCAAGAGGCGGTCTAACTAGCCACGCAGCTTTAGTTGCTAGAGGTTGGGGTAAAAGCTGTGTTGTCGGATGCCAAGACCTAACTATTGATAAAAGCCATAAGTTTGCAAAAATAGCTGACAAAAAAATAAAAGAGGGTGACCAAATAACGCTCAATGGGTCCTCTGGAGATATTTACATTGGAGGGTTGAGGTTATTTCAAAATCCGCTGGACAACGTTGGTCCACTTAGCCAGTTATTGTCGTGGGCAGACAAAATAAGAAAATTAAAAATTAGAACAAATGCAGACACCCCTGAAGACTGTGAAAGGGCGCTTGAGTTTGGCGCGGAAGGCGTTGGTCTTTGTAGAACCGAACATATGTTTTTCGATGAAAAAAGAGTTCATGAGTTTAGAAAAATGATCTTAGCACAAGATAAAGAGAGTCGTACTTCCTACCTAAAAAACCTTCTCCCTTTTCAAACAAAAGATTTTTATAAAATATTTAAAAAAATGGACGGTTTGCCAGTAACGGTGCGTCTTTTAGACCCGCCACTTCATGAGTTTATTAATATTCAACGCAAAGAAATGAAAAACTTGGCTAACGATATGGGCCTATCTTTAAAGCTGGTTGAAGAAAGGGTTGAGTCTTTGAAAGAAGCAAACCCTATGTTGGGTCATAGGGGCTGCAGGCTTGGCATTTCTTATCCAGAGGTAACCTCTATGCAGGCGCACGCAATAATTGGTGCTGCTGTAAGGCTAAAAAAAGAAGGAAAAAACCCTAAAGTAGAGCTGATGATACCACTGGTTTCGAACTTAAAAGAGTTTTTAAATCAAAAGAATATAGTTCTTGAAGCAAAAAATAAAATTATTGGCAAAAGTGGTTTAAAAATTAATTTAAAAATCGGAACAATGATTGAAGTTCCACGAGCTTGCCTTGTTGCTGAAGACGTTGCTAAAGAGGCTGACTTTTTTAGTTTTGGCACAAATGATCTTACGCAAACCACCTTTGGTTTTAGTAGAGATGATACGGGTACCTTCTTTCCGCACTATTTCAATGAGGAGATTTTGTTGGTAGACCCTTTTGAAGAAATTGATCGTAAAGGCGTCGGCAGGCTTATGAAGATGGCAGTAAAAGATGCAAGAGCTGTTAAAAATAATATCTCTATTGGTATATGTGGAGAACACGGCGGTGAGCCGAAAAGTATAGAGTTTTGTAAAATATTGGGCCTTGATTATGTCAGCTGTTCTCCTTATCGTGTACCTATTGCACGTCTTGCTGCGGCACAAGTTGAGATATGAGTAGAAAATATAAAATAGTTATTTTTGGTGCTACCGGGTTCACTGGCGAGCTTTGTGCAAGGTTTATGTCTGAAAGATACTCTGACATTTCAATAGCAATTGCTGGAAGAAGTGCAGAAAAACTAAAGAAGATTAAAAAAACCAACAACCTTCCTTTTCCTGCTATTGTTGCGGAGGCCTTTGACGTTGATGCGCTTAATAAAATGTGTAAGGACGCTGAAGTTGTTCTTTCAACAGTTGGACCATATCATAAATATGGCTCTATTCTTTTAGAGGCTTGTATTAATAATGGATGTCACTATGTTGATATAACGGGAGAAGGTTTTTGGATAAAAGACATGATTGACAAACACCATGAAGCTGCTGAGAAAAATGGGTTAAGAATAATTAACGCTTGTGGTTTTGATTCTGCCCCCTCTGACCTTGGGTCATTTTATGCTGTGAATCAGGTTGACGGAGAAGTTAAGAACATTCAGTGTTTTCAAGCCTGGAAGGGTGAGGCTTCTGGCGGAACAATGGAAACCATGTTTTCTTCAATGGATGCAAAGCTAGCTAAGGGTGGGCTTGGAAAATTTTCTTTAAACCCAAAAAACTCTGTTTCTGAAAATCAAAAAAAAAATACAAATGACAAAATTAAAATTCACAAAATACCTCATCTTGGTGGGTGGACGGGGCCCTTTGTGATGGCTCTACCAAACACCAGGGTTGTAAGAAGATCGGCAGCACTATCAAAGACTACTGGAAAGTATTATGGAGATGATTTTGTTTATTCTGAAGGTGCATATTATTCAAAAAAGGGTGCTGCAAGAAAGGTGTCTTTTATGACACTGGCTCTTGGTCTGGTTATTATTTCTCCTTTGCGCAAACTATTAAGGGGGTTTTTTAGAAAGCCAGGTGAGGGTCCTTCACAAAAAGCAATGGATTCTGGCTTCTTTAAAAGTAGGTTTTTGGTTAAAACTCAAGACGATATTCGCGCTTTCTCTGTGTCATCAAGCGGCGACCCCGGCTATAAAATGACGTCAAGAATGGCGTGTGAAAGCGCTTTGTGTTTAGCCGTTGAAAACCCTGCAGATCTTCCTGGCGGCGAGGGGTTTGGTGGTCTTCTAACCCCATCTATTGGGCTTGGAAACGTACTTATAAAAAGACTAAAAAATATTGGGGTAGTTTTTGAAGAAATACCCCTTAATAATTAAAGCCAAAAAATTGTTACGCCCGGATTTCTGTTGTTAAAATCCCTGTCGCTCTTGTTTGAAAGTTCTGACCTCATGCTTACGGCCTCTTTATTAAATGTATTATAGTCTTCTCCAGGAATTACAGCCCTAAACCTACCCTCTTGCTCTTTCGCCCACGATCTGACTTTTTTTGCAATGCTTCCTGACCCTAAACCATGAATTATTTTAACAGCCACTACACCATCCTTTTTAGCGTTACTTATTGCGACCTCCAAAAGTACAAGAGCCTCAGAGGAAGACTGTCTAGCGTGTGCAATGTCTACTGTTTTGATCATGCTAAAAATTACATAAAAATTTATTCGTCATAACATGGTATAATAAAATTTCATATATTTCTTGTTATGCAATCCATTGAGGCAATTTTTAAAACACAACAAGCAAGGAGCTTAGGCCTAAGGAACAGCTCAGCCAAAGAAAGAAGGTTAAAGCTACAACTTCTTCTTAAAAACTTTTTAGAAATGGAAGAAGAGGTCCTTTCTGCCCTATCAAGCGACCTTGGAAAATCTAAAACTGAGGCGTTGTTAGCAGAAGTTTATGGAGTCAAATCTGAGGCAGAATTTGCAATAAAAAACATTCACAGGTGGATGAAAATAAAAAGGGTTGCAAGCCCCTTGACTATATCCTTTAGTAAAAGCTGGGTTAAGCCCGAGCCAAAAGGAAATATTTTAATAATATCTCCTTGGAATTATCCAATTATGCTTTGTTTGAATCCGCTTATTGCTGCAATTTCTTCCGGAAACACAGCAATAATTAAGCCGTCAGAACTTACACCGGCCTCCGGTGAGTTTATGAAAAAATTAATTGAGAAAACCTTTTCTTCAGATGAGGTTGCTGTTTTTTTAGGAGAAAAAGACGTGGCTGAAAAACTGCTAGACCTTCCTTTTAATCACATTATGTTTACTGGTAGCCCAAGGGTTGGCAAGCTTGTTATGAAGGCGGCTTCAAAACACCTCGCCGGCGTTACTCTTGAGCTGGGTGGTAAGTCCCCTGTTATTGTTGACAAGAGCGCAAATATAAGTGATGCTGCTTGGAAAATTTCTTTTTACAAGTTTGCAAATGCGGGCCAAACATGTACAGCCCCAGATTATATTCTTTGCGATGAGGGCGTACACAACGATCTTGTTACTGCTTTACAAAAAAATATGGCACAATTTTTTCCTAAGGGAGTGGATGCGGCCACGAAAGACTATTGCTCTATTGCCAACGAACACCACTTCAACAGGCTTAAGGATGCTTTGGAGGGCGCTGTTTCGGGTGGAGTAGAGGTTGTTTGTGGAGGAGAGATCTCTAAAAGTGGGCTATATTTTTCACCTGCTATTTTAACTGGAGTGGGTTATAATAATCCAATTATGCAGGAAGAAATTTTTGGTCCTATTCTGCCCATTATTAAGGTTAAAAACCTTGATGAATCTATTAGATATATAAACAACAACGAAAAGCCGTTGGCTCTTTATCTTTTTAGCAACAAGTCTTCTGTGCACAAGAAGGTTTTAAAAAACACCTCAAGCGGCGGCATGGTGATTAATGACTGTGTTTTACACCACATGAACCCCAATCTTCCTTTTGGTGGAATAAACAATAGTGGTGTTGGTAGCTATCACGGCAAGTTTGGCTTTGATGCTTTTTCACATCAAAAAGCTGTTTTGAAGAGCAGTTCGCTGTCTCCTTTTAAGATAATGCTACCACCGTACAACAACACTAAAGAGGCGTTGGCTAATCTGATAAAAAAATATTTCTAGCTATTTCATTTCTTAGGTCAATTATGATGTTTGCATATTTATCTGACCTGTTATACGTTCTTATGGCTCTCCAGGCTTTTGATTTGTAGGTAAAATTATAATCGTTCTTTGGGTAGCCGTTTTCTACAAGGTAAAATGCTACGCTCCCCATGACATCCTCCCAGCTAAATGGGTCTTTTTTCCCATCATTGTTATAGTCAATTGATAGCCTGTTAAAGCTGGAAGGTATAAATTGACCAAACCCAAACGCCCCGGCATAAGAGCCTTCAAGAGAAAAAGGGTCTATGTCGTTTTCTGAACAAAAAATTAAAAGCTCTGCTATCTCTCTGGTTGCCCAGCTAGACCTTTTGGGCATTTTCATTGCCTGTGTGTATAAAGAATTAATTACTGAAAACTCTGAAACTTTTGAACCATAGTTTGTTTCAACGCCAATAATTGCAACCAAAACTATTGGATCTATTTCGAACTCTCTTGCCACCTTTGAAAGCAGGGTTTTGTTTTTTTTATAAAAACTTACTCCACCATCAATTCTTTGTTTGTTAAAAAATATCTTTTTGTACTGTTCATACGTTTTAATTTTTTCTGGTTTGTTGTTAAACCTTGTGAGGACGCCCTCATCCACCTTAAGCCTCTTGTCTTCGAACGTGTTAAGTACATACTCTGTAGATGGAGTTTTTTGTTCTTTGGTATAAGCGACAACCTTTTTAACTATTTGTTCTTTACCTGACCCTAGTAGGGTTGTTGTATAAAATATAATGCTTAGTATAACTATAAGGTTTATTTTCATTTATATGGGCCTTCTTTTAAAAAATAAATATGTACTTTTATTTATTGCTCTTCTTGCTGTTAGCTCTTCAGCTTGGGTTGTAAGGTTTCTACCCGAGCTCTCTGCAACAACAATAGCTTTTTGGAGAATGTTTCTCGCAAGCCTTATGGCTTTTGCTATATCTTACAAAACTATTCTTACTTTTGTTCCAAATAAAAAGGTTTTACTTGCAGGAATATTTCTTGGTTTTCATTTTGCCTTGTTTTTTAGAAGTGTTCAACTAACCTCTATAGCTGAAGCTGCTCTGCTTGGGACCATTGCTCCCGTTTTTACAGAGGTTTATTCTATTGTGTTTCAAAAAAAGAGTTTTTCTATTAAGGTCTTCTTTGGGCTGTCTCTTGCTCTTTTGGGTGCATACACACTTATTAGCCAAAGCAGTTTTAGCGACACGAGTTCTCTTGGTAACCTACTGGCCGTTCTTTGTTCTATTGCAATGGCGGTTGTGCTTCTTGTTGGAAAGGATGTTAGGAAGAGCGTGGGCCTGTTTGAATATTCTCGTTGGTTGTTTTTATATGCTGCTGCCTGTCTTTTTGTAATATCTATTTATCAGGGGGTAAACGTATTATCTTTCAACAATCAGGACTTTGGGTGGTTTGTTTTTCTTGCAGCCATACCAACAATGGTTGGTCATAATATTTTTTATTTTTTAGTTAAAACGCTTAGTGCTACCACTATTGCAGCTGTACCTCTTGGGGAACCTGTTATTTCTTCTGTAGGAGCCTTCTTTCTGTTCAACGAGCCTGTTGGTCTGTTTGTTTTTTTGGGTGGATCAATTACGCTTTTGGGTGTTTATATAATAATACGAAACGATGTTTAAACCGCCATTGGGGCCTTAATGCTTTCCATTGGACTGTAGTCAACCAGCCTGAAGTCTTTGGGGGTAGACCTTAAAACCTCTTCCATTGAATTAAATTTTGGAATTTGCAGGCTTGGTGGTTGCATGGGTTTGCGCTGAATCTGTTCTTTTACTTGTTCGAAGTGGTTGTTATAAATATGGCAATCTCCTCCTGTCCAAATAAAATCTCCAGGTTTTAAGTTTAAAATTTCAGAAAAAATACAAACCAAAAGACTATAAGAGGCAATGTTAAAAGGTACCCCTAAAAACATATCTGCACTTCTTTGATATAATTGACAGCTTAACTCTTTGTCTTGAACATGAAACTGAAAAAGCGTGTGACATGGCGGCAAAGCCATTTCATCAACCTTGTCTACATTCCATGCGCTTACTATATGCCTTCTGCTGTTGGGGTTGTTTTTTAAATCTAAGATTATTTTTCTTATTTGGTCTTCTCCGCCAACATCTCTCCCCCAAG
This sequence comes from uncultured Fidelibacterota bacterium, assembly GCA_902525615.1. GTDB lineage: Bacteria > Fidelibacterota > Marinisomatia > Marinisomatales > Marinisomataceae > Marinisoma. Next base: position 463,540 of record CABZHT010000001.1, read on the forward strand.
ACCTCCACTGTTTTCCATAAACAGGTCCTAGTTCTTTTTGTATTTCGTTGTTTAAATATCCAAGCTCTACGCCCTGCTTGTTTGCGTTAGCCGTCCAAATAGTTTTTTTGTCTACTATCTCGTCTCTTTTTTTGCCGAAATGTATTTCTGCCAACCTTCTTTCATCTGTGCTGCCCTCTAAAAACCAAAGCAGTTCGCTAACAACGCTTTTCCATGCTAGCTTTTTTGTTGTCACAGCCGGAAAGCTGTTTCTAAGATCAAAGCGCATCTGATATCCAAAAACGCCTCTTGTTCCTACGCCTGTTCTGTCGTCTCTTTGTTTCCCGTTCTCAAGAATGTTTTCTAACGCTTTTATATATTGTTTCATTTTACCTTTTTCCAAATCTGGAATTCTACTTCTTCGTGTTTTTCAAACCAGGTTTTTTTAAAAAGCCTTTCTATATTTTCCAGAGACAAAAAACCGTCGCAACTATATTCTCCCGGTATTCGGCTTAAATAAAACTCTTCAATTGTTTCAATTGTTTGCTCAATTATGTTTGGGCCACCAATTACCCAAATAGTTTTGTTGGAATTTTCTTTTTTAAGGGTTTTAAGTTCAACATTAAGGTCTCCGCAAATATATTTATCTGCTCCAGGAAACTCTTCTTTTCTTGAGGTTGCCAAAACGTTTATTCTGTTTGGCAGGGGCCATGGCATCAATGGATCAATCCATGTTTTTGAGCCCATTACAACCACGTTGTTTGTGGTGTTTTTTTTAAACCAACTAAGGTCTTTTGTGTTTTTTGGCCAAGGTATTGACCCCTTCTTACTTACGCCCCCTCTTTTGTCGCAGGCTAAAATTGCTTTAATCATTTTATTGTTCGCTTAAAGGGTTTCCGTTTTGATCTATTGATCCAGCTGCAACCTTATATAAAAGGTTAATTTTTATGTGTTTTTTAATAGCCCTATTAACCTCTTCTAGTGTTATGCTTTCTATTTTGTCTGAATATTCGTCAAGATATTTTACCCCTCCCCTGTTTACCACAGAAGATAATATTGCTGTAGAAATTCCGGCGGTTGTATCATATCCAACCTGTGTAGAGCCAACTATTGTTGACTTCATGTTTGAAAGTTCTTCTTTGGTTATTCCAGAGTCAATCCATTTGGTTATAACCCCTTCCATTGAAGCTTCTCCCTTTTTCAAAAGATCTGGAGAGTATGTTCCATAAGCAATCCACGCTCCGGGGCTTTTGTTGGTTGTTCCTGTAATAGAAGAGTATACTCCATAGGTCAACCCATCTTCAACCCTTACTTTTCTCATTAGCCTTGCTGTGAAAGACCCTCCCAGGACCCTCGTTGCAACAGAAAGGGGTAGAAAATCTGGGCTATCTTCGTTTATATCTAGAGCTATTCCATAAAGGAGGTCGCTGCTTGTTTTGTCTTTCATTGATATGTAGTTTATTTTTTTTGTTGGTGTTCCTGTTCTGCTTTCAGGCGCCTCCACTAAAGGAGACTTTTTCCACTTGCCAAATTCTTTGTTTATTTTTTTTGACAATCTTTCGTGAGAAACATCTCCTACGGCCACTATAACCATTGAACCTCTTCCATAATTCTTTTTATGAAAAGCCTTTAAATCTTCGACAACAATCTCATCTAGTTCTTTTATTGCTTTTTCTGGATCTGTTGGCGTGTTTTGGTGTTCTTCTCCATAGACGCCCAAAAGAAAGTCATTAAAAGCATTTCTAAAGGTGTTGTCTTTTGCTCTTTTAAGGCTAGCCTCTCTCCTTTTTTTAACCTTTTTAAATTCATCTTCGTTGAAAGATGGTGACAGAAGTTGTTCGGCCATTAAACCAAGCACCTTATCTGTATCTTTCGACAAAAACTTAGCTGAAAAAGAAACTCTTGAGGGTCCTGAGCCAAAACCAAGCCTTGCACCAACGCTTTCGAGCTCATCACTAATTTGAAACTTTGTTTTGTTAGCTGTGCCCTGATCTAGCATTGAAACCACAAGGGATGGTACTTGTTGTTTTTGCTCTGCATAATTATATCCACCCAACATGCTTCCGTTTAAAGTAACAACACCTTTTCCTCTTTTTAGGGTATATAAGAAAACTCCCTCCGCTGGTTCAGAAAATTCTACACCTTTTTGAAAAAAACCACTTGTTTCTTTTGAGCTTTCTTCATTTTTAAAATAATATGGCCCGTTATGGTGTCTATATGCGCTTGCGCCTTTCAACGCCCCACCTCCCGCTGAGCCCTCTGGTATAAAATATCCCACAGTACTTTTTTGTTTAAGTAAATATTTATTTGCAACTCTTTTAACATCCTCTAAAGTAACCTTTTTTATTTTTTCTCCATAGTTTGTATAGAGAGTCCAGTCGCCACCTGCTATTGCCTCGTTTAAACCGCTTGCTATTGCATATGATCCGTCTTGGGAAAAAAGCCTTGATGTTACTAGCTTGGTTTTTGCTTTTTCTAATTCTTTCTCTTTTACGCCGTTATTTTTAACCTCTTCTAACCCTTCTAATATAAGCTCCTCCACTTTTTCGTGTTTGGTCCCCGGAGTCAGGCTCGCATATATTTCAAAAAGACCCTCGTATTTAAACTTGCTTGGGGACGCTGATATTGATGTCACAAGGCCTTTATCAGTTATTTGTTTATAAAACCTGCTGTTTTTTCCAGACCCCAATATTTGACCCAAAACAATCATTGGTGCCATATCCGCATCAGTTACCGAGGGGCTTTTAAACGCAACTCCCACAACCCCTTGTTGTCCTGCCCTGTTTAGCATAACCCTTCTTTGTCCCTCCTGTTCGGGCTCTGTGGTATAAACTGTAGGTATTTCATGCTTGCTTCTTCTAATCTTTCCAAAATATTTTTTAACTAACGCCAAACCTTCTTTTGTATCAACGTCGCCAACAATTGAGACTGTTGCGTTGTTAGGCCAATAATATATATCATAAAACTCTTTTAATTTTTCTATTGGCATATTTTCTATATCTGACTTCCAGCCTATTGTAGAATGATGATATGGGTGTGCCTGGAAGGCCATCGACCAAATGTGTTGGTCTAAAACTCTTTGAGGGTTGTTTTCTCCCCTTTCAAACTCGTTTCTAACAACTGTCATTTCTGATTGCCTGTCTTCTTCAACAATGATAGCGCCCCTCATTCTGTCTGCTTCAATTTTAATTATTGTTTCCAGGTACTTGCTTGGTAAAGTTCCAAAATAGTTTGTTCTGTCTGTCCATGTCGTCGCATTTGTTCTTGCACCAATTGAATCAAGGATGACGTCTGCTTTTCCGTTTCTATAATTTTTAGAACCCTTAAACATAAGATGTTCTAAAAGGTGTGTTGCTCCTGTGTGTCCCGTTGCTTCGTTAACAGATCCAACCCTATAAGTAACCATAAAGGTTACTACGGGCGCGGTTTTATCTTCCTTTATAAGGACTGTAAGGTCATTTGAGGTCATTGTAAATTCTTTGATGCCTCCGGCTTCTTTTACATACTCAAATCCATAAAATTTTTCTTGCGACATAACAGCTCCCATAAATAATAACGTTAAAATTAGTTTCTTCATTTTTTCTCCTTTAAAGTTTAACTATTTCCATGGAATAAACCGGGAAACGTTGGACATATAATCTATATATTCTTGCCCAAATATGCCAACAAGGTATTCTTCTTCTTTGATAACCGCTTTAGACCACAATAAATATTGCAGCGGCACTAAAAAGAGCAACAAATATGAACCTTCCCACAAAGATGCGAGTAGGTTTAAATGAAAAATAATAACTGTATATATAGGGTGACGAATAAAAGAGTATATTCCTCTTGTGGATAATTTTTTTCCTCTGTTTTTGGGTGGTAAACTAAACAAGGTCCAAATTAAAATAAAAAGCATTTCTAAAAGAATTAAAAAAAACAATATATCGGTCCACATATGTCCAGTTTCATATTTTTTAAGATTAAATGCTGCTTCATATCTAAGCGTTAAATAAATTAATAAAAGCGAAGCTATTAAACCTGGGGGACCTATATTCCAAAGCCTTTTGTAGTGTTTTGGACTAAACCAGTTTTTTAAATCCAACATTAAACGCGTGGTCCAAAAATTGCTGTTCCAACCCTTATTGATGTTGATCCTTCGCGAACTGCTATTAGATAGTCTCCGCTCATTCCCATTGAGAGCGTATTCATTTTTACATTCTCCAACTCATTAAGCTCATCGAAGAGTTTTTTTGTTTTTTGAAAAGACGTAGTTATTAGATTGACTTCTTTTGTATTTGGACCCATTGTCATTAAACCCTCAACCTTTATGCCCGACATATTAATACATTCTAAAATCTCTTTTTTACTATTAAGACTAAATCCCGCCTTTGTGTTTTCTCCACTACTGTTAATTTGCAATAAGACTCTTTGTGTTTTTCCTAAATCTTCTGCAGCTTTTGATATTTTTTTAGACAGTTTTAATGAATCAACAGAATCTATTGTGTCAAAAATTTTAACAGCTTTTTTTGCCTTATTTGATTGTAGTCTGCCAATTAATCTTTTTTCTGTTTTTTCTATGTTTTGTATTTTAGGAAACTTTTGTTCTGCTTCTTGAACCCTGTTTTCGCCGATTGATGTTGCCCCCGCAGCTATAGCTTCTTGAATTTCTTCTGGTGATCTGGTTTTAGTTACAACAACTATATTGATTCGCGGCTTATCTTCTAAGCTACTCTTTAGGGTCTGTAGATTCTGTGTTATTGTTTTCATCTTCTTCTTCTTCAGACATAATTCTGGTGATTGACGAAACAAGCGTTCCTTCGCCTAGCTTAATTAATTTAACGCCCTGAGTTGCTCTCCCAATTGATCTTATTTGGGCAACCGGAAGTCTTATTAAAACGCCTTGATTTGTTATAATCATTAGGTCGTCTTTGTCTACAACCTCTTTTATGGTAACCATTTTTCCAACCTTGTCGGTTGTTTTCATGGTTAAAACACCTTTACCTCCTCTTTTTTGGGCGCGATATTGTGAAATTTCAGTTCTCTTTCCAAAGCCTTTTTCGGTTGCAACAAGCACGGTACCCTCTCTCTTGATTAACAACATTCCAACAAGCCTATCATCATCTGAGCTAAGCGTTATCCCCTTAACCCCCATTGTTTTCCTTCCGCTTGCTCTTATTTGTTCTTCTGAAAACCTGATTGATTTTCCGTTTCTTGTTCCAAGAAAAATATCGTTATCTCCCGTTGAAACTCTTGCCTCAATTAATTTATCTCCATCTCTGATTTCGACAGCATATATACCTTTTTTTCTCGGGTTTGAATATGCAGAAAGTTTGGTTTTTTTAACCATACCCTTTTCAGTTGCCATCACAACATAATGATCTTCGTTAAATTCTTTAACGCTTATAAATGCACTAACCTTTTCATCGGGTTCACAACCAATAAGGTTAACAATTGCTCTTCCTTTAGCTGCTCTACCACCCTCTGGAATGTCATAAACTTTAACCCAGTAACACTTTCCCTTGTCTGTAAAAAATAAAATGTAGCTGTGTGTATTTGCTATAAATAGGTGTTCTACAAAATCCTCGTCTCTTGAAGAAGCTCCCTGCACACCCCTTCCCCCTCTTCTTTGACTTCTATAGGTGCTTAAGCTTGTTCTTTTTATATAGCCGTTGTGAGTGATGGTTAAAACCATTTCTTCTTCTGCTATCATATCTTCAATACTGAGACTGGTAAAGTCTTCTATAATCTCTGTTCGTCTTTCCTCTCCATATTTTTCTCTAATTTCTAAAAGCTCTTCTTTAATTATCGACATCCTTTTTGATTCGCTCTCTAAGATGCCTTTAAGCTCTGCAATATGTTGTATTACATCTTTATACTCGCTAATAATTTTATCTGTTTCTAGTCCTGTTAACCTTTGAAGCCTCATGTCTAAAATAGCCTGCGCCTGTATTTCTGATAAACCAAAACCATCCATCAAAGATTGCCTTGCTGTTAGGGGGTCTTTGCTTTTTTTAATTGTTTCAACAATCTTGTCTATGTTTTTTAAGGCAATTTTGAGACCTTCTAAAATGTGTGCTCTGGCCTCTGCTTTTTTTAGATCAAACTCTGTTCTTTTTACTACAACGTTTAGTCTAAAAGATATAAATACCTCTAAAAGTTCTTTTAATGACATTACCTTTGGTGTTCCGTCAACCAGGGCAAGTAAAATTATCCCAAAGGTGTCTTGGAGCTGAGTTTGTTTATAAAGTTGGTTTAATACCACTTCTGGTACTGCGTCTCTTTTGGTTTCAATTACCACTCTCATTCCATCTTTGTCTGACTCGTCTCTAAGCTCGGCAACACCTTCAATTTTTTTATCTCTTGCTAGCTCTGCAATTTTTTCTATTAGATTTGCTTTGTTAACTTGATATGGGAGCTCTGTTATTATTAAAGAGTCTCTTCCTCTGTTTGAGGGTTCTACGTGTGCCCTTCCCTGCATAATAACCTTTCCTCTGCCTGTTTCATATGCGTCTTGAATTCCTTTAATTCCAAGTGCTTTTCCTGCGGTAGGAAAGTCTGGACCTTTAATATGTTTCATTAAATCTTTTGTTTCACATTCAGGATTATCCATCAGTTCAACAAGGCCTCCCACCAACTCAGAAAGGTTGTGTGGCGGAATTTTTGTTGCCATACCAACGGCTATACCCTCTGATCCATTTACTAGCAAGTTTGGATAAACAGCTGGTAAAACTGCTGGTTCTTTTAGGGTTTCATCAAAATTTGTTGTCCATGGTATTGTTTCTTTTTCAATATCTCTTAAAAGCTCACTTCCAATTCTAGACATTCTAGATTCTGTATATCTCATTGCAGCGGCTCTATCGCCATCAATAGACCCAAAGTTTCCTTGACCTTGCACTAGTTCGTGCCTCATAGAAAATTCTTGTGCCATTCTTACAAGAGCATCATATATAGAGCTATCTCCGTGTGGGTGATATTTACCCAAAACCTCTCCCACCACTCTGGCAGATTTTTTATAGGGCCTGTTCCACATAGCAGACATTTCGCTCATACTAAATAAAATTCTTCTGTGTACTGGTTTTAGTCCATCTCTAGCGTCGGGAAGCGCTCTCGACATAATAACGGACATTGAATAGTTTAAATAGCTTTCTTCAAGCTCTTTAACTAGCTGTTTGTCTAATATGTTGTCTCTACCTAAATCCATTTTATATATCTATGTTGGTTGCAAACTTTGCTCTTTCTGTTATAAACCTTCTTCTGTGTTCTACCTCTGAACCCATTAATTCTCTAAACCTTACGTTTGTTTCCTCTTCCATAATATGATCAACGGTTACCTGAATTAGAGTTCTGGTTTCTGCATTCATCGTTGTTTCCCAGAGCTGATCTGCGTTCATTTCTCCTAAACCTTTATATCTTTGAATATCGATTTTTGTTTTGTTTTCAGATTCAAGCCTTCTTAAAAGACTGTCTCTTTCTTCGTCAGTATATGCATATCTTTCTTTTTTGCCTTGCTTTAACTTATAAAGAGGTGGCATTGCCATATATAAATAGCCGCCCTGAACAAGGCTCTTCATTTTTCTCCAAAAAAATGTTAATAATAGGGTTCTTATATGGCTACCATCAACGTCTGCATCTGTCATAATTACTATTTTATGATATCTTAATTTTTCCGGGTTAAAGCTGTTAGGGTCATCTTCATCTTCTCCAAAACCACATCCCAACGCTGTTATCATAGACTGAATTTCATTATTAGCTAAAAGTTTATCTTCTCTTGCTTTTTCTGAATTAATTACCTTTCCACGTAAAGGTAAAATAGCCTGAGTTCTTCTGTCTCTTCCCTGTTTAGCTGTACCTCCAGCAGAATCCCCCTCAACAAGAAACAATTCACACTGCATAGGATCTTTGTTTGAACAGTCTGCTAACTTTCCCGGAAGAGTTGTTGATCCTAATCCTGATTTTTTTCTTACTAATTCTCTTGCTTTCTTGGCAGCTATTCTTGCTCTTGCAGCTTCTGCTGCTTTTTCAATAATTCTTTTTCCTACTTTTGGATTTTGTTCTAAAAAGGCCTGTATTCCATCATAGACAACATTATCTACTAATCCCTTTACCTCTCCATTTCCCAGTTTAGTTTTTGTTTGTCCTTCAAATTGTGGCTCTTGAACCTTAATAGAAATAACAACAGTCAAACCCTCTCTAAAATCATCTCCAGATAAAGAAAACTTTTCATTCTTTTTTGTTTTAATTAAATCATTTTTATTAGCATAACTATTTAATGCTCTAGTAAGCGCTGATCTAAAACCCGATAAGTGGGTACCACCCTCTATTGTATTAATATTGTTTACAAATGAAAAAATATTACTATTATAATTTGTGCTATATCTAAGGGCTAGGTCCACAGGAACTTCAATATCTTCCTTGTTTACTACAACAACCTCATCATGAATTAGGTCTTCATTCCCATCTAAGTATTTAACAAAATCTGATAAACCTCCTGGAAAACAATATTCTGTTTCAGTTTCTTCGGGTTCATTAATTAATTTTATTGACAAGTTTTTATTTAAATATGCTAATTCTTTAAGTCTTCCTTTTATAACCTCTTCTTCAAAACCTCTATGTGAAAAAACAGACTCATCTGGTTTAAATGAAATAATGGTTCCAGTTTTGTCGCTTTTACCAATTTTTTCTACTTCAGTGGTAGGTTGTCCTATTTTATATTCCTGTTTATAATAAAAACCGTCTCTGTGAACCTCGGCAACTAAGCTCTCAGAAAGAGCGTTTACTACTGATACACCAACACCATGTAATCCACCAGAAACCTTATAAGTGTTTTTATCAAATTTACCACCCGCATGTAATACCGTCATTACTACTTCTAATGCTGGTTTTCCTTCTGTTTTATGAATTTCTACAGGAATACCCCTACCATCATCTTCAATAGAAATAAAACCATCATTTTTTATTGTTACAATTATAGAACTACAAAAACCTGCCAGCGCCTCATCAATGCTGTTATCAACAACCTCGCTAACTAAATGATGATATCCTCTTTTACCAACATCACCTATATACATAGCAGGTCTTTTTCTAACAGCTTCTAATCCTTTTAAGACAGATATTTTATCTGCACCGTAATTATTACTCATTTATCCTCACTGGCATTAATAAAATGGTTGTTTTTTGATCATCTACATTAGGTAAAAAAAGTGTAGCAGATAAAGAGTCTTTAAACGAAAAAACAATTTCTTCATTTGGGTATTTTGAAACTGCTTCTTTTAAATAAACAGCATTAAAACCTATTGATACTTCTTCTCCTGCATATTTTGCAGATTTTAAAGGAGCATGAACTGTTTTATTTTCAGGTTGATTAACACTTTTAAAATATACTTTACCTTCAGTTAAATGTAATGATATCTGATTAGTATTTTTATTGGTAGCAATAGAAGCTGCTTTTATATTATTCAACATTTCTGTTTTATTAACAATGAGTGTTAAAGGATTTTCCTCCGGAATTACTGCGTTATAGTTGGGATATTTTTCATCAATTATTTTAGAATAAAAAACGTCCTTATTGCTATTAGTAAAAATATAATTTCCACTTATTATTAAGTTTGTTTCTGATTGCCCCTCTAAAAAAGTACTCAATATTGATAAAAACTTTTTAGGTATAATAAAAGATCCGTTTATATTTGTTGTATTCTGTTTTGAAATCTTAACGAGACGATGACCATCTGTTGCAACAAAGTCTACAGTGCTTTCCAAAAAATTAAAACAAGCTCCATTTAAAGCCGGTTTAGTAGGTTCACTATTAATTGCATACATTAACGAATAAATAATATCCTTTAAGTTTAATGTTTCAATACAAAATAAATTATCATGCTTATTTTCAGGTACTTCAGGATAGTCCTGAAAAGGTACTGTCGAAATATCAAAAGAAACTCCTTTTTCAGATTTAATATTAATATGAGGACCTGAAACTTTAATATCTACCCTCCCTTCATCTAAAACACTAATGATATCATTCATTTCAGAAGTTGGAAATAAACATTCACCATCCGAATTAACGGAAGCATTAATCTGGGTTTTAACACCAACCTCAAGATCTGTTGAGTGTAATATTACTCCAGCGGGAGATGATGATATATAAGTATAATTAACTAAGGGATTTTGAGATTTTAATTGGGTTGTTTTAGATAATTTTGAAAATGCCTGTTGAAGTTCTTTTTTTGTGGTTGAAATATTCATAATTAACCTTCTATTTTATAATAATAATGTGTTGAGTACAAGATTAAATTGGTATATATATTTATAAAACATTTATATATAAAAATTAGTATTATTATTATAGGTGTGTGTTTGTGGATAAGTATATAAAATTTATAATTTATCGTCGATAGAAATATGAAATTTAAAACAAATAAAAAGGTTAATAACTTGTGAAAAATATGTTAACAAGATTTTTAGAAATAAATAACAAAATTATTAATCAATTTGTGGATAAGTCAGTGGATTCCTTTTTATATAAAACTGTAATTTAATTTTATTGATCCAGTTTTGATACCAGTCTGCCTTTTTTTTATTTAACGCAAGATTTTCAATATCTTGCCAATTATTATTAAGATTTATAAAACCACCTTCCTTTATATAATCAACCCACAATAAATGATACCCAAAATCTGTTAAAATAGGAGAACTAACTTCGTTAGGATTTATTTTTTTTAATGCGCTTGATATTTCAGAAATTTGGTAATTATTTATATCTATCATTCCTAAATAACCACCATTCAACTTATTTGTATTATCATCAGAAAAATTTTTTGAATTTTCAAAAAAATCATCAATATTTTTAATATTTTTTTTGATATTTATTGCAATATTATATGCCTGTTTTTTATCATTATCTGATATATCGTTTTGAATTAATATATGTCTCGCATTAACTTTTTCTCCAGTCCTTTCTAAAACTTCAATTAAATGAAAACCGTATTCTGTTTTGATTGGTTTACTCAATACATTTTTTTCTAATGTAAAAGCAATTTTCTCAAATTCTGGTACAAAAACACCCCTTGTAACAAAACCTAAATTTCCTCCACTACTTTTTGAATTTATATCATCAGAAAAAGTTTTTGCTGCTTCAGAAAAATCTAAACCATTAATTATTTTTTTTCTAATTTCATCTGCTTTATTATATGTTTTTTCTAGTGTTTTTTCACCCGGTTTTATTTCAATTAATATATGCCTTGCTTTATAAGCCGTTGGTAAAGACGGCAAACTATCTTTATATGTTATATAAAAATTTTCAACCTCCTTTCTAGTAATATTAATTGATGATGATAACTGACCAGTATATTTTTCAGCTAATAGTTTACCTTTCATATCATCTCTATAAGATCTTTTAAAGTCTGAAATTTTTTTCCCTAGAGCAATCTCTGCTTGTTCTTTACTTCCTGTTTGTAATATAATATTTTCAATTTGTTGATCTAGTGCGCTGTCTATATCTTTCTCTAAAACCTCAACAGAGTCTTTTTCAGCCATTTCAATTATTAATAATTGTTCAATCATACTCTCTCTTGAGGATTCTAATATTTTTTGATATTTAAAAGAGTTGGTGTTTGGGTTTATATTTTCTTGTGCAGCAACTGCATTAGCAGCTAAAACAACATCGCTTAATAATACAATTTTATTTTCCACAATAGACGCCACCCTATCAAGCACAACTTCTTGTTGTGATTGTAAAAACGATAAAAACAATAATATATAAATAATATATTTCATTTTATTTGTTTCACGTGAAACGGACGCTTTAAATATACTAATAAAATCGAAATATCCGATGGCCTAATACCGTTTATTCTTTGTGCTTGCCCAACAGTTTGTGGTTTTATATTTATAAATTTTTCTCTGCTTTCATTTGAAAGGCTTTTAATATCATTATAATTAAATTTCTCAGGAATAATCATATTTTCATATACTTTAATTTTATCAATTTCTTCCTTTTGCCTATTTATATAACCGCTGTATTTAATAATTGTTTCCGCTTCAAATAAAACTTCTTCTTTCATGTGGTTTGTGAAAATGTTTTTGGTTTCTTTATTATTTATTTTCATGTCTGATATAGAAACTTTAGGCCTTTTAAGAATATTAGACATACGCGCAGGTTCCTTTATTGGTTTTTCACCCAACTCTTCCAGCCTTTTATTAATTGTTTTTGGGTTTATGTTGTTATCTTCAAGAAACTTAACCGTGTTTGTAGTTTTTTCTATTTTTTCACTTAACAATTCTATGGTTTTATCGTCGAGAAGACAATATTCTTTTGCTTTTGTTAATAATCTCTGATCTGCATTAGAAGATCTTAGTTGTAACCTATATTCGGCTCTTGAGGTAAACATTCTATATGGTTCGTTGGTGTCTTTTAATATTAAATCATCAATTAACACTCCAACATAAGCATCACTTCTTTTTAAAACCAAAGGGCTTTCATTTAAAATAAAACAAGAGGCATTTATGCCCGCTATAATACCTTGTGACGAGGCCTCTTCATATCCAGATGTTCCATTTATTTGTCCTGCCATAAACAATCCAGAGACAGCCTTGCTTTCAAGGGTGTTTTTTAGTTGAGAAGGATAAAAAAAGTCATATTCAATCGCATATCCAGGCCTTATAAACTCTACGTTTTCTAAGCCACCAACTGTTTTGAGTGATTTTAGCTGAATTTTTTCTTCAAGGCTGGTTGAAAAGCCGTTTACATATATTTGTTCAGACATAGTCCATTCTGGTTCTAGCTGTAAAATATGAGAAGGGTTTCGATTAAATTTATATACCTTATCCTCAATAGAGGGGCAATATCTGGGCCCAGTTGCCATATCTTTTCCAGAATACATAGCCGAAGAAGAAAGGTTGTCTAAAATAATATTATGTGTGTCGCTATTTGTTCTAAAAGAATAACAGGGCTCATTTTTTGGAGAAAAGTTTTTTGTTCTATAAGACAGGGGGGAGGGTTTTTTGTCTCCATATCCAGCCTCGCCCTTACTCCAATCAACAGAAGACCTTTTTATTCTTGGTGGTGTTCCGGTTTTTAATCTTCCATTTTTAAGACCTAGGCTGTTTAGGTTTTCTGTAATTCCTTCAGCTCTTTTCTCTCCATACCTTCCTGCATTAATTTGTTTAGATCCAATGTGAATTAACCCACCTAAGAAGGTTCCACAAGTCAAAACCGCCGCCGAACAAGTAATTTCTGAACCATCTTTTAAAAAAACCCCACGAACAGAACCCTTTTTTACATTTAGAGATACAACCTCTCCCTCTAAAACCCCAAGACCTTGTTTTTTAATGTATTTTTGGACAATTTTTTCATAGAGATTTTTGTCAATTTGTGACCTGGGGGACCAAACAGATCTCCCTTTTGATTTGTTAAGTGTTTTGCTCTGTAGCGTAGACAAATCAGCAAAAAACCCCATAACTCCGCCTAAAACATCAACCTCCTTTACCATTTGTCCTTTTGCAAGACCCCCCACAGCTGGATTGCAAGACGTTCGACCTATAGATTTTTTGTCCATCGAAACCAAAAGAGTATTAATGCCTTTTTTGTGAGCAATAAGAGCTGCTTCAATTCCAGCATGTCCACCACCAACAACAACCAAATCATATTTATTTTGTGTGCGTTTCACGTGAAACTATTTCCCCACACAAAAAGATGAAAAAACCGCATCAAGGACATCATCTTTTGTTGTTTTTTTTGTTATACTGTCAAGAAAGTTTATTGATCTGTTAATATCTTCCACCAAAAGCTCTATAGAATCTTCAGATACCAACAAAGAATAAGCATCTTTTATGTGTTTTAACGAACTTTTTATTGCATTATACTGTCTTTTAGAGATTAAAAGAACATCAGTTTTGGTTTTATCACTAATCAAGCTGTTGTAAATGACCTTTTTTAACTCTTTAATATTTTTTCCTGTTTTAGCAGAAATAAAAATATCATATTTTTCGTCTGGGGTTTTAATATCTGACTTATTAAAAACATGTATATGTTTAACACCTTCGAAAGAGAGACCCCTATCATTTAATATAATAGTCAAATCAGCATTTTTTGCCTCGACAAAAGACCTTTTAACACCAATTTTTTCTACATCATCACCAGACTCTCTAATTCCTGCCGTGTCCTTTAACAGTATAGGTAAGCCATTAATATTTATACTTTTTTCTATAACATCTCTTGTTGTTCCTTCAACATCTGTAACGATTGATTGATCTTTATTAACAAGACAGTTGAACAGAGTTGACTTCCCTGCGTTTGGGGGTCCCAAGATCACAACGGATGCACCAGATTGAAACATTTTTGTTTCTTTAAAAGAAAGGACACAGGCATCTAGCTTTTTGATTGTCTCTAAAATTGTTTTTTCTGTATTTTTTAAAAGGTTTGGCTGTAGGTCTTCCTCCGATATATCAAGATTAAACTCAAGGTTTGCAACAACAGACACTAGAGAAGACTTAATAGAATATATTTCTTTTGATAAACCACCCCTAAGATTTTTAATTCCAGCCTTAACGCCAGCTAAAGACAAAGAGTGAATGATTGAAGCAACAGCCTCTGCCTCAGAAAGGTCCAGCTTTCCATTTAAAAAAGCAGTTTTTGTAAATTCACCGGCTTCTGCTAGCCTTGAACCAGCATCAACAGAAAGATCAATTATTTTTGAAACGATTTCAGGGTTTCCGTGGCACGATATCTCCACCAGATTTTCTCCAGTATATGAGTTTGGACTAACATAGCTTGTAACCACAGCCTCATCAAAGACTTCACCGTCGTTGTCGACTAGAAAACAAACCCTTGAAAAAGGGCGCGTTTCATTAAAAGGGCTATCTTTAACAAAGGTAGAAACATTTTTTATTGCATCTTCTCCTGAAATTCTAACAACGGCAATACCACTAACGCCGGGAGGTGTTGAACAGGCAACAATAGCCAAGATTATTTCCTTACAGTTTCTGTTTTTTCGTTATTTATTATTTTTTGCTGTGCTATTTGCATTACATTAAAACACAAATAGTATAGATTTAATCCTGATGGGAAGGAATAAAATAAAAAGAACATCATACCAGGAAACATATACTTCATCATTTGTTGAGTTGCTTCTTGCGCGGGGTCACCACCAGCGGGCTGAGAAGCTGAGCTTAGCTTCATCGTATAGTACATAGAGCCAGCCATTAAAAAGGGCAATATATTAATCGGTATTCCTCCAAAACTAAAAAGCGTGTCGGCCGCAGAAAGATCATTAATCCATAAAAAGAAAGATTCGCCTCTAAATTCAATAGTGTTTCTAAAAACCATAAAGACTGACATTAAAACCGGCATTTGAATTAAAAGGGGTAAACATCCAGCCAGGGGGTTTATCTTGTTTTCCTGAAAAAGCGCCGCCATTTTCTGTTGCTGTAGGGTTGGGTTGTTTTTGTATTTTATTTTAATTTGGTTCATAAGGGGAGATATTTCTTGCATTTTCTTCGATGACCTAAGTTGTTTGGCCATTAGCGGGTATGTAACAAGCTTGATCAAAACCGCAAAAAGCACAACAACAATACCATAGTTGGGTATAAGCCCATACAGAATTATCATAATACTATAAACAAGCCAAGAGACAGAAGAAAGCCATTGCCAACCTAAAATTTTTTCTTCGAGACCAACGCCGAGACTTTCAACGCTAGAGTAGTCAAGGGGTCCGAGATAAAGCTTATTTTTTTCAAGGTTTATGTCTTGGGTGATGCTAACATTAACCCCAGCCCTTAGGGGGGTTGGGTACTTTGTTATTTCAACTAAATCTGATTTTTGTGGAACAAAAAAGAAACCAAAATATTTTGTTCTATATCCAGCAAAGTCTGCTTGTCCAACATACCTTTTTTCTTCGGTATCAATGTTGTTGGTGTTTGATGACCCAAAAAATCCCGCAGCTCCGACCCTAAAAGATTCGATGCTACCAGCCTGACTTATTAAGCCTTCCATAAACATCGCGTCTTGTGGCCCTTCGTGTTCTGGTAGGCCGCCAACCCAGGATAGGGTATATTTTTCGTCTAAAGAAATATCCTTAAGACCTCTTAAAGAGGTTGAAACATCTATTCCATAAGAGTCAAAGCTAAAAACCAGCTCTTTTGTAACCGATCTACCAAGGTGTTCAGTGGCAAACAAAAAAGACGCTTCGGGGTCTGTTTCAGAAAGATTAACTGAACCCCCAGAAATTAACTTCCAGTTTTTGTCTAGGGAAACCACCTCGCCGGACTGATTTACAAAGCTTACAACCAGATTATTAGCGTTGTAGACATCAATCATATTTAAGGCATCTTCTGATTTTTTAAGGTGTTTTGTAAGATTATAAGAAACAATTGAACCTCCACCGACATTGCTTATTTCAGCAAGATAGTTTTTACCTTTAATAGTAAATGTTTGTTCCCTAACAGTAGAACTCTCTAAAACCGTTTTAACGGGTTTTTCTAGAGAGGGTTCTGAATATTTTTCTACTAAAGAAGTGTCAGGTAAAACAACGTCTTTATCGTTTTTTTCTGATGGAGAAATTAACTCAAGATAACTTGGCCACAATAATAAAATTGCACCGATTAGAATAAAACCAGTGAGAGTTTTACGATCCATTTTATGAAGAAACGGTAAGACGCTTACGACCTTTTTTCATACGAGAAGATAAAACCTTCTTGCCGCCAACGGTCGATTTTCTTTTCATAAAACCGTGCTTATTTTTCCTTTTTCTGTTACTAGGCTGATAAGTTCTTTTCATAATAGTATATTGCCGAAATATAGTTTAATAAAACTATTTGTAAAACAAATAAAAGATTTCAAAAGTCCTAAAAAGTTCTATGCAACAAAACAAAAAGAACGTAAAGTAAATAATGCAAAAATAAAAACATGTTAATAACCTGTGGATAACTAATGGATTATAAAAATATTTGGAAAAAAACAGACGAGGACCTTAAAAGCAGTTTGCCTGCACACGCTTACGAAGCGTGGATTGAAACACTATCTCCTGTTGGAATAACAAACGACATTTTTATTGTTGAAGCACCAAACCAGTTTGCATATGACTGGATTATTAATAATTATCACGATATCATATTATCTTCTTTAAAAGAGGTTGATAGCGCTTTACAATTAAAGGTTTCTATAGCCCCCCAATCAGAACAAAATATTTCTTCTGTTGAGCTTGATAAAGAAGAAACAACCAAACAGAGCAATGCGGGCAAAAGAAACAACATAAACCCTTCAAACATTTTTTCTTCATTTATTGAGGGGCCAAACAACGTTTTTGCAAAGAATGCAGCACACAAAGTTGCAAGCGCTCCGGGAACAGCAGACTTTAACCCACTTATAATTTATGGTGGGGTGGGGCTTGGAAAGACACACCTTTTACATTCAATTGCAAACGAATTAATAGGATCAAAAAAAGAAATAAACGTGGTGCTAGCCTCTTCTGAAAAATTTACAAACGACTTTATTGCGAGCATTCAAGAAAACAAAACACTGGACTTTTCTAAGGTTTATAGAAACGCCGATGTTTTATTAATTGATGATATACAGTTTTTTCAAGGAAAAGAGCAGACCCAAGAACAGTTTTTTCACACATTTAACGAGCTTTACACAAACGGAAAACAGATTGTAATGACAGCCGACAGATATCCAGGAGAAATGGTAGGGCTTCAAGATAGGTTGTTGTCTAGGTTTGAGTCCGGACTTCATGCAGATATTCAGCCGCCAGATTTTGAAACAAGAGTTGCCATATTATCAACAAAGGCCAAACAAAATAATATGAAAATTGAAGGAAGTCACCTTGAAAAGATAGCATCACATGTTAGGACAAACATAAGAGACCTAGAAAGCTGTGTAACAAAAATATTTGCACACGCGACCCTTTCTGGAGATAAAATTAATGAAGCGCTTGTAGAGTCCATAATAAGGGAAAGGCTCGGAGACCAGGGGTACGGACAGGTTAATATGCAAGATGTTGTCAGCGGAGTTTGTAGCATATTTTCTGTTTCCCAAGAAGAAATGGTGGGCCAGTCTAGAAGAAAAAACATTGCAGAGGCAAGACAGGTTGCAGCATATTTAGCGAGAGAGGTTTTAGATATGCCCTTGAGCGAAATAGGAGTACATCTAGGAGGAAGAGACCATACAACAATTATGCACGCACATAAAAAGGTCTCAGAACTATTAAAAAATGACGATAAATTTAAAAGAAGAGTAGATATTATTTATAACGAACTAAATTTTAGTTAAAGGAAAAAAAATGGCAAAGGGAACAGTAAACAAAGTAACATTAATAGGCAGGCTTGGACAAGATCCTGAAATAAGGTTTACCGGAGACGGTGCAGCTGTAGCTAGTTTTAGCGTTGCAACAAACGAGTCATGGAAAAGCAAAGACGGCGAAATGCAAGAAAGAACAGAGTGGACAAAGGTAACCGTGTTTGGCTCAACCGCAGAAAAATATGTTCAACCATATGTTAAAAAAGGAACCTTGGTTTATATAGAGGGGTCTTTGAAGACAGACAAGTGGCAAGACAAAGAGGGAAATGAAAGATATTCAACGGGCGTTGTTGCTAACAATTATGGCGGTGTTCAAATTTTGGGCGGAGGAGAAAACAATCTTGATTCCTCATCCGGAATGAACCAGGAACTTGCCAAAAAAGAAAACCTTGATCAAACAGTAGAAGACGACGATTTACCTTTTTAAAAAATGAGAGAACCACACCCAAGAAGCTGGCTGATAAGGTATGTTATTGGGGTGTTTTCGCTTTTGCTGTGCAGCGTTCTCACAAAATTTTCCGTTGAAGGTAAAAAAAATTTACCACCTTCAGGGCCATATATACTTGCGCCAAACCACATTGACGACGTTGACCCTGCACCAATAACAGCAGCAGTTGTTAAGCCCATTACATATCTGATGGCTGAAGATCAAGCAGAGCTTCCTTGGTATAAGGCGTGGGGTCCATGGTCATATGGAGTTATGTTGGTAAATAGATCAAACCTTCAGATTTCTACAATTAAAAATATCCAAAAGCAGATACAAAAAAACGAAAGAATCTGTATTTTTCCAGAAGGAACTATAACAGGAGAGGGTCTTAAAAAGGGGAAAAGGGGTGTAGCATATTTTGCAATTAAAAACGAGATACCAATCATCCCAACTGCAGTAATAGGAACTAAGGGGGTTTTAGAAAAAATAGGATCTTTTAAAAGAGAAAGCGTGAAGGTTGTTTTTGGAAGCCCTATATTTACAAGTAGCGGAGATAATATTGACGACATAACCGCACTGACAATGCATGAAATAAAAAAATTATTACCTGAAGACTATTAATAAAAGAGAGATATAATGAACATAGAACTACTCACAACAGTGCTTAAAATTGTTATTTCAACAACCCTTTTTTTTGTGTGGGTTGTAAGATACGACAACATAATTACAGAGTTCAGAAAAGACTATAACTACCCGGACTGGTTAAGAGATCTTACGGGCATTACCAAGCTTTCTTGTGCTGTAATGTTGTTAAGCACAAACCCAGAACTGAACAATTTAGGATTAAAAGGTATTATAGTACTAATGGCGTTTGCAATACTTACACACATCAGAGTAAAGAGCAACTTTAGAAAAGCCATACCATCCGTGACACTAATATCGCTTTGCCTGGCCCTGCTTTATTTTGGTTAGTCGTTAATAAAAACAACCTTACCAACAACTCCGCGCTTAGCAATTCGTTCAATTGCTTCAACCGACTCGGACATGGGTATGGTTTCTGATATGAGAGGGGTTAGCTTATCAGAGCCAAGGAGCTCCCCAATTTCTTTCAAGTTTTGTGCGTTTTGTTGAGGCTCTTCTTGTTGAAATCTTCCAATGAAAACACCAGAAACAGCACAACCCTTTAGAAGCATTAGGTTTGTGGGAAAGGACGGGATCTTTCCCGCAGCAAAGCCAACCACAAGATAGGTTCCTCCCCAGCCAATAGACCTCAGTGCCGGCTCAGCAAAACAGTCACCTATTGGATCATAGATGATAGAAAACCCTCCACGAACACTTTTAGACTTTAATTCTTTTGTAAGCGCTTTCTGCCCTTCCTTGTCAAGTTTTTCTTCGCCGTATATAACAACATCATCCACTCCGTAGCTCTTACACACAGCAGCTTTTTCTTCGGTAGAGACAGCAGCTACAACCCTTGCACCAAAGGACTTTGCAATGTCTACGGCAGCCAAACCAACACCGCCAGCGGCACCCAAAACCAACACTTCATCTTCTTTGTTAACTTTTGCTCTTTGAACAAGGCCATGGTAGCTTGTGCCATAAACCATAAAAACGCCAGCTGCTATCTTGTGAGGAAAACTTTTAGGGATAGGAAAAGCCGCTCTTTCAGACACTACAATTTTTTCTGCAAAAGCACCGAAGCCTTTAAAAAACGCAACGCTGTCTCCAACGCTGTGCATTTTAACATCAACCCCAACCGAAGAAACAACACCAGAACCCTCATGTCCGGGAGAAAAAGGTCTTTCTGGTTGAAATTGATATAAGCCTTGAACAATAAGACTGTCTGGATAGTTTAGCCCAGCTGCTTTTACATCAACGACAATTTCTCCTGGTCCCGCAACAGGATCAGCAACTTCTTCCCAAACAAGCTCTGAAACCGGAGCAAACTTTTTACAAATAATAGCTTTCATAAGCTCTCCTAATGTTTAAAGACCCTAAAACCAGTAAAGGCCATAGCAATTTTATTTTTGTTGCACGACTCAACAATCTCGCGGTCTCTTATAGATCCGCCAGGTTGGATTATGGCAGCAATTTTGTATTGTGCCATTTTTTCTATTGAGTCTTTAAAAGGGAAAAAAGCGTCAGAAGCTACGACACACCCCCTAGGTATTTCTGTTTTTTCAAAAGCTATTTTCGTGGCATCTACCCTGCTTGTCTGACCACCAGATATACTTATAATTTTATTGTTTTTTGCTACAACGATAGCATTTGACTTTGCGTGTTTGACCACCTTCCAAGCAAATAAGCCGGTAGAAAGTTGGTTTGGAGTCAACCTCTTCTTTGTTGGAACAACAAGGTGTTTTTCGAGTAGTTTTGAACCATCTCGCTCTTGACCCAAGCTTCCACCACCAATTGTTTTAATCGAAAATTCTGGAGACAAATATTTTTTGAGGCTTAAAACGCGAAGATTTTTTTTCTTTGAAAATATTTTTAATGAACCGGTGTCAAAAGAAGGAGCAACTATGATTTCAAAGAATATTTTATCTATTTTTTTTGCCAGATCAACAGTACACTTTTTGTTCATTGCAACCACCCCGCCAAAAGCAGACAGGCTATCAACATTGAGCGCTTTAGAAAAAGCTTCGCCAACATTCTTTCCCACTCCGACACCGCAAGGAGAGTTGTGTTTTACTATAACGCAAGCAGGGGTTTTTCTAAACTCTGATAGACATTGTAAAGCAGCGTCCCCATCTAAATAATTATTGTATGATAGAGCCTTACCCTGGTGTTGTTTAGCCTGCGGAATACCAAGAGAGGAGGGCGCGTCTCCCTTAACAACAAAAGCCTGTTGATGAGGATTTTCACCATAACGCAAAGAATCATGTTCTGGTATTTTTTCTGATAGCGTTTCAAAGATTGTTTGATCATATTCAGCACAGTGGCCAAAGGCTTTTTTAGCAAGGTTAAAACGCCTTTTTTCTGTAAGACCCCCACTAGAAATAGCTGCACCAACAGAACGGTAGTCTTTTGGGCTTACAACAACACTAACCCATTTAAAGTTTTTTGCTGCCGCCCTAATCATGGTTGGTCCACCAATGTCAATATTTTCTATTTTTTCATCCATTGTGGAGGCGGCGTTTTTAGCAACGTCGGAAAATGGATATAGATTGCAAACAACTAGATCAATCCAGGTAATACTGTTTTTTTTAGCTTCAGCTTTATCCTTATCTCTTTGCCCAAGAATCCCACCAGAAATATATGGACTAAGGGTTTTAACCCTTCCCCCGAAAATCTCAGGAAAGCGAGAAATTGAAGACACTTTTGAAACCCTTACTCCAGCGCCCTTTAGCGCCGAGGCCGTACCACCAGTTGCAAATATTTTTACACCATTTTTTTGAAGCAGTTTAGCAAACGCTAAAACACCAGATTTATTAGAAACCGATATTAGGGCAGTTTTAGGTAAGGCTTTGTTTGTCATTCGTTCTCTGGAAGCTCTGGAACGTTTTTATTCATTATTTTATTTCTATACGCCAAACCAACAAGAGCCAAAGACAATAGCGCCACAGAAGCAGAAAGATATAAAGATTCAATACCCTTTATATCTTCAAAAGATATATGTCTTGCTAAAGCAAACATGCCAATATATAAAGGATATCTTATTGGAATTTTTCCAGTGGAAAAAAATATGTTTACCATTTGCATGATTTCTAGATAAATAAATAGCATTAAAACACTCTCTACCCTGACTCCTCCACCGTTTACAGCAGACATAACCTCCTCAAAACAAAGAAATATCACCATACCCAGTATAATTAAGTGTAGAACTTTTTCAACAATAGAAATAAAGCCAAAAAACAGTTTGTTATTCATAACTCCTCCAGTTATTAATTACCTCTATAAAAGACTCCCCTTCAAGCTTTTGAACTCGTTCTCGAAGAGATTCAACAGAGTCATTTTCATAAACAGGACACGACTTTTGTAATAAAATAGGACCACAATCAACATCTTTCGTTACAAGATGAATTGTACACCCACTTTCTTTATCGCCCGCAGCCAAGACGCTTTCATGAACATCGTTGTTCATCCCACCAGCATATTTTGGCAGCAGAGAAGGGTGGACGTTAATTATTTTTCCACGCCACCTTTCTACAAACTCTGATGAAAGAATTCTCATAAACCCAATAAGCAAAATCAAATCAATTTTTTTGCTTTCTAAAATTTGTGACATTTCTAAGTCAAAAACATCACGTTTTTTATTTTTATGACAAATAAAATGACCCTCTATACCATAAGCGCTAGCCTTTTTTAGAATCCCAGAAAGCTCATTGTTTGAAATGACAACCTCTACGCTGGCCAAAAGCTCTCCAGAGTTTATAGCGTTAACAACAGGAATAAGGTCTGTGCCGTTGGTTGACCCAATAACAGCTAATCTCATTGCAACAACTTCTTCATTCTTTTAATTCTAGAGTCAATCAACTTCTTTGTGCCAATGTCTTTTCTGTGAAAGAGGTTTCCGGATATGTTTGCTATACCGGTTTCAGCAAACAGCTCAGCCTGAAAAACGTCTTTGTTTTTACCAACCACCGCAACGGTTCTTGAGCCACAGGCTATTAGCTTTTGATCTTTTAACATAACAGATGCAAGAAAAACAGAGCGGTCATTTTGATCACAAAACACTTCAAAGTTTTTTGTGGGTTTTTCTGGGTAACCCACCGGAACAACATATTTACAAACAGTAGCAAGCTTTTCGAAAGAGACATCTTGGTTTTTTAGGTTTCCATCAACCATAGAAATACAAATTGACAAGAAGTCTGACTCTAATATAGACAAGATATTCATTGCTTCGGGGTCACCGAAACGTGCGTTATATTCAATGACCTTAACACCACCCCTTGTTAACATAAAGCCACCATAAAGTATGCCAACATAGGGAGTACCCGTTTCCTCAAAAAGTTGTTTGGCTACAAGTTCATTGGTTTTTTGAGCCTCGTTAATATCTTTTTCGCTTAAAAAGGGAAGAGAATGATTTCCAAAAGAGTAGGTTCCCATTCCCCCGGTGTTAGGACCTGTATCGCCTTCGTATGCTCTTTTGTGATCCTGAACAACAGGCATATGTTTGCAAACCTTACCATCAACAAAACTCATTAAAGAAAACTCTTCTCCAACCAGCTTTTCTTCGATTAAAAACTTTCCGCCAATGTTAATAATTTCGTTAGCGTAGGCAACGCCCTCATCGATATTTTTTAGGTGTTCACCAGAAACACGAACTCCCTTTCCCCCCATAAGACCATCAAACTTTATTACGTACTCTCCACTCAATTGTTTGATAAAGCTTTCAACCCCCTCTATTGAGCTAAACTCTTTTCTTTGTGGATTTTTTTCTGGACAGCAAAGATCAATTATTTTTCTTGCAAAAGTTTTGCTGGTTTCAATTAGTGCAACCTCTTTTTTGGGCCCAACGCACCCAACCCCAACATTTTCAAGCTCATTGACAATGCCATTAGCAAGCGGGTTTTCTGGCCCAATTATTGCAAAATCAACCTTATTTTTTCTACAATATGACACAATATCAGATATGTTCGCAAGATCAGTAACAAAGTAGTCCTTACAAAGATCGAAGATCTGCGGGTTTATATCTTTTGATACACAAAAAAGAGAATTCTTTATTGAGCTTTGAGAGATACATCTAGCAATTGCAACCTCTCTTGCCCCAGACCCCACCACCAAAACATTTTTCATTCTTTGGAAGATCGGTTGTTTTCAAGTTGTGATAAATATTCTTCAGAAATTTTTCCGGCACGATACTTGCCCGTAAAAACTGAGTCTTCAAAGCTTGTAATGTTTGTATTTCCAATGTGCGCGGCCATTCTTAAGTCTTCAATGTCTTGATAAATGAGTTCGTCTGCTCCGATGAAGAGTCTTATTTCTTCAACTGTTTTTCCGTGTGCAACCAGCTCTTTGGTTGCGGGCATATCAATACCATAAACGTTTTGATAGCGTACCGGAGGAGCGGCAGAAGCAAAGTATACATTTTTTGCTCCCTGTTTTCTAACCATTTCAACAATTTTTTTTGAAGTATTTCCTCGCACAATTGAGTCATCAACCAGCAAAACGTTTTTATTTTTAAACTCAATTTCTATTGGGCTTAGCTTGTGAGCAACAGACCTTTTTCTAATACTTTGACCCGGCATAATAAACGTTCTGCCAATATATCTGTTTTTAATAAAACCTTCTCTATATTTAACACCAAGCTTGTATGCAACCTGCATTGCAGATGTTCTGCTTGTGTCTGGAACGGGTATTACTGCGTCTATTTCTAGATGAGAATAGTCTCTAAGAATTTTATCTCCCAAAAAATCTCCCATTCTAAGCCGAGATTTATGAACTGATATAGAGTCTATAACAGAGTCTGGGCGCGAAAAGTATACAAACTCAAAAAGACAAGGAGAGTGTGATATAGATTCAGCACAAATTCTTTTTTCTACAACACCGCTTTCAGATATAATGACAGCTGCTCCAGGATCAATGTCGTATTCAAACTCATAACCCAGAGCGCTAAGAGCAGAGCTTTCTGATGCAATCATAAAAGACTCATCATCTTTTTTGCCTACAACAAGCGGTCGAATTCCGTTTGCATCTCTAAAGGCAACCAAACCAACACCCCCAACAATCATTGTCACAGCAAAGCCGCCCTCACATCTTTCATATACTCTTTTTAGAACCTCAAAAACATGCTTATTTTGCAAAACATCAAAGTTTGTTTTAGACAATTCATATGCAAAAAGATTTAATAATATTTCAGAATCAGACTGAGTGTTAAACTGACAGAAGTGGGTGTCCAAAAGAAATTTTTTCATTTCATCGCTATTAGTCAAGGTTCCGTTGTGTGCAAGGCAGATATTAACAGGATTAGAAGAATGAAATGGTTGTGCTTCTGAAACGTCAGAACAGCCAGCGGTGGGATAACGCACATGACCTATTCCTACATTGCCCTCCAAACCGAGAGACTCGTTTGTTTTAAAAACCTCAGTAACGACACCAAGCTCTTTATGAATAGAAAGTTTTTTGCTGTCCCAGGTTGCGATTCCAGCGGCATCTTGACCTCTGTGCTGAACCTGAATCAGGGCATCATAAATTTCACCAGAAACATTTTCTGTTGGGTGGTATAAACCAATTATTCCGCACACCTTACAGGTTCTCCAAAACTTTATTTATTACACCCAGATATGTATGTGGGGTTAATTCAAGAAGGGCAACCCTATCTTTTTCAGCAACATCCAGGCTGTTAACCAGCTGTAAATAAGATTCTTTTGTTAGCGGCTTTCCTCTGGTTAGTTTTTTGATTTTGTCATAAGCAGAAGCGTCTCCAGATTTTCGTAAAACCGTTTGTATGGCTTCTGCAAGAATACTCCAATTTTCATCCAACTCTTTTTTCATTTGTGCTTTGTTTGGAGATATCCTCAAAACACCCTTAATTAGATTTTTATATGAAACGAGCGAGTGAGCAAACCCAACACCGATGTTTCTAAAAACAGTGCTACCGCTTAGATCCCTTTGAAGTCTAGATCTTATAATTCTGGACGCTAAGAAAGAGAAGTTGTTGTTTGCGATATCTAGGTTTCCTTCGGCATTTTCAAAAAAGATTGGATTAATTTTATGGGGCATAGTGCTTGAGCCAACCTCGCCGACTATATTTTTTTGAACAAAAATATTTCTACTTATATACAACCACATATCTAAAGAAAAATCAGAAAATATATTATTAATTCTAACAAAAGAGTGTAGCAGTTCCGCAAGAGAATCTCCCGGTTCAACCTGTGTAGAAATCGGGGACTGTTCAAGGCCTAGCTTTTTTATAAACCTCTTTGAAAACAAGGGCCAGTTAAAATCTGGGAAGGCAACCTTGTGGGCTGCATAAGATCCTGTTGCACCCGAGAGCTTTGCTAACAACTTCATTTTTTTAATCAAAGCAATTTCTCTTTCTACCCTAGAAACAAAAACAGCAAGCTCTTTTCCAAGGGTTGTTGTGGTGGCAGGCTGTCCGTGGGTTAAAGATAACAAAGACAAAGATTTTGTTTTTTTTGAAAGAGCCCTTAGTTCTTTTAGAACGCCCTTTACGGAGGGGATCATTACATTTTCAACAGCACCCCGCGTCATTAAAGAGTACGAAATGTTGTTAATGTCCTCGGATGTAAGCCCAAAGTGAACAAACGGCACCAAATCGCCGCGACCGATTTTTTTTAACTTTTCAGATACAAACACAACAACTGCGTTTACATCATGATTTGTTTTTTTCTCAATTTTTTTTATTTGTTTAAAATGAGTTGATGAAAACTCAACGTATAAACCTTTCAACGAGTTTAGAGTCTTTTTGCTTAAGGCACGGGTTTTTTGAAAAGACTTATGTTCAATTAGGGCCAGCAGATACTCAACCTCAACCATTACTCGATGGCGCATTAGTGCCTGCTCTGAAAAAAATGCTTCTAGTTCAGAGACGTTTTTTTTATATCTCCCGTCTATTGGAGAAATATTGCTCACATTGAACCGATGTTTAATATTCTGTGTACAGCAATAGCACAGTTCCCAGGATCTAGCACAGTAAGTACAGGTGTTTTGCTTGGCATCTGAAGCGTTGAGTGAATGTTAATGCTCATATCTACCTTATCTTTGAAAGGAGGACAAGCTATGGTTGGTTTATTGCAGTTTGCACCTACAAAACCAGAAAGAGCGTTTGACCTTCCAGCTATTGTAACAAAAACAACAGCATCTTTTTCTTCAAAAGACCTTATAATTTCTAATACTCTTTCAGGATTTTTGTGGGCTGAAGCAGCATGAACCTCGTGTTCAATTCCAAGCGTATCAAGAGTGCTAGTAATTTTATCTGCATGTGGCTGATCTGAGGTTGAGCCCATAATTAAAATGGCTTTCATAATAGCTCCTTTATGTTTTCAGTAATTCGTTTGTTTATATCATCAAGGTTTGGAAAAACAAATTTTTCTCCAGTGATTAGCTCATATAATAAAATGTATCTAGCAGAAAGCTCTGCAACAAGGTCGTCTGGAGCGTCTGGTAAAATTTTATCGTTATAAGGATCACAGTTTTTTGCAAACCAAAGCCTTAAAAATTCTTTATCTATATTTTCAGGTTCCTGACCTGCGTCAATTCTTTCTTTATATGAACCACTTATCCAAAATCTACTACTATCAGGAGTGTGTATTTCATCAACAAACTTAATTTTTCCTGAAGAGTCTGTACCAATTTCGTATTTTGTATCTACCAGAATTAGGCCATTTTTCTTAGCTGTTTCTTGACCAAAAGCAAAAAGGTCTAAGCTCATTTTAGCAGCTATGTCGTAATCTTCTGCAGACATTAATCCAAGATCAATTATTTCTTCTCTAGAAACAGGTCTATCATGAACCTTATCTTTGGTTGTAGGTGTTAGCATGGGAGCGTCAAGTTTGTCGTTTTTCTTTAACCCCTCAGGAAGGGTGTTTCCACAATACTCTCGATCCCCATTATTATAAACGGTCCATAGAGAGGTGTCCGTTGTTCCCGTGATATAACCCCTCACAACAAACTCAACCGGAAAGACAGCGCATTTTTCCACTATAGAAACATTTGGGTCTGGGGTAGAAATAAGGTGGTTGGGAAATAGGTGTTCAGTTTTTTTAAACCACCACGCACTGACAGAATTTAAAACAGCGCCCTTGTATGGAATAGCAGCTAAAACACGATCAAAAGCGCTTTGCCTATCAGTAGAAATCATTACCACTTTGTCGTCTAAAAAATAAGCATCCCTAACTTTTCCAACCTTTTTATTAGGGGCGTCAATGTTGGTATCCTGAACTGTATTAGTCAGGTTGCTGTTGATTTCCTGATAATATTTTTTGTCAATATTCATGGCATTCCTGTGAAATAGGATTAGAAAAAATATGACTATTTAATATTAAATCTACGTCTTTTTTTGTTGAATGTGAATTAATTTTAACCTCCCAAACAACACCCCTTTTTATAGATTTTAAATCCGAGAAATCAAAGCGATCTCGCAGGGTTTGAGCAAGACTTTGACCAACAATATCGTCCTTGTTACGAACTAAAAACCAGTACACCCCCAATTCTTCTTTTGTTTTAGCTATATATTCTTTGCTGGGGTTAAACAAAACATCAGTTGAGACAACTTTATCAATATCAAAACCCTCATTTGTATCAATTTCAAAATGAACATATTTTTTTACTTTAGCTTCTACGCCCAAGCTGTGAATACATTTTTCGACCGATGCAGCTTCGTTGTCAGCGATAATTGTAGAAATAAGAAGTTCGCTGCCTTTTGATGGTTTTTTAAATTTCTGAATATTTATTTTTTTTGATTTAAAATTTAAAGCTTTATAGCTAAAGGGAGAATCAGACTCAACATAGTTTTTCATGCTTTCAAAAAAATCATCAGCCTCATTTTTTAGCGTTCGTTCAGGGTGGGGCATTATCGCCATCACATTCCCTGTTGGGTTGCTTAAGGCGGCGGCGCTATGAAGCGAGCCGTTAGGGTTGGTTGGAAAGTCGTCAGAAAGATTTCCCTTTGAGTCACAATATTTATAGGTAATTAGATTGTTTTTTAATATTTTGGCCTCAAGTTCGTCGTTAAATAAAAAACGACCTTCGGCGTGTGCAATAGGAACCCTCATTGGTTTTCCGTCCTTTTTTATAAAAGCCGATTTTGCGTTTTCGCAAGGCTTTATATAACACCACTTATTGAAATATCCTGTTCCAATAATACGGCCACCTACCATTCTTTTGTTGTCAGTTAAAGAAACAAGAGTGTCAAACTCCTTGTTTCCCGGAACTAGGCCAGACTCTACTAAAATTTGAGCACCATTACAAATTCCTAAAACAGGCTTACCAAGCAAAGCTTGTTTTTTTAGCTCATTAACAACCGGCTCAAGGGATGCAATAATTCCCGATCTAGACCTGTCTTCAAAAGAAAATCCGCCCAAAATTATAAAACCATCAAAATCATTTAACAGCTCAGAAGTGTCATTCCAAAAGTGTCCAAATGGCAACATACCGTGTTTTTGTAAAATGTTTTTTGTTTCGTTTTCTGTGTTGGAACCAGGAAACTGAATATAGGCTATTTTCTTTTTAGACATAAAGATGCACCTCATTAACGTTGTCGCTAATAACAACACCAATTTCACTACAACTATCTTTACCTATTAATGAAATTAACCTGTTTTTTTCCGATTGTTCTACAATAAACACAAGGCCAATTCCCATGTTAAAAGTTTGATATAGGTCTTTTGTTTCAATATCTAGGTTGTTTTTTAAGAAATCAAATATTGGTATTTTTTTCCAAGAGTTAATATTTACCTCTAAAGAGACATCTCCAGGAATAACACGAGGAACATTATCAACCAAGCCACCGCCCGTAATATGAGAAATGCTTTTAATATTAATTCCCTTATTTAGAACTTTCCCGATTAAAGAGCTGTAGTTTGTGTGTGGTGCCAACAAGCAGCCTCCTACTGATACGTTGTACCCTGGCAGTGCGTCAGACGTTGAAAGTCCTAACGTATCAAAAATAAGCTTTCTAGCCAAAGAGTACCCGTTGGTATGAAGCCCGTTTGAAAAAACTCCAATCGCCACATCTCCCGCCAGTACGCTTGACCCGTCAATAATGTTGTTTTTTTCAATAATGCCAGTAGCTACCCCAACCAAGTCGTACTCATTTTTGTGATAAGTCCCAGGCATTTCAGCAGTTTCGCCACCAACCAAAGAAACACCATGTTCTTTGCACTCTTGTGCAACGCTTTTTATTATATCTGAAATAATATTTTTATTAAGATCGCTACCCGCTACATAGTCTAAAAAAGTCAAAGGAACAGCTCCGGTAGCCGCAACATCGTTACAACACGCATTTACCAGGTCATGGCCAATAAACTGAAAGTTGTTTGCAGCCATAGCAACAGACATTTTGGTTCCAACACCATCAATGCTTTGAACCAGAACTGGATCATCATAATTATTAAATATGTCTTTCAGCGAATACATGGAACCAAAGCCACCAATCGAAGACAAAACATGTTTACTAAAAGTGTTGCTAATCTCCTTTTTTGACATTTCAATTGCCTCATCAGCTTTTTTTATATCGACACCGGCATCTTTATAGGTAATTTTTTTATTCATTATTGAAGTTTTTCTCTAAGAGCATTTCCCCACGTTTTTTTTGTTTGAGTCACATCCAAGTCTATGAAGTTTTTTACAACAATCTTATTGGATTTATTAGTTTTACCAATTTGTTTATAGGCACACCTGCTTTTATTTAATATGTCTTCAAAGGCAGAAGAGTTTTCTTCCGAAACCTCAACAATAAATGCAAAGTTCTCGCTAAATAATAAGTTTTTGTCTATATATTTTTCAATAGAACAACCCACATTATTTACAAAGCTCATTTTAAAAAGGGATGTTGCAAGACCGCCAAGGCCAACATAACTACCAGAGCTTACAAGACCTTCTGAATTAGCTTTTAAAACACAGTTTAACATGTTGCTATATTTTTGTACGTCAATTTTTTTAACCTTTGTGTTCTTTATATTTAAAACATCTACAACGATGCTTCCACCAATAAAGGCAGGAGCTTCGCCCACCAAATATATATTTGCATCGCTAGACTTAAACCCATTCATTAAAACCTGTTCTTTGGAAACCTTCCCAAAACAACCTATCATTGGGCTTGCTGGAATAGATTGATCCCCACTCTGGTTATAAAAGCTTACGTTACCTGCCACTATTGGCAGATTGTCTGTTCCGTTAAAGTGTAAAAGGCTACAAGTCTCCATAATGGCAGCACAGCTTTGCGAAAATTGCCACATTTGTTCAGGTTTTTCAGGATTTCCAAAACACAAACAGTCAGTAAGTGCAAGCGGGGAAGCGCCCACAGAAACAGTTTTTGCACAAGCCTCTATAACAGCGTACTGTGCAACAAGATAGGGATCAATTTTACCAATTGAAGGGTTGTGAGCCAGGGCAGCAGAAAAACAATCATCTTTAATTTCTTTTGGAAATTTTTTTGAGTCAAAAGGAGCAACCACACCAGCGTTTGTTCCCCCCCTCTCATTGACAACTCTTCCTTGAACATTTTTATCATAAGACTCATAAACAGGCGCGCGCGAAGCCACATTTTCGTGAGATAAAATTTTTAACATTAAATTGTTATAGTTAATTTTTTCTGGCAGAGGATCGTTTTCTAGTTGGGTTTTCTTTTCAGACATTGGGCGATTATAAACAAAACCCTCATTTATTTTTTCTATTGGCCCATCGACAAGTTTTTTATCTTTATAAAAAACAGTATAATGCTTTTCATTTATAATTTTTCCTACAACGCTTGCCATTGCACCAACTGAAACGTTTGGAAAATCAAACACCTTGTTGTAATGGTCTAAAATAGTTTGTGTCAAATCTTTTGGACAGGCCCACATAAAACGTTCCTGTGTTTCTGAACAAAGGATAACATGACCATCAAGTTCCGGCATACTGGTATGAATTTTATCCACCCAAACTTCAGCGCCCAGCCCAGCAGCGTCCGCCAGCTCAATACTTGCACAAGCAACACCACCAGCGCCCAAATCCTTAAAACCAACCCTATTTATTAAATTGTTTTCTTCTAAAAAGTCAAAAAGGGCATAAGTAGATTTTAGAATATGCCTTTCAAGAAATGCGTTTGGTTCCTGGACAGCCCCCTTGTTTTGCTGTTCTTTTTCTTCTTCAAGCTCTAGCGATGCAAAACTAGCTCCGCCAAACCCACTATTATCTGTTGGTTTTCCAACCAATATTAGATCATAGTCAACAGAATTTTTAGGTGCCTTTGACCTGATTACATTTTTTTCTTTAACTACGCCGGCTGTTAATACAGTAACCAAACAATTTTCATTGTATTCTTTATCAAAATACAAGTCACCACAAATATTTGGTATACCAAGCGGGTTTCCATAACCCGCGATACCAGACACAACACCGTCGCTTATCCATTTTGTTTTATTTCTATCAATATCTCCGAACCTTAAACTATCACCCAAAGACATTACTTCTGCTCCCATACAGCAAACATCTCTTACATTTCCTCCGACTCCAGTAGCAGCACCTTCATAAGGTACAATTTGGCTGGGGTGATTGTGCGATTCGTGGCTTACAACAAGACCGTACCTACTTCCTTTGTCATCTACAGACAACGAAACGACACCCGCATCATCTTGAGCGCCCAAGATTACGTGCTCCCCATCTGTTAAAAAGTGTTTTATATGATTTTTGCTGCTTTTATATGAACTGTGCTCTGATCCTTGTATAGAAAATAGAATAAGTTCTGTTAAGGTAGCCGGCCTATCAAGAAACGAAAATTGAATTTTTTTTACTTCGTCAACGCTTAGCGGAATATTTAACCCTTTGAGCATTTTTATGATTTCTGCATCCGAGCTAGAAGAAAAATCGATTGTGTCCCAACTAGCAAGTTTATCTAGCATTATATTTTAAAAGTTTGGTTTCGATCAGGGCCATATGAAATTAAAGACACCTTAACCCCAGCAACTTCTTCAACTGTTGCAACAAAGTTTTTTAGCTCATGGGGACATTGATTCAGGCTTTCAATGTGGTTAGGTAAAAAATCCCAACCAGGAAGCGTTTCATAAACAGGCTCGATGCTTTTGAAATTATGAATATCAGAAGGAACACCCGCAAAGTCTTTACCATTTACTTTATAACCAACACAAAGCTTTATATTTTTTAGACCAGATAAAACATCAACCTTGGTTAATATAATTTCAGAAAAGTCATTTAGTTGATTAGCATATTTAAGCTGCACAAGATCAATCCAACCAACTCTTCTAGCGCGACCAGTTGTAGTCCCATATTCTTGTCCAACATCACGAATTTTATCTTCTAATTCCCCTTTTATTTCTGTCGGAAATGGACCGCGACCTACATATGTTAAATATGCTTTAGCAATTCCCACGATTTTTTTTGATGTATTTAGCCCCAATCCACCACCAGCTTCTATTTGACCAGCTATGGTGTTACTGCTCGTAGTATAAGGGTAAAGCCCGTGGTCAACATCAAGACAGGCACCTTGTGCACCCTCAAACATAATATGTTCGTTTTTTTCCACAGCGCTAGATAGCACCTCTGTAATATTAGCAATATATTTTTTAAACACAGAACCGTATCCAAGAAACTCTTTTAATATTTCTTTATAGTTGTGCTTAAACTTTTCATTAAACACTTTCTCAACAAGTGCCTTATTAAAGTCAAATGATTTTTTAAGGCGAGTTTCAAATAAATCTTCATTTAATAAATCGGCTACCCTTAGCCCATGTCTATAAAGCTTATCTGCATAAACAGGAGCAATACCAGAGCGAGTGCTTCCTGCTGCCAGTTCGTTTTGATAGTTGGTGAGGTGATAATCAATATCTACATGGTATGGCATTATAAGATGCGCTCTGTCGCTTATAAGCAGGTTTGTTGAAAGACCTTCTTTTCTTAACATGTTTAATTCTTTTATTAAAACGCGAGGGTCAATCACCACACCGTTTCCAATAATAAGCTTACATTCTTTATGGAGAACGCCAGAAGGAATTAGATGTAGTTTAACAGTTTTGTCATCAAGAATAATTGTATGACCAGCATTGTTTCCGCCCTGAAAGCGAACAATATAATTAGCGCGCGCAGCAAAATAATCGGTAACCTTGCCTTTACCTTCGTCGCCCCATTGAGCACCAATTACTACAACAATATTGCTCATTTTTTTTGCACTTTTTGATGTAAATGATAAAGTGTAATTTATGGTGTGAGTTTTTTATACCAAAAGAATACTTTAAAAATATTCATTTTTTTTGTTTGTGTGCTCCTAAAAGGGTGTGCTGTTGCGGGATCAGTGTTTGTGCCCCTGGAATCAATTGAGCCACCAACTGGAAAATATAATATAGGAACACAAGTATATTTTTGGACAGATAAATCTAGGGGCGAGGTTTACACAACTGACCCCTCAGATTATAGAGAGCTAATGGTCCAAATATGGTATCCAGCAAAAGGAGGAGAAAATTATCAGAAAGCTCCGCATGTTACGTTCCCAGAAAAGGCAATTTCTAGCATTGCTAGAACCGCAGGTTTACCTTCAAGTTTTGGTAAGCACGGTACTCAGTTAACATCAAATAGCGTTTTTGGACTTTTACCAATTCAAAACAAAAAATTTCCACTCATTCTTTTCTCTCATGGAGATGGAGGACTGTTAACCCAAAATACATCCCAAGTAGAAGAGTTGGTAAGTAATGGTTATATAGTAATTGCTTGTAATCATACATATAATGCAAGCATTACATTTGACAAAAAAGGTAACTCAATCCCATATAAACAGAATGTAAGTTGGAACGAACAAGCACAATATCATAAAAAATATTATACTAACCTACTCATAAATTATAGATATCAAGATCTTGCTTTTCTATTAAAGGTTTTAAAACAAAACAAATTTGATGATGGCTCTGTAAATCCGTTTCAAAACAATATTAACTTTGAAAAAGTTGGTGCAATGGGACATTCAATGGGGGGAGGAACTACCTATATTGCAATGTTAAAAAACCATCAAATTAAAGCAGGAGTTGCGCTTGACGGATGGTTTTTTGGTTTGCTGGAAGAAGATGCAAAAACAAATACAAAAAAACCTTTTTTGCATTTAGGACAAGAACAATTTCTTGATACTAATATTGAAGGAGACATAAACTTTTCAAAAGACGGCAAAAGAAATTTTGAAATTTATAATAAAATATTAGAAACTAATGAAGAAAGTTATGGCGTATATATTAAAAACAGTCTTCACTATTCATATACAGATATGAAACTAATTTATAACCAAGGCGCCCCCCTTGCTTTGCCACTCGACAGTCTTGGGGAGGTCGACAAGAATATTGTTGATGATGTTTTAGATAAAACTATTTTAGATTTTTTTAACTACGTATTTCAAAACACTACATTTGAACCTGAAAAATATAACACATTTAATAATCAGGTTATTTACCAAAAGTATAATAAAAATTAAATTTAATTTTTAAAAAAGCCAACACGTACATACATATATATGTAAAGCAAAAATTTAAATTGGCCTAAAAAGCAGATTCATTAAACAATTTTTACTAAAAATAAAAATTGAAAAAAAGATTGACATACTTGTAATAAATATCCAACTTTATGAAAATTGCGTTTTTAGCATACTGCTAAAAGTGTATTAAAAAGGGTTTAAGAGTAAAAAAAATAACATTTACTGATAGTGGCGTAGCTGCTACAAAAATTATAAACTATATATTAGGATTAAATAAGGAGTTGTAAATGATTAAATACATGAAATCACTATTAACAATTGTTGTGCTTTTTTCAACAATGGTTGCGCAAACAGCCAACGCTAAAATTGCGGGTGTTGTTACGGGCGATGACGGCACACCACTGGTTGGTGCAAACGTTTTCGTTGAGGGCTCTGATCTCGGAGCTGCAACAGATGAGCTTGGTAGATTCTTCATTTTAAACGTGCCGGTTGGAAACTACTCTGTTAAGGCGGAGTACATCGGGTATAAATCTTATGTAGAATCTAACGTTAAAACATCTGTTGGTTTTACAACGACAGTTGACTTTGTTATGTCGGTTGCATCGGTAGCTGGTGAAGAAGTTAATGTTGTACGTGA
The DNA here is from genome assembly GCA_902525615.1 of uncultured Fidelibacterota bacterium. GTDB lineage: Bacteria > Fidelibacterota > Marinisomatia > Marinisomatales > Marinisomataceae > Marinisoma. The sequence continues at coordinate 499,928 of CABZHT010000001.1, forward strand.
GAGAAAACTTGTTAATACAAATGCTACAAATACTACAAGGGTTGTCGATAAAGAGTTAATTGATAATTTTGCAGTTAGAGGTGTTGGTAATATCGTTAATTTACAAGCAGGTGTTGTAAATGGATATTTCCGCGGAAGTAGAAGTGGCGATAATAAATATTTAATTGACGGCGTGCCTGTAAAAGATTTATTTGGCGGCGGCAATTTCATTGGACAGGTTTCACAGGAAGCACTTCAAGAAGTAAGTGTTCAAGCAGGTGGAGCATCTTCTGAATATGGCGGTGCCAACGGTGGAGTAATTAATCTTACAACAAAGTCAGGTGGAAACGCATGGAATTTTGGGGTTAATGCACTAACAGCGCTTGGAGAAGAAACACCGTCTACAGAAAAAGATAAACTTTATTCTGATGGTTATCAATCAATTACATTTGATGCAGGTGGACCGATTGCGGAAAACTTAAGAATGTATGCATCTTACACAAATGTACAGTTTTTAGGTTCTTTATCTTCAGGTCACAGAGTAAGAGGAACTGTTACACCATGTGTCACAATGGAAGCATGTGAAGCTATTGATAATCTAATGGCTATACAAACTATTACAAGAAATAATAATGATGGTAATGTGCAAGCCTCAGCTTTAACACCTGAAAATAATACAACAACTTATTTAGGTTACTCAGATTATAGCAGAGTATGGGGGCCTAAAACACACGATGATTCAGAAACAAACAGATTCGTTGGTAATCTTGTTTATTCAACAGGTCCATTAAAACTAAAACTTGGTGTTCAATCATCTGATGGTGTAAACAGAGGTTCTTCCAATTCTACACAGATATATAATACAGGAAGAACTGGATCGGGTTCTTATAATGAAAATTCGTTTAATTTAGCATACATAAATCTTAATTATGCTATTAGCCCTCTTTCATATGTTAAGCTTACTTTATCTAATCAGGCATATGAAACGGAAACTACGAATGAAAGACATGGTACTGATTTAGCTTCTTATGGTGTAAGAAGCACTGGTTTTCCAGACTACAATTCAGTTGTAAATGGCAATTTGAATATGTCAAATATTGATCCTTACTATTTTTGGAGAAGAAATGGTCTAGGAAACTCCTCAGCACAACTAGTTGGTTTGCTTGGCCAGTCATCATTTGGGTATCAGTATAGCTCTTATTACAAAAGAAACACAGATACCAACACAATGAGTGTTGACTATACTAATCAAATTGGATATAACGAATTTAAAATGGGTGCTTCAATAGAAAATCATGAAATTTCATATTACAGCAACCCTTACCCAGAAAGAATAACATATAATTTTGGACTTCTTGATACTGATGGAAGTGGTACCATTGATGCAGACGAATATACTGCTGCAAATGTATCTCCAGCAGATTGGGAATTCTCAACATTAAAAGATAGTTATGTAACAAATCTTGGGTATGATATTTATGGAAATAAATGGAACGGCTCATATAACGAGGCAACACACATGTTGGCTCCAGGAGAACCAGAACAAACCAGAGCATATGTTCAAAACAAGTTCGAGCTCAGAGATGTTGTTGTACAGCTTGGTCTTGCATATGAAACGTTTGACAGTGGAGCGTTAGCGCCTGATTCAGACGGAGATGGTAAGGGTGATTCCGATGGTTATGATCAACTTTATTTTTCTGACTTGCGTTTAAATAGAGACGGTGATGAAAATGGAGATTACGCTTGGAGGGCGGTGCCAAAAGAAACAGACCTTCAACCTAGAATAGGTATTGCATTTCCAATTTCAGATCGAGCTGTATTTAGAGCTAATTACGGTAGATATTGGCAGCCAGTAGAATTAAGTAATTTATATGTTTCAGACACTGAAATATCATCCAACTTCCTGTTGGGTAATTTTACTACAACTGGTAATGCTGCTTTAAAACCAGAAAGATCAACACAATATGAAATAGGTGTTGAACAGATGGTTGGTATGAACGCAGCTATTAAATTGGAAGGTTTTTATAAAGAAAGTAAAGACTACCTCTTTTTAGAAAACAGAAATAATGCCCAAATTTCAACACTTGGTTCTGAGTCTTTATCTCAATTCCAGTGGGCACAATATAAAAACGGTGATTTCCTTGTTTCTCAAGGTGTAACCGCAAGTTTTGAAATGAGAAGAGTTAACGGATTGTTGGCACAAATCAATTATACACTTTCTGAATCACGCGGAACAGGATCAACTGGTAGTTCAAACTACTATGTGTCATATCTTGAAGGCGAATATCCTAAAACACTATCTTTATTATCATATGATCAAACACATACAGCAAACGCAGTAATTGACTATAGATCCGAAGCGCTTTCTGGTATAGCGAAAGACAGTGGTTTCAATATGGTGATTAAATATGGTAGTGGTACAAGATATACGCCAATGCAAATGGGATCACAGGTGTTTGGTAATACAAGACCTGCAACCCCAGATGGACCATTGAATTCTTCAATAGGACCATCATATTTTAATGTTGACCTAAGGGTTGATAAAAAAGTTAATATAGGTAACAGCATGGTAAATGTTTATCTATCAATTGCTAACCTATTAAATACTGATCACGAACTTGGTCATTGGAGTACATCAGGAATGGTGGATGATGATGGTTGGATTGGATCAGAGTCTGGACAAGCATGGGTATCAAACTGGCTAGGAAGTTACCCAGATGTTCCAGCAGAAAATCTTTACAATGACTTAATTGGAGGTTCCGGAAGATACGGCGCTCCAAGAACAGTAAGATTAGGATTAAATTATAACTTTTAATGTAACGGAGAATAACTAATGAATTATTTAAATAATATATTAAAGTTCACATTAGCCATTGCGTTACTGGTGCCTACATTTGTTATCGGTAGAGATAAAAAAGATGGTACAAGTAGATATGTAGGTTTTTCATCTATGCCTGTTGACTACGAAGAGTTCAATGTAAACAATTGGACAATTGACACGTCAAATGATGGAAGATTAATGGTTAATAATGTGAGAGGTATTGGTGGTGAATGGAAAAACTCTGGCGTCTTTCTTGTTTATGCTCAGGCATGGTGGTTTGCTGGATTAGATTCAGCTGGTCAGCTTAGAGTAGTAGGAAATGAGTTCTCATCCGATATGGAAGTAGGACCACTTGGCGGAGACCCAAATGCTGCTTCCAGTAGAACATACAATGTTAGTAAAGCTATGTTAGCTGATCCAATTTTGTATCCAGATTTCCAGGAATGGCCAGTTGCTCAAGGTGCACCATGGGTTGATGCCGATGGCGACGGGGTTTATTCTCCATTACCTAATGGGCCTGATCATCCTGAATTTGTGGGTGACCAGGTAATTTGGTCTATTCAGAATGATGCAGTGCCTACAGCCAAAGGTATAACTGGAGGTTTTCCAACCAATGTTGAAGTAAGAACAACAATGTTTGGATTTGACAGACCAGATGCTTTTGGAGACATTGTTTTTATGAAACATGCAATGACCAATACAACAGACGAAGATATTACTGATGCATATTTTGGTGTTTGGGTAGACCCAGATAATGGTAAGTATGACGCTGACCTTATTGGTGTTGATCCGGAATTATCTTTGGGTTATTGTTATAATGATGGAGTTGACCCAGAATGGGCAGCTACAGAATATGGCCCAGGTCCTGCAGTTGGATATGACTTCTTCCAAGGTCCTGCAGTACCATGTACCACCGAAGAAATTTCTGGCGGAACATGTCCTGGTGCTAAGCAGTTAGGTCAAGTCATTCCAGGAATGAAAAACTTAGGATTATCAGGATATAATCTATTTATTAATAGTGACGCCGTTTTTGGTGACCCTGAAGAACCAGATGAATTTTACTATGGTCTTCAAGGTTTGAAAACAGACGGAACACAACTAGAAGAACAAATTACTGGTGAAACATGTACACCTGAAGAAGTTGCAGCTGGAACATGTTCTAATCCTTATGTTAATTGTGAGGGTGTCGAATCTGGAGGAACTTGTTATTCTAACTTCTCTTTCTGGGGAGATCCTTCTGTAGATACAGACTTTGATGGAGACGGAACCGTTACTGCAGCTGAGCTTGCATTAAATCCAATTGATGGTTATGTAAGAGAGCCGGACGACAGAAGATTTTTACAATCTGTGGGACCGTTTACTTTAGAAGCTGGAGCTACACAAGAAATTGTATATGGTGCTTTAGCAGCATATTCAACTGAGTCATCTATTGCTTCGATTGAAGTATTAAAACAAGTTGACCAGTTAGCTCAATTAGCATATGACATTGATTTTGCATTACCAGATTCTCCACCATCACCAATTGTTGATGTTTTGGTGAACAAAAACACTGTTAAGCTTTATTGGGATGCAGCTGCTGTAAGTTACGAGGCAGAAAGTTTAGTCGATTTAGACGCAAACGGTGATGCTACTATGTTCAAATTTGAAGGATACAAAGTATATCAATATTCCAATCCAACGGGTGCCAACGCTAAAGTTGTAGGAACCTTAGATAAGGTTAATGGTATTACAGAAATTGTTGACACCGTTTTTGATCCAAATTATGGTTTTAATATTGATATTCCTGTAGCGCAAGGTGAAGACAGTGGTGTTTCAACTGAATTCACTGTAACACAAGACTATATTAATACCTCAAGCTTATTAGCAAATAGAGAATATTATTTTGGTGTTTCTGCATATGGATACAATGCTTTAGGTATTCCTAAAATGCTAGAAAGTTCACCAACGATGGTATCATTTAGACCAGCTGACAACATGACGCTTGATATGTCTAATGGATTATCAACTCCTGTTGAGTACACAAAAGCAGGCTTAGGTGATGGATCAATTACAGTTCAAGTAGTTGACCCTTCTAAAATTACCGGTGATGATTATAAGGTTACATTTAACGATCAATTAGATGGTGTTGACCTTGTAAACTGGACTTTAACCAATGTCACTACAGGTGAAGTATTAATTGAAAACAATACAATACAAGATGGTATTGATCTTAAGGATATGTCTAACGTTGGTCTTGAGTCTGGTGGTGTAAAAGAAGGCTTCAGACTTGTTGTTAGTGGTCCTGCACCTGGGCATAATAATTTTAGAGAAATCTCCTCAAGCGACGTAGACAATTATATGACAGCTGCGATGAGAGATCCAAATATTTCTTATGGAGTTCTTGGAAACACCTATACATTAGGTGGTTCTTTATCAGCTACTAAAGGTATTTTAGAAAATAGAGTCGGTTATCCAGATGGTGGTATTAATCAACCATCTGCATCAGGTGGATATTTCTCAAATCATATTTGGGATTATGATGTATTTGATTATCAAGGTACTGATGATGTTGTATTTGACTTTTCAACACCATCTGTAGCACACGAATGGCCATATTGGGGTACAGGAAGAAGGACAGTTACAACTGTACCTTTCAGTGTTTACAGATTTACTGTTGATGGCAGAAAAGAACAATTATGGGTAACATTTGAAGACCTTGATAGGGATGATGAATGGTCACATGTTGACTATGAACATGTAAATAAATCTTATTCTTTATATCCAGGTTTTAGGGAAGGCATGTCTAGAGAAGAAAGACAAGCAATTGAAGACTCTTTTGCAAACAGTGGTTCAGACGATGGAAATTGGTATGCAACTGGTGAAGCGCGTGGACAAAATGGTCCATCATATGGACACTTTGGTTATGAACCTATTTATATTATGGGTCACCAAGGAACACCATATGATCCTTCTTTAGAGTCTGTATACTTACAAGAAACCGATATTTATTACAATGGTGGTTGTGAGCATTACCACGGTCTTTGGTATGGCGGTGGTTGTGATATGGATATATCAAATCTAGTTGCACCTACTTCTCCAAATAGTACTGCTTTTTATGGTACATATTTCTCAGGTTTAATTTATACTACTTACTTCTCAGCAGCTGTTGGAGACGGATTAAGTCCTCTTCCAACTGCAGCGGGATCAGCTCAATATAATTTTCCTGATGCTGGTGCATGGGTTGTAATTAATAATAAACCTAATTCAGCACAAGTTGAGTTTAACTTCTCAACAGCTGGGAATATGGTAGAATCAAAAGCCTATACTAATGAAAATATTACAGTATGGCCAAATCCATATTATGGTGCGAACGTAGAAGAAACTGGTCCATATGATCAAAGACTAATGTTTAGTAATCTTCCATCAAATGGTCAAACTACTGTTAGAATTTATGCAGTAGATGGTACTTTGGTCAGGTTGCTTGAACATAATGACACTGGTTCACAACACTTAACATGGGATCTTAATAATGAATTTGGATTACCAGTTGCGAGTGGAATGTATTTTGCTCACGTTGATGCAAAAAATACAGAAAAGGTGTTAAAACTTGCAATTATTCAACCAGAAATGCGTATAGACACATATTAAACTATAAAAGGAATTAATTATGAAAAATACAATATTTAATAGTTTAAAAGCTGGGTTGATAGCATCTTTATTAGGTGCTACCATCTATGCAGGTACAGTGAATTCAGCTGGAACTGCAGCAGGAGCTCAACTTTTAATTCCACAGGGAAACCTAAATATTGCTTTATCAACTGCTAACGGTTCTTCCGTGAGCGGCCTAAACTCTATTTATGTTAACCCTGCTGGTGTAGCAAATTTAAGTTCAATGGCTGGTATGGCTTCAAGTGGTGACTATCTTGCAGATACACAGTTAACAAACCTTTCATTTGGTATGCCTCTAAACGAATCCACAAACATGGCAGTCAGTTTAAGAACTATGGATTTCGGCGATATAATGAAAACAACAGCTACCAGCACAGAGGGAGATGGAACTACATTTAGTCCATCGTTCTTAGTTGCTAATCTAGCTTTTGGTAGAAATATTTCGGACAGAGTGCGTGTTGGACTTGTAGGTAAAATGGTTTCAGAAACCATTGAAGACGTAAGTGCAACTGCAATGGGAGCTGATGTCGGTGTTCAATATGATTTTCCAGGAGACAGACTAACTGTTGGTGTTGCTCTTAAAAATCTTGGGTCAAGACTTGAGTATTCAGGTACAGGCCTAGAGCAACAACTTACTCCTGACGGCACACAACCAGGAACGAAAGATGAGAATTTTTCCATGAGTGCTATGGATAGTCCTCTTCCTACTTCGTTGGATATTGCTGTTGGTTATCAGCTTTCAGATGGTTTAACTGTTATGACTAGTTTTGAAAACTTTTCATATCAGCTAAACACATTATCTTTTGGAGCAATGTATTCAGCTGGAAACGTATGGCTTGCAGCAGGTACAAAGATGAATGTTCAAAAAGGTGATCAACCATCTGGTATGAGCGACGTAGTTTGGGAAGACTACACCACTTCAAATTGGGGTGCTACTCTAGGTTTTGGAGTGAATTTAGAAATGGATGCTACAAATGTATCTATTTCTTATGCTTATAGACAAAGTGTTGAATTCTTTGATGATTTTAGCTCTGTTGAAGTAAGCTTTACTTTCTAAGATTAACGTCTTAGACTTAATTCCTTTTAAATTAAAGGCCTGTTTAAAAACAGGCCTTTTTCTATTCAAAAATATTGTTAAAGGATTCAATAGTAAGTTGATCAACTATTCCTTCTCCAATGAAATAAAATTTTTCATCTTTTTCAAAAATAACTTCAAAATTAATGATATCTTTTTGGACCTCTAATTTATTATCTGCATTGGTTAATAAAGTTGTTGAAAGTACATCTACTCCTTCGTTATCAATGAAACCTAATTCGGTTAATATAGTTGCTTCCATTCCAACTTCAATATTTTCTGGTATGTTTTTTAAGTTAGTATATATTGATAATGCCCTGAAATTTTCAGCAAAATAATACCCGTGATCAATCATTATGTAATTTTTATATAATATGCGCTTAAAATCATTTGGCAAATATCCTAGTTCGTTAATCATTCTATCAAAATAGTGTTTAAACTTCATATCTTGTGTCCAAATATCTTCAACACGGTTTCTTTCAACATCTATTATAATGCCCATGCCTATTGGATAAATTATTGATTCTTCATCACATTGAAATGTGAATGATTTTTTTACCGTTTCATCATTAAAAAAATAATAATTAGATCCTGGTAGCTGACTTATGGATTGAATATCTTTAGTTCTTTCTGCAGTACAAGGGTATTTTAAGTTATTTCTTAGTTCATTTTTTAATAGAGATATATTGTTTGTTTTGAAGACAAATAATTCGTCATTGAGGATGCCAGTTTCCACTTGTTTCGATGTTTCTGTAACAGTGTTTATAGCATTATCAATTTTATTTTTTTCAATTATTGTGTCCGAGCAACTTAAAAGCATAATTAGTGTAATTAAATTAATTTTTTTCATAATCCTCTCCTTCAAATAGTTTATTTGATAGTTTTAAAATACTCTCTTTACTAATATTTTGTCCCAAATAATATTTGTTATTTTCATTTTCAAAGTGTATCTCCCAATGTAAATGTGCACCAAGAAGATTGTTGAGAGCCCCATATTTGGTTCCTGAATTACCAACATAACCTATTAATTCTCCTTTTTTAATAAAATCTCCAACTTTTTTATCATTTATTTTTTCTAAGTGGGCATAGGTCGACGTTGTTCTATATCCAGGTAAATAATCGAAACCATGATCTATTATTATATGTTTACCAAGTAGTATATGATTGTAAATATCCTTCGGTGTTTTTTTCATTTTACCAGTTGTTTTTAAAAAATTATTGTAGGATTCTATGTCAACATCTTTATATTCGGTGTTTGCAACTATAATAATTCCATCTAACGAAGCGAAAACTGGAGTCATAAATGGCACAACAATATCAATTCCTTCATGAATGCCATTTCTATATTTTCTTTCAGCATTTGGTAGGAGGTTTGATTGGTTTGTTAAAATAACACCTTTTATTGGAAATAAAATTTTTTCTCTAACATCTTCATATTTTGGAGATTCGTTTTCAAAAGTGTTAAATAATTTTAATTCGTATGATTCTTGCAATATTTCTAAGTTATTGTTCGGAGCACATGAAAAAATTGCAAAGAAAACTATAATAATAATTCTATTTTTCATTGATATATGATATAAGATAAGTATTATTTTTATATACAAATTTAATTTTTTTTATTTTTTTATTTAAATCGGTCCACACCATTATGATATCATTATTCAAAATTATTTTATTAATTTTATTGATATCATCATCTCGATTTATTTCTCTGATGTCCATACGATATAATCTTAAATCATCTTCTTGAGCGCTAAATAGAAATCTGACTTTTATTTTTTTATTATTTAATAAGTTATACTCTTCAATCCATGAGTCTTCTTTTGAAATGATTCTTTCGGTTAGCATTTTATTAAATATATTATCAACCACAAACGATTGATTTTCATATTGAATATTTTCATTTAACAATGTTTCACCAAACCAATTATTTGAGGTTATTCTAATTTTATCATTTTCAATTTCTAACAAAATTGCATTATCTACTGAAAAGATTTTAAGATTTTCATTCAACCAATATTCCAAAGAAATCTTTTGTTCTATTTTGTCACCAGCTAAAAGTTGGTATAAAAGTAAAACTATGATATATATGATTTGTTTCATTTTATTAATATGATTGAAGCAATTAAAAAATATAAAGCGACCCCTATAATATCTATTGCTGTTGTAACAAAAGGACCTGTTGATATTGCGGGATCAAAACTAAGTTTTTTAAGTGCTATAGGTACACTTGCACCGACTGCTGCTGCAATAGTCATTGAGCAAAATATACTTAATCCTACTACTAAGCCTAAGTTGTCCATAGCTGTTTCTGTGATATATTCTGAAGCTAGGCCTACTATTAATCCGTAAGTTGCGCCCAGTAAACTTCCCACAATTACTTCTTTAAAAATTAATGGAATAGTGTTTGTAACATCTACTCTACCTGTAGCTAATCCTCTAACAACAATGGTTGAAGATTGTGTACCAACATTGCCGCCAATGTCAATTATTACTGGTATAAATGCAGCTAAAACGATTACTTGTTCAAGAAGACTGCTAAAGTAACTTATTATAGCAGCTGCGCATATACCTCCTATTAAACTTGCAAGTATCCAGGGTGCTCGAGAGTGGGCATTTTCTATAGGGGATTTTAAAAGAATTTCTCTATCCTTTCCTACTCCAGCCATTTGTAAAAAATCTTCAGAAGCTTCTTCTCTAATAATGTCAACAACATCATCGATAGTGACAATACCTAAAAACTTATTTTTTCTATTCACTACTGGTAGAGCAAGGTAATTATATTGAGCTACTTTTTTTGCTACTTCTTCTTGATCAGTATCAGTGGTTGCGGCTTGAATATCTTTAATCATAATTTCTTTTAGTCTTTTAGTATTTTTTGAGGTTACCAGTGTTCTCAAAGATACAACACCAACAAGCTTTTCTTTATTATCTAATACATACAGATAAAATATTTTATCATTTTCAGGAAATGACTGAAGTTTTTTTATGCTATCTTTAACGGTGGTACTTTGATTTAGAGTAAAAGTTTCTTTTGTCATAATGCTTCCAGCACTATCATCAGGATAAGACATTATTTCTTCAACCTCCTCTTTATCATCAATTTCAATTATTTTTAAAATTTCGCTTTGTTTTTCTTGAGAAAACATTCCGATTATAGTTGCCTGGTCGTTTGTATCAAGATATCTAAAAATATTCGAAATTGTTTTGGAGTTTTGATGTTTTAAAATTTTTTCAATTAACGATTCGTCTAACTCTTCTAAAAGCCTTGCTTTATGTAATGCAGTAGGGCAAAGACTAAAAATAGTATTTTGATCATATTGATTTAAGTTTCTCATGATAAGCGCAACATCTGCTTGGTGCGTTTTTCTTAATATTTTAGCAATGTTAGTGTGAGCTCTTCTCCTTAAAAGGCGTTGCATAGTGTTTCTTAGCAGATTGATTTCAGTTGAAAAGATAGCTTTTTTCATTGTATTGGATTTTCTATAAATTAACTCTACTTTATAATATATTAAAGCGATAGTAAATGGCCAAAATTACAAAACAGAGCGATAATTTTTCCAAATGGTATACAGACGTAATACTAGACGCTGATTTAGCTGACTATGGTCCTGTTAAAGGTACAATGGTAGTAAAGCCTTATGGTTTTTCGCTTTGGACAAACATCAGAGACTCCTTAAATAAAATGATTGAAGACAGTGGTCATGATAATGCATATTTTCCACTATTTATTCCTAAAAGTTTTTTAGAAAAGGAAGCCAAACACGTTGAAGGTTTTGCCAAAGAGTGCGCTGTTGTAACTCACTCAAAACTTATCTCTGAAGAAGGGTCTTTAACAGTAGATCCTGACTCAAAACTTGAAGAAGAAATCATTGTTAGGCCAACATCTGAAACAATCATTTGGCACATGTTTAAAAAATGGATTACATCATACAGAGATCTACCATTAAAAGTAAACCAATGGGCAAATGTTGTACGTTGGGAAATGCGCACTAGACTATTTTTAAGAACTTCCGAGTTTTTATGGCAGGAAGGCCATACTGCACATGCTACGAAAGAAGAAGCAATGAAAGAAACGCTAGACATTGTAGAAATTTATCGAACATTGTTTGAAGACTATCTAGCAATTCCAACAATTATAGGCAGGAAATCAAATCTTGAAAGATTTGCAGGAGCAGATGAAACATTCTCAATTGAGACAATGATGAGAGATAAGAAAGCCTTGCAAGCAGGTACCTCACATTATCTTGGGACTAATTTTGGATCAGCATTTGATGTAAAATTTCAAAGTAAAGACAACAAAGAGCACCCGGTTTATGCAACAAGTTGGGGTGTTAGCACAAGGATGGTTGGAGCGCTGATAATGGTTCATGGAGATGATAAAGGTCTAAAAATTCCACCTAAAATTGCACCTACGCAAGTTGTTATTGTCCCAATTAATCCAAAAAAAGAAAAGTCTGAAGAATTTTCTAGTTTTGTAATAAAAGTGAAAGAAAAATTAACTCACCTAGACATAAGAACACACATTGATGATCTCGATGAAAGCCCAGGATTTAAATTTAATAAATGGGAGCTTAAAGGTGTGCCAATAAGAATTGAAATCGGCTTAAAAGAGTTTGAGAATATGGAGGTCACTGTTTGTCGAAGAGATAATTCAGAAAAATATCAAGTCCAAAGCGATAAAATTGACGAAATACCAACTATCTTACAAAATATTCAAGATAATCTTTTTAATGATGCAAAAAACTTTATGGATAACAATACATGCACGGTAAGCTCTTTTGCTGATTTTACAGATATCCTATCGAAAAATAACCAATTCATCAAAGCATATTGGGATGGAACAGATGAAACTGAACTTAAAATAAAGGAAAAAACTAAAGCAACAATACGCTGCATAGTTGAAGACAACGAAGACTCCTCCAATAAGTGTATTTTTTCAGGTGAAACTGCTAAACATTTGGTAGTTTTTGCTAAGGCTTACTAGTGAAGTGAAAAAAATTAATAATATTTCAAATATAATTTCACTTCTATTAACCACAGCCATAATCTATCTTTTGTTTTGGCCAGTTCCTTTAGAACCAACCGCATGGGAAAGCCCAAAAGACAGTAGAATGGACCCTATATTTTCTTTGAATCAAAAACTTAAAGACATCAAGATATTTTGGATTAATGATGGATATGTTGGACCAGAGGACATTGTGCTTAAAAATGATGAAATTTATGTAGGCTATGATAGTGGCGTAATAATGAATGTTGATGGTATTTTTTCAGACACTAAAGGCAGACCTCTCGGTATGGCATTTGATTCTGGCGATAACTTAATTGTTGCAGACGCTATTCGAGGTCTTATTTCAATTGATGATAGCGGTGAGGTTACTTCCTTATCGATTAAATCAGATTCTGACAATATACCGTTTAAATTTGTTGACGACTTGGACATTGCAAGTGATGGTAAAATTTACTTCTCAGATGCGTCCAGCAAATATGGATATGGCAGTCACAGGTTAGAGCTTTTAGAACATTCTGCTAACGGCAGATTACTGGTTTATGATCCAGTTACTCAAAAAACAACGACCCTTTTAAAAGACTTATACTTTGCAAATGGAGTAGCGCTTAGTAGCGACGAGTCATTTGTTTTGGTTAACGAAACATTTATGTACAGAATACAAAAATATTGGTTAAAAGGTGAAAAAGCTGGAAAATCAGAAATTTTTATAGAAAACTTACCAGGTTTCCCAGATAACGTATCATCAAACGAGGAAGGTATTTTTTGGGTTGCGTTATTTAACCCAAGGAATGACTTTATTGAAATGTCGTCCAATAAACCATTTTTAAGAAAAATGGTTTTAAGACTTCCCGAATCATTGCAACCACAACCAATTAATCATTCGTATGTTCTCGGATTAGATGAAGAAGGTACAGTAGTCTATAACTTACAATACAAAGCAGATGAAGCTTACTCTCCTATTACTAGCGTGAAGCAATACGAAAATAATTTATATTTTGGAAGCTTAACTCACGCAGGCTGGGGGAAAATAGAAATTCCAAAATGAAAATCAAATCACACGCTTTTGTACTAAAAACAACAATCTTTAAGGAGTCAAGTTTAATAATAAGGCTATTTACACGAGAAAAGGGCAAGTCTACATACATTGTAAAAGCAGCAATGAGACAAAAGTCACCTAATAAAGCAATATATCAGCAGTTAAATGAGGTAGAGATTAATTATACGCATCATCCCAAAAAACAAATACATCCAGTTTATAATGTAAAACTCGTAAATGATTGGGAGGATATATGTACAGACTTAAAAAAAATAGTGCTTTGTACATCCATGCTAGAAATAATTGATAAAAGCTATGATGAAGAAGTTCCAGATACAAAGACATATGATACATTACAATCCGTAATGCTCTATTTTGACCGTTATAATAAAAATCTTAATAACGCTTTTTATTACTTTATATTGCATTTTCTTAAAAACAGCGGGTATGACATTTTAAGCGCAAAAAAACATCCAATAATCCTGCGTTTTCAGCAAAAAAATCCTAATATATTGGATGATTTAGATCAAATATTTGATTTAGATCTTAATGGAATGAATAAATCAAAAAATATCCCTAATTATGAAAGAAAAATAATGACCAGATTTATGTCAGAGCTTGTAAGATACCACTTTCCAGATGTAAAGTCTTTTAAGGTTGCAAAAGATTTATTTAGTTAGATTCTTCTACCTTTACTTTAAAAACTCTCTCCCCAGGTTTAACCATTTTAAATTTTTCTCGAGCAATTTTTTCAATGTATTTTTCGTCAAATTTTAACTTCTCTTCTTCTTTTTCAAGCATAGCAATTTGATTTCTTAAGTCATTAATTTCATTTTGAATCTCTAATTTTTCTTTTTTAAGTGACCATAAATTAATTAATCCCCTGTCGCTAAATAGAAGTAAAGATATGCAGCCAACAACAATTGTGACCATTAAGAGGTTTGTTAGTGAGAAAAATGATTTCATTTAACAAAGTTTAAAGAATTGCACAATGTTGAGTTTTCGAGCCGTTCTTCAATTCTTAGAAGTCGGTTATATTTTGCAGTTCTATCAGATCGACATACTGAACCCGTTTTAATTTGTCCGCCATTCATCGCAACTGATAGATCGGAGATAAAAGTATCTTCCGTTTCACCTGATCTGTGTGAAATGATATAATTCATATTGTCTGTTTTAGCCATCTCTATTGCCTTGATGGTTTCTGAAACAGTTCCAATTTGATTTAATTTAATCAATATAGCATTCATTGAGTTTTGCTCAATTGCTTTTTCTAGCTTTTTTGGGTTGGTCACAGTTAAATCATCGCCTACAATTTGAATCTTTGAACCAAGTGCCTTGTTCATGCTTGCCCAACCTTCCCAATCATTTTCATCTAGACCATCTTCAATCGAAACAATCGGGTATTTTTGAATTAAATCTTCATAAAAACCAATCATTCCATCTGTGTCCAAAACGCTTCCATCAACTTTTAAATGGTATTTATGATGTTTATAAAAACTAGATGCTGCTACATCTAAAGCTAAAGAAATATCATTTCCGATGTTAAACCCAGCTTTTTCAATAGAATTAAGAAGAAGCTCAATTGCATGGTCATTTGATTTTAATGCCGGAGCAAATCCACCTTCATCCCCTACTGTTGTTCCTAGTCCTTGTTTTTTTAATTCTTTTTTCAAACAGTGAAATACTTCAGATCCCATTTGAAGAGAGTGCTTAAAACTTTTTGCACCATGTGGGAATAGCATAATTTCTTGCAGATCGGAACCTTGGTCTGCGTGCATTCCGCCATTAAGGACGTTTATCATTGGTACAGGCATTATGTTGCTATTTGGGTTTAAATAGTGATATAATGGTTTATTGTAAAAAGTAGCACTAACTACTGAACAAGCCATTGATATTCCTAAGCTTGCGTTTGCGCCGAATGCGCTTTTATTTGAAGTTCCGTCAATATTAATAAGTAAATCATCAATTTCTTTTTGGTTGCTTGCATCTTTGCCAATCAACGCAGTCCCAAAATTGTTGATAACGTTGTCTACAGCTTTTAAAACACCTTTACCGTGAAATCTTTTGGTGTCTCCATCTCTTAGTTCAAGAGCTTCAAATTCTCCCGTAGATGCTCCAGAAGGGACAGCAGATATACTTTTATGACCCGATGCTGTAATTTCTACTTCAACAGTTGGAAATCCCCTAGAGTCTAAAATCTCTCTAGCATGAACCTTCTCGATTATTGGTTTGCGTGCTTTTTTCATAAAAAAAGTTAATGTCTATTATTTTCATATGAAATAACAGAATTCAACATTATTCATGCAACAATCACCAAAATGACCAGAAATTGTATATTATTTATTTAATAGATAAGACTCAAAAAAGGTTGATTAGCCCAAAAAAAGAGACTATAATTATTAATAAGATGAATTTTTGGCAACTTTTAAGAGAATTTAATCATATTGACATGATTAATGATGGGGGCAAAAAAACTATAAGTTTATAGGGTTTTTGCCTTTTTTTAACTAGTTATTAACTAATCAAGGAGGAATAACATGGCTTCATGGGATTCAATGTTAAATGGTGCTTTAAATGGTCTAACAGGTGTAGTTAAGGCTGCAATTATCTTTTTTGTTTTTGCAGGCATACTTTTCGATACACCAGTTGATGCACTAGGTGGTATAATGGGTTTTGTAGATACTTTTCTTAATGGCGGACTAACAGGACTACTAGTTTTAGTTGTCTTCTTATCTTGGCTATAAACTAATCAGTATTTACTAATAAATAGAGCTCCCTATTCATTGGGGAGCTCTAAAAGCTCGAAGGAGAAAACACAATGAAAGATGTGATAAAAAAAATCAATGATTTCTTAGGTATGACTACAGGCCTTTTGATTAATTTGATTGTTGCTGGTACTATTATCGGTATCCTTTATGATGACATGTTTGGTGTCATTGCAGGAATTGGTAATGCAGTTAATGCTATTGGAGACGGTGGTGTTGCTGGATTAGTAGCAGTTATGCTCGTCGCAATGTGGATGAAAAAATAATCTAGTTTTCTCTACATTGATTGATATAAAAAGGGCTCAAAATTTGAGCCCTTTTATATTATTTTTATAATAATTTAAATAGTGAAATTATTAAGAACATATTTCCAACTTTTTTCAATTATTTTTTTACTTTCGCATTTATGTGCAAAAACCGAATCTAAGATAAAAGTTTTTGAAAATAATGTATTTGTTGGGGAAATAAATACCATTCAAAATCAAAATCTTTTTTCAGTAAATGATTTTATTCAAATAACTAATTCAAAAAATTTTATAAACAATAAAACACAAAAAGCTGTTTTCTACGTTAATAATAAAAAAATAAAAATTAGCAACCAAATTACATTTATTGAAATTGAAGACAACCTTTTTCAGCTTTCTTCAAAAGTTATAAATAAAAGCGGTGTTTATTATCTACCAACCGAATCATTTTTTGGAATCATTCAAAATTTGTCTGATTCTTCTTCAATAAAATACACAAATAACGAAATTAGATTTACATCTATTACTACAGATAAAAAAATAGTTAAAAAAAATGTAGATCTACGCAGCGAAATAGAGAAATGGGAATTTAAAACCATTGTTATTGATGCTGGTCATGGAGGTAAAGATCCTGGAGCAGTTGGATATAGGGGTACCAAAGAAAAAGATATCGCATTAGATGTTGCTAAGAGGTTGGAAAAGAAATTATCCAAAAACATGAACATTAAAATAATCATGACAAGAGATGAAGATGTATTTCTTCGGCTAAGCGAGAGAACTAAAATTGCAAACGAAAGTAACGGCAATTTATTTATCAGTATTCATACAAACGCTGCAGAAGACAGGAGAGCAAGTGGATTTGAAACCTTTTTAATTGGTCCAAATAAAAATGAAGCAGCAGTTAGAGTTGCTGCTAGAGAAAACGCAGTACTAGAACTTGAGGGAACAACTGATAAAAAATTAACAAATGAAGATTTGATTCAAGCAACAATCGCGCAAAGCTCTTTTGCTTCTAAGAGTGAACAGTTTGCATCCATGGTACAGAAAGAAATTAAAAAAAGAGTACAAAGTCGGGACCGTGGCGTTAAACAAGCTGGGTTTTATGTTCTTATGGGAGCATCAATGCCAAATGTTCTAGTAGAGCTTGGATTTATTTCTAATCCATCGGAAGAAAAGAAGTTGCGAAGTCCTCAATATCGAGATCAGTTGGCAACAGCAATTTATCGAGCTGTTGAACAGTACCAAAAAACTCTATAAATGATGATTGATTCTACATTAGAATATTTATACCAATTGCATAATAGAGGAATAAAGTTAGGTTTAGAAAATATTAATAAAATTCTTCATGAATGCAACAACCCTCATGATAAATTTAAATCGATTCATTTAGCTGGAACTAACGGTAAGGGCTCCACAGCATCTATAATTGCAAAAATCTTACAAAATGCAGGACAAAAGGTTGGGCTTTATACATCGCCTCATCTGATTAATTTTAACGAAAGAATCAGAATTAATGGAGTACCAATTAACGATAGCGATATAATAAGTTTTACAAAAACATACAGAGATTTTTTTGAAAAACACTCAATTACGTTCTTCGAAGCTACTACTGCAATGGCATTTGACTATTTTAGAAAAAACAAGATTGATATTGCAATAGTAGAAACCGGGCTTGGAGGAAGATTAGATTCAACAAACGTTTTATTACCTATTCATACTATCATTACTGAAATAGACTTTGATCACACTCATCTTTTGGGTGAGACAGTCGAAGAAATAACTGCTGAGAAATGTGGTATCATAAAAAATTCCATTCCTAATACAACAATTAACACCAAAAGTAATATAGTTGAAGTCATAGATAAATTTTCAACAAAACAGAACACCAAAACAAATTATATTAATAAAGATCTCATCAATATAGCGGAACATAAAACAAACAAACTTCGTCTCAATTATTATGATTCAGGTTACATATTACCTCAAGCTGGATCATTTCAGGCAGAAAATGCAATACTAGCTATTGAAACAATAAAAAATGAATTTAAAAATATTACCAATATTCAAATTCAAGATGGGCTGGATCAATGGTTTTGGCCAGGCAGAATGCAACAAATGGAAGAAAATATATTTTATGATGTAGCTCACAATAGTTCGGGAGTAAATATTCTAACCTCAGATTTATTTGATATATATAATCAAAAACCAATGGGATTGGTTGTAATGAAAAATGACAAGATAAGAACTGAAATTATTAGCTTATTTGAAAGCGCTTTTAAAGAAATAATTATATCAACTATTCCCTCAAAAGACATTCTTTCAAAAAATGATATTAAATCGACAAAAAGCTTAAATAATTACCAATTTATAGAAAACTTAAATGATGCTTTAGGATTATTAAAAAATAAACAATTTGATGGACCAAAAGTTATATTTGGAAGCCATTATATTGCAAAATACGTCTATAAATTTTTTGATTTTTCCTTTGACAAAGGTAATATATAGTGTAATTTATATTTCAAGGTGACTCTCCCCTAAGAATTTTCACAACAATCGAGGAATTATGAAACTAACTGATTTAAATGACAAAAAACTAACCGAATTAAAAGAGATAGCAAAGCAAATGGAAATTGAAAAATCATCATCCATGTCAAAAGATGATCTTATTGAAGCGATTTCTGCTACAAACACTTCAGAGAAACAGGAGACAAATAAACCTTCTGCTAACAACGATAACAACAAAAGCGATAAAATGGCAGCTGGAGTTTTAGAAATTTTACCTGATGGATATGGATTTTTAAGAAGTGTAAATGATAATTATTTACCAGGGCCGGAGGATATTTATGTTAGTCCATCACAAATTAAGCGATTTAAGCTTAAAACAGGTCATTTTGTTGAAGGAACTACTCGAGCTCCTAAATCTAAAGAAAGATTTCACGCACTTTTACAATTAACAAAAGTCAACGGTATGAATCCGGAGAAAATTAAAGATCAAAGAAAGTTTGATAAGTTTACTCCACTCCATCCCAATGAAAAATTTAATCTTTCCAATACAAGCGATATGTCAATGAGAATAATGGACATGGTAGCTCCAATCGGTAAAGGTCAACGTGGCTTAATTGTAGCTCAGCCTAAAACCGGTAAAACTATTTTAATTTCAAAGATTGCAAACGCAATTAGAAGAAATCACCCTAATACTGTCCTTATCATTCTTCTGATTGATGAAAGGCCTGAGGAAGTTACAGATATGAAAAGAAGTGTTGATGCAGAGGTTATTGCATCCACATTTGATGAAGGACCAGAAAGACATGTGCAAGTATCTGATATGGCTCTTGCTAAAGCACAAAGATTAGTTGAATGTGGTAAGGATGTTGTTATTCTGCTAGATAGTATTACCAGGTTAGGACGTGCACACAATGCCGTAATCCCACATAGTGGTAAAATATTATCTGGAGGTGTTGATTCAAATGCGCTAAGAAAACCAAAAAAATTCTTTGGAGCAGCTAGAAATACGGAGGAAGGCGGAAGTTTATCTATTATTGCTACTGCTTTAATTGATACCGGAAGTAAAATGGATGGAGTGATTTTCGAAGAATTTAAAGGAACAGGTAATATGGAATTGGTTCTAGATCGAGAATTGAGTGATAGACGTATTTACCCTGCATTTAATATCGTAAAATCAGGTACCCGTAAAGAGGAGCTTTTATTATCAGATCAACATTTATCAAGGATGTGGATATTGAGAAAAATGTTAGGAGAAATGTCTACAGAGCAGGCTATGCAGTTTATGACCGATAGAATGCGCAGGACCAAAACAAATCAAGAATTCTTAGATTTAATGAGCCAGTAAAATGTCAAAAGAATTTTCTAGCCTAGTAAAAAAAATCAAACCTTCTTTTACTCTCCAAATGACTGCTAGAGCTGCAGAGCTCAGGTCTCAAGGAGAAGATGTAATTAATTTTGGTGTTGGAGAGCCTGATTTTAATACGCCTCAGCACATCATAGAGGCTGGAAAACAAGCTATGGTGGATGGGTACACAAAATATACGCCAGGATCAGGAATGTTAGAGTTAAAAGAAGCAATTCAAACTAAGCTTAAAAACTTAACAGGTATAAACTATGATCCTGGAAATATTATTGTTTCAAATGGCGGAAAACAATCATTATCAGTTGTTTGCCAAGCTCTGTTTGATAAAGGCGATAAAGTTGTAGTTTTTTCACCTTATTGGGTTTCGTTTCCAGAGTTTGTACGAATAGCTGGTGCAGAACCTTTACTTGTAAATACAATCTCAGATAAGCAATTTGAACCAGATTTTGATGATTTGATTTCCAAAATCGATGACTCAGTTAAAGGAGTTATAATTAATTCACCAAGCAATCCCACTGGTGGCGTTTGGTCTGATGATGCAATATCTAGACTACTAAAATTAAGCAAAGAAAAAGATTGGATTGTTATATCAGATGAAACGTATGAAGAATTGGTTTATGATAATGAATTTAAAGCTATCGAAACTTTAGATAGTTTTGGTTGTGAAATTGTAACAATTAGAAGTATGTCAAAAACATATGCTATGACAGGATGGCGAATTGGATATACAACAGCAAACGAACAAATTGTCAAAGCAATGTCAAAAATTCAAGGCCAAACCACTTCATGCCCAAATGCTATTGGGCAAAAAGCGTCAGTAGCTGCTTTGTTGGGTGATCAAGAACCTGTAAGACAAATGAAAGAAAAATTTAGAAATCGTAGAACAGTTATGTATAAAGAGCTGAACGAAATTGATAATGTACATTGCGATATGCCTGGAGGAGCCTTTTATATGTTTCCAGACTTCTCATATTACTTAAATAAAAAAAATGAGGATGGAAAAATTTTACAAGACACTTTCGACCTTTCTGATTATATTCTCGCCGATGCTAAGGTTGTTACTGTAGCTGGTGATGGTTTTGGAGCAGGCGGATACTTAAGGTTTTCATTTGCTACGAACACAGAAACAATAATAAATGGCATACAAAGAATAAAAAATAGTTTAAAAAAGCTTAAATGAAAAAAGATACACATTCAAAAGATTATAGATTGGTAGTTTTTGAGGATAGTTCTTGTAATTATTCTTTTCTTACTCGTTCTACTGTCAAAACCGATAAAACTGTCAAATGGGAAGATGGCAATGAATATCCCTTGTTCAAATTGGATATTTCAGACAAATCACATCCATACTATACCGGTCAGAGAACCCTTGTTGATACTGCTGGAAGAATTGAAAAATTCAACCGCAAATACAATAAAAAAGATTCTTAAAGACTCTTTTTTTAATAATTTATTTAACTAATGGATATTTTATCAAAGGCTAATAGCATCGTTTCTGAATATGATCAGATCATGCAGCAAATGATGGATAGCAAAATTATGCTCAATCAAGAAAAAATGACTTCATTATCAAGACAAAAAAGTGCACTTGATGAATCATATCAACTTTGTAAACAATATATAGATTTAAAAAATCAGCTAGCTGAATTGGATGAAATGAAGAATGATATAGAATATGAAGAATTAGCAAAGGAAGAATCTATTGAGGTAAACAATAATCTTGCATCTATAGAAAAACAATTAAAGAAAATTTTAATTTCAGATGACCCTAATGACAATAAAAATGCAATTATTGAAATTAGAGCGGGTACTGGAGGTGATGAAGCAGGGTTGTTTGCTTCAGATTTAATGAGAATGTACTCTAGGTATGCAGAAAACAATAATTTGAAAGTAAAAATTATGGATATACATGAAACTGGAGTTGGTGGATTAAAATCGGCAACTTTTAGTATCGAAGGTCCAAAAGCATATGGTGTATACAAATATGAAGGCGGCGTGCACAGGGTTCAACGAATTCCCAAAACTGAATCAGGTGGAAGAGTTCATACCTCAGCTGCAACTGTAGCTGTTTTGCCAGAAGCTGAAACCGCCGAAGTTGAGATAAATGACTCTGACATAAAAATTGATACATATAGAGCTAGCGGAGCTGGTGGACAGCATGTTAATAAGACAGAATCTGCAATTAGATTAACTCATATACCAACAGGGCTAGTTGTCACTTGTCAGGACGAAAGTTCTCAACATAAAAATAAAGCTTCAGCTATGAAAGTTTTGAGATCTAGGCTCTTTGCATTAGAGCAGGAAAAATTAAATAAAGATAGAGATGAAATGAGAAAAAGCCTTGTTTCTACTGGTGATCGTTCTGCTAAAATTAGAACTTATAATTTCCCACAGGGAAGAATTACAGATCATCGAATCAACTATACAACACACAAGCTGCAAGTTACGCTGGAAGGCGAGTTAGATCATTTAATTGAGCAGTTAAAACTTGCTGAAGATAGCGCTAAAATAGAATAAAACGATAATATGACCCTTTTAAAAGATTACTTAAAATCGCAGATTTTAAAATTAGAGGGCACAAAGGTTCAAGAAATTCAAGCAAAGAGTAACATTCTTGTTCAGAATTATTTTAAAATATCAAAAGCTGATTTACATATTAAGGATATACCATTATCTGCGAAAGATATTACACATCTAGATAGTATGTTTGCCCAGCTCTTCCAAAATAAACCTGTTCAATATATTACCGGTGAAACTTATTTTTATAATGATAAGTTTTTAACTCCACCTGGAGTTTTCATACCCCGACCTGAAACCGAACTATTAGTAGATTGTGCAGTTGAATTTTTGTCTCAAAGCAAAAATAGTTTGAAAATTATTGATTTTTGTACAGGCAGTGGATGTATTTTATTGAGCATTGCAAAGAAATTTCCAAACCATGAATACATAGGTTTAGATAAATCCGAACTTGCTATCAAAACAGCCGAAAAAAATAGGAAATCACTAGGTTTAAAAAATGTACAATTTTTCAATCAAGATATTTTTGAGTATAATCAATCAAAAGCTGATTTATTATTGTGTAATCCCCCCTATTTAGCAAAACATGAGATAGACAGTCTAGAGCAATCAGTACGAGACTATGACCCACTAAGTGCACTTACGGATTTCAAGAACGGTACGTCATTTTATAAGCACTTAATATCAAATTTTAATAAGCTTGTCAAAACAAATGGTATCATGTTATTAGAAATTCCCTTTTCAGCTGTTACCGATAATATTATTTCAATTAATAAAAATTTCAATGCTAATAAATCCCTTTTTTACAAAGATTTAGAAGGAAAAAATAGAGTAATTAAGATATATTAAGGGTGTATGAAAAGCGAATTTATCCATTTACATAATCACTCTGACAACAGCTTGCTTGATGGCGCTCAAAACATTCCTTCTGTACTTGAAACCATTACAGATCTTGGAATGGACTCTGTTGCTTTAACTGAGCATGGAAATTTATTTGGTGCCGTTTCATTTTATAAAAAAGCGAAAGATAAAAATATTAAGCCAATTATTGGTTGTGAAGTATATGTAGCCAAAGGAAGTCGTTTTCAAAAGGATAGATCTAGCGGTATGGGACAATATAATCACCTAGTTCTAATTGCACAAAACTATCAGGGCTATAAAAATCTAATGAAGATTGTAACACACGGCTATTTAGAAGGATTTTATTATAAGCCAAGAGTAGATACGGAGATTTTAAAAAAATATAACGAAGGTATTATATGTCTTTCGGCATGTTTAAAGGGGATTTTACCAGAAACATTAATTTATAATGGTCTTGTAGCAGGAAAACAGGTTGCTGAAGAATATTCCAGTATTTTCCCCGGCAGATATTACATAGAACTTCAAAATCATGGTATTCCAGAAGAGTTGCAAAACATTCAACTAGCTACAAAGCTTGCAAAAGAAATGAATTTGCCAATTGTTGCCACGAACGATGCGCATTATGCAAAAAAAGAACATTATAAAGCACATGATGTGCATATATGTATTGGTACAGGTAAGCACTTATCTGATAAAAATAGATTAAAGTATCCTGGACATGAATTTTATTTTAAATCTCAAGATGAAATGTTCTCATTATTTAAACAATTTCCTGAAGCCTTAGAGAACACAAGAGCTTTAGCCGATTCAGTAGATCTCCAAATTCCCATGGAAGACTATCACTTACCATGGTATTCTATTCCTGGAGATAAAAAATCGAAAGATATTGATGAACATCTAAAAACACTTTGCTCTACGGGTTTGAAAGATAAATATGAAAATATCAATGGAGAGATAAATCAGAGGCTCGATTATGAGTTATCAGTCATAAAAAAAATGGGATTTGCAAGCTACTTCTTAATTACAGCAGATTTTGTGGAGTATGCTAAAAAGAAAAAAATACCCGTAGGTCCTGGTAGAGGGTCTGCTCCAGGAAGTATAGTATCTTATGCTCTTGGTATCACCAATATTGATCCTTTAAAACATAATTTGATTTTTGAAAGATTTTTAAACCCAGACAGAATCAGCATGCCTGATATTGATATAGATTTTTGTGTTGAAAGAAGAGGACAGGTTATAGATTATTTAAAAAGTATTTATGGCGAAGACTCTGTAACTCAAATTATTACTTTCGGGAAAATGAATGCTCGTGCGGTAATAAGAGATGTAGGAAGAGTTATGAGTTATTCATATTCAGAAGTTGATAAGATAGCTAAGATGATTCCTGAAGGTCCAAAAGTAACTCTAGATCAAGCACTAAAACAAAATTCCGATTTAAGAACTGTTTCACAAACCAATTATAAAGAATTAATTGATAATGCTAAAGTTTTAGAAGGTATGACAAGACATGCCTCTATCCACGCTGCTGGCGTTGTAGTTGCACCTGGGGATTTAACGGACTTTGTCCCCCTTTACAGATCCTCTCATGGTGATGTAACTACTCAGTATGATATGAAAGAGCTTGAATCAATTGGGTTGCTAAAAATGGATTTTCTTGGCTTAAGAAATTTAACAGTTATTGATAAAACAATAGACTTAATTAAAAAAAGATTTAACGAAGATATAGACATAGACAAAATTGATATGGAAGATCCTAAAGTCTATAAGCTTTTCGCAAAAGGTCTCACAGTAGGCATTTTTCAATTTGAATCAGCTGGTATGAGAGAATTTCTTAAAAAACTACAACCAAAAAGTATAGATGGTTTAATTGCAATGAATGCATTGTATAGGCCTGGTCCGATGCAGAACATTGATCGATATATTAAACGTGCACATGGAAGAGAAAAGGTTGAATATGTTCATCCATTATTAGAGGAAGCATTAAAAGAAACATATGGAATTATAGTTTATCAAGAGCAGGTAATGCAGATTGCAAACATCATCGCAGGATTTACGTTATCTGAAGCAGATGAAATGAGACGTGCAATTGGTAAAAAGATTCGTTCATTAATGGATAAAATGGCTGATAAGTTTGTTAAAGGTGCTGTAAAAAATGGCTTATCAAAAGCAAAAGCAAAACAGATTTTTGAATTAATAGATAAATTTGCTCAATACGGTTTTAACAAAAGCCATTCTGTGGCATATTCATACATAGCCTATCAAACAGGATGGCTGAAAACACACTATACTGCAGAATTTATGTCAGCGAACTTAACAAGTGAGATGAATAATACAAATAAAGTTGTTGTCTTAATCAATGAATGCCGAAAATTAAATATTAAGGTTCATGCACCTGATATCAACAAATCTGGAATTAATTTTGAACCATTAAACGATAAAGAAATCTCATTCGGATTGAATGCAGTAAAAAATGTTGGAGTAAAAGCTCTAGAGCAGTGTATCGAAGTGAGAAGTAAGCATGGGGAGTTTAAATCTATTTTTGATTTTATTTCTAAGGTAGACCAAAGGCTTGTAAATAAAAAAGTATTAGAAAGCTTAATTCTTGCTGGAGCATTTGATTCGTTGAACAAAAATCGTTCACAATTATTTGAAGCAGTAGATTTAGCAATAAACTATGGGAACCAAGTAGATAAACAATCTAATAAAAACCAAATTAATTTATTTGGTGATCAAGAAGAATTAATTAAAGTGCCTGATTTGCCAATCATTGAAGATTGGGAGAATCAGGAGAAGCTATCAAAAGAAAAAGAAGTGCTTGGAATTTATGTTTCAGGAAACCCGTTAATTAAATACGCAGATACCATTGAGGAATTAAGCAATTACGATTTTTCTGAAGAAAGAATATTAAAAGAGAATTCTGTTGTAAAAATTGGTGGTGCTATAACAAACTTTAAACTACACTTTGATAAAAAGAATCAGCAGATGGCCTTTTTTAATTTAGATTGTCTAGGAGGACAAGCTGAGGCAATTATATTTCATGATGCTTTTGATAAGTATAAAGAAATTATCAAAGATAATAATATAGTATTTTTAGTGGGCCACACTTCGACGCAAAACGACTTTGCTGATCTAAAATTAATTGTCGACGAAGTCGTTCCTATCAATCATGCCAAGAAGGTTTTAAAATTAAATGAGGTGAATATCAGATTACCAAAAAATTCATCAAAAGATTTAATGAACGATATAGTTGAGTTAGCAAATCAAAACAAGGGAGATCATTCTTTTGTAGTGCATATTCAAGGAGAAAACGGCCAGGAAAGAAAAATTATTTCAAAGAAGATTAAGGTATCAAATAACAATCAATTTTTAATTTTATTAAGAGATTTATTAGGGGAATCAAACGTTTGGATTGATTAAATTGTAAGGTATGAAAATAAATCCACCAATTAGAATATTAATGGCAAAACCAGGACTAGATGGTCATGATCGCGGAATTAAAGTCCTTGCGGCTGCTTACAGAGATGCAGGTATGGATGTCATCTATTTAGGACTTAGACAAACACCAGAAAGTGTTGTCAAAGTTGCAATTCAAGAAGGTGTTGATGTAATTGCTCTTTCAATACTTTCAGGTGCACATATGACAATTTTTTCAAAAGTGATGGAGCTTATAAAAGAAAATAATTTGAATAACGTACTAGTAACAGGTGGTGGAATTATACCAGAAGAAGATGCTGAGGAATTATCTAGTTTAGGAGTTGGGAAGCTCTTTGGTCCAGGTACTCCTGTAAAAGAGTCACTCGACTATATTGAAAGTTGGGTCAAAGAGCATAGAAGATGATATCAAACATTACCAATACATTTATTAAAGCAAAAAAAGCTTTTGATATTTCACAATTCACAGAATCTAAAAATCTACTTAACGAAGTTATAAAACATGATAAAGATTTTTTATCTGCGTACTTGATGCTTTATGAAATCTATGATAAGACAAATTCAAAAAAGAAAAATATCATTTATAAAGAATTAAAAAGGCTTGATCCAGATTTATCAATAAAGCATAAGCCTGTAGTAAGTGCTAAAAAAAGAGTTTCTAAAAAACCTGAATTAGTCACACTTTCTCTAATCAAGCTTATGATTTCTCAAGGGAAAAAAACGCAGGCAAAGAAAAACCTTCGTTCGATAATTAGTCATTCAAAAAATAAGAATGAGCAAAATAAAGCACAAAACATACTAGATAATTTGTAGGGGTTAAAATGAGCATTGAATATTTTCAAAGAAGACAACATATATTAATTGATAAGCTTGCAAAAGAAAATCTTGATGGAATGATTGTAACTAATTTAACACACATTAGGTATTTATGTGGTTTTACTGGATCAAGTGCAACATTATTAATTACGGCAGATCAAGTACATTTTATTACTGATGGAAGATACGTCGTACAATCAGAAAAAGAAGTAAAGGGAGCAAAAGTTCTCATAGATAGCATACCTCACTATGAGGTTATTAAAAAACAAAATCTATTAACTAGCAGTCAAAGCATAGGATTTGATGGAAATAATGTAAGTCACCAAGGTTATCAGCAATTATCAAAAGTTTTATCTGACATAAACCTAAAAAATATTACTGGAATTATAGAAAAAATGGCCATGTCAAAGGATGAAAAAGAGTTAGAAGCAATTAGAACAGCTGTTGAGATTACAGATAAGGCGTTTGCTGAAGTATTGCCAATGGTGAAAATTGGAGTTGAAGAAAAGGTCATAGCAAATCAATTATCATTTTTATATAGAAAGTATGGAGACTCTGATTCAGATGCATTTGCTGCTATAGTTGGTACAGGGCCAAATTCAGCTAAACCTCACCATAAGCCGACAGATAGAAAAATTGGACCAGGTGAATTGCTAGTTATTGATTCAGGTGCGAAGTTTGCAGGATATCACGCTGATATGACTAGATCATTCGCAACAAAAGGATATTCAGATGAGCAGAAATCAATTTATGATATTGTTTTAAATGCTCAAGTTAAAAGTATCGAAGGAATAAAA
Source organism: uncultured Fidelibacterota bacterium (assembly GCA_902525615.1). Lineage (GTDB taxonomy): Bacteria > Fidelibacterota > Marinisomatia > Marinisomatales > Marinisomataceae > Marinisoma. The sequence goes on from CABZHT010000001.1 coordinate 528,799, forward strand.
TCTGGACTGTCTTGCAAGTCTATTGATTCGATTGCAAGAGATCATATAGCAAATGCAGGTTATAGTAAATTTTTTGATCATGGCCTAGGGCACTCTTTAGGGTTGGAAATTCACGAAGACCCAAGGTTTAGCAAAGTAAGTGAAGATGTTCTCGAAGAAAACTACGTAATGACTGTTGAACCGGGAATTTATGTACCAGATATTGGTGGTGTAAGAATTGAAGATGACATTATCGTTACAAAAAATGGAGCTGAAATCCTCAATAAAACTTCTAAAGAATTTCAAGTAATTTTATAATGCCTAGAAAAATTTTATTTTTTCTAGGTTTTTTCTTGGTCTCTTGTGTAGAAAACTTAGTCCATATACAAATTTTTGATAATGGAAGCTTTTCAGTAAAATATAACTCTATAGGCCATAAGAATGATTTGCTTGATAGTGACTTCATACACCCTACAAGTAATGATAAACATAGCTGGATAACTTCATTACGTCAAACAAATGATAGTGGTACAGAGAATATATGGGAAAAAGAAACCATTTTATCTTCACCAACTAAAACAAAATTAACTTTTACTAATTCTTCTAACCTTCAATATGATATAGATGTGTCCAGAGATTCATATTTTTTTTGGGATTTATATACATTTCAATCAAATATCAAAGATCTAGAAATTGATTTAAAATATCCAGAAATAGTAAACTATTTAGATATAGATGAAGATGAGTTATCGTGGTTAGTACCTGCAAAGAGATATATTTTTTCTGAAAGCATAAAAGTATTCCAAGAAAAAAATAGGATTGATAAAATTATTTTTGATAGAATAGATAATCAAATTGATACATATATCTCATATATAGAAGAAAAAGATTATGAAAAAGAATTTAGTAGAAAATCTTCTGAAATATTTATTGATGCCTTGTCACCAATGAAGCGTCGATTACCAAAAAACTTTTTTTCAGATATGAAAATAATTATAGATGATTTAGAAAAAGAATTTGAAAAAAATACTAATTTAATGTTAGACGGTTTCATTTTCAGTGTTGCTATTCCAGGAGATTTGAGAAACACCAATGCAACATTTATAAGTGAAGTAGATAACACTATTTATTGGGAGTTTGACTTTAATGATATAGCAACTAGTCACTTCAATATGTATGCACATTCAATTGTTATTAATAACTTATCATTACAATTATTGCTACTAATAATTTTACTAGTTTTTATAGGATTTATATGGAAGAAAAGATTAAAAATAGAATAGATAGCTTAATATCTGAAATTAATAATCATAACCATGCTTATTATGTTTTAGATGAACCTAAGTTGTCTGATAAGGAATATGATAGTCTTTTTAGAGAACTTGAGGAGCTTGAAAAAGAATACCCTTCTTTAATTACTGATTTATCACCAACCCAAAGAGTTGGTCATCCTGTAAGTAGTGGATTGCAAAGCTATGATCATGCTGTTCCCATGCTTTCTTTATCCAATGCCATAAATGATGAAGAAATTACTGATTTTGATAAACGCATAAAAAAATGGTTAAACAACTCTGAAGTTGATTTTGTAGCAGAACCGAAAATTGATGGCTTAGGCGTTTCGTTAATATATAAAAATGGAATATTAGAAAGAGCTTTAACAAGGGGTGATGGATTTAAAGGAGAAGATATCACTCATAATGTCAAAACTATCAATGCTATTCCATTGCAGCTAAGAAAATCTGTAAAAACCCCTACTTTTATGGAAGTTAGAGGTGAAATTTTTATGAACATCTCAGATTTCAACAACTTAAATAAATCTCGAGAATTATTAGAAGAAAAACTCTTTGCAAATGCTAGGAATGCAGCGGCTGGAAGCGTAAGACAACTCGATCCTAAAATTACTGCCTCAAGAAATCTCTCAATTTTTTGTTACGAAATTGGAGGTAGTGAAGATATTGAGTTTAATAATCAAGTTGAAATGCTTGACTATTTAAAGTCAATTGGACTACCTGTAAATCCAATATTCAAAAAAATTACGTCAGCTAGTGAAATGATAGCATATCATCACACCCTTGAATCAAATCGTAACCATATAGATTATGAAATTGATGGCTCTGTTATAAAAGTAAATAATTACAAAAAAAGAGAGCGATTGGGTTTAAGATCACGTTCTCCAAGATGGGCTATCGCAGCAAAATTTAAAGCAAAGCAAGCAGAATCCCAGATTATAGGAATTGATTTGCAAGTCGGTAGAACAGGAGTTATTACTCCAGTCGCAAAAATTAAAGAAGTTGATTTATCAGGTGTTATGATATCCAGTGCTACTCTTCATAATCAAGACGAAATTGATAGAAAAGATATTAGAATTAATGATTTTATATTAATCGAAAGATCTGGTGATGTAATTCCTAAGATTACGCAAGTTCTCAAAAATAAGAGACCTAAAAATACACAAAAATTCTCAATTAGTGATTTTAATTGGCCTGATCCTAACTGTAAAATTGAACGTATTGAAGGTGAAGCAGCATATAGATGTATAAATCCAAATTGTAAATCAAGAGTTATGGGTGTACTTGAACATTTTTGTTCAAAGAATGCAATGAACATTGAAGGTATGGGTCCCCAAATTATTAAACAATTATTTGAAGCAGATTTATTAAATAGTTTTGATGATATTTACAAAGTAAAATATGAAGATTTAATTAAATTAGATCGTTTTAAGAATAAATCTGCAATGAATTTAATTGATTCAATAAATCAATCTAAAAAAACAACTTTTCCAAGATTTTTATTTGGACTCGGTATCACAAATGTAGGTCAACATATATCCAAGATAATGGATAAATACTGTAATTCATCTTTAGAAAAATTAACTGAATTAACAGTTGAAGAAATGGTAGAGATAGATGGAATTGGTGAAACAGTTGCTATAGCTATACAAGAGTATTTTAACAACGATAACAATAAAAATATTGTTGAAAGTTGTCTGCAATTAGGTATTGAGATAATCCCTACTACTTATGATACCTCAAAAATGATGATGTTGAATCACAAAGTCGTTATAACTGGATCTTTTGAAAGTTTGTCACGTAGTGATCTAAAGCTTCGATTAGAAAAGTTAGGAGCTACAGTTAGCTCTTCTGTTTCTTCTAAAACCAGTGCTGTAATTGTAGGAAAAAATCCAGGATCGAAATTATCAAAAGCACAAGATTTAAGTATTAAGATTGTTGAAGAGAAAGATTTATTCGAGTTTTTAGATGAAGATTAATTTAGTACTGTTTTTAATGACCACTTTTCTTTTTGCTGAGAATAGTTCATCATTTAAAACACAATTAATGTCTGATGGGTTTTCTCAACCATTGCTTGTAAGATTTCATCCAGAAACAAATGCTATGTTTGTGGTTGAACAAACCGGTAAAATAAAATTAATTGAAAAAAATAAAACTACTACTTTTATAGATCTATCAGAGTCAGTTATGACAGGACCCATTCCGGACGAAAGAGGATTATTAGGGATGGCAGTTCATCCGAATTTCGTTACAAATGGACTTTTTTATGTATCATATGTCGATAAAGATAATTTTTCTGTGGTAGCTCGTTATTTTTATGATAATAAAAAACAAAAAGTAGATCTTATGTCAGAAAGAAAACTATTTCATTTTGAACAACCTTATGGCAATCATAACGGAGGGCATCTTGAATTTAGCCCCAAAGATAATTATCTATATTTAGGATTTGGAGATGGAGGTTCATCAGGCGATCCACAAAATAATGCACAAGATTTGAGTAATTTTTTGGGAAAAATTTTAAGAATAGATATAAATACAGAAAGTGGTTATAAAATACCTGATTCAAATCCTTATAAAAACGAACAGGATAAATTAGACGAAATTTGGGCTTATGGTTTAAGGAATCCATGGAGATTTAGTTTTGATAAAATTAATGGCGATCTTTATATCGGTGACGTTGGGCAATATCTTTGGGAAGAAATAAATAAAATTAGCTCTAATGAATCAAATATTAATTTTGGATGGAAGATTATGGAAGGAAACCATTGTTATGAAGCAGAAGTATGTAATCAAGATGGTTTAACAAAACCTATATTTGAATATCCAAGCGACGCATCGTATGCATTTAGCCTCATGAATATAAATCAAAAAAATGTATATGGATGTTCTGTTACGGGAGGATACGTTTATCGTGGGAATAAAATTAATGATTTAAGTGGTTTATATTTATTTTCAGATTTTTGCACAGGAAAAATCTGGTCTCTTAACCCAGTAAAAGGCGTGGCCCATGATTTAACTCCTCAATTATTAGGAAATAAAAAAAGTATGATATCATCTTTTGGTGAAGACATATATGGTGAATTATATATAGTGGAATTCTCAGGAAGTATTTATAAAATAGTACCTTCAAATGAGTAAAAATATAGCAATAAAAATCAATAAGCTTTTTAAGTCATATGATGATGTAAAAGCAGTACGAGGTATTGATTTGGAAATCAATAAAGGTGAGTTTTATGGCTTACTAGGTCCTAATGGCGCTGGAAAATCAACTACTATCAATTCAATTACAAGTCTAGTTAAGCCATCAGATGGAGATATTGAAATTTTTGGAAAAAACATAGAAAATGAATTTAGATTTGCTAGAACGCAAGTTGGAATTGCGCAACAGGAAGTTAGCACGGACTGGTTTTTCCCTTTAGAACAATTATTGTATTTTCAGGCTGGTTTTTATGGAGTATCAAGATCTCATGCAAAAGAAAGAATTGAATATTTGCTAGAAAAATTAGGTTTATCCAAACATCGAACAAAAAAAATGCGAGAGCTTTCAGGAGGAATGAAGCGAAGGTTACAAATAGCAAAAGCTTTAGTACATGACCCTGAAATAATCATTCTTGATGAACCTACTGCTGGCGTTGATGTTGAATTAAGGCATGATCTATGGCTGTATTTACAAGAACTGCATAAAGATGGGAAAACAATATTGTTAACAACTCACTATATAGACGAAGCAGAGCTTTTATGTGAGAAAGTCGGGATTATAGATAAAGGAAAGTTAATTGTTGAAGACACAGTTTCTAATTTAAAAAAAATGGTCAAAAACTCTTCTATTGAAATACAATTAAAAGATAATGATAATAATGATTTAAGTTTTTTAGGTGAATATGATTATAAAATTGATAATAACTCTTTGAAAATTTTTACAGATACACCCAATCTTGAATTACCTTCAATAATTTTAAAATTTTCTGAAAAAAATATTAAAATTGAAGATATCCACATTCCTCAAACATCTTTAGAGGATGTTTTTTTAGATTTAACGGGGAGGAAAATTAATGATTAAAAACTGGGTTGGTTTTTATACTCTCTCCTCAAGAGAAATTATGCGTTTTTTCTCCGTTTGGAGACAAACTATAATTCCAGGAATAGTTACTACTTTATTATATATCTTTGTTTTTGGAGTAGCTCTAGAAAATAGAATTAGTGAGATAGGCGGTGTTTCATACAAAATATATATCTTACCAGGTTTACTAATGATGAACGTTATTACTAACGCAGTTGCAAATTCCGCCTCGTCAATGTTACAAATGAAATTACTTCAAACTCTTCCTGAGCTTTTGATTACTCCACTTTCCAGCCTTGAATTATCATTATCATTTATAATTGGAGGCGCTATAAGAGGATTTGTTAATGGAATTTTAATTCTTGTGATTTGTTGGCTAGCAGGAATGCCTATTTTGAATCTACCCCTTACATTATTTTTTATTCTTTTAGTATCGTGGTCATTTTCAAGTCTGGGTCTTTTTGTTGGACAGTTATCTGACTCCTGGGATCAGCTTGCGCTCATACAAAATTTTGTTATTACACCATTTAGTTTCCTTGGAGGAATATTTTATTCCATTAAAATGCTCCCTGGTTGGGCTATGACTTTAAGCCAAGTAAATCCTATCTATTATGCAATTAGCGCATTACGAGAAGCAACGCTTGGTGTTTCAGATGCTTCATTTCTGGCAGCATCTATCTTTTTAGTTCTATTTACTATTGCAACAACAGTGATGGCAGTTACACTTATGTCAACAGGAAAAAAAATTAGGTTTTAATTTTTGTTTAATTGATTTAAAATAAGCCATGCAAAAATTAAAAAAGGCTATCCTATTTCTAGAGGATGGCCTTTTTTTTATCGGAAAAAGTCTTGGTAAAAGTGGAGAAACTTTCGGGGAAGTTTGCTTCAATACTGGAATGACTGGGTATCAGGAAATATTAACTGATCCTTCATATTCTAATCAGATGATTGCAATGAGTAGTCCGCATATAGGAAATTATGGGACCAATAATAGCGATACTGAATCTGAAAAAGTTTATGCTACAGGCTTTATAATTAAGAGCGAATCTATACAACCTTCAAATTGGAGGTCTGAAGAATCTTTATCATCTTTTTTAATAAAACATAATATAGTTGGCATTCAAGATATTGATACAAGAGCATTAACTATTCACATAAGAAAAAAAGGTGCAATGAGAGGAATTATTTCAACGGAAGATTTTGACGCTCATAATTTGGCAAGCAAAATTAAGAATATTCCTAAAATGGAAGGTCAAGACTTAGCAATTAAAGTTGCCAGAAAGAAAAAAGTGGTTTTATCAGATACTGATAACCCTATTTATAAAATTGCGGCAATTGATTTTGGCATGAAAAGCAATATATATGATATTATGCTTGAACACGATGCAGAAGTTGAAATCTTTCCAGCAAATGTATCCCACGATGAAATACTTGCTTCTAATCCAGATGGTGTGTTTTTATCGAATGGACCTGGTGACCCTGCTGCTGTAACATATGGAATAGAAACGGTAAAAAATTTGTTGGGTAAAAAACCTATATTTGGAATATGTCTTGGGCATCAAATTCTAGCTTTAGCATTAGGTGCTAATACGTTCAAAATGAAGTTTGGTCATAGAGGTATTAATCAGCCAGTTAAAAACTTAATTACAAACAAAGTTGAAATTACATCCCAAAATCATGGATTTGCTGTTGACGAAGATTCTCTTCCATCAAATGTTACTGTTACACATAAACATTTAAATGATGATACTATTGCAGGGATAAGCTGCAATGATATTTCAGCATATTCAGTTCAATATCATCCTGAAGCCAGTCCAGGACCACATGATTCAAGATATGTTTTCAAAGAATTTTTTAATATGATGAAGAACAATGCCAAAACGTAAAGATATAAACACTATTTTAGTAATAGGTGCTGGACCCATTGTTATTGGCCAGGGGTGTGAATTTGATTATTCTGGGACACAAGCTATTAAAGCTTTAAAAGAAGAAGGCTATCGAGTCGTATTAATTAATTCTAACCCTGCTACAATCATGACAGATCCTCAATTTTCTGATAAAACCTATATTGAGCCTATTTCCGCAGAATACGTTGAAGCAATAATAAAAAAAGAAAAACCTGACGCTATTCTGCCTACAGTTGGGGGACAAACAGCTTTAAATGTTGCCATGAAGCTAGATGAAAAAGGAATTCTTAAAAAGTATAATGTTGAACTCATTGGAGCTAACAGGAAAGCTATTGAAACTGCTGAAAGCAGAGAAATGTTTAAGCAGGCAATGTTAGAAATTGGTCTTGATTTACCATACGGATATACTGTTAAATCGTTAGATGAGGCTAAAAAGTTATTAAATAAAATCTCCTTACCTGCTATTATCAGACCTTCATTTACTTTAGGCGGTTCAGGCGGTTCTGTTGCATACAATGAAGAAGAATTTGAAGCATCAGTAAATAAAGGTCTGAAAGAAAGCCCTACCGGTCAAGTTCTTGTTGAGGAATACTTAAATGGTTGGAAAGAATATGAATTAGAACTGATACGAGATTTAAATGATAATGTTATCATCATTTGCTCAATTGAAAATATTGATCCAATGGGTATACATACTGGTGATTCTATTACAATAGCACCCGCAATGACATTAAGCGATAAAGAGTTTCAATTAATGCGAAATGCAGCTATAAAATGTATTAGAAAAATAGGTGTGGATACCGGAGGTTCAAATGTTCAATTTGCAGTTAACCCAGTAGATGGAAGAATGGTGATTATTGAAATGAATCCAAGGGTGAGCAGGTCTTCTGCATTAGCATCAAAAGCTACAGGATTTCCTATAGCGAAAATTGCTGCTAAGCTTGCGGTTGGATATTCTCTAGATGAATTAAAAAATGATATAACCAACAGAACATTGGCTGCCTTTGAACCAACAATTGACTACATAGTGACAAAACTGCCAAGATTTGATTTTGAAAAATTTTCATCAGCTTCTGGAAAACTTGGCGTACAAATGCAGTCTGTCGGGGAAGCGATGGCTATTGGAAGGACATTTAGGGAATCATTTCAAAAAGCTTTCCGCTCTTTAGAGCTTAATTTACCAGGATTTGAAACAAAAGATCCTCGAGATGAAGATTTAGATATTAAAAGATTTAGAGAGCTAGATATTAAATCTTTAAATGATGGTAGCGCATTTAGGATGTTAAAAGTCAAAGAAGCTATTAAGCAGGAATTTTCAATCGAAGAAATTCATAAAAATACTGGCATAGATCCATGGTTCTTAACAGAAATTCAAGAAATAGTTAATATTGAAAAAGAGTATTCTTCGATAGAGAATTTAGAATTTTTAAAAAAGAATGGATTTTCAGATTTACAAATAGCTCGCTTAAACAATTTATCCGAAAATGAAGTTCAACAAATGAGAATAGATCAAGGAATTAAACCAGTCTATAAATTAGTAGATACTTGTGCTGGGGAATTTGAAGCTGAAACCCCTTATTCATATTCCACATATGAATCAGAAAATGATTTAAAACCTCTTGAAGGTAAAAAAATTATGATTTTAGGAGGTGGTCCAAATAGGATTGGTCAAGGTATTGAATTTGATTATTGTTGTGTACAAGCGGTATTTGGTTTGAGAGAAGCTGGCTATAAATCGATAATGGTTAATTGTAATCCTGAAACTGTCTCAACTGATTTTGATTTAGCTGATAGACTTTATTTTGAACCAATAACATTTGAAGATATTATGAATATTATAGATTTTGAAAAGCCTGATGGTGTATTAGTACAATTTGGGGGACAAACACCATTAAAAATTGCTAATCAACTTGCTTCAACTGGAGTCAAAATTTATGGTACATCATCCGACAGTATTAATCTTGCTGAAAACAGAGAAGAGTTTGCTAGGGTAATTGATAAGCTAAACATATTAACTCCTGAGTATTGTATAGCCAAAAATTATGATGATATTTATAGTTATGCCGAAACTGCTAATTTTCCAGTATTAGTAAGACCAAGTTTTGTATTAGGTGGAAGAGCAATGCAAATTGTCTATTCAAAAGAACAATTGGTGGATTACGTATTTAGATCAGCTGAAGCTACAAATGATCACCCAATTTTAATTGATCAATTTATTGAAAATGCATTTGAGTTTGATGTAGATGCACTTTGCGATGGAGAAAACGTTTTCATTGGAGGAATTATGCAACATATTGAAGAAGCTGGAGTTCATTCAGGAGATTCTTCATGTGTTATTCCCCCATACGAAGTAAATGATACCGTTAAAAAAGAAATTAAAACTATTACAGCCCAATTAGCACTAGAGCTTAAAGTGGTAGGTTTAATTAACCTTCAATTTGCTGTAAAAGATGATAAAGTCTATGTTTTAGAGGTAAACCCAAGATCAAGCCGCACAGTGCCTTTTGTCAGTAAATATAGCAATGTGCCATTGGCAAATATAGCCGCACAAATTTCAGTTGGTAAATCATTAAATGACTTCAAATTGAAAGAAAATAATTTTGAACATTATGCTGTAAAGAAAGCAGTATTACCATTTAAAAAGTTTAAAGATGAAAAAGTCTTTTTAGGCCCTGAAATGAAATCTACTGGTGAGGTAATGGGTATTGATATGAGCACAGGTAGTGCTTTCTTAAAAGCGATGAAGTCAGATGGGTATAATGTTCCTAAACAAGGCACAGCTTTTTTATCAGTGAATAAAACAGATAGGGCAGGCCTTGTTCCAATAGCAAAAAATTTACTGGGCTTAGGCTTTAACCTTGTTGCTACAAAGGGTACATGCAGGTTTCTAAATGAACAAGGTATTTTGTGCGATGATTTGTTTAAAGTTGGTGAAGGAAGACCAAATGTTGTTGATGAAATTTTAAATGATAATATTCAATTAGTAATCAATACTCCTGAAGGGCCACAATCAAGATTTGATGAAGAAGCGATTGGAAAAACGTCAGTCATGAAAAATATTTTAACTATTACTACGCTCCCAGGGGCAAGAGCTGCTATTGATTCTATGAAACATTTAAACAAAATTAGCGTGAAAGCACTTCAAGAATATTTTAAATAGTTTTCAATAAATCAGAAATTTTTTCTTTTAGTACTTCCCTAGTAGTTCTAAAAACATTTAAATCGTTTTCATCATATGACCATTTTTTGAATGGATCTGCAATGCTCCAATGAATTCTTTGAATTTTACCTGGAAAAACTGGGCATTCTTTATCGGCATTGTCACATACCGTAACTACGATATCAATATTTTTATCCCTATATATTTTAATATTATCTGATGTATGATGAGAAATGTCAATCTCTACTTCATCCATAACTTTGATTGCTGCAGGGTGAACTCTGCTGGGATGAGATCCAGCGCTAAAAACTTCAAATTTTCCATTACACATCTTACGAAATAATCCGTGTGCCATTTGAGATCTACATGAATTACCAGTGCAAACAAAAATTATTTTTTTCATTTATATGAATTTATATCAGGACATACGCAGAAAAAATTTCTATCTCCAAAAGCGTTATCAATTCTTGAAACATATGGCCAAAATTTATTTTCTTTACTCCATTGAGCCGGGAAAACAGCATTTTCTTTAGAATAGGGATGATTCCAATCATCACAAATGTCGTGAACAGTATGTGGGGCATTAACTAAAACATTATCTTCTTGAGGAATTTTACCTGATTCTATTTCAATAATTTCTTTTTTAATTGCTATCATAGCATCACAAAATTTATCAAGCTCAGATTTTGATTCACTCTCAGTTGGTTCAATCATTAGTGTTCCTGGAATAGGCCAAGACATAGTGGGAGCATGAAACCCATAATCAATTAATCTTTTTGCAATATCCTCATTAGTAATATTAGCAGTGGATTTAAATGATCTACAATCAACAATGAACTCATGCGCATTTAATCCGCTCTTACCACGATATAAAATGCTATAATCATTTTCAAGTCTCTTAGCCATATAATTGGCAGATAAAATTGCAACTTGGGATGCTTTCAATAAACCGTTTGCTGCCATTAATTTCATATAGATATAAGAAATTAATAGAATACTTGCACTACCAAATGGTGACGAAGATACAGAGTAGGAAAAATCTTCATCAGTGAAGCTATGTTTTGGAAGATGTGGTTTTAATTTTTCGTTCACACAAATTGGACCCATACCTGGCCCCCCTCCACCATGCGGTATGCAAAAAGTTTTATGAAGATTAATGTGCATGACATCAGCTCCAAATATACCTGGTTTACATACACCAACCATGGCATTCAAGTTGGCTCCATCCATGTAGACTAAGCCACCATTTTCGTGAATTAAATTACATATTTCATCAATGTTATGTTCAAATACACCGTGGGTTGAGGGGTAAGTAACCATTAATGATGACAATCTATCACCAGCCTCATCAACTTTTGCGCTTAAATCATTAAAATCTATATTTCCATGGTCATCACATTTTACAATTACCACTTTAAGTCCAGCCATTATTGCACTTGCAGGATTTGTTCCATGGGCTGATTCAGGTATTAAACAAATATCTCTTGTTGAATTATTTGCTTTATGATATTCTCTAATGCTTAATAATCCAGCATATTCTCCTTGTGCACCAGAATTTGGTTGAAATGATACGGCATCAAATCCAGTAACTTTATATAGCATCTCCTCTAGCTCATTAATGATTTTTTCATAACCCTTAGCTTGACTTAATGGTGCAAAAGGGTGGATAGAATTAAATTCCGTCCAGCTAATTGGAATCATTTCAACAGTCGCATTAAGTTTCATAGTACAAGACCCTAGTGGTATCATGCTATAGTTCAAGGAAAGATCTCTTTTTTCTAGCTTATTGATATATCTAAGCATTTCTGTTTCAGAATTAATACTATGAAAAATAGGATGGGTTAAAATATCACCTATTCTATTTGGTTTGAAAATACTATAAGAATTTTTAGAATCATTATTCACATCAAATAGATTTGCAAGCGCCTCAACTTCACTATAATCTGTTTTCTCATCTAAAGAGATACCAATAAGTCCATTATCATGGTACATCAAATTAAAATTATGCTTTAACGCTCTATCTTTTAAGCTATCAATACTCATATTCGATAATTTGATTACTATTGTATCAAAAAATGAATTATCATTAGTTACAATCTCATGACCAAATTTTGCAATTTTATCGGCAAGTTCTTTTGTGTGACTATGAATTCTTCTTGCAATATTTTTTAAATCATCAGGACCATGAAATAACGCATACATTCCTGAAATGATAGCAAGTAATACTTGAGCTGTACAAATATTTGAAGTTGCTTTTTCTCTTCTAATATGCTGTTCCCTGGTCTGAAGTGTAAGTCTATAAGCTTGATTTCCTCTACGGTCTTGAGATACGCCTACAATTCTCCCAGGAATATCTCTTTTAAATTCTTCACTTGTAGACATAAATGCAGCATGAGGTCCGCCGTATCCAAGTGGCACACCAAATCGTTGACTATTACCAACAGCTATGTCAGCTCCTAAATTACCTGGAGCTTCAAAAAGTTGTAAGCACATTAAATCACTCGCAAAGATGACCTTACAATTTGAACTATGTGCGTCAGATACAACGTGTTTGTAATCGTTGTCTGACGCAATTTGTCCATATTTATTTGGATATTGGACAATACAACCAAAAGCATTGGTAAAATCAAAATTGTTAAAGTCTGTTACAATGATTTCAATATTTAATGGTTCAGCTCTTGAAATAATGACGTCTATAGTTTGTTGAAAGCACTCTTTATCAACTAAAAATTGTGTCTTTTCAGATTTATTTTTACGATAAAGCATTAACATTGCTTCACTAGCTGCAGTTCCCTCATCTAATAAGGAAGCATTAGCAATTGGCAAAGCCGTGATCTGTGTAATCATCGTTTGATAATTTAATAGAGCTTCTAATCTACCTTGAGAAATTTCAGGTTGATAGGGAGTATACTGTGTATACCATCCTGGATTTTCAAGAATATTTCTTAAAATAACGTTGGGAGTAATTGTATCATAATAACCTTGACCAATTAAAGACCTATGAGCTTTGTTATTTCTACCAATATTTTTAACGTGATTTAAGATGTCATTTTCTGAAAATACCTCATTCCCAATAGACATGTCATCTATATCCAGAATATTTTTAGGCACAATTTTTTCAAGAAGATCATTGAGAGAGCTGCAACCAAGATATTGCAACATTTCATCAATTTCTTTCTGTGATGGACCAATATGTTTTTTATGAAATTCAGACATAATTATGAGATTTCCCCAAAATAGTACCCCCGGAAGGACTCGAACCTACAACCAAGGGCTTAAAAGGCCCCTGCTCTACCATTGAGCTACGGAGGCAAAACTAGGCTAAAATATAACCCATAAAATTTAAATTAATACTCATAAAAAGTCATTTTTTAAAATTTTTTTTCAATTTTGAAATAAAATATATTGACCAATTGAAAAAATTATTATTAGTTTGGAGTAGTCTAAAATTAGATTATTGTAAGCAAATACAAGCAATCGGAAAGGCTCTGGGGTTGGCGCTACAGAGCCTTTTTTGTTTCCATAATGTGTTGTATCTTCTGTTCTATTTGAAAATTGGGGGCGACCGGTTTCGACATTTTAGAATGAAATCTTAGATTGCATGTAGAGCTTAGTACCTCTTTAAACTTCTAACCTATATTAAGTGCCGATAATGGCCAAATGGCTTTCGCTTAATTGCTGAAGCCCATCATCAGTAGACGTTTCTCATCGTTCGCTGAATGGTGTCATAAAAATGAGATAGTTTATTTTTCTGCTTCTGTTAAATAAATGAAACCTTAGAAGATTGCTATATAGCTGTTTGTTCTTGTACAGGTATCTAGTGAAACACGATCAAGAAACTAAACATGTAGATGTCTACTTTTTCTCTACTTTGGACGGGAGTTCGAATCTCCCCGCCTCCACGAAAATTCTAACATTATTTAAACATAATATTATTTAAATTAATGTATGAGAAAAATTTTTTGGAATTTACTTGGTTCATTTGGAGTAATGTTTGCTATACTCTCATGGCTCCAAGAAAGTTTTCTTTTAGTTTTTCCTTTACCATTTTTGAAAGGATTGATTGCATTTGTATCTGGAATTATTTTATACTTTATTTTTCCTGCTAAAATTAATGATTAAATCTTATCTGGAAAGTCTGATATAATCCCATCAACTTTAAATTTTTTCATATAATTAATATCATCTTTACTATTCACAGTCCAGGTATAAATTTTAAAACCATTATTTTTAATCTTTTTAACCGTTTTTTCATTAAGTAGTTTAAAATTAGGATGTATAGCCTGCGCATTAATTTTTTTGCCAAACTCAATAGCTTCATTTATACTCATCGAATTACTTACTAGTACTCCAACTGGAGTATTTTTATCTATGGATCTAAATTGTTCAAGCTCATTCCAATTAAAACTTGAAATAATAAAGTTTTCTAATCTCCATGAAGTGCTTTTAGATAGATTCGTAATAATTTTAGATGTGGCTTGCGCTGTATTTAATCCTTTTAGTTCTATGTTGACAAAAAGTGGCGTTTCAATTGTTTTTAAAACATCTGTTAATGTGGGAATTTTATACTTTCCAACTACCAAAAATTTTTTAAGTTCACCTAGAGTTAGTTTTTCCAATTGACCTGATTTACCAGTTAATCGCTTTAGGTCATTTTCATGTGATAAAACTAATTCTCCGCTCAAGCATTTAAAAATATCAATCTCAATGCCGTCTACTCCTAATAAAATAGCATGATTAATCGATTCAAGAGTATTTTCTGCAACATAGCCTTTTGAGCCTCTGTGGCCGATTCTCAATACGTTCATATTCACATTCTTTCAGGAGCACTTATCCCAAGAATTGACAATCCATTCGTTAATACGATTTTTGTTGCTTCACATAATTTTTTTCTAGCTGAAGATAAATCAATGTTTTGTGGATTAATCACTTTATGGTTACCATAAAATTTGTGATAAGCTGCAGCGACTTCTTCTAAATAAGTTGCAATCTTTCTTGGCTCTAGTGAATTTGAAACATCTTCCATTTTAATAGGGAATTCTGATAATAGCTTTACAAGTACAATTTCATCCTTTTCTTTTAATAGTGAGTAATCAATTTTACTGTCTGTAGAAATTTCTTTATCATATCTTTTTAGTAGATTTGAAATTCTTGCATTAGCATATTGTAAATAATAGACAGGGTTTTTTTCAGATTCATCTTTTGCCAGATCTAAGTCAAAATCAAGGTGACTGTTTGCGCCTCTCATGATAAAGAAATATCTTATAATATCTGAGCTAAGCTCATCTTTCAGTTCATCAAGAGTTATAAAATTTGCTTTTCTAGTGGACATTTTTACAATTTCTCCACCTTTTTTAATTGTTACAAATTGGTGAATAACAACTTTTATATGATTGGTTTTTTTATCCAAGCATTTAAGCCCTAAAATTACATCCGGATATGTATCAATATGATCAGCACCAAAGATATCTACAATTAAATCGAAACCCCTATCAACTTTGTCTGCATGATATGCAATATCAGGCAATCTATATGTTGGTTCTCCTGAACTCTTTACCAATACTTTATCCTCTTCTTTATTTAGGCCAGATGTTTTAAACCATACTGCACCATCTTTTTCATAAGAAAGATTTTTTTCTTTTAAGATTTTCAGAACATTGTCAATCGCACCGTTTTTATAAAAAGTTCCTTCTTTGGTAAAAACATCAAATTTGATGCCAAGGTTCTTTAGGGTATTTTCAATGTTGGCAAAAATTTCTTTTTCTGTAAAGTCTCTAAAAATTGGATTATCAGATTCTAAATCTTTTCCATGTTCATTGACAATTTTCTCAGCAATTTGATCTAAATATGTTCCAACATATCCATTCTCCGGCATTTCGACTTCTTTACCAATATGCTTTGCGTATTTAGCGTAGCAAGACTCTGCAAGCACTCTCATTTGTTTTCCAGCATCATTATAGTAATATTCTCTTGTAACATCATATCCATTCCATGTCAATATATTAGAAACCATGTCACCAAGGATTGCTTGTCTTCCATGACCAACTGTAAGTGGTCCGGTAGGGTTGCTACTTACAAATTCTACATTGGCTGATTTATTTAATTTTTTCTTTTTGCCAAAATTTTCTGATTCATTAATAATTTGCTTTAAAATTTTAAGATAATAATCATTGGAAATATGAAAGTTGACAAAGCCAGGTTGAGAGGCACTTAAAGTGAAAACATCTTCTGATGTATTTGGATAATTAGCAATATTTTCTGCGATTTCAATAGGTGCCTTTTTTAATATCTTTGCTAGCTTAAGCGCAATATTAGAAGAATAGTCTCCAAATCCTTCTTGATTGTTAACATTTACACTCCATTCCAAAAATTTAATTTCATTTTGATTAAGATAGTCTTGCAAAAAATCATGCATGAGTTTTTTTATATTCATACTTTAACTACCTTTGCATCAAACCAAATTCTTTCCAAATCATAGTAAGATCTCATTTCTTCAAAAAAGATATGTACTACTATATCTACATAATCTAATATAATCCATGTACCATTTTCGTAGCCTTCTGTTTTCCAAGGATTTTCAGAAATATTTTCTTTTATATTATCTGCAATTGCTTTGACTTGAATAAGATTTGAGGCAGAGCACACAACAAAATATTCTGAAAGTGAAGTAATGTTAGAAACATCTAGCGCTACAATATTTTCAGCTTTTTTATCGTCTGCTAATGAAACAATTTTTTTTAGTAGTGGTTTTGAGCTCATTGATTCAAGTTTAGAAACTCTTGATAGTCTTTACCAATAATTATTTGAATATCTTCACTAGGATTCATTGTTGCATCAAATTCAACATTACCTGCATTCATGTTTGTTCCTAAAATTGTAAGCAAATTCTCAATATTTGGGTTATCCTTGCTTAAAATAACAATAGTTGTTAATTCGTAATTAAAGTTATCTGCATTTTCAATTCTAGTCACTTGTAGTCCATATCTATTTGATAAGATATTTCCATATGAATTACCAACACCACTTATGCCACAACCATTTAATACGGCTACGCTCAAAGTTTGTGATGAATAATTTTCAAATAATTTAATTTTATTCGTTGATTCTGATGTATTTATGCGAGTAAAGTCTTTTGTTGGAGTTTCTTGTCTAAGATATGTATTAAATGACCAGACAAATGCTAAAATAATCAAGATTAAAGAACTGATAACTATATTTAAAAAGTGGTTCAAGATTCAAGCTCTTCCAGCTGATCAGATGTATTGACACCTATTACTTCATTAGAATTTGCAATTTTAATAGCCTTTATTTCCATAGTGGATTGCTGAGCTAATCCAATTGCGTCCGTTAGATAATATTCCTTAGAAGCATTATTTGTCTTAATATCATTTAAAATTTTAAACACTTCTGGAATTTTGAAAATATATATACCAGGATTCCACTCTTTAATTTTTCTCTCATCATCAGTACAATCTTTTTCTTCAACTATTTTTAATAGGTTATCATTTTCATCTCTTATGATTCGACCATAGCCTGTAGGATCATCAATTTCTGCAGTAATTAAAGTTAAGTCGCGATTGTTTATGAGATGGTCATCAATTATAGGTCTAAGCGTTGATTCTTTAATGTTTGGAACATCTCCATACAAAATTAAAATATGCCCCTCTTTATTTTTTAATAAATTACCTGTTTGTAAAACAGCATGCCCTGTACCCAGTTGTTCCATTTGAGTTGCATATTTAAGATTAGCCCTATGTTGAGTATGTGAGATAACTTGCTCTTTTTTAAATCCTACTACTAGTATTGTTTCTTTAGGTTTCAGAAGTTCACTTTCATCAAGCACAAAATCTAAGAGAGCCTTACCATTTAATTTGTGTAACACTTTTGGTAAATCGGAATTCATTCGAGTGCCTTTTCCTGCGGCCAAAATAATAATTCTTAGTTCTTTACTCATTTATTTCCTCACCTAAATAAGGTATGTTTCTTTTCCTTATTATACCTCCGCCAATACAAATATCATTTTCATTATATAAAACAATTGATTGGCCAGTAGTTATTGCTTTAATTGCATGGTCAAATTTAATATAACATTCATCTTCATTTGATGATAATATTTGACATGAATGATCAACGTCTCGATACCTCACTTTGGCTTTGCATTTTAATGGAAGTAATTTAGAAATATCTAGATTCCAATGCATTTTATCAGCTAATAATTTATTGGAGAATAAAGCAAGATGATTAGCTCCTTGAGCAACAAATACAATGTTTTTGTTAATATCTTTATTAACAACATACCAAGGCTCATCATAAGCAGAACTTCTGGCTCCAATACCTAAACCTTTTCTTTGCCCGACAGTAAAATACATATGCCCATTATGTTTACCAATATTTTCACCATCTACAGTAATAATTTTACCCTTTTTATCTTGTAAAAATTGTCCAACAAAATCATTATACTTTCTATCGCCAATAAAGCATATTCCTGTACTATCTTTTTTAGATGCGTTAACTAAGTTATTTTCTTCTGCAATTTTTCTAATATCTTTTTTTAATAACCCACCAAGTGGCAATTCAATATTCATTAACAATGAACTTTTTAATTGATATAGAAAATAGGATTGATCTTTGGATTTGTCACTAGCTTTACCTATAAAAAATTTATCATCTTCCCTAACTATTTTTGCATAATGACCCGAGGCAATTTTTATTGCACCAATTTCCTCTGCATGTTTTTGAAAAACATCAAATTTTATTTCTTTGTTGCATAAAACATCAGGATTTGGCGTAAACCCTTTTTTATGGTCATCTAAAAACTGAGAAAAAACACGTTCTTTATATTCTTTTGTATAATTTATTTTTTTTAAAGGAATATTTAGTTGATTGCATACACTTAAAGCATCTGCATAGTCGTCTTCTGCGTTACAAATAGCATTTTTGTCATCCCAATTTTTCATAAAAACACCATATACTTCAAAACCTTTATTTTGAAGTAAAACTGCTGCTACAGAACTATCAACTCCACCGCTCATTCCTAAAACTATTTTTTCTTTTTTCATTTTGATTACATAACTATCTTAATAAAAAAAATTATGACTTCAAATCAATCACATAAAGCAGTTGTATTTGGATCAATTAGTATTGATAAGATTGTCAATAAATACGGCGCATTTTCAAACGTTTTGGGCGGATCGGCTGCGTATGCTCTTCTTGCTAATAAAAAAAACACTTGTGAGTTAGTTGGAGTCGTTGGAAATGATTTTCAACAAAAACATTTTAATTTACTTTCTGAGTATTCTCTGTCAACAAATTCATTAACAAAATTAGATGGCAATACTTTTAGTTGGGGAGGAGAGTATGAAGATGATTTTTCTTCTAGAGAAACGTTATATGTTGATCCTGGAGTTTCAGAATCTTATTTACCTGATTTATCTGAAAAATCCAAAAATTGCCCTTATCTTTTATTGGGGAATACCACACCACATTTACAAACTGAACTTTTAAATCAAATGCAAAATAATCCATTCATATTATTAGATACATTCAAGCTCTATATAGATATTGCAAATAAAGAACTTAAAGCGCTAGTTAAGCGATCTGACTTGTTTTGTATAAATTTTAATGAAGCACGTGCTTTAACAGGTATGGATGGATCAAGTTTGATAGAAATGTCAAAAGCAATCTTGGATCTTGGACCAAAAAGTTTAATTATAAAAGATGGTAGTAATGGATCACATTATTTTGACCATAAGAATCATTTTTCTATAATGGCTTTTCCCGTTGATAAAGTTATTGATACTACTGGAGCTGGCGATGCTTTCCTAGGAGGAATTCTCATGGCAAAAATGAATGGAAAAAATATATTTGATGCAATGAAAGTGGGAGCTGTAACAGCATCTTTTTGCATTGAAGGAATTGGTATAGATGGACTGCTTAAAACCAATGATACTGAATTTTTAAAGCGACTTGAATGGATGCATGACAACCATACTTCTTGAAAACTCAATCTAATAATACTAACTTGAAGCCAACAAGAGGAGAAATAATGAAAATCTTAAAATATTTATTAACAATAACAATTTTTACGTCTTTTTTTGTATTCGCACAAGATCTTGCTTCAGCAAAAATTAGAATAAATGAAAACAATTTTGATGAAGCGGAAATATTTCTTGTTAAAGCTTTAAATCATCCAAAAGATAAATGGGAAGCAGCATTTCATCTTGCGGATAAAGTTTATCCAAAACAAGAGAAGTGGAATCTAGTGCGAGAAAATATGGATATTGCATTAACAGCTCCAAAAAATTTTAAAATCAGACCTACGCCCAACTCTAGAAAAATTCTGATGACTGAAGCAGTTTCGGAATCATTATTAAACTCTTATAATAAGATATATGTTAAGGCATCTAATTATCTTGGCTTAATTAATCAAACATCGTCTATCGATGAAAGATCTATATTGATTGATGAGGCAATGGAAGCATGCCAAATAGGAATAGATTTAAATCCGTCACAACCAGGAGGCTATGCTTTAATGTCAATTTATGCATCAGTTAAGGGTGATAAGGAAACCACAGAAAAATATCTTAATTCTGGATTGGCAATACCTAATTTACCTGATCAAACTAGAATAGCCGTATTGACAAGTGGTGGACAAAGTTATATTAGATTAGGGGAATATGATTTAGCACTAAATTTATTCAATGAAGCTTTGCAAGTTAATGAGAAAGATGTATCAGTGCTAGAAAGTTTAGGTTCACTTTATTTATCTCAAGAAAACTTTGATTTATCTTTAAAATATTTAAATCAGGCAATTGAATTAACTCAGGATGATAAAAAAATGGTAGATCTTTTTTTTAATAGAGGTTTAGTTTATTTAAAAATGAAAAATTTTGAAGAAGCTGAATATAACTTTGAAGAAGCTTATTTTTTAGCTCCTGATGATTTAGAAGCACTTTTTGGTTTAGCTAAAGCTCTTGAAGAAGCAGAAAGATGGAGAAAGGCTAGAAATTATTATTTAGAGCTTATCGATCAGAGTCCAGAAAACCCTCAGTACTATTACGGCGTTTATAGAACATATTTTGGAGAGGGAAGATTAGAGGATGCTCAAGAATATTTAAATAAGGCTACTGCTTTAAAAAGATAAAATTAAATATTAATAAGTAACACCGTCGTTGACATTACCATTACCGCGCCAATCAACACCAGTATAAAAACTACTGTCTTTATATTGAATCCCGTGTACCCTAGCTAGATAATATTGTCCATTCTCCACATTACCATCTTCTTCAAATTGATGATCAAGCTTTTTAAGTGATTCAATTTCTTTTTTTGTTAAGCTTGGAAGTTTATACTCAGCATTAATGCCACCTTCATATCTTATTACATCTGGTATCCATTGAGAATGAGTTCTACCTAAATTAATCGCTTCTTGAATGCCAATTTGATGGTCAATTGTGCTTATTATCACCTGAAGAACTGCAGTGATAATCCTAGACCCACCTGCTGCTCCAATAGTCATTATAGGTTTGTTATCCTTATCTAAAACAAGCGTAGGCGTCATTGAACTTAAGGGCCTTTTAAATGGCTCTATCGCATTTGCTTTATCACCGATTAGTCCGAAAGCATTTAATTGTCCTGGTTTTGAAGAAAAATCATCCATTTCATTATTCAGAAAAAATCCTGCACCATCAACTATTTTTTTATTACCAAAAGATAAATTGATTGTTGTGGTAATTCCTACAGCATTACCATACTTATCCATTGCAGAATAGTGAGTTGTTTCCGTAGTCTCATTTACTACAACACCTGCAGCAATGTTAACGCTTGGAGTTGCTTTCTTCATATTCACGAGCTTTAATCTTTCATTTGCATATTTCTTTGAAATTAACATTGGAATTGGGCTAGGATAAAAGTCAGGATCTCCCAAATGTATAGCTCTATCTGCATATGCCAACCTTTGGACCTCAGTTATTAAATGAACAAATTCAACTGAATTCCTGCTCATATTTTCAATATTATAGTTTTCAAGCATATTGAGCATTTGGATTAAGAGAGCTCCACCAGAACTAGGAGGACCCATTGAAATTATCTTTTTATCCCTATAAGTACCAATTAAAGGTTTTCTATAAACAGAGTCATAATTTTTTAAATCATCTATTGTAATTAATCCGTTATTATCATTCATTTCTGATACGATTAATTCTGCAGTTTTACCACTGTAAAAACCATCAATGCCATTATCTGCAATTCTCTTAAGGGTTTCCGCTAGATCATTTTGTATTAAAATGTCTCCTTCTTTCCACTCATCAATAGATCTTAACTTTTTCACAAATTCATCTTGAGGTATTGTACCATCTTTATAGTCTTTTTCAAGTTGTTGAATTTCTAAATCATAATTTTTAATAAAAATTGTTCGCGAACCATAATCTTGTAAAAAATCTGCTTTATACATATCAAATCCGCTTGCTGAATTTTTATTAATTTTGTGACCATTCTCTGCATAGTAAATGGCAGGAGCTAAAATTTCTTCTAGTGTAAATTTTCCAGAACCATAATCCTCAAAAATTTTAATAAGTCCATTTACAGTTCCGGGAACCCCAGATGATTTGTGAGACATTAAAGCTAATTCTTTACTGTATTCATTGTTTTCATCAAGAAACATCGTTTCATATGATTTAGCAGGAGCTTTTTCGCGGAAATCTAAACTTACTACTTCGCCATCATCCGTTTGTGCAACTAAAAAACCACCACCACCGATATTACCATTTGAAGGAGATGTCACTGCTAGAGTAAAGCCTGTTGCTACAATAGCATCGAATGCATTTCCACCTTTTTTTAAAAAATCTATACCAACTTGAGAAGCAATATTTGATGTTGATGAAACTGCGCCATTTTTATTACTACTTTCAATTTTCTCTATATTACATGATAAAATTATGGTAGAAACAAAAATCCATTGTAATAAAATTCTCAAGGCTTTAGTTAATTCTATTGTATTCATATTTCAATAAGATAAATAAAAAGCCTCTAAAAAAATAGAGGCTTTTTATTTTTTTTCTTGAATCGTTTTATAATGAACTTATAAGCTCATATCTAAACGTGTGTAGATATATCTACCGCTAAATCCAAACGGACTATATCCGGAATGTTGGAAAATTCCATTAAAGCTGTTTCTTTTCACAGTTTTATCAGGATATTCATCTAATAAGTTATTTACACCAAGTGCCATTCTAACTTGACTGTTTAGTTGGAAAGAATATTCCATATCTACAGTCCATTTAGGACTAAGAACTTGTTCTCTTTCAACTGAAGATGCAGGGATAGTTACTTCACCCCAACGATTCAACTTAGCCATTAATGTTGATGTTGGTTTTTGCAACATCGCAGAAAATTGGAAGTTTTCTTTTGGAGATGAACTTTCATATCTGACTGTATTTTGTCTACCTAATAACTGGCTGGTTGTGTATGCAGCAAGTTCGTTTGGTGTAACAAGATCATCTTTATTTGTAACTTCAGTATCGTTAAAGTTCATTGCCGCTTTTAGCGTTAATGAACCCATAGCAACATCATGTCTCATAGTTGCAACAATATCAAGACCCTTTGTTTCGGTGTTGATACCATTAAAGAAATATCTTCCACCTGAAGCTGGAACGCCTCTTTCTTCAAAGAACGTAACCATATCAGATGTAGCACCGCTTCCTCTGAAAGTTTCACTCATGCTAATGCGGTCATCAACATTGATTTGATAAGCATCAACTGATAGTGAGAATTGTTCATCTTTATAAGTCATTCCTGCTGAGATATTTGTTGAAGTTTCTGGCTCTAGATCTTTTGATCCAAGTGCTCTTGCAGCTTCAGTATCAACAGGGAAAGTACCTACTTCTAGAGGTACCCCATCAATAAAGTTTGTTGCAATTGATGAAAAGTATGCTTCTTGAAGTGCTGGAGCTCTAAATCCTGTACTAAAAGAACCTCTAGCTGCAACTCCATCAGCTAATTCATATCTCATCGCAACCTTACCATTAGTTGTTGAACCAAAGTCACTGTAATTTTCAGTTCTTAAAGCAACATCTAATTGTAATTCTTCCATAACATTACCACTCATTTCAGCATAAATACTAACAGCTTCTCTATCACGATCTTGCTCATTAGCAGGTGCTAAACCAGGAAGACATTGACAACCAACAGCGGCTGAAGCGCCAGCATTTGGACCATCTAAAACATCATAGCCATAGTCTGTATAACCTGCTTCTTCACCAGCTTCAATTTCATAGTTTTCCATTCTTACTTCTGCACCAAATGCTAAACTTACAGGACCAACAAAACCTGCCATATCTCTTTGAGTGCTCATATCAACATTCACAGTAGTTTGGCTGTAGCCAAGTGTACCTAAATCAAATTCTGATTGTTGATTAGGACCGGTACCAGCAGTTGCATTGTGGCTATTTACCATACCCCATGCAAACTCATTACTACCAGTATTAACACTAACATCGTAAGCCATTCCATTGCTCATTAAGCCCTTCATACCCACAGCCATAGAAGTATCTGTTAGAGTTGGGCTAATTAGTGGTAAGAATCCATCTGGATACCACGCACGAAGAGTTCTATTATCTTGAGCTCTTCTGTAATAACATCCACTTTCACCATCACGTGTATTCATTCCACCAAAGGCATATAAAGTACCTCTTTCCATTGGAAAGCTACCATTGAACATTAAACTAACTTGTTCAAAAGCACCTGCACCAATTCGGTGATTTTCTCTGTTAAATGCACGTTCCTCTTCATCCATTCCAGCAAAATATTGTCTTCTTGGATCAAGACCAGCACGATTTGTTCTTCCACCATCACGGAATTGACCGCTAACGTATAAATTTCCACCTAATACATTAAGACCAGTTCCACCATGAACTATTAAATTTTTACCATCTTTCTTTAGAACTTTTTCAACACCTGGACGTGCCCAGCCTCTATCGGCTGTGTATGGTTGATAACCAATACCATCGTTTTCGTTAACATCCCAACCATAAGTAGTGTCATCTTGACCATCAATAAAGCCTTCTCCAGAATTGTATCCTCTTTCAAAGTAAGATAAGTTTTGTCCAAAAGTTACACTTACATCAGATCCACCTGTTTCTTTAAGAACAAGATTTATAACACCTGCTACTGCATCTGAACCATATTGTGCGGCAGCACCATCGCGAAGTACTTCAATTTTTTCAATTGCACTTGCAGGGATAGCGTTTAAATCTACTTGAGTAGACCCTCTACCAACAGAACCATTAACGTGAACTAAAGCACCTTGGTGACGTCTTTTACCATTTACTAGTACAAGAGTCTGATTAGGAGCCATACCTCTTAATGTTGCTGGTCTCATGTGGTCAGAACCATCAGTAATATAACCTTTCGGAGAATTATAGGATGGAACTAAGGCTTGCAAAAGTTCATTGGTTTCCGTGAAACCAGATGCACGAATTTCAAGCTCAGTAATTACCTCAACTGGAACAGCTTGTTCATCAACATTTCTTGAAAATCTAGAACCAAGGACAGAAACAGCGTTTCCAGCCACAGCACTAGATGCTAAAGAAAAGTTAGCAGTAGAAGCACCATCTACATTTACAGAAATACTGGCAGATTCATATCCAATGTATGAAGCAGTAACAGTATATGTTCCACTTGCAACACCGTCGACTGAATAAGAACCATCAGCTCCTGTTGCAGCACCAGACGCTGTACCTTCAACTGTTACGTTAGCACCAAATAGGGCATTCCCATTTCCATCAGTAACTGTACCTGAAACTGAACCTTGTGCAAACATAAAGCCGGAGATAGCAACTAATGCTAGCATGTTATATAGCTTTCTCATTTTATTTCCTTTGTTTATGTACATATTAGTTAATATAAATTATTCGGCATGCACTTTATTTTAAGTGCAAAATACCCTTAGTGGACATAACTTAGTTTAAAGTGCGGTATATGTCAATAATTTAAAGAGGAGAGATTTTATTACCTTCTGCTTCTAAGTTTCATTAGAAGATTAAGGATTTCAATATAAAGCCAGATAAGAGTAATCATCAGTCCGAATGCAGCATACCATTCCATATATTTAGGAGCACCTTGCTCGGCTCCATTTTCAATAAAATCAAAATCTAGTACAAGATTTAAAGATGCTATTCCTATGACAAAGAGCGAAAATAAAATACCTGTTAACCCATTACCAAATAAAGACCCCATAAATGAGACACCAAATAAAGATAAGATTAGATTAAGTACATATATAATTAGAATACCAAAAGTGGCAGAAAACACTCCTAATTTAAAATTCTCTGTAGCAGCAATTAACCTACTTTTATATAAAAATAATAGAGCTGCCAAAATTCCAAATGTTAATGCGATCGCTTGATTAGCAATCCCAGGATATAATGCATTTGCATAGGCTGAGATTCCACCTAGAACCAATCCTTCAGCTAAACAATATAATGGGACTGTAATTGGGGCAGATTTCTTATTAAAAATTGTAATCATTAATAAAACGAAAGTAAATATTGTAACAGGCCAAAATAAAGTTAATCCGACTTCAGGGTTATTCCATGTGTAAATCGCAGATGTCATGACCAAAAGTAGACTTAATGCAGTTTTATTAACTGTGCCATCTATAGACATAGTTTGCTCGCCGCTAACTCGTCTTGTATTTCTAAAAGTGTTATTATTTAATGCTGGATTAGCAGAGCGCATACTTTTCTCCTGTACTATTTATTTTCTGAAATGAATTTTAAAATGTTGTCAACTGGTATTCTATGTTGTTCCATAGAATCCCTTTCTCTAATTGTAATAGAATTATCTTCTAAGGTTTCATGATCAATGGTAATGCCAAAAGGAGTTCCTGCTTCATCTTGTCTATAATATCTTTTTCCAATAGAACCTTGTTGATCGTACACACATTTATGTGTCGTGTTTATTGAATCATATATTTCTTTAGCTTTTTCAGGAAGACCATCTTTTTTTAGCAGAGGACATATTACAATTTTATTTGGAGCTAAATCAAAAGGCAGTTTTAATACGATTCTATTATTTTCATTATCTTCATAATAAGATTCACAAAGAACCATTAAAAATAGTCTATTTAAACCAGTAGATGTTTCAATGATGAAAGGATGATATTTTTCATTTTTAAGTGCATCAAAGTACATCATATTTTTCCCAGATAATTTTTCATGCTCTTTTAAATCAAAATCTGTTCTATTATGAATACCTTCAACTTCACCCCAACCAAATGGGAAATTATATTCAATATCAAAAGCATCTTTTGCATAGTGAGCAAGGGCATCTTCCGAATGTTGATGAAATTTTAAATTATCTTTGCTGATTCCTAATTCTTCAGAATAAAAACTAATTCTTTTATCTTTCCAGAGCTCCATTGATGATTCATCTTCCGATGGGTGAACAAAATATTGCATTTCCATTTGTTCAAATTCTCTTGTTCTAAAAATAAAATTTCTTGCAATAATTTCATTTCTAAAGGCTTTTCCAATTTGAGCGATACCAAATGGAACTTTTAATCTCATAGAATTTTGAACTAATAAATAATTAATATAAATCCCTTGAGCTGTTTCAGGACGTAAATAAATACTTTTACCAGATTTTTCTGATGGACCTGAATTTGTCTGAAACATTAGGTTAAACTGAGTAGCTTGGGTCCATTTTCCAATATTTCCTGAAAATGGATCAATAACTCCTGCTGAATCTAAAGCATTGCTATATTTATCTGATTCTTGAAGTAAAGTGTGACTTATTTTATCAAGAGTATCACTATCATTTTTATTTTCAATAGATAGTGTTTCACATAGTACATCAATAACTTTACTTTTTTGCTGGGATAACAAATCATCAATTCTATAACGTTTTTTGGTATCCTTATTATCTGTCATAGGATCATTAAAGTTAGCAATATGTCCACTTGCTTCCCATACATCTGGGTGAACCATAATAGAACTATCAATCCCAACAATGTTTGAATTTTTTGTCATTGCTTTCCACCATTTTTCAGATATAGCTTTTTTTAATTCTACGCCAAGAGGTCCATAATCATAAGACGCTTTTAATCCTCCATAAATCTCAGAGTTTGGAAATACAAAGCCTTTACGTTTACAAAGAGAAACAATTTTATCTAAATGTTTTATACTCATTTTGTATAGAGTTTAAGAAAAAATATATCTGTACAGAAAAACTATTCCAAAAAAACCAAAAAATAGAGGTGCGAGCCAAACTAGAGTATCAAAGCCTTTTTTTGGAGGGTTAGCAAGAATTTCAATACCATATTTTTGAACAAAATGTTCTTTGATTTCTTCATCAGACATTCCTTGAATCACCATTTTTTTAATTTCTTCTTTCATTTCGAGAGCGGGTGCGGCTTGAGATTGCTCTAAGGTGAGTCCATCACAAACTGGACACATAAGATCTCTGTTAAGTGTATATAAACGTTGTTCAATAGAAGATTGAAATCCAAATAGTAAAAAAGTGCCCATAAATAATAAATGTAAGTTTTTTGTCATGATTTTTGATCAATTAATTGTACTGCTTGTTCTAAAGTGACTTCATCAACTACATATCCTTTTAAAGATGCATTTTTCTTTCCATCAGTCACGTATGGTCCAAATCTCCCTCTTTTGATTGATATCTCATTTTTAGTTTTCGGATGTTCACCAAGTACTTTTGGCTCAAATTTTAGCTTTCTATCTTTAATTAACTTTACAGCATTTTCTAATGTGATTGTTAATGGGCTCTCATCTGATTTCATTGATGCATTTATTTTACCACACTTAACGTAAGGACCATATGGCCCAAAATCAGCTAAAACATCTTCATTTGTCTCTGGATGAGCACCTAATTTTTTTGGAAGACTTAATAATTCGATAGCTATTTCTTGTGTGACATTTTCAACACCAATACTTTTTAAAACAGACTTTCTTTTTTTACTTTCTTCAAGCTCGACATATGGTCCGTATCTACCAATTTTTAATAAAATATTTTCTCCATTAGTATGTACTCCAATAACATTATCCTCTTTCTGCATACTATCAAGATCATCTAATTTCTTTTTGTTTAGCTCCCCAAAAAATAAATCTTCAGGAATAGTTGTATTATTACCATCTTTTTGCACATATGGACCAAACTTACCGATTCTAATATCTAAATCTTTTTCTACATTTACTGTGCATGCCTTTGCAATATCAACTTCTTCGTCTAATAATTTTGCTACTCCTTTGTAGTCATTATTACCATAATAAAATTCTTTTAATACTTCTAAATATGAATTTTCAGATCTGGATATAGCATCCAAACGATTTTCCATATCAGCTGTAAATCTTTCATTAAATAATGCATTATAATGGTTTTCTAATAGTTGCGATACCGCTATTCCAACAAAAGTTGGTATTAGAGTTTTATTTTTTTTCACAACATATTCTTTTTGTGACAATTTTTCTATAATAGCAGAGTAAGTAGAGGGTCTTCCAATTCCTCTTGTTTCCATTTCTTTAACTAACATAGCCTCTGAAAATCTTCTAGGAGGAGATGTTGTTTTTTCTTCAAGCAATACTTCCTTGCTTTGAATTTTGGATTGTTTATCCAAAGCTGGTAGGCTATCAGGTCTGCCTTTATCTTTTCTTGTCAAAGCTTGTTCATATGCTAAAGTGTAACCTTTAAATACTGTAACATTCCCACTTGCTTTAAAGATAGATGATCCATTATGAATTTCAACGTTTGTTCGAATATATTGTGCGGGTTTCATTTGAGAAGCAACTGTTCTATTTAAAATTAACTCATATAGCTTAGCTTCATAAGCACCAATTTTTTGAACATCTTCAACTTTCCTAAATGCTGTACCTGCTGGACGAATAGCTTCATGAGCTTCTTGAGCATTGGCAACTTTATTTTTATAGATATTCGTTTGTTCAGATAAGAAGTCATTCCCAAAATTGCTTTCTATAAATTTCTTGGAAGCATTTAATGCTTCAGACGAAAGATGGGTAGAATCAGTCCTCATGTATGTAATAAACCCTTGTTCATAAAGCTTTTGCGCAACAACCATTGTTCTTTTTGGAGAAAATCCAAATCTTCTTGAGGCATCTTGTTGTAGCGTACTTGTGGTAAACGGAGGCGCTGGAGAGCTAGAAGTTGGTTTACTTTCAATATTATTAACTAACCAATCATTAGCATTGCATTCTTCTTTTATTTGTTCTGCTAATTTTTGATCTACTTGAATAATATTATCATCCTTTAAACCAACATCAAATTTTCCAAAATCATCGCTTTTAGCAACAGGTTTTTCGTTATATGAGACTAATGATGCCCTAAAAATTTCACCGCTTTTCCCTTCCGAAATATTTGCATCAATAGCATAAAATTTATTTTCAATAAACTTATTTCTAAGCTTTTCACGATCAACCAATAGTTTTAGAGCAACTGATTGTACACGACCAGCTGATAGTCCTTTATTTTTTAAAGATCTTAATGTTTTCCAAAGTACTGGAGAAAATGAAAAACCAACAATACGGTCAATAGCTCTTCTGGCACGTTGAGCATCTACCAAATCATAATTTATTTTTCGAGAATTATTAACTGCTTCTAACACAGCTTGTTTTGTTATTTCAGTAAATTCAACTCTTTCGATATCTCCTCTGATTTCAGAAGCAATATCGGCTGCAATTGCTTCACCTTCACGATCTGGGTCAGTGGCAATTAAAATGCGATCGGCTATTTTCACCTCTTTTTTTAATTGAGATAGAAACTTTTTCTTATCTGGCATGCTTTCTATTTGCATAGCAAAATTATTATCAATATCTATCCCCATATCTTTTTTTGGAAGATCTTTGAAATGACCTACGCTAGCAATAACTGATGCATTATCTACATATTTTGATATCGTTTTGGTCTTTGATGGAGACTCTACAATAATCAATAGTTTTTCATTTTTTGACATATCGGTTGGCAACTTACACAAATCGAAGAGTATTTGTCAAAAATTTATATTTATATATGAATATAAATTATTGGGTTACAATTTTATAAATTTTTTGAGCTCCGAAATATTATTTACAACTAATTCTTCTTTTGAAGTCAAGTTTTTTAGCTTAATTGATTCATCACATCTTAAGTAGAAACTTGCATTTATTTTAATTGCATTTTTTAACTGATTCTTTTCAGATTTTTTTAAAGTATCAATATAAATGGAATAACCTTCATCAATTAATTGATTTGCTATCTTAATAGTGCTTTCAGCATGAGATGCAAAACCAATGAAAAAATCTATTGTTTCATTTTTTTCATCCATTAATGATTCAATTAAAAGTCTTTCAATACCTGCAGCAAATCCAACAGCAGGTGTGGATGGACCACCCATGCTTTCAACCAAATTGTCATATCTTCCACCACCAAGTAACGCATTTTGTGATTTTGATGACATATTTGAAATTTCGAACGTGGTTCCATTGTAGTAGTCAAGCCCTCTCACTAAATGACCATTTTCTTTGTAAGGTATTCCTAATGCATCTAAGTGAGATAAAAGTGATGAATAGTTATTTAATTCATCCTTTGTTAAAAATTCTTTAATCAATGGAGCATTTTTAATGATTTCGATGTCTTCCTTTTCTTTACTGTCAAGAATGCGTAAAGAGTTATTTCCTAATCTATTTTGAGATAATTTTGATAGATTAGATTTATAATCTGAAAAGTATTCATTCAATTTTTCCTGATATTTTTTTCTAGTTTCATAATTACCAATATCATTTATTTGAAGAGTTGTATTTGAAATGCCTAAATGATATAATATCTTTGTTGCCAAAAGAATAACCTCTGCATCTTGTTCGACCTCAGAAGACCCAAGTGCTTCTATCCCGAATTGATGAAATTGTCTTTGTCTTCCTTTTTGCGGTTTTTCTCTACGAAATAAAGCATCAATATAAAATAGTTTGCACAAAGGTTTACTTCTAAAAAATCCTGATTCGATGTACGCTCTAACAACAGGAGCAGTCATTTCAGGCTTTAAAACTAATTGATTGCCAGAAGAATCTTCCCAAGAAAACATTTCCTTTGAAACATCAGTTTCATATCCAATATTTTGTTTAAATAAATCAATATTTTCAATTATTGGGGTTTTGATTTCTTCATATCCAAATTGTTCGCTTAATGATTGAAGAATTGAAATAGCTTTATTCCATTTTTTACTTTCCGGAGGAAGTATATCATAAGTTCCTTTAATTTTCTGGAATTTTGATTTCACAAAACAACTTTAATAATTTTTTTAAGTAATAACACCTAAAAACTTGGTCTAGTAGTATAGATTCCTGTTTTTTGTTCAACTTTTAGATCTTGAAGCATATCTGATTTTAAGTTTAATCTAAAATATAATCCTCTAGCATATCCATTAGGGGTCCAATCAACAAATAATTCCCAACAATCAATTTCTCGATAAAGTGTCAAATTGTGTCGAACTATATTATTATCTATAAGATTAAATCTAGCATTATAATTTAACTTCCAATTGTTTGTGACATTTATACTTGTATTAGAATTCAGCCAAAAATTCTCAATTTTATTTTCCGGATTAATTTTGCTTAATGTATAACTTACCCCTATTCTGCTTTGCCACACATTTGAGGAAAAATCATTTAGGAAATTTTTTGTTTCTTCTGATAATTCATTATCATTTTGAATATCATATTTTTTACCCTTTAGTTTAAAATTTGTTGAAAGTCTGATACCGGTGAGCCTAGGAACTGACCGTAGTTCATTCATTCTTACGTTTTCTTCTTTGTTAAACTCGTAAAAATCATGAGTAAAATTCATATCAATATTTGTTCCATTTTTCAATCTGCTTCTTAAAGAAGAATTTAAAGTAGATAATTTGAATTCTTCTTTGTTTACATCATACCCAGTATTCATACGTAAAGAAAAAAGATCTATTTTTTCTTCTTCATTATTTATACTGCTCTTTGCTTGAAATACGTTTCCTAGAGATAAGTTAATTTTTTTACTACTTGTTCTTGGAGTAGATCCGATAAGGGTTCCAGAAAAATAATCATAGTATTCATCATTAAATTCCTGAAAATAATTATCATTTTTGAGATAGTTTGGAGAATATGAAAATCCAATTCTTGGTGTCATTACATGTCTTATGGCTTGAAAATTACCAACTTTAAATGGTAGAATGCCGTACACTTTGGTAGATATTGATAAAGCCAAATTTGAGGTAGTCCTATTTTTAAAGCGATCAACTGTATTCAATTCTACTTCATTTTCTTCATTAATAGACGCTTCTTGAAATCTATTTACAAAGTCAGAACTAATATTAATATTTGGGTTAATTGCAACATACTTAAAAGCAGTAAATGGAGCATTAATGCTAAATTTATTTTTTAACATTATATCACTTTGATTAAAGGCAATAGCATTTCCATCCTCATCCTGCTCCCATTGAAAGCTGCTCATTCCATCTTCGTCAATCACCTCTTGAGAGCTATAATAGTTTTTAGAATTATTTAAAATTCTTGAATTAAAATCCCATTGAATGTTATTCAAAAAAGACTCATTTGCGTTATCAAATAAGTTTCTTCTTCCAACTCGAAAATTTAATGAAGGCAGCGTGCTTGTGTTCTCTGTGATAGTAGAAGAAAGACTAGTAGGATTTTGATAAAAAGAAGACGAGCTATTAACCTTATTTTTGGACATTAAATCTTGTTTATTGGATACATTGACACTCATTGAGAGATTTTTATCTTTCCATCTTTTTGAATAAGTAGCATTAGAAATTGCTTGCTGATTTAATCTTTTGATTGGATCAATACTTGTCTCACGATTGTATTCACCATTACTGTAATAGCTTACATTCGATCTTAGTGTCTGGTCGTTACGAAGAATTTGATTGTGATTCCAATTCAAAGAAAAATCTGTTTTGTTGTTTTCATTTAGTTTTGCAATATCCTGTTCTGTGGAGCTTAAATGTTTACGAATTTCAAAGTTGAATCCACCACTAAATTTGTAACGATTTTTGTATTGGTTTTTTGATTTAAGAATTAAGCCCTGTCTATCAGCGAAAATAATTGAATTTTCAGAACCAAAATAATCATTTGGAGCAAAATAATATCCAAGTCCATCCAAGTAGTTCCCTCGATTATCTGATGAACCAAAAGATGGCATAATCCAACCAGATCTCCTTTCTTCATTGGAATGAGGAAAGATAGCTTTTGGTATACCAAAAATTGGTACACCCCCAACAACAATGTTTAATGGCTTTAATATAATTTTATCTCCATAAATAATTTTTGCCTGTTTACTTCCAATATAAAATTTTGATGGATCACAGGATGTAAAAATGCAATCATCGATGTAAAAAGTGCTATCAGAAACAGTAGTAATTTGTGTGCCGATATAAGTATTATTTTGTACTTTAGTTTTCCCCGCAATTACTTTTCCTTTTCTATTTTTAATATTGTAAACCATAGATTTTCCTGAAACTGGTTCGCGACCATTTTCAATTAAAGTAGGTTCTAAATTTTCATCTTCATTAAAAGCATTGGTGCTAAATGCTTCTAGGATATTGCTTTTCCAGTCAAGATTTATTTGAGCAGCTGTTAAATCCATTCCAACTTGAACGATATTAGCATTCCCATACATTTTCGAGGATCTTGAATTAGTATCAAATTCTACTCTATCTCCACGATAATCTACTTTTTCTTGACCTGATGAATTTGAGGAAGAAGGAATAAATTTACCTATTACACCTCCATTAGATACTAATTCAGTCGCATTATTATTTTTTAATTGTAAGACAATTTTATCGCCCGAAATTTCATTTGTACCTTGATAAAGTGAATCTTCATATAGGTGTATAAAGCTGGAAGCCATTCCTTTAAGCTCAATTTCATCAACTTGATTATCTTTCATACTCATACTAATAATATTACCAGTAAGAATATCTTGATTTTCAATAGATTGATTTTGGTTAGTATTATCTTTTTCATACCCAAAGTTTTTAGAAAAAATGGAACCATTTTCTAAAACTTTTAATGATATAATTTCACTTTTGTCAAAAATAATTTCAATTAAATCACCCTCAACTTTTTGGTTATAATCCTCAACAGTGGAATTACTTAAGAGTGTAATTTTTTCATTTTTATTATCCAACCTTCCTTTGGTAGAAGTAATTATTTGATTGCCGTTATTTATACTGACTTGTCCAAGTAGTTCTATTTTATCTTTTTCAGTATCAAAGAACAAAGAATCGCAAAATATTGTTTTATTTCCATCTTCAATTTTCACGTTATCATAAAGTTTTATTATAGCATTATCACTTGATTGTGTAGCTCTGTCACCAAAAAGTAGTTGATCCCCTTTTTTGAAAATAATGTTACCCTTTAATGAAGTAAGGGTCTCATTATTAGTTTGAATGGATGATAAAGAATCAGCTTGTTTTAGCTCAATTTGATCTTGAGCAAAAACAAGATTTAACAAAAAGAATAAAACACATACTTTTTTAATCACATTATTATTAACGTTTTTTGTTGATTTATGTTTCATCTTTGTAAAGTAGAAATGTAATGTATAAATTGATATAATGTTAGAAAATCTGTTAAATAGTATTTCGGATAATCCTGCTTATCTTGCTGTAGCAATAGTTTTAATTACAATGATAACATTTAGTGTAATTAAAAAACTATTTAAGATTGTTACACTTGGGATTACGCTATTTATTCTATACTGTGCTTATTTACTATTCACAAATCAACCTTTACCAAACATGGATGAAATCAAAACACAGCTTGAAAATAGTGAAGAAAAAATAGGTGATGTAATTGAGGATTCTGTATTAGATCCCCTCAAAGAAAAAACTGAGACAATAAAAAATAATTTAGACGCATTAAAGTGAAAAAGGGGAGAATACAATATGTTTAAAGATAACTTATTAAAAAATAAAACTATTGTTGTTACCGGAGGTGGTTCTGGTTTAGGCAAAAGTATGGCAAGAAGATTTGGTGAACTTGGAGCAAATTTGGTCATTAGCGGAAGAAGAAAAGAAGTGCTTGAAGAGGCAGCACACGAGTTTTCAGAAAAAAATATCGATGTGTTAACTTGCCCTGGTGATGTTCGAAAAATTGAAGATGTTGAAACTATGTCTAAACAGGCATTAGATAAATTTGGAACAGTTGATGCACTGTTGAATAATGCTGCTGGTAATTTTATTTCTCCAACTGAGATGCTTAGTCAAAATGCTTTTAAAGCTGTAATTGACATTGTGCTTATGGGCACATGGAATTGCACAAGTGTGCTTGGAAAAGAAATGATCAAAAATAAAAAAGGTAATATTTTAAGTATTGTAACCACATATGCTTGGACTGGCTCACCCTTTGTAGTGCCGTCTGCAGCTGCAAAAGCTGGTGTTTTGGCAATGACAAGATCATTAGCTGTAGAGTGGGGTAAATATAATATTAGATTTAATGCCATAGCACCGGGACCTTTTCCTACAAAAGGAGCATGGTCAAGATTAATGCCTCCAGGATTTGATGATTTTGAAGATGATATGAAGAATAAAATTCCCATGAAACGTTTTGGGGAAAGACATGAATTAGAAAATCTAGCATCTTATTTAATGAGCGATGGTTCTGCATACATTAACGGAGAAGTTGTTACTATTGATGGCGGAGAATGGATAGCAGGAGCAGGAGAATTTTCCGATTTAACTAAATTGCCTGAATCAATGTGGAAAGCAATGGCTGAAAGTAGAAAGAAAAAATAAATGCTCGATTTAAACAACAAAACCGCAATAGTTTCTGGTGGATCAAAAGGAATAGGTAAAGCTATTGCTACGAAACTTGCACAAGCGGGTGCAAATGTTGTGATTTGCAGCAGAAAAAAAGAAAATCTTGATTCTGCGGTTAATGAAGCAGTATCAAATGGACTCACTCTGATTCCTATTGAATGCAATACAAGCGATAAAGAATCCATCCAATCCGTTGTAGATCATACATTAGAAAAATTTAATGGAGTCGACATTTTAGTAAATAACGCGGCGGCAAATCCCTACTATGGACCGATTTTAAATTCTGAAGATTCTCATTGGGATAAAATTTTTGATGTTAATGTTAAAGGCTATTTTAATTTTGCAAAAGCATGTAGTAAGATGATGATTGCTAATAATTCTGGTAAAATTATTAATGTAGCTTCCATAGCAGCTAAAACACCTCTAGAAGGTTTAGGGGTTTACAACATAAGTAAGGCTGCTGTAGTAATGCTTACAAAAGTCTTAGCTAAAGAGCTTGGTGAATACAATATTAATGTCAATACATTAGCTCCTGGGCTCATTAAAACTGATTTCAGTAAAGCGTTATGGAAAAACGAAGATACACATAGCAAAATTGTTAAATCAATTCCAAAGGGTAAAATGGGATCGCCTGATGATATATCGGGAATGGCGCTTTATCTTGCATCTGAAGCATCAGATTTTGTGACAGGGTCAATTTTTACAGTTGATGGTGGGATAACAACCTAAGTCAATCTAAGATCCAATTTGAAAACGATTGAATATTAGAAAAAGTTTTTGAACCTGTGGCTTGAAGTCTTTCTAAATTGTTATGGCCATTGGAAAGTAGTGCACAATCAATGCTAAGTGCTGTTGAAACAGTAAAGTCTAGCATGCTATCACCAACAATAATTGTTTGTTCAAGCGGTATATCAGTATTGTTTAATAATTCCTTTCCTTCAAATTCTTTTCCATAGCCTGATGGTGTATTGCTTATGCCAACAACATTATCAAGTAGATGTGTAATGCCAAAAAAATCTACTTGCTCTTCAAGTCGGCTTTGAACTGTTGCAGATAATATGCTTTGTGTGACTCCCAATTTCTGGAAACGTGCAATGGTATCTTGAGCATAAGGTTGTAAAGCTAGTTTTTTAAAGTTTTGTTCAAAGCCTAGATGAAATTCGTCGTTAGCAATTATAAAATCTTCTTTTGAAAAATCAAATCCAATAGACTCATAGAAAGTTTTAATTGGGAAAAGAAATTTCTTTCTATATTTTTCTTCAGTCATTTCGGGAAGCTTTCTTTTTTCTAAAGATACATTAAGTAGATCAACGCATAAGGTTAAATCATTAAGCAAAGTTCCATTCCAATCCCAAATTATGTGCTTATATTTCACGGATATGAAAGTAGACAAAATAATTGCATTAATAAAGGAAAGAGTTGGCAGTAATTCTGAATTACCTGGATGGAAGAGTCATAAAAAAATGGCTGTAATTCCAATAAATAGTATTACAGAAAAAGCATTCATTCCTCCAAAAGATGCTAAGCAGGCTAGCGTAAGCATCATTTTATTTGAAGAAAATAATCAATTATTTTTTTTGCTAACAAAAAGAACTGATAATGTTGAGCATCATAAAGGCCAAGTATCTTTACCTGGGGGAGCTATTGATAAAAATGAAACTGCACAAAATGCTTCACTTAGAGAGACAAAAGAAGAAATTGGGATTGATTCTTCAAGCTTAAAAAGCCTTGGACAACTTTCTAGCCTTTATACACCAGTATCGTATTTTAATATCCATGTTTTTTTATGGTATTCAGAGACTCATCCTCAAATTAAAATTAATGATAGCGAAGTTGATCAGGTTTATAAGATTAGTCTAGATGAATTAATTGATAATAATTTAGTGTTAAACACTCCAATCAATAAGTCAGGTTTTAAAATCAATGTTCCAGCCTATCATTTCAATGAATGTATTTGTTGGGGAGCAACTGCAATGATAATTACAGAGATTAAAGATATCATTAATGAATCTTAATTATGTCTTGTTAGGATTAGATGCTCTTTTCCAAAGAAATGATACAAGGGTTAAAGTAAGTAGCCAACTGACCAGCTCTGTAGAAGTTGGGTTGCCATTGTATCCGAAAAAGCCTTTGAACAACTGTCCTATTGCACCTTTATCGCTCAATAATGGTTTTGGAGTTCCATTATTATCGATATTAAATCCAAAAACGGGACCTTTGTCATTAACATTCCATATTTCCATTTGCTTCATTTCATCTTTGGTATAAAATGCTTCTTCGAATTCATGAACGCCATATGCAACTAATCCAGCACACACAAAAATGAGTAATATAGATGTCACATTAAAGAACTGTTTTAAAGGAACTCTTTTACCTTGTACAAAGATTGCGTAACCAATCATTAGCGCAACAATGGATCCTAACACTGAACCACCAATGGAAAGACCATTTGATTGGATTACAATAGCATACATGAAAAGCACTACTTCAACACCTTCTCTGAAAATTGCAAAAAATGTTAATGCAAATAGACCCAATGAAACATTCTTATCTTTTTCAATTATATCTGAGGCTTCTTTTTCTAAACTTGCAGCAACATTTTTATTTCTACCCATCCAAATAATCATTGTTGAAAGCAAAAAGGCAGCAATTAACATGGTTGTCCCTTCAAAAATAGCAGCCTGCTTTCCTTCAAAGCCTCCATACGCAATTTGAAATATAACAGCAAAGATTCCAGTAGCAACAAATGATGCAATAACACCATTAATTATACTTTTCTTTAAGTGTTCTCTACCTGTTTTAACGATGAAAGTATAAAGTATTCCTACAACAAGCACTCCTTCAAGCACTTCTCTAAACATAATTAAAAATTCACTCATATTTTCCTTTTTTGAGATATAATCTCAATATTAGAATCGTAATATATGCAGATTTATCAATTCATCCAAGCGTGTTAATCCTCTATATAGGAATTACTCTACGATCATATAACCACGCATAGAGCCTGCATGGGCAATATATGTACAGACGTACAAATATCTACCTGGCTTTTTAGGCGCGTCAAATTCAATAGTAGTTTCTTCTTGCTTATCTATTAAAATAGATTTTGCGAGAATTCTATTATCGTCCGGAGCATCACCACCAAAGTAGCTTTCAGCTAGCTTGATGATTTCTGGAGCAGCAGATTCATCTTTGAAAATGACAATATTGTGTTGCATTTCACCCATAAACTCTAAAGGAGTATTATTTTTTAAAATAATTTTAACCTTCGAACCTGCTTTAACTGTGAATTCTTCAACATCATATTTCATTTCAGAACCTAAAGATCCAATATTTACAACTTGTGCTTCTTGTGGAGCACCACCACATGCTATAAATACGAATATTGAAAGTGTTAACAATAACTTGTTATACATTTTTTCCCCTCTTTCATTTGAATTTTGGAATTAGTGAATTACTATTTTCCATATATTTTTTGTAATCTGGCCTACTTTGCATCATTGCTTGATCCATCATAGGGCCCGTAATATAATAAAAAATTGACCCCATAATCAATGGACTTAAAAATGAACCTGCAATAAATAAAAGATTTTCACTAGAAATGCTAAAAGTAAAAATGCTTATCCAAACAACAAGATCACCAAAATAATTAGGATGTCTTGAATACTTCCATAATCCGCTCTTACAAATTTTACCTTTATTTTTGGGATCTTTTCTAAAAGCTTTTAATTGCAAATCACTAATTGACTCCCAAGCTAGACCAATAAAAAATATTGTTGATGCAAACATATTCTCAATGAATGATAAAGGTTTTTCGTTTAGATACCCAAAGTAAATTGATACGCCTACTAAGGTGCATAAACTTCCTTGAAGTAGAAAAACTCTTATAAAACTATGCCACCAATAGTTGTTACCGCTTTCTTTTCTCCATTCAACATATCGAAAATCTTCACCGTGACCAATGTTTCTAAATCCAATATGTGACGCCAGTCTTATAGCCCACAGCGATACTAGGAATAGAATAAACAACGATCTCTCAGAGTAAACTTGGTCCATTGATACAAGTAGCGAGGACCCAAGAACTATAAATGCAGGACCCCAAAAAATATCAACAATGCTTGCATCTTTAACAAGTAAACTCACAATCCATAAAACACTCATAAATACAATTACTCCTCCAAAGCCAGTTATTAAATGATGATTAGCAAGGATTTGATTATTTGGTGTAGAAATATATGACAAAATCACAATGAGAGAAATTGTAATACAGTTCATAATAACGATTCTTTTCATTTTAGTACCTCAGAATTTCTATGTTGTTGCCAGATCTATCTTTTATATACACTGATACAGATCCATCTCGATGAGTTACCGGCTTACCATAATCTTCTACATTATTTTTTAGTATGGCAAAGTGGAATGGATGTTGTTCAGGTAGAACTAAAGCTAACTTAACGTTATCAAATTCAAGCATTGCCCAAGAACTATCTTGATATAAAATATCACATTTAAAATTTTCAGTATACCACTCAACTGATTTATTTATATCATCAGTACAAATGGCTAC
The DNA here is from genome assembly GCA_902525615.1 of uncultured Fidelibacterota bacterium. Classification (GTDB taxonomy): domain Bacteria; phylum Fidelibacterota; class Marinisomatia; order Marinisomatales; family Marinisomataceae; genus Marinisoma. The sequence continues at coordinate 570,576 of CABZHT010000001.1, forward strand.
GTGATCTAAAATATCTTTTTTCATTTTTACCCTTTTAATTGAATTTTTAAAATTTTGATAGTGAAAATTAATAAAACAATACGTATTTTGATAATACAATGAATGATAAAATCCCAATTTTTCCGCTCCCTTTAGTTTTGCTTCCAGGCGAAAAACTTCCGCTGCATATATTTGAAGCAAAGTACAAAAAGATTGTTGAATATTGCTTAAAGCATAATCAAAAATTTGGTATTATTAATTCCAGAAATAATGATACCCTGTCGATTGGGTGCACAGCTGAAATTACTCAAATCACTGCAGCTGAAGGAGATACAGGAGAGTATGATATTCTTGTAACAGGAGTTGAACGATTTATTGTTAAGAGTTATAACTATTCGAAAGACTATAAACAAGCTTACGTGAAAACTTGGCAGGATATTGATGATTCAATTGATGAAACTTTACTCCAAGAAACCAACGTATTCTTATATGAAGTACTGATGAAATTAGGAGCCTCTGCAAAAATTGCTCAGATAAGTATGCCTAAAGCTGCATTTGAAATTGCTTCTATGCTTGATATTGACAAGCGTGCAAAAAAAATGTTGTTAAAAAGTCAATCAGAAAAGGATAGACTTATCATTCTTAAAAGAATCTTAAAGAAAGCCATTGTCAAAATTGATTATGATGATCCTACAAAAGTTGGATATCATAATTACTCACAGTTTGAAGCTTAGGAATTTTTCTTTTTATTTCCTGATATCAAATTGATAAAATCATCAATAATCACATATGATACTGGCACTAATAGTAGAATGACAAACGTTGCAAATAAAATTCCAATTCCTAATGAAATTGCCATTGGCTTTAAGAAAAGTACTTGAGTTGATTGATTAAAGAGTAGAGGAGCAATTCCTAGAAAAGTTGTAAGTGAGGTTAATATTACTGGTCTAAATCTTGATCTAACTGCATCTGTTACAGCCTTTAATGTACTATCGCCTTTTTCTTTAGCTCTATTAACGAAAACTACTAGCAACAAGCTGTCATTTACCACAACTCCAGAAAGAGCTACAACTCCTAATAATGATAGAACAGACATTGGTTGAAAGAGCATTAGGTGCCCTAAAATAGCACCAACCATTCCAAATGGAATAGCTGATAGAATAATCAATGGTTTAAAATAGGATTTAAGCGGAATTGCTAATAAAACAAAAATAGTAAAAATTGCTAAACCAAATTTTACAAATATATCTTGAAGTTGTTCTGCCTGCTCTGCGGGTTCTCCTGCAAGTGCAAACGATACACCAGGTTCCTTATCTAAAATATTTTTTAAGCTATTTATTGGGTTACCTTCTGGACCAATTATAGTAGACAAAATCATAGAGGATGTATTTTTACTAATATCTACATCTGAGGTTATTTCAACAACTCGTTTACCATCAATTCTCTTAATTGCAGATTTTCCTGGGATTTCCTTTACTTTTGCCACAGCGTACAACGGAATTTTAATACCAGTATTAGTTCTGATTCTTAAATTTTCAAGCGTTCTGGCGTTATCCCTCTCAATTTTTGTTAGCTTTAACATAACTTTTATATCATCATCTTGGCGTTGAATTCTTTGAACTTCTTCTCCATAGAACGCTTGTCTAACTTGTTTTGCAATAATGGCTGTAGTTAAACCATATGCTTCAGCTGCTGGGAGAAGTTCAATTTGAAGTTCACTTTTACCAATTTTATCGGAATCATTTAGATCATATATTCCAGCATAATTACTAAGAAGTAATCTAGTATTTTTAATTACTCGATTTAAATCATCAAAATTATTTCCTGAAAATTCAAAATGAATCGGTTTACCAGCACTAAATATATTTGCACTAAAATTCAATCTTTCAACACCCGGAATAATCCCAACTCTTTCTCTTAAAATATTAATAATATCATAGGCACCAGTTAATCCCCATCTACTATCTGCAGGTGTCAATATAACTACGACTTCGCCAAGATGAGGGGTTGAGCTAGCTTTGAGCACTGGACCAGTTGGACTGCTCTCTGCTTCTTGGGCACTAAAATATTGATCACCAACAGTTGTCATAACATGGGATATTATTTTTCTATTATTTTCTGTATTTAATTCATTTTTTAGTTTTAAAGCTTCCATCTCAACCATTTTTGTTACTTTTTCTGTCGTATTAATTGGTGTTCCTTCTGGTAGGTCAATAACAATTGCAACTTCTTCAGCTTCTAATACTGGGAAAAACTGCCACTTTACCCATCCACCAGCAAGTAATGAAAATGAAATAAATAATACACCTACAAAAATTGAAACAGTTTGATAACGATTTTTAATAGATTTTTTAACTAAGGGAAGCCAATTATCATCTACAAAAGTATATAATTTTTTTGAAAAATAATTTCTCGCTGATCTTAAAATATTTCCAAATTTTACAAAACGATATTGAAACCATTCACCAGCATGATTTAAATGTGCAGGTAGAATTGTAGTTGATTCTATAAGTGAAAAAACTAAAATAGGAATAGCTGTTAAAGGAAATGTTCTCCATATTGGTCCAGTATCACCTGCTAAATCAAGCATAGGAGCAAAAACAACTATTGTTGTCAAAATTCCAAAGAAAACTGGAAGCATAACTTCCATAGTACCCTTTACAGTTGAAGTAAAGTTATCTTCTTTAAGCTTAATTCTTCTACGAAATACATTTTCTCCAACAATAATAGCATCATCAACTACAATTCCAAGTACAACTATAAACATAAAAGTTGATAAAACATTTATTGTAACTCCTAATAGTGGTAGTAATAATAATGCTCCTCCAAAAGATATGGGAATACCCATCGCAACCCAAAAAGCGACTGAAGGTCTTAAAAACATAGTTAAAAGAATTAGTACTAAACACATTCCAATTGCAAAATTTTTGTATAAAATATTTATTCTATCCTCAAGAAATCTTGCTTGATCATACCAATAGTCAATTTGAATATTTTCAGGCATATCATTTTTTTTATTTTTTACAAAATTCCTTAGCTGATCAGAGGCATCCAAAACATCTTGGTTACCAACTAGATTTACACTTATAAACATTGCTTTAGTACCATTCCATTTGAAGAATTTATCAACATCTTCAAAAGTATCATTAATGACTGCAACATCTTTCAAGAGCAGAGTACTACCATTTGCATTTGTTCTAATTACAATATTTTCAAATTCATCTCCTTTGTATGACTGGCCAACTGTTCTTATAAGTTGGTCGCCTTTAGTACTTGAGATAACACCACCAGGTAAATCGATTGAGCCCATATTAATAGCAAATGCAATCTCATCAAAAGTTAGATTATATTTTTCTAAACTATTTTCAGAAATTTCTATAGATATTTCTCTATTTCTATTACCATAAATTTCAGTAAATGATACTTCACTGAGATTTTTTATTTCTTCGTTAATCCTTTTAGTAACACTCAAAAGAGTATTTTCATCTACATCCCCATGAATTACTACATCAAGAACCTTTTCAACAATCTCAAGTTTTTTGACGATTGGTTCTTCACTGTTTTCAGGGAAAGTGGTAATGCCATCAACAATAGTTTTGATTTCTTCAAACGTGTTATCGAAATCAGCACTAGCGAATATTCTAATTCCTACATATCCACCACCTTCTAAAGAATTTGAATTGATTTTTTTTATTCCTGCAACACCTTCTAGTCGATCCTCAATCTTTGAGGAAATTGAAGCTTCAACCTCAGATGCAGAAGCTCCAGGGTATGGTACTATAATCGTTACTGCTTTTGGATCTGGTACTGGAAAGAATTCAGCTTTTATTGAGGGATATGATACAAAAAACCCACCTACTATTAAAAAAAACATAAAAAGATTTGCAGGAACACTATTATTAACAAACCAAGTAACTATACTACGCATTATTTATAAACTGGGTTAACTTTTATTCCGCTCGAAGCTGTCGAGAGTTTTGAAGTAACAATCCTTTCTCCAGCTTTTAATCCATCTTTAATAATCACAAATTCACTATATTTTTTTAAAACGGTTAATTTTCTTAATTCTAGCTGATTATCTTTATCGACAATATATACTTCATTGTCTTTTGAAATAGAATTAATTGGAATTTCAAAAATATTCTTTAATGTAATGCCATCAATTTTTGCTTCAACAAAAAGACCAATAGGAAGATTAGGTTTATCTGTTTCAATAAAGTCATTTTTAAAGACCGCTATCAGATTAATCATTCTTGTTATAGGATCTATAACCCCGTCAACTCTTTCAAGTTTGCCTTCCCAAGATTGAGTTTTTCCTTTGTAAAAACTTTCAATTACTACCGATGCTTGTTCACTTGGATCTAATTTTCTTCCATCCATTGGTATGCTCAAGAATTGCAAGTCGTTATCCTTTACAGCTAAAGTAACTTCAATCTCGCTTGAAGTGTATAGAGCTCCAACTGGCTGTCCAGGAATAATTGTTGTACCTAAATCAATATTTACACTTTGAATTCTGCCAGCATAAGGTGCTACGATTTCTGTTTTGTTTAATTTGTTTTTGGCTGAATTAACCTGAGCTTTAGCAACTTCTAATAATGCTTCAGCCTGCTTTAGCTGTGGTTTTTTAAGTGTCAAATTACTAGCAACACCATCACCTATTTTCTCCCATGCCTCTTTGGCAACTTCTGCTTCTGCTAATTGCAATGAATGCTGCACCTCAGCATTTGCCAATTGTAATAAAGCATTTTTGTACTGTAGTTGTAAGTCTGTATCATCAATTTTTGCCAAAATTTCTCCTTTAATAACTGATGAACCTTCAGAAAACTTTTTTGAACGATAGATAACTTCACCACCAACTTCTGCAGTCAATACTGTCTGGGTGAGAGGCGTTGTTGTACCGTTAGAACTTATTTGAATTTGAAAATTTTTCGGGGTTAAAATTTCAACAATAACGTCCGGCGCTGGCGCTTCTTCTACCGGATCAGGTTGTACCTGACCTAGCAGCCACAATAAATATGATATAGCAAATGCGCCTAATAAGATAAATAATGGTTTTAATTTTTTAATCATTTGTTTTAAATCCTCCGCCAAGAGCTAAAATTAAATTTATTCTCTGTTCTATGCGAACCTTTTCTAATCGAGCTTTTAAATCTAGATTGTCATAAAGTGCATTATTTGCATTAATAGCATCCTCGAAGGTTGAAGATCCTTTAATAAATCCTTCAAAGGTTGTATCGTAGATACTTTCCGACAAAATAATATTTTGATTAATTATTTCTAAAGCTTGATTTGATGTCAAATCAGATTCAAATCCACTTTCTACTTCCTTATATGCATTTAGCAAAGTATTTACAAAATCAAGCATTGCAATTTCTCTATTAGTCTTAGCAAGTTTTTTATTTGCAATTAGTTTTCCTGCATTAAATACTGGAACAAAAACGTTTAATCCTTTATTCCATACTGAAAAGTCTTCATTAGTTATATCTTCTAAATCATTTGATGAGCTTCCATAACTTCCAGTAAGACTAAATGTTGGGAATAAAGTTAGAAGAGCCTGCCTATCTAAAGCTTTATTAGCGAGTAAATTATATTGTTGAGCAATTAAATCTGGCCTTCTTTTGACAATATCTGCTGGTAGAGTACTTGGAATGCTTGGTAATTTTTTAGGAAAGTTATTGTTAACTACAAATTCTGTTGAAGGGTACTCTTTTACAAGCAACTTTGCTTCTCTTTTAAGAGAATTAACAATCAGAAGTTTATTATTATAATCAGATTTTGTTGCATTAAATATTATTTCTGATTGTTGGTACGCTTGTATGGAAATACTCCCTTTGTTGTAGCGAAGCGAATATAGCTCAAAAATAGTTTCTGCATTTTTAAGTTTTTTTGATGCATTGTATAAAACTTGTTCTGCTTCAATTATTGAAAAATAAAGCTTAGATGCCTCAGCTGTCAGCGAAAGCTTAAGAAAATCTTCATAATACATTGCAGATAGATATTGTTGTTTAGTAGCAATTCTTCCTTGGCGAAGCTTGCCCCACAAATCAATTTCCCATTGCGTTCCAAGTGATAGATTATAATTTTCTTGCGTGAATACGGTTACTTCATCAGATGATTGACCAAATAAGGTTGAAAAAAATGGAGGAAATCCTGCAGTGTTCTGCTCAGATTCAACGGCACTACTATTTACTGAAATTGATGGGAATAAACTACCAGTTGCTATTACTGATGCTTGTTTGGTTTTTCTCGTATTTAGCATCGCTTTTTCAAGATTTATATTTTCATCCATAAATTCAACCAAATAAGAATTTAGATTATCGTCATTAAAAATTTTCCACCACTCTTGATCAAAATCTAAATTTTGTGAAATGCTAACTTCCCATTGCTCAGGAATATCAAAATCCAAAACTTCATTAGGTTCAATAGGTTTTTGCGATGCACAGCCAAAAAATATTAAAGAGATTAAAAAAATAATCTTTTTCATCTTATTTGCTCATTAAATATTCTGAAATTTTGAATAAAGACAATAAACTTATTGACCACGCTATGCTAATAAATCCATAGGATAAATAAGTATCTGTAACTGTAGCTGCGCCAATACCTTCTCCAGCAATATATGCTAATGGCGCAAGTAATCCATATAAGCAAATTAATGGATATCTACCGATCAAAAATTTCATCGCATGATTTATCTGAGCAGTAAAACCTGCCCACATACAAACTATCCAAAGAGGGGCTAGATTTGGCGCAAAATCTAATGTACCGTTGTATTTAACAAAACCAAGTATAGAAAAACTAGAGTCAACTATTAAACCAAAGATAATAGAAATAACAATTAGTTGTATTTCTTCTTTTAAATGATCTGTGACAATTAGAAAATGAAGGAATAAGAAAATAAATGTTGGTATTAAAGCAATAATTGGATCTCCTTTAGCTCCACTGTAGACACAGGAAAACCACACAATCGTAAAACCGACATAATTTATCATTATGTTTGACTTAGAAAGAATGTAATTGATCATTACTTAAATTTATCTTTAATTGTTTGAAATCTGAAATCAAAGATTTGATTTAGCTGAGGTTTAATCAAAACTGGATGAACAATTTTTCGAAAGGCTTGAATTGGTAAAGCATAAGTTATTTCATCAATGATTAATATACCTCCATCAACCTCTTTAAACGTATGTTTATGATGCCAGTAACTGTAAGGACCTCTAAGCTGTTCATCTACAAAATATTCATTTTCTTTATAGCTAGTAATCATAGTTCTCCAGCGCACAGGCACTCCTAAAATTTTTACAGTATAGTCAATGATAGCACCTTCTTTCATTTCAATCGGCGTTGGAGTTATAATATTAAAGCCCATTGCTGAGGGTGTAATTTTTTCAAGATTTTCAGGTCTTGAAAAAAATTCAAATACAGTATCCATATCGCTTGGTACAAATTGTTCTTTATAAAATGTATAGACTTTTGGTTGTCTCAAAAAAGAACCAACGAAGACAACAAGAAGTGTTGTTATAACTATAATTGCTATATTTTTTTTATTGAATTCCATAATAATAAGTGGCTCTGGACGGAATTGAACCGCCGACACAAGGATTTTCAGTCCTCTGCTCTACCAACTGAGCTACAGAGCCAACAAAATGCCTGAAAAGGTAAGCAATATTAGTTATTTAATAAACACATAAATATTTCTTAGTTTAAGAAATGAAAAAAATTGTAATTGCTACTTCAAATAAACACAAAGTATCAGAAATTTCTGTAAAGATTCAACCATTTTTTGATGAGATATTATCTTTAGCTGATTTTCCTGATATTGGAGAAATAGTTGAAAATGGAAACACTATCAAAGAAAATTCATTTAAAAAATCAATGGCTTCTTATAATCATGCAAAAATTGCGTCCGTTGCAGATGATACAATTTTGGAAGTTGATGCATTAAATGGTGATCCAGGACTTTTTACAGCTAGATATGCTGGAGAAAATGCATCTTATGATGATAATATTTCAAAATTATTAACGAAATTGAAAGACGTTGATGATAAATTTAGAACAGCTCGATTTAAAACAGTTATTACGTTTGTAGATGGTTTAAACGATTTTTGTGTGGAAGGTCAAATTGAAGGTAAAATTTTAAAGGAGAGAATTGGAAACAAAGGTTTTGGTTACGATCCAATTTTTTTATCTACAGAATACAACATATCTTTGGCTGAAATGGATAATAGTTTAAAAAATCGAGTAAGTCATAGGGGAATTGCAATTGAAAAATTTATAAATAAAATAAAGTCTATACAAAAATGAGATTTTTTCTTTTTTTAATTCTTTTAACAAATATTTCAATGGCAAATGATTATGGTAATTACCTACCAGATCCGTTTAGCAAAAAGAAAAAAATTAACTTTTCATACAATGATATTTCTAATTATCCCATTGGGATTTTTGATTTAAATAAAAAAATTGATGAAACTGTCTTTACTATCAATCGAGATTTTAGTCAAATACAAATAAAAAGCTATAGTATTGGTTATCACAATATCTTTTTTTATCAAGATTCATTTGAAAATTATATTTCTGATTTATTTGAATCTAATCAAAAGTATAATTTATTTAAGGGCTTGAATGTACCATCAGATTCAACATCATCAAAAAAAGATACATTTTTACAATTAGCTTCGATTGATTTGGGCGCATTAGGAAGAGCATCTCTAAAAGTTGCTGGGAATGTTAATCTATCAGCTAAGTTAGTGAATCAAGATCAGGAATTAGTAAGATCTTCATTTCGAGAACAGGAAAAAACCAACTTTAAATTTGATCAAAAACAACAATTAAATGTTCAAGGTAAAATTGGTGATAAAATTACTATATCTTTAGATCAAAACTCAGAAAGAGATTTTGATTGGGAGAATACAATAAGAATTGACTACCAAGGTGATGAGGATGATATCCTTCAAAGGCTTGAAGTTGGAAATATATCTTTATCACTTCCATCAACAGAATTTGTAACCTTTTCAGGTACAAATAATGGTTTGTTCGGTGTTAAAGCTTTGTCACAATTGGGACCAGTAAATATAACATCTATTGCTTCTATTGAAAAAACCGAAAAAGAATCTCAGCAGTATAAAGGAAGTGCCGAATTAAGAACTCTTGAATTAAAAGATTTTAACTACAAGAAGAATTTATATTTCTTTGTTCATGAATGGTTTAGAAATGGAGCTAGCCAAGTTATTGAAAGCAGTAATTTTCAATTAAATATCCCTTCTTTTTATCCTCTGGTTGACGGACTTCATTTAATAGGAAATGTATCGATAAAAAACTTTGAATTATATAAAATAGATTCATCCAATAATCCTCAAGCTGATCCAGGTATTGCATATATAAATCCATCCGAAAAAAACCAATTTTCAGATGAGAGTAAACAAGGAAATTTTTTAAAACTGAGCAGAGGAACAGATTATACTATTAATGAAGATCTTGGATTTATCAGAATGAAAAAAACTTTGCAAAGTGAAATTATTGCTGCTCATTTTGATATTGTAGATAGAGATACGGGCAACATAGTTACAAAAGTAGGACAAAGCTTAGGGCCAAGTCAAGATTCATTAGAATTAATTATGATTAAATCACAATCTCCTCATCCCAACCACCCAACTTGGGATTTAATGTTTAAGAATGTTTATTCTCTAAATACATCAAATATTGATGCTTCTAGTCTTGAAGTTCAAATTGTGGATAATTTTTCCACTCCAAAAAGTGATAGGTTAAGTTCTGGAGAAACATTTTTAAATCTTTTCGGTTTAGATGAATTAAATCAAAATGGCGATAAATCTTCAGATGAAATTATAGATTATAATAATCCTAATATAGTAAATATTCAGTCTGGAGAAATAATTCTTCCAAGCTTACTTCCTTTTGTTTCAGAAAATAGTATTCAAGGTGGTAATTCTAATGAATCTCTAGAACCATTATTACAACAAGGTGTAATGTATACATCAACGAATATGACTCAGTATACAGGTGATTCAAGATTTTCAATACTGGTAAGATACTCAAGCCCACAACAATCAATTAATTTAGGATTCACTCTTGTTGAAGGTAGTGAAGAAATCTTTTCAAATGGCAATCAATTATTGAGAGGTCGTGATTACCAAATTGATTATTTTTCTGGAACAATCACTTTATCAGAAAATATCAATCCTGATGATGATTTAAGAATATCTTATGATAAGCATGATTTAGTTAGTTTTGATCGTAAAGTTATGGCTGGTTCAAGAGCTCAGATTGATTTTGATGAAAATTCTTTTTTAGGTATGACTGCATTATATTATGATCAATCAATTGTTAATAAAAAAGTTGAAGTGGGATATGAACCGATACAAAATTTCATTTGGGATGTAAATGGAAGATATGAAACCTCCTTTGAGAATTTTTCTAGTAAAATAAATAAATTTAGTTTTTTAAATGATGAAAAAATCTCAAACTTTTCAGTAGAGGGTGAGTTTGCACAAGTTCTTCCAAACCCTAATTCAATATCAAATTCTAAAACTGGTGATAAGAATGGAGTTGCATTTATTGATGATTTTGAAGGTTCAAAAAGAGTTACTAATCCCTCTATTTTAAGAAGATTTTGGAACATTTCATCTGCACCTTTGGATAGTGATACATTTTTGGATTATAGTCAAAATAACAGAATGAAAATGTTTTGGTATAATCCTTATTCTCAAGTATTAACAAACAGTATTTGGCCTAATGTTTCTACATCACAAAGAGCTCAAAATATTACCACAGATGTTTTAGTATTAAAGTATAGACCGCAAGACTTTCAATCAAATGTTGACCCGCATTTGCTTTGGGGAGGAATCACTAGTCCAATGTTTATCGGTGACTACGATCAAACAAGAAGTAGATTTTTTGAAATATGGATTAGAGGCGATCAAGGAGATTTAACAATTGATTTAGGAAAAATTAGCGAAGATTATAATGGTGATGGACTTTTGAATACAGAAGATATTCCAGATGCAGGATTAGCGCTTGGTAATGGATTTTTAGAGGATAATGAAGATACTGGATTAGATGGATGTTTTGATGATTTTGAAGACGGATTTGGCTCTTGTTTGGATACATCTGGCTTAACATATTTACAATATTTGGAAAATGGAGAGTCAATTCTCATTAATAATTCCTTCGATGTAGATATCCAAGATCCAAATGGTGATAACTGGAGCTATATTGAAGGCTCTAATGATTATACAAAAGTAAATGGTACAGAAGGAAATGGTACTGGCTCAAAAATTCAAACAGGAGGTAAATATCCAGATTCAGAAGATCTAGATAAGTCAGGTTATCTTGATCGAGCTAATAATTATTTTTCAAAAAAAGTTTCATTAAATGAAAATACCTACATCGCTGCTGAAACAGAGATTGATGGAATTAAAACTGGATGGAAATTATTAAGAATTCCAATTAGTCATTTTTCTAAAATAAATGATATATCTTTAAGTGAAATAAAATATGTTAGGTTAGTAGTCTCAGGAGTTGAAGAAGAATCAACATTAGAAATTGCTAAAATTGAACTTGTAGGAAATAATTGGCAGGAGTTGGGCACTTCAATTCAAACCGAAGATAATTATTCTTTACAAGATAGTACATTTGTTGTTTCTGTAATTAATGATGAAGATAATCCTGATTATATCCCTCCAACAGGAGTGGTAGGGGAGTTCGATGAAATAAATCAGCTTAGATCAAAAGAACAATCACTAGTATTAAAATTTGATAATTTGCCTCCAAATTATAAAGGAGCCGCAAAGAAAATATTATCTTATAATGAAAATATAGGTCAAAGTTTCCTCATGTATGAAAAAATGAAGATGTTTATTTATGGGAATAGTGATTTTGTTTCGGAAAGCGATTCAGATATTCGATTATTCATTAAGTTTGGAAACGGTGATGAGTTTTATAAGTTAACAAAACCAATTTATGCTGGATGGGATGAAGAATTAAAAAGAAATGAAATAAATCTAGATTTAGATTGGTTGACAAGTTTAAAAAATAAGGATATTGAAAGTGTAAATTTAATTAATGAAAATGATCTATTTACAGTGGATGAAGATTTAATAGAATATGAGTTTATTTCAGATGATAATTTTTCTTATAAAAATATAGAAATAGTTGGAAATCCTTCTTTATCTAGATTGCAATATTTTATTATTGGAATCGAGAATTCTAGTGAATATCCTATTTCTGGTGAAGTTTGGACAGACGAGTTAAGATTAAGTGGTGTTAAAAAAGAATCTGGATCAGCTGTAAGATTAAAAACAGAGTTGAATATTTCAGATTTTAGTTCAACAACAATTAATTATAGTAAAAAAGATGCAGACTTCCATGTACTTCAGGAAAGAATTGGTACAAACAGTTCTAAAGAAAATCTTTCATTAACTAATAACTTAAAGTTAGGTACTTTATTTCCATCTGATTTTGGTATTTCATTTCCCTTAATTATATCATATAATAGTTCAATCAATACTCCTAAGTTTTTTCCAGGAACAGATATTCGAACTGAGAGTACTGCGCCAGACTCAATTTTATCACAGTCATCAACGATGAATATTTCAGGTAGATTGTCTAAAAAAATTAAATCTGAAAATCCAGTAATTAAATATTCTTTAGACAACTTAAGTGCAGGATTTAATATTTCTAATCAAAATAGATCTGATACAATCATGAAATCTGTTGATTTTAGAAAAGTAAATACAAATCTTGATTATTTTATAAGATTTCCAAGCGGTAATTTTATTGAACCATTTGAATGGATTAAAAAACTACCTTATTTAGGGAGTGAATTAAGTAGTACAAAGTTATACTATTCTCCCACAAATTTTTCTTCTAATATCAAACTAGATTTGACTTCATCAGAACGTAACTCCAGATCAAGTTCTGAAATTATCAAAGAAGAAAATTTTAATATTATTAGAAATTTTGGTTTTGAATATAAAGTTTTTGATAATACTCAATTTTCATACAATAAATCAATTGTTAGTAAAAAGCCTGACAATAGTTTAAAAGATTTTGAGATTGGACAAAAAATTCAATCTAAAGAATCCTTTTTATATAGCTTTAGCCCTGAATGGATGAAAATTTTAAACCCAAAATTTAGTTATGATTCAAACTTTGCATGGAATAAACCTCCAGATAGTATCATAAATGCTGCAAGTATTAATTTAAATACTAATACAAGATTAAATATTTCCATTAATCCAAAAGATGTTATATCAATTTTTTATAATCCTTCTTCGATTCAGGATGATAAGCCAAGAACGCGTTCAAGATCTGAAATCCTAAATAATAATACTATTTCAAAAAATAATAAGGAAAACAATTTTATTAAAAAAATTTACGACCAAGCAAAAAAAATCGATCCGATAAATATCACTTTTACAAATCAAAATAATTCTATTTCAAATGGAATTAATGGAAATATTCCATTTATATATAAATTTGGTCTTAAAGAAAACTTGGGTATTAATCCTATTTCTGAAATTGGTTTCGATACAGGATATAATGACAAAAAAATATCCTTTTCAATTAGAACAAGCATAAGATTGAGACAAGCTTCATCATTAAATATTTCTTTTAATCAAAATATTAATTCAAATATAAACGGATTTAATATTGATACCAGATCTTCGTCCACAAATTATTTAGCCTATGGTAAAAATTTATCTAAAGGTATGCCTTTTATAAATTGGAATTTAAGAGTGAGAGGTCTTGAAAATATATCTTTTATTAAGCCATATATAAAATCTATGACTCTTGAACATGCTTTTTCTGGAAACCAGAATTTGTCTTGGAAGTTTAATGAAGATGGTACAAGAGATGTAAGCTTATTTAAGGTAGAAGATTTTAGACATGATTATCAAGATTCAGTACAATTTTCAAAAACTATTAGTTCATTAACTCCTTTACTAGGAATAACAACAAGATTTAATAATGACATATCTACCAATGTTAGAATAAATACTGTTTACACCTTAGATGAAGTACCATTTGGTAGAAATTTAATTATCAAAAATAGCTTATTAGGGACTATGTCCTATAATTTTGCTCGTGGACTTAGAATTTCACTACCTTTTAGTCAAAGAAATGTTTTTCTTAGAAATAATTTCAATATCACATTTAATTTTGATATAAATAATACAGTAGAAAAAGGGTCAAAAAATATGATTAACTTTGTAGAGCAAAACTTCATCAAAACAAGAAAAGGTGTCTTGAAACTATCTTATGTTTTAACAGATGATCTGACAGCTGGCTTGTTTTACGAATATAGGACAAATGAAACTAGACTGACTGGTCAAAGAATTGATAGAGATTTTGGTATAACATTGAATATTTCAATTAGGGGCTAATGAACAAACTTATCTTATTTATTTTTCTATTAATTTCATGTTCATCAAATGATAATAAAAAAAATATTCCAACATTTGATGGTAATAACGCATATCAATATATAGTTGAACAATGTAATTTTGGACCAAGAAACCCAGGCTCAAAAGGTCATAAAGAGTTTGCGATTTTCTTAGAAAAATATTTGTTAGAATTCACAAAAAATGTGACCGTTCAAGACTTTAATTATATTGAACATATCACTGGGGTTGAAAGAAGAGGTAAAAATATTATTGCCCAATTTAATATAGATGCTGAAAATCGTTTATTAATTGGTGCACATTGGGATACAAGAGCATTTTCAGATGAAGATTCAGATGAGAAAAATAGATCATTACCTATTCTTGGTGCTAACGATGGAGCTAGTGGCACATCAGTTTTAATGGAGTTAGCAAAGATATTTTCGCAAAATAATCCTCCAATGGGTATTGACTTAGTTTTTTTTGATGCAGAAGATGTTGGGATTTCAGGCAAGCCTAAAACATATGCAATGGGTTCTGAATATTTTTCAAAAAATCTTCCAATTAAAAAACCAAAGAATGCTATTATTGTTGATATGGTTGGAGATAAATATCTACAGATTCCAATTGAGCGTTTTTCTTATCAAATAAATCCTACATTGGTAAAAGAAATTTGGAGTTTGGCTGATGAATTGAAGTTGAGTGCATTCGAATACAGAATTGGTTATGAAATTTATGATGATCATGTACCCTTATGGGAAAATGCTCAAATACCTGCTATTGATATTATAGATTTCGATTACCCTAATTTATTTTATAATCACTGGCACACTCAAAATGATTTGCCAGAGAATTGTTCACCGCAAAGCTTGCAACAAGTTGGAACTTTATTATTAAATTATGTCTATGATTAGGTTATTAAATAAATATTTATTAATTATTATTTTGATTCTAGCGTGCTCTAGTGGCAGCAGCTCTCCAACAAATCCTGGAGATAACAGTGGAGGAGAAGAAGATACTAACTCCTACGAATTTCCAAATGCTGTAGATTATGGTTTATCCAACCAAGTTGAAATTGTTACATGGAATGTTAGATTATTTCCAGAACCCACGGAAGGTGAAGACTCCTCTGAATATGTTAAATCTTTACTTGAAAAATGGAATGCTGATGTTTATTTACTTCAGGAGATAAATTCAGAGTCAAGTTTAATTGATATGGTTAATTCCATGTCCGATTATTCTTATGTTGTTGATGATGAATCAGGAAATTTGGGGTTTGCATTAGTCTATAAGAGCGAATTTATTACCTTTAACTCCAAAAATGAATTATGGTCAGATACTCCAAATTCAGATGATGGAGACTCCGACTATAACAATAATGCATCTTATCAATTTGCTGATAGGCCTCCAATGGAAAACTATTTAACATGGAGTAACGGAACAAAAACCTTAGATTTTTATTTAATTGGAGTACATTATAAGTGTTGTGGCGATGGAGTTTACAATGTTAATAATACTAAAGATGAGACAACAAGAAGACATCATGCTAGTCTGCTATTAACTGATTACGTTATAAATAATCGACCTGATGACAATGTTATAATTCTAGGAGACTTTAATAATGTTGGCGCTCAAACTATTTCTAATCCAACAATAAGTCCTTTTACAGATCAAAATAATTTTAATTCAGCATCATCATTTAGATTAACAGATTTAGAAACTTTGAATGGTAGTTCAAGTGGTTATTCATGGCAAGGGTGGACTAGCTCATATTCAGCTGCTCATTTAGACCATATAATCATAAATGATGAAATGTTTGGGTATGCAGATGGAAATGATGCAGCCATTATATCTCTTCCCGCCCAAACAGGCATTTCGCCTACCAATATTTCAAACCGTATTTCCGACCATCAGCCAGTATTATGGTCATTTTCTCCTTGAAGTTTCTCTTAATAGCTTTTTTCTTTTTTTCTTCAAGTTTTGCTCAAGACTTTTCCACAATCGATAAAAATTTAAATGAACTCAATTTTCAAAAGGCTTTAGAATTACTTGAAGAACTAGATAATGTAAAACCAAATAATATAAACGTTCTCATGAGACTATCTATCTCACATCATTATTTGTCTGAAATGGCAATTCAAAAAAAAGAAGATAAAGAGAATGCTCAAAAAGCATTGAAGTATATTAATCATGCATTTAGTCTTAACCCTAATGATCCTAATGTATTAAAATGGTATGTTATTGCTCTAGGTAAAACAGTAGAAGAAGAAAGTATTAGAAAGCAAATAGAACAATCAAAGAATATTGAACAGTTATCATTGAAAGTTATTGAGCTACTACCAGATGATGAATTTTGCTATAATATAATGGGACAATGGCATTATAAGCTTGCCAGCTTAGGTAAAGCATCGCGAAGAATCGCATCATTTCTTTTTTCAGAACCTCCCCAAGGTTCTTTTGAGCAAGCAAGATTTTTCTTAGAGAAGAGTTTAGAGCTAAATCCAGATTATATCGGCACATATTATTGGCTTGGAAAAACTCATTTAAAACTAGGCAACGAAGAAAAAGCATATGATTTATTTAATAGGGGCATTTTATTAGATAGACCATTCAAAAGAGAAGAGAAGTTATTTCAAGAGTTAAGTAATATTGTTAAAAAAAATAATTAGATTTTTCGAACTTTTTTAAAATCTTCAGGTACTTTTAATTCTTCATCATCCCCTAAAAATTTTTGAAAAGAAATTAAATCAAAATTAAAATTCCCGTCTTCGCTTTCTGTAGACATTTTAACAATTATAGAATCCTTATCTATTCCAAATTCATTTAAGTTAATTGATATATCTGCCCAACTATTTTGAAACTCCGAAATTTCATTTTTAATCTTTATTACAAAATCAGGTTCTTTTAAAGTTTTTGAAAACCAAATTTCATTAGTGCCATTTTCCTGAATGGTTATCTTATAAGCTTCAAAGCCATTAATCAATTCAGGTGTTTCTGATATAATAAATTGATTGTATTCTTCATTAATTTTTTCATCAATAGATTCATCTTGATTTTCATTATCATTTTGATTTTCTTTATCTTTAAGAATGTCATCAAACATTT
Source organism: uncultured Fidelibacterota bacterium (assembly GCA_902525615.1). Taxonomy (GTDB): domain Bacteria; phylum Fidelibacterota; class Marinisomatia; order Marinisomatales; family Marinisomataceae; genus Marinisoma. The sequence continues at coordinate 588,056 of CABZHT010000001.1, forward strand.
TTACCGAATATTTTTTCTTCTTGAAATCAATATTTGATACAGTAGAATCATTTAACGAAATAATAGTTCCAGTATGCATTGCTCTACTCATTAGTCTTGCAACACCTTTACCCTTAAATGCAAACTCAACATTTGAAAAAAATGTATCTTCAGAGTAAATAGTTTTTGATTCAGATTGCATGGACCCCATCTTAAAAGAGGCGCTTATTTTGGTTTCAATTTTGAAATTTTCTTGAGATAAAAGATTTGTTAAGAAGAGTATTAATACAAAGAAATATGTTTTGATAAAATTCAAGAATTAAAGTTTTGTTTCTAAAACAGTTTTTTCAACTTCGGTAAGTGTATTATTTAATGCATTCTGTTCTTCTTCATTTAAATCAAAGGTAAGAATTTTTTCTACGCCACCGCAACCTATGACTGTGGGTACTCCTATAAAGTATCCATCAATACCAAATTCTCCTTCACATAGTGATGCACAGGGAATAACTCTTTTTTTATCTCTTACAAAACTTTCAATCATTTCAACAGCAGATTGAGCTGGTGCATAAAATGCTGAACCTTTTCCAAAAAGTTTCACTATTTCTCCACCACCAAACCTGGTTCTATCTTCAATAGCTGTAATCTCTTCTTTGCTAAGTAATGAGAATAAAGGAACTCCTCCTACAGTAGCTAACCTACTTACAGGTACCATAGTATCACCATGTCCACCTAACACCATACAATTCACATCTTGAGATGATAAATTAGTTGCTTCAGCTATAAATGATCTGAATCTAGCACTGTCTAAAGCTCCAGCCATTCCTACTACTTTATTTTTTGCAAACCCAGAAATTTTATGAAAAGCATAAACCATTGCATCTAAAGGATTAGAAACAACAATTACAAAAGCATCTGGAGCAAAATTTTTGACTTGATTAGCAACATTTGTCATTATATCCAGATTTTTTTGAAGTAAATCTTCTCTATCCATTCCAGGCTGTCTTGGAAATCCTGCAGTTATTACTACAACATCAGAATCTTTAATATCTTCAAACTTTGAAGTACCTGATAATTTAGCGTCGTAGCCATCATGAGGAAGAAGCTGAGAAATATCTAAAGCTTTTCCTTTCATGAAGTTTTCTGCTTCAGGTATATCAACAATGATGATATCGCCGAGTTCTTTCTGTGCAGAAAGCAATGCGATATTTCCACCAACTTGACCGCCGCCAATTAATGATATTTTAGGTCTAGTCATATCTTAATTTAATTCTTGAACACTAACAAAGGTAGTACCACCTTTTTTGCTAAACTTGACTAAGCCATGGGATGTAGCAAATAAGGTATCATCATTTCCTCTTTTTACATTTCTTCCAGGATGATACTTTGTACCTCTTTGTTTTATAATAATTCCACCAGCTAAAATTGACTGTCCGTCAGAAACTTTAACGCCTAGTCTTTTAGCATTAGAATCTCTACCATTCCTTGAACTTCCTTGTCCCTTCTTATGAGCCATAGTTAATTCCTTTTATTTTTTACTTTCAGTTTTCTTAGCAGCTGGTTTTTTTGTTTTTGCAGCTGAAATAGATTGAATTTGTAGTAGTGTAAGATCTTGACGGTGACCACGTTTTCTTTGGTAGCCTTTTCGTCTTTTTTTCTTAATAATTGTAACCTTAGTATCTCTTGAATGTTCAAGTACCTTTGCACTAACATTGTATTTAGCTAAGTCTTTTGCTTCAAAAATACTTTTATCTTTGTCTGAGATGGCTTTTACACTATCAAACTTAATAGTCTTTCCTTCAGCAACATCAATCTTAGAATTAACTAGGACCTTATCGCCCTTAGCGACTTTATACTGTTTTCCATATATTTCAACAATTGCCAACATAGCGTGGGAACTTAATAGCTAATTTTGTCCTTTTCAAGTACCTATTTCATTTGTGATATCTTTTGAATCTAACATCTTTGTAAATCTAAACTGATTTTTATTCATTGTGTCATCATTAACTACTTTTAAATAGATGAAATTTTTCCACATCAATCTTATATAGTCTCGCGTTTTTTCTTTTTTGAGATAATTTGATAATTCAGGATGTAAAAATAATTTTAATCTTAAATCTTTATTTTGCTTCTTATAATCCCTTAACCAATAATCAATCCTTGTTAATAATGTATCTTTTGAAATGATTCTTCCGTTTCCACTACAAACCTCACAACAATCTGTTAATGAATCTATAATACTTAAACCTGTTCGTTCTCTTGTCATTTCTAAAATACCAAATTCAGATATTTCTGATACCGCCACTTTGGCACGATCTTTTCTGAGCTCTTTTTTCATCTCAAGAAATACTTTTTTGCGGTTCTCTGGTTTAACCATATCAATAAAATCAATTAATATTAATCCTGATAGATGTCTTAATCTTAATTGAGCACAAATTTCTTTTGCAGCTTCTAAGTTTATTTTTAAAGAGTTTTCTTCATGACCTTTTTTACCAACAAACTTTCCACTATTAACATCAACTACAACCATAGCTTCAGTTCTTTCAATAATCAAATAAGCACCACTTTTTAGCCATGCTTTTTTTCTTAATAATTTCATCATTGAATTATTGATACCACTTTCCTTAAATAATGGCTCTCTTTTTCTATAATGCTCTAGAGCATCTCCAATATCTAAAGCATCTTCACTTATCATTTTTTGAATTTTTTTATAATCTTCTTTTGAATCCACAATGATTTTTTCAACATTGTCACTAATTAAATCTCTTAAAACGCTTGAGGTTACTTTTAAATCGTTATGAATAAGTTTAGGGGCCTTGTTTTTTTCAGCCTTATACAGAAGGTCATTATATTTTTTAATCAACGATTTATAGTCATTTTCAATTTGTGAATCAGTTTTACCTTCAGCTACTGTTCTGAGAATTATTCCTAAACCAGGCTGCTTAATTTCCATTGCAATTTTTTTCAAACGCCTTCTTTCATATTTGTCCCTCATTTTTTTTGATACTCCAATGTACTTGGATTTTGGTATAAGAACTATGAATCGCCCAGCTATAGACAACTCAGTAGTTACTCGAGCACCTTTTTTATCAAAAGGTTCTTTAATAACTTGAACTATAATTTCTTGACCTGGCTTAAGAAGAACATCCACTTCTTTTGAGTTTTGAGTTTTCTTGCTTTTTTCTATAATAAGCTCAGAATCTGAGATTTCTGAAAAAGGTAGGAATGCATTTACATCTTTACCAATATTTACAAATGCAGCCTGCATACCTGGAATAACATTTTCAACGATACCTTTATAAATATTACCTACCGTTTTAACTTGCGATTGTTTATCAACATGTAGTTCAGCTAACTTACCGTTTTCTTTAACGGCAATACGTGTTTCACCTACTCCTTTGCTGATGTAGATTTCTTTCTTCATCTTTATATACCTCATTAATCAGAAGAACTCTTCTGATTCCTTTTATTTTGTTTGTTGATTTGAGGAGAGAAGAATTATAAAAGAAAATTACTTTAAATAAAAAAAATTATAAAAAAACTGTTTTAAGCTTCACGCCTCAAAATTGAATTAATTTAACGAAATTTACATTTAAAATGCATATTATCTACTCAAATGTTTAATGAAGAATTAATTGCAGCAAAAGTAGCAGCAAGAAATGCTGGAAAAATCCTCATGAAATATTATAAGTCAGAGGATAATCAAGTTGAAATGAAAGGAGTTGACAATCCAGTTTCAATTGCTGATAAAGAAGCCGATAAATACTTATCTGATTTTTTAATAGGAGAATTTCCTAATGACGGCTGGCTTTCTGAAGAAACAGTTGATACTGAAGAAAGACTTAGTAAAAATAGAGTTTGGATTGTTGATCCCTTAGATGGTACCAAAGAATTTATTGAGGGTATCCCACATTTTTCTGTCAGTATTGCAATGGTTTATGATGGACGCCCTGTCGTTGGTGTTATTTATAATCCTGCAACTAATGAAATGTTTTCATGTGAAAAAAGTAAAGGAGTTTATTTGAACGCTAAAAAGGTAAATGTTTCTCACAAAACAAATTTATTAGATGCATCCATTTCGGTAAGTAGATCGGAGGCAAGAAGAAAGGAATGGGAGCCATATCGTAATCACTTTAAATCTATTAATCCTATTGGTAGTGTTGCATACAAGTTAGCACTTGTTAGTTCAGGTAATTATGATATTTTTACGACAATTGCCCCAAAAAATGAATGGGATATATGTGCAGGAGATTGTCTTGTTTCAGAAGCGGGAGGAGTGTTAAAAACGGTTAATGACAAAAAAATTATTTATAATCAAAAGAAAACTCTTGTTAGAGATACAATTATTGCTACAAATTCAGTATTATTTGAGGGGGTTTCAGACTTGCTTTTTTAGTGTAGTTTGATATAAAATTCAACATAAAATTATGAAATATATTGGTCCAGACTTTTGCAACATTACTTCTCTTTTAACAGATGAAGAGCTGTTAATTCAAAAAACAGCAAACGAATTTGTAACAAAAGAGTTTATTCCTTTGGTAAATGAATATTATGAAAAAGGTTCATTTCCTATTGATTTAATACCCAAAATGGGTGAACTAGGATTTTTTGGTGCAACATTACCTAAAAAATATGGTGGTAGTGAAATTAGCAGTACTGCTTATGGTTTAATTATGCAGGAATTAGAAAAAGGAGATTCAGGTTTAAGATCTGTTTGTAGTGTTCAAGGAGGTCTTGTAATGTATCCTATTTTTCAATATGGAACAGAAGAGCAAAAAGATAAATGGCTACCTAAGCTTGCATCTGGAGAAGCTGTAGGTTGTTTTGGTTTAACCGAGTCTAATCATGGCTCTGATCCCGGCGGGATGACTACTAAAGCTGTTAAGGATGGAGATGACTGGATTATCAATGGATCTAAAATGTGGATTACTAATGGAACTGTTGCAGATGTAGCGGTAGTTTGGGCTAAAGATGAAGAAGGCGTAGTAAGGGGTTTTCTACTTGAAAAAGGAATGGATGGTTTTACTGCATCCAATATTCATGGTAAAATGAGTTTAAGAGCATCTATTACTTCTGAATTATTTATGAAAGATGTTAGAGTTTCTGATAAAAATCGTTTGCCAGGAGTTGAGGGTTTAAAAGGTCCATTGTCTTGTTTGACCCAAGCCCGATATTCAATTGTTTGGGGAACAATAGGAGCAGCGATAGATTGTTATGAAGTTGCACTTGCTTACAGCAAGGACAGAAAACAGTTCTCAAAACCTATAGCAGGCTTCCAATTGACTCAACAAAAACTAGTTGAAATGGTTCAAGAGATTACCAAAGCTCAATTATTAGCAATTCAATTGGGCAAACTAAAAGATTCGAACCTCTTAGACTTTGCTCATATATCCCTAGGAAAGAAAAATAATGTAGCAATTGCAAGAGATTGTGCTAAAAGTGCAAGAGAAATTCTTGGAGCTAATGGGATAATGGACGATTATTCAGTAATGAGGCATATGATGAATCTTGAAACAGTTTACACGTATGAAGGAACACATGAAATACACACATTGATTCTTGGACAGAAGATTACTGATTTACCTGCTTTTGAATAACTTTATCAAGTAATTCAATAATTTCAAATAAAACTTTTTCTCTATTTATTTCTTTACCTAATTCTTTCGCAAAAGATGTGTGATTTGCTTTAGCATTAATATCTAGCTCTTTTACTTCAATATTAGAGTTAATATTAATTCCAATGCTCAATGCTTGATAATTATCACTATGACCAATCTGTACATTAGATAAAAGAATCCCAGCTATTTTTCTGTCTTTAACATAAATATCGTTGGGTGGTTTTTGATATGCTTCAATTTGATATTCATTAAGAATTCCTGCTATTGCTGAGCAGGTTTCATCAATTAGATTTTGTTGAAAATTATTTGATGAGCCAAGAATAATACTAAATGTTAAATCTTTATAAGGTTCACTGTACCAAGATTTATTATAAGAGCCTTTACCAGAGGTTTGATTGTCCGTTATGACAATTTTACCAATAGAGCTTTTTTGATATTGTTGATCGAGAGCTATATTTAAAGTTGAGTCAATTGTTTCAAAATATATAAAAGACCCTTTTCCAGATTTAATCCAATTAGTTTTTAAATCAATATCTTTTAAGATTAATTGCAAGGATCAAGTTTTTTTCTCATCTTGAATGTAGTGCCAGGTTGTAATACTCCATCTGTTGATTTAATCAATTGAGCATTATCTACGTAAATGATAACCCAAGCTAATTCATCGCCGTACACTCTTTGTGCTAAGTTCCATGCAGTATCACCTGATTGAATTGTATAGTCAAAAAACTCAGGCTCACAGTCCCTTACATCAGAAGATTCTCTTTTAAGTGATAAAAAGTTGTATGGATATAAACGATCTGGATTATCGCCAATTTCATACTTGTTCCATGAATAGATATCTCTCCACATTGACGCATCACCATATTCTCTTAAGGCTATTTTAGTTAGAAAGTCACCTCTTTTAATCATATATGGTTCAAAAACAGTTACAGGCAATGGTGGTGATTCTGGCTCTTGCACAGTAAATGTTTCAACAGAGACTTCTTCTTTTGCCGCAACTTCATTGCTTTCTTCTGCTTCTTGAAGAGAAACTTCATTACCAACGCTAGGAACATTTCCTGAACAACTGATTATTAATAATCCCAGTAAAACAAATATTAAATTTTTATGTAACATAATTTCCTCCTAAAAATAAAACTAAATTAATCTATAATTGTTCCAAATATTATTCTAAATATTCACCAAAAACTGTTTTTAAAGCAATTATTATTTCACCTAAAGTGCAATTATTTTCAACACAGGTTATAATTTGTGGCATTAGGTTCTTGTTAGTTTTGGCTACATTAACTAACTCATTTAATGATTCTTTTACAATTTTATTGTCTCTTTGTCCTTTAAAAATATTTAATCGTTGTAGTCTGTGCTTTGAGCTATCATTAAATGAAGTGCCTGAATCTATAATCTCATTTTCGTTTATAAACTTATTTACTCCAACTAAGATGGTTTTTTTTGAGTCAATATCTTCTTGAAATTGGAATGCAGATTTTTCAATCTCACTTTGAATTTCACCTTTTTCAATTAAGGTTTTCATACCACCTTTTTCAAATATTTCATCAATTTTCAATCCTACTTCTTTAACAATATTATTAGTTAAGTCTTTGATAATCGAACTATCTCCTAATGGATCAATATAGTTTGCGACTCCACTTTCATGTGCAATTATTTGCTGAATTCTTAAAGCTGTAGTTGCATTTTCTTCTGAAGGTAAACTGACTGCTTCATCTTTTCCATTTGTATGAATTGATTGAGCTCCTCCAAAAACGGCTGATAAGCTTTCTAAAGTTGTTCTGGCTATATTATTATCAATTTGTTGTGCAGTAAGCGTTGATCCGCCGGTTTGAACATGAAATCTACATAATTGAGATTTGACATTATCTATTTTAAATCTTTTCTTTATTATCTTAGCCCAAATAATTCTTGCAGCCCTAAATTTCGCAACTTCTTCGAAGAAATCTCGGTGAGCATTGAAAAAAAATGAGACTTGCTCAGTCAGTTTAATAAGGTCCAGATCATCTTCTTCAGCTTTTTCTAGATATGTGATAGCATTAGCAAATGTAAAAGCTAGCTCTTGAACTGCGGTGCTCCCAGCTTCTCGAATGTGATATCCTGATATAGAAATGCTATTCCATTTAGAAAGATTTTGTTGACAAAATTCAAAAACATTGGAAGTTAATCTTAGCGAGTGTTCTACAGGAAAAATGAAAGTTCCTCGAGCAATATATTCCTTAAGAATATCATTTTGCAAAGTTCCACGAAGAGCATCAAAGTCATAACCTCGTTTTTTAGCTGTTGCAAAATAAAATGCTAACAAAATGGAAGCAGTAGAGTTGATTGTCATAGAAACTGAAATATCTTCAAGATTAATATTTTCAAAAAGACGTTCTATATCCTCAATAGTTGAAATTGGAACACCAGATTTTCCTACTTCTCCAAAAGACATATCATTATCAGAGTCGTATCCCATCTGTGTTGGTAAGTCAAATGCCACAGATAAACCACTTACTCCATTTTTAATTAGCTTTAAATATCTTTTATTTGATTCAGTAACAGACGAAAAACCTGCATATTGTCGCATAGTCCATAGTTTATCTTGGTACATATTTTTATAGATACCTTTTTCAAATGGATATTTACCAAATTTGTTTTTTGACATATTAAAAATTAATCCTTTATAAAATTAAATATTCTAATTAATGATTAAATTAACATAAAGATATGGAATTCACTTTAAAAGAAAAATTAATGCTTGCAACTAAATATCAAAAATATTCCGATAATTATGATCATCCTAACAAATTTAATGGCGAAAGCTTAGTTATTCTTCCAGATAATGATATTGCTTTTAAAATGGCACAACTTTTCACAGTAAAAGCGCAAACTAAGGTTTACTATCTATTAAAAGATTCTATTTCTAGCTTTTATTCTGATGAAATAATCCAAAATTCAATACAATACACATATAATGATATGAATTCTTTATGTTTACCAAGAGATATCTTTATTGATAAAATTAGAACACATGATTTTGAAAATATTATTGATTTGAATGCAAACTTTAGCAGGTTTGGAGCTTTCTTGTGTTTGCTAAGTAACTCAAAAGTTAGAATGGGTTTTAATTATGATAATTCCAAAAAATATTATAATGTTATATTGGATTCTAATTATCAGCAAGATTTAGAAGGAACTTTTAAAATGATACAGCAGTTTATAAAAATATGATAGAACATTTGAAAAAAATTATATCATCTGATTTAATTATAAATGATAAAGTTTATAATGTAGATGACAGTCTTAAATTTCCGTGGCAATGGATTGCTAATATAGATCTTTTTTTTAAAGATATTGAAAGTTCATATTCAAATATTGATAATGTTGTTATAAATGAATCCAATGGACCTGTTTTTATCTCTAGCTCAGCGATTATAGAGCCGTTTGTAGTTCTTAATGGCCCTGTATTTATTGGGGATAACTGCTTAATCAAATCGCACTCAAATATTTCAAAATCAATAATTAACCATGATTGCAAAATTAAAGGTGAGGTGCATTCCTCTATTTTCCAACCATTTGCTAACAAAGCGCATGAAGGGTTCTTGGGACATTGCTTCATTGCTTCTTGGGTCAATCTTGGAGCAGGTACCACAACGAGTAATTTGAAGAATAATTATTCAAATGTTTCAGTAAAATGGAATGGAGAATTAATTGATACTAAATCTATTTTCTTTGGTTCAATTATTGGAGAACATGTAAAAACATCAATTGGTACCAACCTAAATTCAGGGACAGTCATTGAAATGGGATCTAACATTGTCTCTCAATCTTTTCCACCAAGACATATTCCAAGCTTTTCATTTTATTATAATGGGAAGATTTCAAAAATCGCTTTTGATGACTTTAAGGACGTCGCTTCAAAAGCAATGTTAAGGAGAAATGTTGATTTTTCCTCAATAGAGGATACTTTTTCTGATCTTTACAAAAAAGATTGACACAATACCAAACAAATAATATCTTCGAATCGATATGAGCACATTTGATTTAAATAGAATTGACGAAGTAATAACTCCATGTTGTGACGTTGAAGTAAAGACTTCTGATATTGGCGATAAATTAAAATGTCCAGCCTGCGGCATGAATTTAAAGCAAAGAATTTTCTTACCATTCCTCGAATATTTAATGGAAAATGGACATGTAGAAAATTTAGATTTTTTTGATTTAGATTTATATAATCAAGATAAAGAGTCCTTAGATAGTGAAGATGAAGAATATGAACTAGACAAATATGAAGTAAAAAAAGATAGCTTAAATATCTATGAAGATGATTCGAAGTTTGGAGGGAATAACACGGTCGCAGCTGAAACTTCAACTTCAATAGATGAGTCTGCTGTTTCTAGTGATTGGACAAAATTTGCTACAGAGGATTCAGAATAAAATTCTTTCAATAGCTTTATAATAATACTAAATTGATTGAACCAAAGATTTATCAGGCTATAAAAAATGCGAAAGATTGAAAGACTTTCCCCCGCTTATCAACTTTCTTTTATAGCCTGTTTTTTGTTATAATTATTGATTGTTTAATTTAATTTTTAAAGGTTATATTAAAATAGACTGAATAGTCGGTTTTTTGAAAAAAATGAAAATAGCAGTATTAACAAAAGCAATTCCAAGTTACGAATCCAGTATTAGAGTAGACAGCTCTGGTTGTTGGATTGATGAGTCCGTTGTTAATTACGTTGTCAATGAAAGTGATTCATTTGCTCTGGAAGAAGCATTACAAATTAAGGAAAATGCTGGTGAAGATTCTGAAGTCGTTGTTGTTACTCTTGGATCTGAAGCCAATACCTCAAAAGTAATTAAAGATGGATTGGCAAAAGGTGCAGATCGTGGAATTTTTATTAAAAATGAATCTACTACAACAGATCCGCTAACAGTCGCTAAAATTTTTGCTGATAATTTAAAACCTGAAAATTTTGATTTAATTTTATCTGGTTTACAATCAGACGATATGGGTTCTGGACAAACAGGTGTTTTGATTGGAGAGTTGCTTGAGATGTCAACAGCTACACTCGCCATAGAAACTCAGGTTGAAGGTGATAAGATTAAAATTAAGAGAGAGCTGGAATCAGGATGGTTCCAGTGGGTAACACTTCCTTTCCCTTCAAGCATATCAATTCAGTCTGGTATTAATGAACCACGCTACCCTTCTCTCAAAGGAATTATGGGAGCAAAAAGAAAAGAATTAAATAAACTTGAATCTTCTCCTGAATCTCAAAGCCAAAGTTTTGTAAATTTATATGTTCCAAAAAATGAGAAGTTCACAGAAAAAATCGAAGGTGATGCAGATTCAATTGTAGCTAAGCTAATGGATATTTTAAAAAATAAATTAAAAGTTATATAATGGTATTAGTTGTATTAGAAAACCAAAGAGGTAAAATTCATCCTTTTAGTCTTGAGGCAGTAGCAGCAGGACAGAGGTTTGCAAATGAATTGAATTGTGACTTATCCATATTATGTCTTGGGGAAAAAGTTGATGAATTAAAATCCCAAGCACAAAATTTCAAAGCGAACAAACTTATTTCAGCAAAAAATGACTTAATTGATATGTATTCTGCTGACGGTTATTCAAAGGTTCTTGCAGATGTGATCAGTGAACTTTCTCCAAAATACACTTTAGTAGGTCATTCCTACATGGTTAGAGATTTTGCTCCAAGAGTAAGCGCAAAGCTTAATATACCATTTGTGAGTGACATTATTTCTGTAGATTTTAACAATGGTAACCCACATTTCTCTAAACAAGTTTTTAACGCAAAGCTTGCAACGAGTATCGAATTATCCTCAGATCAAGCTCTGCTAAGTTTTCAATCTGCAGCCTTTTCTAGTGATGATATTGAACAAGGAGGACCTGAGTCAGAAGAAGAATTTAATGTTCAACTATCTGATAGCGATATTAAATCAAATAGCGAACCTGAGTTCCAAGAATCATCTACCGGGGTTGATTTAACAGCAGCAGAGTTAATTGTTTCTGTTGGAAGAGGAATTGAAAGTGAAGACAATCTCCCTACAATGCAATCTTTAGCTGATGCGATGGGTGCAGAAGTTGCTTCTTCACGACCGGTAGTGGATATGGGTTGGTTGCCTCCATATAGACAAGTTGGTAGTTCGGGTCAGGTTGTATCTCCTAAGTTGTATTTTTCTTGCGGTGTTTCCGGAGCTATTCAACACGTCGTTGGTATGAAAGGTTCAAAAAATGTATTGGCGATCAATAAAGATGAAGATGCCCCTATATTTGAAATTGCTGATTATGCCGTTATTGGTGACGTACTTGAAATTGTGCCTAAATTGACTGAGGAAATTAACAACAGTAAGTAAGAATCTCTTATGATACAATTTTCTCTTGTAGAACAAATAGTCTTAGCTGCTTTCCTTTTGTCTGGTATCTCTTTTTTCTTATATCACTTATTATTAAGACTTAAAATTGTGTTAAAAGGAAAGTCTGACTTTAGCGTTGAAGAACTACCTAAAAGAATTATTAGAGTTTTTGATGAAGTCATCTTGCATAAAAAAGTTGCCAGTGGAAAAAGAAAGTCTGCTGGTATATTGCATGCTCTTGTAATGTATGGGTTCATTTTTTTCGGACTGATAACTATTAATCATTTTGGAATGGCTTTTGGATTTCCAATTTTTAGCGATTCATTCAGACATACATATTTTCTTATTTTTGGTGCACCATGGGCAATTTTATGCACCATTGGTATTTTAGGATTAGCATATAGACGTTTTGTTCTTAAGCCAGAAGCACTCGGAAAATTCTCAAGCACTTCTGCATTAGTTTCAGTTTTTATTGTCACACTTATGACAACCTATTTAATTGATGAGCTTCATATTTTATCTGGAGCAGCAGAAAAGTTCAATTGGTGGTTGCATTCTGGAGTTATTGGTGGATTTTTATTTCTAATTCCACAATCCAAGCATATGCACCTAGTATTATCACCTTTCAATATTTTCCTAAAACCTTTTGAAGTTCCAAGCCATGGTGCTATACCAATTGATATGGAAGCATCGGAAGAAGAGTTAGATAATTTATTACTTGATTTATCAAGGCTAAGTAAAGATCAAGCCCTTGATATTTTTACATGTGTCGAATGTGGAAGATGTACTGACGTTTGTCCAGCTAATAGAGGTGGTGGAATTTTAAATCCAAAATATCATTTTATTTTAGACCTAAAAGATCCAATGCTAGAAAGTGGAGATGTTAATGTAGTTGATAAGATTAATGTTGAGGCAGGATGGGAATGTACTACATGCCAAGCATGTACAGAAGTTTGTCCTGTAGGTAATCATGTTGAGAAAGCAGATGAAATAAGAAGTTTCCAAGTCCTTGCAGAAGGTGATGTTCCTCAAGAGTATCAAAAGCTTTTAAGAAATCTTCAAGAAACAGGTAATACTGAAGGATCTTCATCTAGTGAATTATTAAACGAATTACCTGTTTATACTGCTGATAAAGAGCTAGTACTTTGGCTTGGTTGTTTTGCTAAGCATGCAATGGATCCTAATTTTGTAAGTTCAGTTCGAAATTTTGTAAAAATTCTTGAATCAGCTGGCGTTACTTATGGTGTACTCAGTAACGAACAATGCTCTGGAGATCCTGCAAATAAATTAGGAGATAAATTAACCTATCAATTATTAATGGATCAAAATGTCGAAGAATTAAATAAAGTAAAAAATGTGACAACAATGTGTCCACATTGTGTTGTTAATCTCCAAAAAGAATATAAAAAATATCATGAAATTAAGTATGAGGTTAAACATCATACCCAAGTAATTTCTGAATTATTAGAAGAGGGAAAAATCAACATTAATCCAGGTTCATTGGAGAAAGTAACATATCATGATCCATGCAATCTTTCGAGAACGCTTGATGAAGTTTCTGCTCCCCGAAATGCAATTAAAGCTGCTGCTCCTGAATTTTTTGAATTGGATGAAAGCGGTAAAGAAACTTTATGCTGCGGAGCAGGTGGTGCTTTATGGTGGAAAAAAGACAGCGGAGAAGGTAGAACTCATCTTTTAAGAGCAGAACAGGTAATCGAATCAAAAACTGATACAGTAGTTACGGGATGTAATTTTTGTTATGGCATGATGAATCAAGGTATTGGGCCCTTAACTCCAGAAGGACAAGAAGAAATTAAAGTCAAAGATGTTGCAGATATTGTAGCAGAAAATCTTTCTTAAGAGTTTTTAAAAATATCAATTGCCGAACAAGGCTCACCAAAATAAATACGTTTAGCATATTGAGTTAAATTAGCCGTAATAATCAAATATGCCCATGTAGGAACTGCTGCTTTTGAACATCCTTTAATAATAACTTTTTGATCTTGATATTTTTCCCAGTTTATCATGGATACTTTTTTTCTAAAATCTTTTTCTTTAATAATACCTTCAGTTAAAAAGTCATCTAGATTAATATTTTGCATTATTTAATAACCTGTACAGCTTTATTTATTTTGTCTACCAGAAAATCGACTTCTTCAACACTATTATAAAAATAAAAACTGACTCGTGCACATGCTCTGATATCTAGCGCTTGCATTAATGGTTGACAACAATGGTGGCCAGATCGAATGGTAATTCCTTCGTAATCAAGAAAGTGTGCTAAATCTAGAGAATGAATACCTTCAATATTGAAACTTATAATTGGCGTTCTTTCAGGCGCATTCCCATAAATAGATATTCCATTAATAGATTGCATTTTTTCAAGAGAATACTCATTTAATGAATTATCATGTTTTTCTAAGCATGATTCTAAATAATTTACTGCTTCGGCGAGTGCAATTGCTTGAGCTGCCATAGGAGAACCAGGTTCAAATCTATGTGGAATACTTGTCCAAGTAGACTCAGTCATAGTTACAGTTTCAATAATACCTCCACCGGTTTGATATGGACGCATTTTTTCCAAGATTTCTTCTTTACCATATAAAACACCTACTCCAGTAGGGCCAAACATTTTATGGCTAGAGAAAGCATAAAAATCACAATTAAGATCCATAACATCCACTTTCATGTGAGGAATGCTTTGACATCCATCAATCATAATTTTTGAACCATTCTTCTTAACAATATTAGTAATCTCCTTAATTGGATTTATTGTACCAAAAACATTAGATGCGTGAGTTATGCTAACCATTTTAACATTTTTATCTAAAGAGCTTCTTAAATCATCTAAATTTATAGTTCCCTGTTCTGTTGATTTTAAGTATTTGATTTTAGCACCTGTCTTATTACAAATTATTTGCCAAGGAATAATGTTAGAGTGATGTTCCATATCAGTAAGCAAAACAACATCGCCTGATTTTAAATTATCATATCCCCATGATTCAGCTACAAGATTGATACTTTCTGTAGCACTTTTAGTAAAAACTATTGAGTTTTTTGATGCTCCAATGAAATCTGCTAATCTTTTTCGACTATTTTCGAAAGCATTAGTAGCTTTTTCACCTAATTCGTAAACACTTCTGTGTATACTTCCTCCAAATTTCTCATAATATTCTGATTCAGAATTAATTACTTGTTTAGGAGTCAAGCTCGTTGCAGCACTATCAAGATAAACTAAAGTTTTTCCTCGATTTTTCTCTTTTAGATTTGGAAAGTCTTTTCTGATATCTAACATAATTATTTAATAGAGACCAAGTTGTAATTTTGCTGCATCACTCATCATATCTTGATTCCATTGTGGCTCCCATACGAGCTCAACTTCAACTGCTTTCGCCCCACTAAGTGATAATAATTTTTGTTTTACTTCATCAGCAATTACAGGACCCATTCCGCAGCCTGGAGCAGTGAGTGTCATTTGAATTAAAATATTTACTCCACCTTCTTCTTCTTTAATTTCACAATTATAAACTAGGCCAAGATCAACAATATTTACTGGAATTTCAGGATCATAACAGGTATGTAAAACATTCCATACTTCTTCTTCATTAGCAAAGTTGTTAGAGCTTAATTCTCGTTTTTCTTCACCAATTTTTTCACCATCAATACCATTTAATTGGTACATATTTCCTTCAACAACTATAGTATAATTATCTCCTAAGGATTGAGAAATAATACCTTTTTTACCTTTAGCTAATGTTGTTCTGATTCCATCAGGAACACTGTGAACTACTATATTTTCTAATATCGTAAACTCTTTATGCATTTTTTAATTCCTTTTTAATATAATCAAGCGACCCTAGAAATCCATTTTGTCTTTGGCTAGATATTGCAGGACCAAGATTTAGCCACTCAAAAAGACTACTACAATCATCAAAACTATCTATAAAATTAATTATACTCTTTTTTTCTGAATTATTAAAACCAATTTGAAGAATTCGAAGCAAACCTTTAACAATTGTACTTTCAGAAAAAGCTTTGATTGTTACAAGGTCATTGTCATAACCAAGTTTTAACCAGGTTTGAGAGGTGCAAGCATGAATTTTTCTATTTTCAGTTCGATCAGACTCATTGATGTGATCAAGCTTTTTGCCCAAATCAATCAAATACACCAACTTATCTTGTCCATCTAAAATAGAAAAGCCATCACGAATATTTGCGAGATTATTTTTTATATTATCCATCAATCCAGCTATCCAAAGCAATTTCGGATATATCTTGGAGCGATGAAAGAGAAAAGTCGTCGATCACTTCTTTTGCAAAAGCTTTAATTAATATTTTTTGGGCACTTGAATAGTCAATACCTCTTGCACGTAAGTAAAAAATGCTATTTTCATCTAAAGCACCTGTTGTAGATCCATGTCCACATGAGACATCATCAGCATAGATTTCTAGTTGAGGATTTGAAAATGCATTTGATTCAAGTGAAAGAAGGAGATTCTTGTTTGATTGATTTGAATCAGTTTGTTGCGCTCCTTTGGAAACAATAACTTTACCATTAAAAACTGCTTTAGACTTATTATCTAAGATATTTCTCACATGTTGAAAGCTTGTACAATGTTCAGCGTTATGATTGATTAATATGTTATTATCTAAATGCTGCTCCTGCTTACCAAGATTTAAAATATTGATTTTAGCATCACTACCGACTTTATTAAGATCAACTTCAATGAACTCTTTGTTAAAGAAAGAGCTTTTAACCATAGAATCAACACTTAACACAACATCTTTTTCGATTTGATAATAATTGTATGATAATGAATGTGTTTGCGAGTCATCATTAAAAGATTTTCCATATTTTAAGATTGAAGAATTTTCGCAAATAAATTTGTTTAGCTTCAAATTAAATATTGAATAGTTTTCTTTAATATCTTCTTCAATGATAGAAATTTCTGATCCTTTGTTGATATGAAAAATATTGAAAGAAGATACTCTTTCGTTTTCACCATTTTCAAAAAAATAATTTTTAATGCTAATTACTTCCTCGATAACTGAATTTTTTTTAAATGAAAGATAATTTCCATTTTCAAATTCAGATACTCCAAGATTAAACATAGATTCATTTAAAAAATTTGCTGAGCAATGTAATAGTTCTTCATTATCAATCTCATTTAAGTTTTTAACCTCAAGCAAATCAGAAAATTTAAAATTTTCTAATGAATCTATATCAAGTACTCCATTTATGAATACAATTGATAATTCATCAGATTCAATTTTTTGCTTTTCAGCTTTAGAAGATGATTTATTAAAATTTTTGAAATTTTTGGAAGAAGTAAATTTCCAATTTTCAAGTTTCTTGCTTGGCAAACCATTTGCATTAAAGAATTCTAAGCTATTTTTTTTGATTGAGTCTATCATTTTATTTTTCTAACCAAGAATATCCATCTTTTTCGACTTTTTCTACAAGAGACATGTCTCCGGATTTAACAATTTTTCCATCAATCATTAAGTGAACTACATCAGGTTTAATATAGTTTAGTAGACGTTGATAGTGAGTGATAATCAATACAGAATTATTTTCATTTTTAAACTTATTTACACCTTTTGCAACTGTTCTTAATGCATCAACGTCTAATCCTGAATCAGTTTCATCTAAAACTGCTAATTTGGGATTTATAGTTAGGAGTTGAAGGATTTCACTTTTCTTTTTCTCTCCTCCAGAAAAACCATCATTAATAGATCTCTTCAAAAAAGAATCATCTAGTCCAAGCTCAGATAATATTGCTTTGGCATTATTCAAAAATTCTAATGCATCCATCTCATCTTTACCTTGATGTTTTCTATGAGCATTTAATGCTGATCTGAGGAAGTAGGCCATACCTACGCCTGGAATAGCAACTGGGTACTGAAAACATAAAAATATACCCTCCAAAGCTCGATTTTCTATACTCATCTCCGTAATATCAGTATCATTCATAGCAATACTACCGCCATCGACTTCATAGGCTTCGTTACCAGCAATTACATTGGCTAATGTGCTCTTTCCAGAACCATTTCTTCCCATAATTACATGGACTTCTCCAGCTGGTATTTCTAAATCAATACCTTTTAATATTGTTTTATCATCAATCGATGCTTCTAAATTCTTAATTTTAATCATTTTATTATCCTACACTATTTTCAAGGGTTACTTCAATTAATTGTTTTGCTTCCACGGCAAATTCCATAGGTAATTCTTCAAAAACTTCTTTGCAAAATCCATTTACAATCATCGAAACGGCATCATCAAGCTTTATACCTCTTTGATTGCAATAGAAGAGTTGATCTTCACCAATGCTAGAAGTGGTAGCTTCATGTTCCATTTTTGCTGATGGATTTTTTACATCAATATACGGAAAAGTATGAGCTCCACATTTGTCTCCAATTAAAATAGAATCACATTGTGAAAAATTTTGAGCATTTTCTGCATTTTTTAAAATTTTGACCCCACCGCGATAAGTATTTTGACCTTCACCAGCTGATATACCTTTAGTGATAATGGTGCTTTTTGTGTTTTTACCAATGTGAATCATTTTGGTACCAGTATCAGCTTGCTGTTTATTTTTTGTCACAGCTACGGAATAGAATTCTCCGACACTATTGTCTCCTTGCATGATAACACTTGGATATTTCCACGTAATTGCAGAACCAGTTTCAACTTGTGTCCATGAAATTTTGGAATTGTCACCAAGACAATTTCCTCTTTTAGTAACAAAATTATAGATTCCACCTTTACCTTCTTTATCACCAGAAAACCAGTTCTGAATAGTGGAATACTTGATAGTAGCATCTTTGTGTGCAACTAGTTCTACGCATGCAGCATGTAACTGATTCTCATCTCTCATTGGTGCTGTACATCCCTCTAAATAGCTAACATAACTACCTTCATCTGCAATGATGAGAGTTCGCTCAAATTGACCAGTATTTGTAGCATTGATTCTAAAATAAGTTGATAGTTCCATTGGGCAACGAACACCTTTTGGGATATAAACAAATGAACCATCACTAAAAACAGCAGAATTTAAAGCAGCAAAATAATTGTCAGTTGCAGGTATAACTGAGCCCAAATATTTTTTTATTAATTCAGGATGATCTTGAACTGCTTCAGAAAAAGAGCAAAATATTACACCATGTTTAGCAAGTTCGTCTTTGAAGGTGGTTGCAATGGATACACTATCAAAAACAGCGTCTACAGCAACTCCTTCTAATCTTTTTTGCTCATCAAGTGAAATACCAAGCTTATTATATGTTTCTAAAATTTCAGGATCAACATCATCCAAGCTATCATTCTTTTTTTGTTTAGGAGCAG
Source organism: uncultured Fidelibacterota bacterium (assembly GCA_902525615.1). Classification (GTDB taxonomy): domain Bacteria; phylum Fidelibacterota; class Marinisomatia; order Marinisomatales; family Marinisomataceae; genus Marinisoma. The sequence continues at coordinate 607,358 of CABZHT010000001.1, forward strand.
CATAGTAGCTTAGGGCTTGGTAGTCAATTGGCTTATAATCAATTTTTGCCCAAGTTGGTTCAGACATTTTTTTCCAATTCTTAAACGCTTTCAGTCTCCATTCAAGCAACCATTCAGGCTCATTTTTTATCTTAGAAAGTTTAGTTATGACTTCTTCATCTAATCCTGGTTCAAATTTTGTTTGATCTACATCTGTTGTAAATCCATATTTATACTCTTGCTCGAGTGTTTTATCTATTACCTGTTGATTTTTATCTACCATAATTATGCTGAAAAGCTAATACCGCAACCACATGTTCTTGTAGCGTTAGGATTATTAACCTTGAACCCTCCGTTAAGTAAATCTGTTGAAAAATCTATTTCGCAACCTCTGACATATATCCAGCTTTTGACGTCACAAAATATTGAAATTCCGTTACTATCAAAGACTTTATCAAATTCTTGTTTTTCACTTTCAAATGTTATTTTATAAGACATTCCAGAGCAGCCACCAGTATCGATTGTTACTCTGATACCTTTTGTACTAGTTTCTTCATTCTCGATTATATTTTTTAATCTAGATGCAGCTTTTTCAGTAATACTAATCTTTTGATTTTTAAGTTCTTCACTCATTATAGTCCTAATTTTACTTTACCTTCCTCTGTCATCATTTCTGGGCTCCATGGCGGATCAAATGTAAGTTCTACATCAACTCTTGAAATTGAGTCAATCGATGCCATTTTATTTTTAATATCATCTATCATATATTGACCCATTGTGCACCCAGGAGTAGTAAGAGACATAATAATGTCCACCGAGAATTTTTTACCTTCTTCATTGATTTTCAAGTCATAAATTAACCCAAGATTCCAAAGATCAATTGGAAGCTCTGGATCGTTACATTGCTTGAGTACTTCAATTACATTATTTTTAACATTTTTCATGTAAGGGAAGGAATTTAATTACCATAAGATTTATGTCCTATAGTTTTAGAAAAATTTTAATTTTCATACTCATTGCTATGTTAAATTCCGTAATGTAAATTGTTTCTCATTTGGAGAAAAAATGGCTAAAAAAGTAAGCAATAAAACAATCGACAATGTTACCATTAGATTTGCAGGTGACTCTGGCGATGGGATGCAGTTAAGTGGTGGTCGATTTACCCAAACTTCTGCTGTGGTTGGAAATGATCTAAGCACACTTCCTGATTTCCCTGCAGAAATTCGTGCACCAGCAGGTTCTTTGGCAGGTGTTAGTTCTTTTCAAATTCATTTTAGCTCACAGGAAATTCATACCCCAGGAGAGAAACCTGATGTGTTAGTTGCAATGAATCCAGCAGCCTTAAAAGTACATTTAAAAGATTTGGTTCCTGGTGGTACTTTAATTGTTAATAAAAATGCTTTTACAAAGAAAAATTTAACGTTAGCTGGCTATGAAGATGATCCTACAGAGGATGGATCTTTAGTAGATTATTATTCAACTCATTTTATCGAAATGGGTAAGCTTGTCACTAATGCTTGTGAAGGAATAGACATTCCATCGAAAATGGTCGATCGAACAAAAAACTTATGTGCTCTTGGAGTTTTATTTTGGATGTATGATAGACCGCTTGAACCTACAATTGATTGGTTAAATCAAAAATTTAAGTCAAAGCCTGATATTATTGAAGCCAACGTAAGAGCGTTAAATGCAGGATATAATTATGGGGATACTGCTGAAATATTTACTACAAGATATATAGTTGAAAAAGCAAAGCTACCAAAAGGTAAGTACAGAAATATGAATGGAACACTTGCTTCGTGTCTCGGTATTTTAACTGCTGCTGAAAAAAGTAACTTAGGCATTACATTTGCCGGCTATCCAATCACTCCTGCAAGTAATATTTTACATACCCTTTCAAACTGGAAGCAGTTTGGGATTAAAACTTATCAAGCTGAAGACGAAATTGCTGGAATTGGTGCTGCTCTAGGCGCCTCCTATGGTGGGGCTCTTGGGATAACAGCTTCATCGGGTCCAGGTATTGCATTGAAATCAGAATTTTTAGGTCTAGCAGTAATGACTGAACTACCATTAGTAGTTATTAACGTTCAAAGGGGTGGTCCTAGTACAGGTTTACCAACAAAAACTGAACAATCTGATTTGTTTCAAGCTGTTTATGGAAGAAATGGTGAAGCTCCTATACCTGTAATTGCGCCAACTACACCTGGAGATTGTTTCTTTGCGACCTATGAAGCGTGTAGATTAGCTGTCAAGTATATGACTCCGGTAATGGTATTGTCAGATGGGTATTTAGTTAATGGTTCTGAACCATGGTTGATACCTGATCCAAATAAATTAGAGGAATTTAAGGTAGAGTTTGCTAAAGAAAATGAAGATGAAAAATTCCTTCCATATAAAAGAGATGAAAAAACTTTAGCTAGAAATTGGGCTATTCCAGGTACTAAAGGTTTAGAACACAGAATTGGTGGGTTGGAAAAACAAGATATCACTGGGAATGTAAACTATGATTCTGATAACCATCAAAAAATGGTTGAGATTAGAGCGCAAAAAGTAGCAAATATTGCCAACGAGCTTCCTAAAACAAAAATATTTGGCGAGGAAAGTGGAGATGTGCTTATTTTAAGTTGGGGAAGTTCTCATGGTGCGTGTAGAGCAGCTACAGAATCTTTATTATCAGAAAATCTAAAAGTCGGTCACGTTTCTATTAATTGGATTTGTCCTTTACCAAACGATCTTGGAGAAATATTAAAAAAATATAAGAAAATTTTAATTCCTGAAGTTAATACAGGGCAATTCAGGCAAATTATTCGCGCAGAATTTTTAGTTGATGCCATTGGTTTAAACGAAGTTCAAGGAAAGCCTTTAGGTGCCTCAACAATAGAAAAAAAAGTAAAGGATTTAATCAATGGTTGATAAACCAATATTAAAGAAAGCCGATTTTGAATCAGATCAGGCAGTTAGATGGTGTCCAGGATGTGGAGACTATGCAATTCTTGCTCAAACTCAGAAAATTTTTCCTGAAATAACTACAGAAAAAGAGAAAGTTGTATTTATATCAGGTATTGGTTGTTCAAGTAGGTTTCCATATTACATGAACACATATGGCTTTCACACTATTCACGGAAGAGCTCCGACAGTTGCAAGTGGACTAAAAATTTCTAACCCTGATTTATCTGTTTGGCTTGTTACTGGTGACGGTGATGGATTTTCAATTGGTGGAAATCATTTGATTCATCTTCTTAGAAGAAATGTAGATTTAAATGTTATGCTATTTAATAATCGTATTTATGGATTAACAAAAGGACAATATTCTCCAACCTCAGAACAAGGTAAAATTACCTACTCTACTCCTATGGGGTCTTTAGACTATCCATTTAATCCAACAAAATTAGCTTTGGGTGCAAGAGGTGCATTTGTTGCTAAAACTATTGATAGAGATTTAAAACATTTACAAAGCATGATAAAGAGGGCAAGTGAGCATCGCGGAACTTCTTTTATTGAAATTTATCAAAACTGTAACATTTTTAATGACGGTGCTTTTTCAGAACTTACAGATAAAGAAACTAAATCTGATAGAGTGCTTAAAGTTGAACATGCAGAACCAATGATTTTTGGTAAAGAAAATGACAAGGGTATTCACCTTGATGGTACAAAACCTAAAGTTGTTACCATTGGTGAAAAATATACTATAGAAGATATTCTAGTTCATGATGAAACCGATGCTTTCATTGGAGATATGCTTTCTAATTTTACTGCAAGTGATACTTTCCCAGAACCTTTAGGAGTATTATATTGTGTTGAGAGACCAACTTATGATGATATGATGGTAGATCAAATGAAACAAGCAGAAAAAAATACTAAAGGTCCAAAAAGTGTTAACGATTTACTTAATGCTGGAGATACCTGGGAGGTAAAATAATGTCCTTCAGGATCGAGCAAGACAGCATAGGTAAAATTAAAGTTCCTACAAAAGCATATTATGGTGCTCAAACCCAGAGAGCAATACAAAATTTTGAAATTGGGTGGTCTATGGAGTTCAGTTTAATCCTTCCGTATATCATTGTAAAAAAATGTGCTGCAAAAACAAATTACGCTCAAAAAAATATTTCAAAAAAATTGTCAGATGCAATTATTACAGCTTGTAATCATATTTTAGACAATCCAGATCAATATTTAAATGAGTTTCCAGTACCAGTTTTTCAAACTGGAAGTGGTACACAAACAAACATGAACGTAAATGAAGTAGTTGCAAATAAAGCAAATGAAATTCTTGGTGCAAAATTAGGCTCTTACAAGTTTGTTCACCCCAACGATCATGTAAATATGTCACAGTCCACAAATGATACTTTTCCAACTGCAATTTTAGTTGGAAGTGTAATATCATCAGAGGATAATTTGCTTCCAGCGCTAAGTATGCTTGAGAAATCATTAGTCGCAAAGGCAAAAGAATTTCACACAATAATTAAAGTCGGAAGAACTCATCTTCAGGATGCAACACCGATTCGATTAGGACAAGAGTTTTCTGGTTATGCATCAATGATTAAAAATGATATTTCAAGAATTAAGCATGCTTTAAAAGAATGTAGCGATTTACCTGTTGGAGGTACAGCTGTTGGAACAGGAATTAATACTTTAAGTGGTTTTGATGAGTTGATGTGTTCATTTATTTCAGAAGAAACTGGGCTTTCATTTAACGTATGTAAGAATAAATTTGAATTATTATCTTCTCAAAATGCTATATCTAATTTATCAGCACAGATTCGAATTTGCGCAGGATCACTAAATAAAATTGCTAATGACATCCGATGGTTAGCATGTGGACCAATGGCTGGAATAGGAGAATTAATACTTCCATCAAATGAGCCTGGCAGCTCTATAATGCCTGGAAAAGTGAATCCTACACAATGTGAAGCTGTAAATATGGTTTATGCTCAAATTTTAGGTAATGATGCCACGGTAAATTATGCTGGTACAAATGGTAATTTTGAACTTAATACGTATAGACCAATTATTGCTTCTTCAATTCATGAATCCATTTCATTATTATCTGAAGTCGCTGAATCCTTTACATTAAATGCACTTGATGGATTAAAAGCAAATGAGAAAAAAATTAAAGAAAATTTAGAAAAGTCTTTAATGCTTGTAACAGCACTTGCTCCAAAAATTGGATATGAAAAGGCTGCTGAGATTGCTAAAAAAGCTTTGAAAGAAAATATTTCTCTTAAACAAAGTGCAAAAGCTTTGGGACATTTATCGGAACAAGAATTTGATAAAATTGTTAAACCAGAATTAATGGTTGCACCCAAAAAAGCATGATTAAAACATTTTTTTCATCATTAAGAATAATTTTTTATCTATTTATACTAGTCTTAGTATATGTTTTTTATTTATCTAGAGATTTACCTTCACTAGAACGCCTAGAAACTTTTGACCCAGCAATGCTATCTACTTTATATGATAGAAACGGTGAAGTCATTGGCGAATTTTATATACAAAAAAGAGTATTTGTTGATATCGAGGATATGCCAAACCATTTAAAAAATGCAGCTATAGCTTCTGAAGATAAAAGGTTTTATTCTCATTGGGGTGTTGATTTACAAAGTTTTTTTAGAGCTGTAGTTGTTAATGTTTCATCGATGAGTTTTAGGCAGGGATTTAGTACGCTGTCTCAGCAGTTAGCTAGGAATCTTTATAAAGAAGTTGGATTTAAAGATAGCATCACTCGAAAACTAAAAGAGATGATAACAGCCATTCAAATTGAAAGAACTTATACTAAAGATGAAATACTAGAAATGTATTTGAATACAGTTCATTTTGGCCACGGAACCTATGGAGCAGAATCAGCAGCTAAACGATTTTTTAATAAAAATGCATCTGATTTAACTATCGGAGAATCAGCAATGTTAATTGGACTTCTTCCATCTCCAGCAAACTATTCTCCATTAAGAAATCTAAATAAGGCAATTGGTAGAAGATCGATTGTACTGAAGTTAATGTATAATCAAGATTTTATATCTTATCAAGAATACATGGAGCACAATAGTATCATTCCTGACAATATTTACTATGAAATTCCTAAAGGTAAAGCCCCATATTTTGCAGAACATGTTAGAAGAATTTTAGAACAACAAGATGAACAATTAGGAATCAATATTTACCAAGATGGATTAAAAATACATACTACTCTTGATTATAGATTACAAAGAATTGCTGAAGACTCTATGATGCAAACTTTGAAAAAGAATCAAGATGAATTTAATCGTCAACTTTTTGCTGATAAGGATAAATTTTCACAACTTGCCTATCTATCAATTTTTGATGCTGACTCTGTTAAGATGATGCTTAATGGTCAGGTTGAATTGTACGAAGAGTTACGCAAAGAGCTCCTAGTTCAATGTGCATTTATTGCATTGGATACTAAGACAGGAGAAATTCTTGCAATGATTGGTGGAAGATCAGATTATCCTGATGAATTTAACCGTGCAACCCAAGCATTAAGGCAGCCTGGTTCAGTATTTAAACCATATATTTATACGGCAGCTATTGATAATAATTATCCAGTAACCACTCAACTATTAAATCAACCTGTTGCTTTGTATAGGAACAACGCCAAAGGTGAAAGAGAAAAGTGGACGCCAGGAAATTACGACAAGAGCACCGGTGGATTAACAACATTAAGAGAAGGGTTACAAAGATCGCTTAACTTAATTTCTGTAAGAATGGTTCAGGAGCTCGTTCCACCAAGACAGGTTAAAGATATTGCTCAAAGAATGCAGATAAGTTCACCAATTAGGGCAGTAGATTCAATTGCCTTAGGAACTTCGGAAGTAAGGCCAATTGAAATTGTTGCTTCATATTCAACTTTTGCAAATAAGGGTATCTATTCTTCACCAATGGCTATCACTAGAATAGAAGACAAATATGGAAGAATTATAAAAGAGTATTCCATCGACCAAAAAGAAGTATTAAGCCCCGAAACAGCTTATATGGTTACTAATTTACTACAATCTGTTGTAGATAGCGGAACAGGTGGTAGCTTAAGATGGAAATATAAATTTAGACATCCAGCAGGTGGTAAAACTGGAACTACGCAAAACTTAAGTGATGCTTGGTTTGTGGGATTTACTCCAAATATTACAGCTGGAGTATGGTATGGAATTGATGAATATTCAGTTAGTTTGGGTGATGGTCAATATGGTGGAGTTGCAGCTCTTCCGGCTTGGGCATTGTTTATGAAAAATGCACATAATGAATTAAATATTCCAAAAGATAGATTTGAAATGCCTGATGGTGTTGTAGAAATTGAAATTGATTCAGATACTAAACAACTTCCTACAAGCAGAACAAAGAATTTAGAGAAAGAGTTCTTCCTGCGATCTAATGTTCCTCAATAAACTAATTTTTTTTATTTGAGAGTTTTAAAATCACCATTCCACTTATAAAAAGAATGATATTTGGAAGCCATGAACCTAATCCAGGATTTAATAGATTTCTATCAGCTAATTGTTCACCCCAAATGAGCAGTATATAATAAACTAAGAAAAAGGCAATGCTTAAACCTGAGGCAATCGTCATACCTCCATTTCGAACAAGAATCCCAAGAGGTGCACCAACCATCGTAAATAGAACACATGCTAGTGCTAGTGTAAATTTTTTATGTATTTCAACTTTAAACTTATTATTTGTCTTTTCATAATTTTCAATTAGTGTAAACTCATTTTTAAACTGCCTTGCATTGTTTGTAAGAGATAAAATATAGTCCTTATTTTCAAGCGCAGGAATTGGGACATCATTATTAAACTCTTTTTTTTCTGTAACCCTATTCATTTTTTTTTGTTTTAATAATTCTATCTCGTTTTCTATAATTGCTAGGGTATTTGCATTAGGATTTGTGATACCAATTTCTTCCTTAACTTTATTTATTCTATCATAGATTTGTGAAATTAGATTATTATTCTTTTCAATTTCTTGAATCATTTGAGGGATTCTCATTTCACGATCCGTTCGATTAGATTCTGAAGTACGATTTAACATTAATTCATCCATTGATATCATAATTTGATGTGTTTTGAATTTAATTTTTCTATAATAATCATAATCTGATAAATCAATTTCATGGATTTCTCCGTTAATTAAATCTATTTTAATCATGTTGCCATCAGAAGATAATGACCCCTGATTAGCATAAATCGTTGTTTGTTCTGATTTCTGATTTTTACTAAAAATTTTCACATCTTTAAAATCTTTACCATCCATTTCTTTGACTATCATAGTGTATTGAGGAATCATATCCACAAAATATCCAGGCTCAATCGATAACTCTGGTTTTTTCTTGTAGATATCTCTCGCGAGCAATCGAGCATTATAATTCATTTCCGGTAAAGTAAAATTGTTAAAGATACACAAACCAATACCAACCAAAGAACCAAATAATATTGCTGGCTTAATTATATTGTAAAGATTTACACCAGCAGACTTTAATGCAGTAATCTCATTTTGCTGTGCCATACGACCAAAAGTCATTACGCTGGATATTAATAATGACATAGGAACTGATAGTGCTATAATCCATGCTAGATTTAAATATAAATACTCAAAAATTGTAATCACATCCAACCCTTTACCCAAAAAGCGATCAACTGCTCTGATAAGAAACTGCAAAAAGAGTACCATAGTGATTACTGCAACTGATAATAAAAATGGGATTAAGGACTGTTTAAATAAATATTTATTAAGTGTATTCATATGATTTTAAAATTTAACTCTACTTGTGTTAAAACCTAAACTATAATAAGTTCCCATGCTTAAATTGATTAAGCCTTATGGTGACTGTAGCTCAGTTGGTAGAGCCATCGGTTGTGGTCCGATTGGTCGTCGGTTCGAGTCCGATCAGTCACCCGAAAATTTTCGGGGTGTAGCGTAGTCCGGTTAGCGCACCTGCTTTGGGAGCAGGGGGTCGCAGGTTCAAATCCTGCCACCCCGACATTATCAATTCTTTGAGGAATTAGACAAGTTATACAGGGAAAAAGAGAGGCTACTTCGGTAGCCTTTCTTATTTTTATAACACATCATTGTACAGCAAATTCGGTCAAAAAATGGTGTTAATAATGGTGTTAATTTTCAAATTGATTATTTTATGAAATATGACGACTTTGATAGATGCGTAATTTTTGGCTCATTTTAAGCGTATTATGGTTATGGACATGTAGTGGTGGAGGCGATAAAGCAACTGGCCCTGAAGAACCACCAATCGTCATAAATCTAACTTCATTAGGTGGGCAAGCACAAAAAGGTCCATTTAATAATGGTACTGCTATTAATATAGCTGAGTTAACAAACACTTTAAGTCCAACAGGACGTAATTTTTCATCTGCTATTACGGATAACACTGGACGTTTTGCGGTAGCCAACGTGCAATTAGAATCTCCGTATGTTGAGCTAAGAGCTAACGGATACTATTTTAATGAAGTGTCAAATCAGATTTCTTCAGGACAATTAACGCTATTTGCTTTATCTAACTTGACTGGAAAAACTTCTCTTAATGTAAATATTTTGACCCATCTTGAAAAAAATAGAATGGTCACACTAATGTCTGGCGATAACCCAAAAACCTTTGCACAAGCCAAACTACAAGCGCAAGAAGAAGTATTAGCTATTTTTGATTATTCCCGAGCAAATGTACCTGAATCAGAATTATTGGACATAAGTCAAGATGGTGCAGCTAATGCGAAACTCTTAGCCATGTCCGCCATCATTCAGGGAGATTTAACCGTTGGTCAAATGTCACAATTATTAGCCAATATAAGTACAGACATTGCAAGTGACGGAACGCTTGATGATACCAATTTGAGAAATACCTTGATTGAAAATTCCAAAAATTTAGATATGGCAGAAGTGCGATCTAATATTGTTGCACATTATACTTCTTTAGGAATTTCAGCAACTATCCCAGATTTTGAAACAGAGATTAATCAATTTTTAAAACCACCCGTAGCACAAGATATGAGTGCATCCACCGCAGAAGACACTGCCATTAATATCACGTTAGCAGGATCTGATCCTGAAGGTGAATCTTTAACGTATACCATTTTAGAAGTCAACAATGCCACGGTTACCTTAAATGGAAATGTGGCTAATTATCTTCCAGATGCTAACTATAATGGAACAGACACCTTTACTTATTATGCCAATGATGGAACAACAGATAGTAATGTGGCAACGGTGACTATGACGGTTTCTGGTGAAGATGATGATCCAAATACTCAAAATGCCGCAGCAACCACCGATGAAGATGTAGCAGTAGTCTTACAATTATCTGCAGAGGAGTATGATGGAGATAGTTATTCGTTTGCTATTATTGATCAGCCAAGTAACGGAACTGTGAGTCTAGATGGTGTGAATGCAACCTATACTCCAAACCAAGATTTTAATGGGACAGATACGTTTACATTTGAAGCTACGGATGACTCTGGACGCTTTATGAACGTTGGAACTGCAACCATTACAGTAAACCCTGTTAACGATCTTCCAATACTAGACGATGCAACAATAAGCGCATCGGTGGATGAAGAAGCTTCAGTCGATATTACAATTACGGCAACCGATGTTGATGGAGATCAATTATCATATCAATTTTCAACATCAGATAACAATGGTAATCAGGTAAATCCTCAAGGGAATATTAGTATTAATGGCAATGTGTTTACATTTACATCAAATCCTGATTCAGAACTGTCAGAAGGAGTGACTACCGATGGTCAGTTCTATTATTATGTTGTTGATAATTCAAACACTATTAATGGATATGGCTTAGCAACTGTTACTATAACAGGGGTAGATGACTCGCCACATGCAGATAACTTAGATGTTTCTGTTAATGAAAATAGTAATGTTTTTATTACCCTATCATCTACTGACCCAGATGGAGGCGATAATAGTAATATTCAATATGAAATTTCACAGAATCCTGATAATGGAACTATTACATTAAATAATGATATTGTAGAATATATTCCTAATTCAGATTTTTATGGAAGTGACTCATTTAAGTATAAAGTTGTTGGTGATACAAATGAAGGGGTTGTGAATATTACAATTTATGAGGTAGTAGGTATTACCAAAACCTTTGAAATCGATGCTAACTGGAATAATGTTGTCACCGATGTGATTGTTGGTAGTAATAACAAGTTTATTGTTTACGGCAGAATGACACATAAATTCAGTGGAGCATTCAGTCCAAAAACATTTATGGCTGAGTTTAATCAGGATTTGTCATTAAATCGTTCAGTTGAACATTCGCTCGATAATACTTCCACAGGCGATTTAATTGAACTAAGCAATAATTCATTTGTTGTTTGGAATCAAGCAGAAATAACTTTCATAGATTCAGATTTTAATATTATAAATACAGTTCAACCCCACACATCTATAGGAAATGGTGATGGCACCTATTTCCAAATTGGAAGTGTGTATGAAGACAGTGGTTCGTTAATCATCTCTGGAAAAGATATTAGTACTAATGATGGAACAATGAAGCCAATGGTTGCAAGAATGGATTTTAGTGGCAATATCTTATACAATAATATTTTTGAAACTAATAATTTAGATACTTCAGAGTTTTCATATGATTTTAATGGATATGGAAGATCTATAATAGCTGACAATACTATTTTAATTGCTGGGACAAGCAGAAGAGTTAATTGGACCTGCAATAATCAAACTTCAATTTTTGAAATTGAAGATAATGGCTCTTCTTTTAATCTTTTAAACCAATTTAATGAACCCAACCCAGACTGTTCTGTTTCCGATGACGCTGGAGGGCTCACCGCAGTTTCAATTGCACTAAAGGAATCAACTGGTAGTGGCATATATTTTAATGTTGCTGGAACTTCTAATAATGATTTTATCTTTCAAACATTTGCAATTGAAGGAAGTGGTATGACCAAAATGGAAGAAAATCATAGTATTTATATTCAGGATTTTAGGGATGAAAATGTTGAATTAATTGTTAATCCAAGTAATCCTGCTGAAGCTTATTTAATAGCTGCAAGTACTACTTCATATATTTACTTGTATAAGTATAATGGAGGCACTATTGAATGGGGAGGCACAAGAACAATTTTAAATGGCAAGACCACCGATGATTGGTTGGGTGGAATAGATTATATTGGTGAAGGAATACATAATGGCAAGATTATTTTTGGAGGATGGATTACAAATCATACCGATAATACAAATCCAGGTTTTTTAATGATTTTAGACTCAAACGGAGAATAATTTTTAACTAATTTTCTATTATTTCAATAGTTATCAACGAGCTAACCTGTTCTTTGGGAGCAGGGGGTCGCAGGTTCAAATCCTGCCACCCCGACAAGTTTTGAAGTATTTTATCTTTTATCTATTTTTTCATAACTTTAAAAATGAAATTTTTGTTGATTTTATTGTTTATTCAAAACCTCTTTTCTCAACAACCAAATGAAAAATTATTAATTGAGAATTCAGTAAATTTTAATGAATTAATTAAGCATGAAGATATTTTTTATCTTAAAAAAAAGGATAATTTATATACAGGAAGTGTTGTAGTATCTGATTCTTTAGATAATATCATTCTCGAAGGTCAAATGATTGATGGCAAGACAACAGGAATGTGGACTCATTATTTTCCGAGTGGTGAAATCTATGCTATTTTTACAGTTAAAAATAATCAATTAAACGGAGATTTTAAGCAATATTATCCGAGATCATCTATCTTACATAAAGAAGGATCATTTTTTGAAGGGGAAATGGATGGTATTTGGAAGCTCTATAATTTAAATAGCCAACTCTTATTTTCCATTCAGTATGATATTGGAAAAGTAGTTTATTAGCATGAAACACTTAGAAAGCTCAAAATGGACCGCAGTAAAAAAAATCAAAAATTGGCGCCATTATGAAGTATTAAACATCAATAAAAAGAAGAAAATTGTTGAAATGTTTTCTGTGTGTGATAAAAAGATTAGAATTGAGGTATCTTTTAACGATCTTGTTGATAATTCTAAGTGGATGAGTGGTTGGATTGAAATTGTGGATGAAAATCCTTAATTTTGTTTATGACATCATATTTAAAATTTTTTTTAACGCCTTTTTATCTCTTTTTAATGGCAATTTCTTTAATAATTGATGGATGGATTGGTCTATTAATAGCTTTTTTAGTAGTAATATCAATTGTTATTGGCGAATTGTCATTTGGAGATGATATTTCTACTCCACATTATCGATTCCCATTTTTATTAGATTTCTCACTCTTTATAAACGTTCCATTGTTTTTGATATTACTATATTTATATCTAGATAAAGTTTCTAATGCATTTGAATGGTATTATTTACTTTATATACCAATATTGGGTTTATTGATGGCACTTAGCTTAATTAACATTGGGCATGAATTGGTCCACAGAACAAGTAAAAAATTTGATTGCGAAGTAGGTAATTGGGCTCTAGCCACTGCCTGGAATCCTGCTTTTGCAATTGAGCACGTTTATGGTCATCATAAAAATATTGGTATTGTTGAAGAAGATCCTGTTACTGCCACCTACGGAGAAAACCCAATCAGTTTTGCTTTCAGCGCTTTTTTTAAAGAACATACCCATGCATGGGGGATTGAGACCAGACAACTAAAGCGAAGAAAACAAAATATTTTATCTTTTCATAATAGAATTTTAAATGGGTACTTGAGAACTTTCATTGTTTTTGGATTAATTGGATATTTTTTTAGTTGGCAAGCAATGGTGATTTATATTTCATTGGGCATTGTAGCTAATTACATTTTTCAATTAACAAATTTTATCGAGCATTATGGACTAGTACGTATGAAAGGAAAACCAGTGCAGTATCATCATTCATGGAATTCTAATAATAGAATGACAAGCTATTTAACTTACAATTTAACCAGACATTCTGATCATCATGTACATGCTCAAAAGGAATTTTGGGAATTAAATCCATGCAATAATAAAGGGGTTGTTCTTCCATCTGGTTATTTAACTTACATTCTTCTTTTTACGTTTTTCCCGTTTTACGCTAAATCACAAATGGAACCAAGACTGAAGAATTGGCATCAAAATTATGCTTCTGATGATGAAAAATCATTGACTACCCATTATCTTAATTTTTCCAATTAGGGTATAGAAAATATTTTGCATATATTTTTTGCTTTATGCTATCATCACAATTTTTAATTAATCAAAAACAATGTTGCGGAAATGGATGTAGAATGTGTCCATATGAACCTCAACATCTTCAAGGAAACCAACAATTACAAAAAAGATGGAATCAATCCAATAAAAAATCGTATACTACTCATATGAATAAAATAAATATTCCGATGATTGGACTTGGAACATGGCTTATTCCTAATGACGAGGCAGAGTCTATTACCAAAGATGCCATAAATTTAGGATACAAGCATATTGATACTGCTCAAGTATACCAAAATGAAGAAGGTATCGGCAACGCGCTTAAATCTTTAGCTATTCCAAGAAATGAAATTTATATCACTACAAAGATGTGGCCAGGAATGTTTAATCAAGAAGAACCATTTCAAACATTTGATGGCGCAATCAAAGCTTGCGAACAAAGTCTAAAATTTTTACAAGTAGATGAAATAGATTTATACCTTATTCATAATCCATTTGCTAAGGAAAATAGATTAGAGCTATGGGAAGCTATGATAGAATTAAAAAAACAAGGGAAAGTCAAACATATTGGTGTTTCCAATTATAATGTACATCACATGAAAGAAATTGAAGCAGCAGAAATCGAAATGCCATCAGCTAACCAAATTGAAATTCATCCATGGCACGTAGTTACAAAGCCCTTAGCAGAATATATGGACAAGAATGAAATTCTTCCTATTGCCTATTCTACATTGGCACCTATTCCTAATTGGAGAGAAGGTTCACGCTGGAATGGAAAACCAGAAGATATGAAAAGTGGAGCAATGCCTTGTGAAGATATTGCAAATAAGTATGGAGTTACAGTTCCACAATTGTTCTTAAAATGGGCCATTCAACTCGGTTATCCTGTGTTACCAAAATCTGTCAAATATGATAGACTTAAAGAGAATTTAAGTTTAGATCATTTCGAAATCTCAATTGATGATATGACTTTAATTTCAAATATAGCAATTGATGAACAAAAATGTCTTGCCTGGTCAGGAGATTTTGATCCCTTGGAGGTCGATTAATGGGGTATGGTTATAATCCTATTGTAGGAGAGAATTGGAGATATAATCCTGATAAGACCTTCAAAATTAGTCGATCAAAAATTGAACTATATTTTAATTGTCCTACCTGCTTTTATAAAGATGCCAAGCTTGGTTTGAGAAAACCACCTATGCCTGGATGGGCAATCAATAGCGCTGTTGATGATTTACTAAAAAAAGAAATGGATTTTTGTAGAGCTCAAGATCGTCCACATGGTATTTTTAAAGAAAATGGATTGAACATAAAACCATTCCAACATGAAGATATTGAAAAGTGGCAACATACTTTCACAGGTATTCAATATCATGATGAAAAACATAATTTTTTATTATATGGCGGTGTTGATGATATCATGATAGATGAAGAAGATAAGCTTGTGGTTATTGATTTTAAAGCTACGGCCAAAAAAGCAGATATTTTATCATCTGCAGACGTATATAATAATGGGGAGTCATACAAAAGACAATTAGAAGTTTATAGTTGGCTATTGCAACAAAATAGTTTTGATGTTTCTGACACTGGATATCTAATGTATTACAACGGGGATGCAAGTAAGCCTCATCTAGGAAGAGAAATGCATTTTAGAAGAACTCTGGTTCCATTTACATTGGATACATCTTGGATAGGACCGCAAGTAGAAGAGATGTATAATTGTTTGCAGTTAGATGAAGCTCCAGACTTTAATAATTCAAACTGTGAAGATTGTTTATATCTTACAACTGTCTCAAAGCTTTAATTGACATATCCTGAAGGCTTTTCGAACATATAAATAATATCTAATCCTTCAGATCTAGACATTCCTCCTGGATTCAATCCAAGTTCACCCTCCGGAATCTCATGATTTAATTCTTCATAATATTCTATCCAATGCACAAATGGAGAATTTGTACCAGGTTCATTGAATGTCATTGGATTTAATTGCATGATTTGTTGATTACTATCTGCAACCTGTAATCCTTCATAAATAATTTCAGAACAATAATAGGTTTCATCAGTGATATCAAAAATAAAATCATAAGGTTTCCCAAGTAAATTATCTTTAATGTGTTTAAGAGCAGTTGGAATTAACTCTTCGTGTTCTTTCTTCAGTCTTCCAACAAGTACTTTGTTACTTCTATTTAAGAATTCTTCCAAAGTGGTTTCTGTAACAGTTTCTCCTATTGCTTCAGCTAATTTGGTAGTTTTAAGATTAGGTCCAACCTCAGTAATAATTGCACAATGAGATAGATTTGATCCCATATAACCTTGGGTTACTGCTTCAATAGCATCACACGGTGGTCCACAATCTAAATCTTGAAAGAAAATATCACCTTCTTGAAAAGTAAATGAGGGTTGACGCAACATGAATGATACATAAAAAATAAAAAAACCAACCATTGCTATGGGAAAAAGATGTTTAGCTGACATTACCTAAGTATTATCAACTATTTTAATTTCTCTTCCAGTGTATTCATAGCGATCAGGATCTGGCCATGCTTTAGCTACATCATGCCAATTATCTGAGGAACCATATTCTGTTTTTCTTCGTTCCATTGCTTCCTGGTATTCCGCTTCTGAACTGAACCAAAGCTCTGCCATTCCACAGCATCCATTTTCAATATCTTCTTCAAAGAATGTCAGAATATATTTTTGTGGCTTAAGAACATTTACCATGTGAGGTGCATGGATATTTTCCCAGTGATCAAAGAAATTAGAACGTTTAATTCCAGTTCTATTTTGAATAAAAAGTATTTTTTTAACCATAAGTGTCTCCTTAACATAACAAAGATAACATCTTTTTTTTATTTACAACATCATTATTTGATACTTACATTGTTAGTTCATACAATTTTAGGAGATATAAATATGTTTAAAAAAACCGCAATAATTTTGTGCCTATTTTCAATGATTTTTGCTCAAGATAATGTTGAGCTTGAAGAAAATAGACATTTTAATTCTTATCAAATCAATTTAGATCGTTTTAAACAATTAAATGAAGACATCACAACACCAAACACTTATCGTACTGCTGCTGGTTATCCAGGACACGAATACTGGCAAGTAAGAGCAGATTATGATATGAAATTGAGAATTGATGATAACAAGCAAAGACTTTATGGAGAAGAAACAGTTACGTTTTACAATAATTCTCCTGATGCATTGAATTATTTATGGATGGAGCTCACACAAAATGTTAGAGCCTTAGATTCAGATTCTTACAAAATTCAATCTACCGGTGATCTTTCAGCTCAAAGAGGAAATGAGAAGATGGTTATTGGTAGTACAGTCTCATCGAGAACATTAGAAAACTTTTATCGTGATTTTGATGGCGGTTTCAAAATTCAGTATGTAAAAGATGAAAAAAATAAAAATGTTCCATATACAATCAATAAAACCATGATGCGTATTGATGTTCCTGAACCAATTCAATCAGGAGATACTTATACTTTTAAGATCAAATGGTGGTATAATATCAATGATCATATTAGAGACGGTGGAAGATCAGGATATGAATATTTTGAGGATGATGATAACTACATCTATACTATAGCACAATTCTTTCCAAGAATGTGTATGTATAATGATGTATATGGTTGGCAAAATAAACAATTCTTAGGCAGGGGTGAATTCACATTAATTTTTGGTGATTATGATGTAAAAATTACTGTACCCGAAGATTTTGTAGTTGGAGCTACTGGAGCATTACAAAACCCGGATGAAGTGCTTACTGATGAGCAAATTAATAGACTTGAAAAAGCAAAGAAATCCAAGGAACCCGTATTAATTGTTACAGTGGATGATGCGTTAGAAAATCTTGAAACAAAAACAAGTAGACAAAAAACATGGCACTTTAAGGCAGAAAATGTAAGAGATTATGCATTTGCTGCTTCAAGAAGATATATATGGGATGCCATGGGTGTACAAGTAGGCGATAATACGGTAATGGCTATGTCCTATTATCCTAATGAAGCAAACCCTCTATGGGGGCAATATTCAACCAAAGCAGTAGCACACACTGTTGATTTTTATTCAAAGTACACATTTGATTATCCATATCCTGTTGCCATTTCAGCTCATATTGATCGTATGGGTATGGAGTATCCAATGGTTTCATTTAATGGATATCGACCAGAAGAAGATGGGACATATTCTGAAAGAACAAAAAGAGGATTAATTGGAGTAATTATACATGAGGTTGGACACTTCTGGTTTCCAATGATTGTTAATTCAGATGAAAGACAATGGACATGGATGGATGAAGGTCTTAATTCATTTATGGATGATTTGGCAGGAAGAGCGTGGGACTCAGAGTTGTTTCATCCTAGAAACAACCAAGACTATATCGTACGATATATGCGAGGAGATAAATCTAACATAATGCCAATCATGACAAATTCTGAATCCATTTATCAATTTGGTGCAAATGCGTACGGTAAACCTACAGTTGCATTGAATATTTTAAGAGATACTATTATGGGTAGAGAATTATTTGATTTTGCATTCAAAGAATATTCAAAAACTTGGATGTTTAAGCATCCAACACCTTCTGACTTTTTCCGAATTATGGAAAATGCATCTGGTGTAGATTTAGATTGGTTTTGGAGAGGATGGTTCTTTACAAATGACCATGTAGATTTATCAATCGAAGAAGTTGAATGGTTTCAGTTAGAGCTTGATCCAACTAAAAAAAGAGCAGCTGAGAAAAAAGATAAAGAAGACAAAAAATATTATGCTGCAATCTTGGATGAGAAAGACATTAAGCAAACTGTTACAGATAGAGATCCTAAAACAAGAGACTTTTATGACTCTTATGATGAATTTGCTGATATCACTGATGCCAGCCAACGTAGAAGGTATGAAACAATGTTAAATGATGCTGATCTTTCAGATGAAATGAAAGCTAAAATCATGGAAAAAATGAGTGGTAAAAGCCAGTATGAAGAATTGCTGGACGAACTATCTGACAATGAACGAAGATTAGCAAAAAGAAATGATCACTTCTATAAGATTAAATTCAAAAACATTGGTGGACTTGTTATGCCGTTGATTATTGAAATGACATTTGAAGATGGATCAACCGATGTTGTAAGAATACCTGTAGAAATTTGGAGATTTAATAGACCAGAAGTATCCAAGGTGTTCAAAACTGAAAAGAAGGTTGTAAGCTTCACATTGGACCCTTTTAGAGAAACTGCTGATACATTCAGAGACAATAATCATTGGCCACCAAAGAATGAGCCAACTTTATTTGATATCTACAAGTATGATAGCTCATCATGGTATGGTGGATCAAATCCAATGCAGAGAGCTAAACAAGGCGATTCGAAGTAATATTAGGACAAATAAATAATGTATAAATTATTTTTTCAAATAATTTTATTACACTCGGTTGTTTTTAGTCACCAGTTTTTTTTAACTACAACCGAGGTGCGCTTAAGTGATAATCAAAAAAGTTTAGAGATAACTATTCAAACGTTTACGCATGATGTAGAAGCATTATTAAAGAAAGCTGATTTTAATCTAGCTAATTTAGGTTCTGAGCGTGAAAACAAAGATATTGATGATTTTATCATAGATTACCTTTCAGATAATTTTATTATACAAGATTGTTATTGGAGATATCTTGGAAAGAAAATTGATGGAGATTTCACATTATTTTTTCTTGAAATAGATCAATTTAGTTCACCTTCAAATATTGCTGTATTTAATACAATATTTATGGATATGTATGAAAAGCAACAAAACATCATGAATGTTTATGGAACAAAGAGTGTTCAGTCTTCTACTATGACCGTTGAAGAGCCAGCGTTTAAGTTTGAACTTTAGCAGTTTCTTGATTGCCAATATACCATATATATATGCCGCTGAGCATCATCGCTATACATAGAAGTTGGCCCATACTTAAATCGAAAAGAATAAATCCTAAGTGAGCATCTGGCTCTCTAAAGTATTCAATAAAAAATCGTACAAACCCATATCCAAACACATATGTACCACTATTAAATCCAAGTTTATTTTGTTTATTGAATGAGTTAATCACATAGTAAAGAATAATTCCTTCAAATAACGCTTCATATAATTGAGATGGATGGCGTAATGCATTATCTCCAGCGTTAGGGAAATACATTCCAATAAATGCTTCAGTTGTCCTGCCGTACAGTTCTCCATTAATGAAGTTTCCAATTCTACCAAAAAAATATCCTAAAGGAATGGCAGCAGTTAAAAAGTCTGCTAATTCAAATAAATGTAATTTTACTTTTCTGCTAAAAAGCCATATTGCAGAGACTACTCCAATAACCCCTCCATGGTAAGACATACCTGCAATACCAGTAAATACCCAATTACCATTATAATATTTGAAAGGAAGAAGAATTTCTAATGGATTGGAAAGGTAATATTCAAAATTATAAAAAATCACATATCCAAATCTTGCTCCAATTAATAATCCAATAAAACACCAAGATAATAAGTCTTCAAATTGTTCTAGATTAATTTTATTAAACTTGTTTTGTTTAATTTTTTTACTGCAGAGAATATATACTACACCAAAAGCAACAAGATACATTGTTGAATACCAATAAATAGTTAAGGGACCAATTGAAATTAGTACCGGATCCATTTTTGAGGGTAAAGTTTGCCACCATGATAGGAAATCCATATAGAAAGATACAAAAAAATACTTTGTAACCTAAAAAAAAATTATATAACCTCGAATACAAACTATGATTTTATCAGGAAAAGAAATTCTTAAACGTAAAGATGGAGATATCATCATTGAACCTTTCAATGAAAATCAAATCAATCCAAATAGTTACAACTTAAGACTTCATAATGAGTTGATGATTTATGAAAATAGTCCTTTGGATATGAAAGAAGATAATTCCGCTAAGAAAATTATTATACCAGAGGATGGATTATTGCTTGAAAGCAGAAAGCTATATTTAGGTAGAACTATAGAATATACTGAGACGCATAATTTAGTACCAATGCTTGAAGGAAGATCATCTGTTGGTAGATTAGGACTCTTTGTTCATGTAACAGCAGGATTTGGTGATGTTGGGTTTAAAGGTTATTGGACTTTGGAGATTTTTTGCGTTCAACCAATTAAAATTTATCCATCTGTTGAAATTTGTCAAATTTTTTATCACTCTGTAGAAGGTGAAGTAGATCCTTATAAGAGTGGAAAATATCAAGGGAATAAAGATATTCAAACCAGTATGCTCTATAAAGACTTCAAAAAAAATGAATAAAATTTTTATCTTCCCGTTCCTTGTAATAATAAAATTCTACCAAATCCTAATTTCACCATTACTAGGTTCAAACTGTAGGTTTCAACCTACATGTTCTGAATATTGTATGCACTCTTTAAAAACATGGGGTTTGTTTAAAGGACTGTATTTGTCTGTAAAGAGAATTATGAAATGTCATCCATGGGGTGGGAAAGGTTATGACCCTGTACCTAAAAAAGACTAGTCATGCTGAACAAATTCAAATTGTTCTTTTTTGTATCCTAGCTTTTCTAAAGAAGTTATAATATTTTTGTATTCTTCATCTGTTATTTTTGGTGTTCTTCCCATAATCCAACCCATAGTATTTTTTGGATAACCAACTGCCATGTATTTATAATTATCATCGACATAAACGATTTTAAATGGGAATTTCATAAATGGAATAAAAGGTTTTCTCATTTGAATGGCCCATTCTGCATTTGAAGTTTTATTTATCACGGTACCTCTTTGCTTAATCTGCCTTGCTTTACCATCTTTAATAGCATCATAAGTAATATCTATAGTACCATCTTTATTTAAAACGTAAGTGTCTGATGAGTTTGTAGCTCCTTTTTCAATCATATTTGGAACTAGGGCAATCACAAACCATTTACCCATAAATTTTTCTAAATCTACTGATTCAACTGTTTTCATCGTGTCAGCTCCTTTTAAAAAACTTGCAAAGATTAAGAATAAGATTAGTAATGTTTTCATTTTAAATTTCTACTCCAATTTTTTTATATAACATACTTAAAGCAAAATATAATACTACCATAATTGAAATTGAAAGAAGCATGCTTGGAATAAAATTGAATCTTTTTAAAAAATATGGCAACGTAATAAAAAATGATAATGAAGGCATAATCATTGCAAATACTCCGTAGGAAAAATCAATTATTTTATCTACATCTTTCGTTTCAAAATAAATCCATGAAATTGTAATCAAAGAAATCATTGGAAGAGATACAATTATAGCCCCTAAGAGAGAGTCTCTTTTTCCAATCTCTGATGCGGCAAATATAATTAGTGCAGATATTAATATTTTTGCTATATTGAACATTACTAAAATTATGGAATTAAATAATATATATCTAGGGTTTGCTTTAGCAACGTTTGCAGGGTTAAGTACAGGGATTGGCAGCGGTTTAGCGCTTTTTACAAGATCATTTAATAAACGTTTTTTAGCAATTGCGCTAGGCTTATCTGCTGGAATCATGCTGTATGTATCTTTTGTCGAGCTAATGCAACTATCTTTTGAATCGTTAACAGCAATATATGGAATGAACTTTGGTAAGTTAATAACGGTTACAGGATTTGTTGTTGGATTATTATTAATGCTTCTTATTGATCAATTATTTGATCATCATTCAATAGCAGATTTTATTTCTAGATCAGAAGATAAAAATGAATCTGTATTAATTAAAGCTGGCGTTTTTTCAGCAATTGCTTTGGCAATTCATAATTTTCCTGAAGGATTTGCTACTTTTACTGCTACGGTGTATGATCCCGCTATTGGTGTTACACTTGCCACTGCAATAGCCGTACATAATATTCCAGAAGGCATTGCAGTTTCTGTTCCAATCTATTATGCAACTAAAAGCAAGCGAAAAGCTTTTTATATTTCATTTCTTTCTGGTCTTGCAGAACCAATTGGAGCATTAATCGGATTTCTAATATTTAGAACTGTTTTCAATGAAGCTTTGTTCGGTATATCTTTTGCATTTTGTGCAGGAATAATGGTTTATGTTGCTTTGAATGAACTATTACCTGTTGCTAAAGAATATGGTGAACCAAGCGATACGATTATTGGTGTTACAATTGGAATGATTATTATGGCTATAAGTTTGATTATGATGTATGCTTAAAAAAGCACGATACTTTTCTTATACAATTAGCTTTATAATAAGCCAGTTATTTCTTTTGATAGTGGCTTAACAGATTTATCAAAAAATGCTACCAAATCACCATCCTCATTGACAAGATACTTACAAAAATTCCAGGTTGGTTTTTTTTCATTCCAACCGTTCAAATCTTTATTTGTTAGCCAAGTATAGACAGGACTTTGGTTTTTGCCCTTTGTTGTAATTTTTGAGAACATTTGAAACGTAACACCATAATTTTTTTCACAAAAATCAGCGATATCTGAATCAGAGCCTCTTTCCTGAAACATAAAGTCATTTGCTGGAAATCCAAGCACAGCAACATCTTCACCATACAGGTCATGAAGTTTTTGAAGGCCCTCATATTGATATGTGTAACCACAGGCTGATGCCGTATTAACAATCAATACTTTTTTCCCTTTAAATTGTTCGAAATTAATCTCTTCACCATCAATTGATGTCGCTTTCAAATCATAAAAACTAGCAATAGCCTTAGATTTTTCTAAAAGATCGTTTGATTTTTTTGCAGTAAACCCAATCAATAGAAATATAATTCCTATCGAAAGAAGGGCAATTAATGCAACGTTACTTGTTAATAATGTTTTTATCATATTTTTGCTTAAATTTGCCTGCGAAAGTACTATGTATTTAATTAAAAAAGAAGAATTATCTGGAACAGCTCTCTGGTTAAAAGAGAATTTCGAAGCAATATTTTTATGGTTTTGCATTATATGTATTGTTGTTTCAGCTTTGTTTATTTTAAAACTATATTTGAATCGGCAGAAATGAGAATTTTACAAACTATAATATTATTATTGTTAATTGCTTGTCAGAGCGAGAAATCAGAGAAAGATATTAAACCAGGCCAATCTCAAAGCAACCTACTACAAGAATCTTCAAAAGAGAGCACACAACAACCTCAGAAAATAACAAATGGTATAGTATTCAAAGATGCTCAAGGTAATATACTTTCAGATACCGAAAAAGACAGTCTTGTCCAGTTTATGGAAAATATTCAAGCGCTCAGGAGTTATAATCAGGAAAATAATAATACCGAATATATTTTATTTCAAAACTATGAAGATTTAAGAGGTTTTGTACCTGATGATACCATTGAAAACCTTATTGAAGAAAATAGATTGCGAAGATCTGGAGGTCAAGGGGCAGTTCTTAGCAAGAGAATTAATGACCAGTGGAAAGATAAGCCACTTCCGGAAGGAAATTTTCTACAAATGATTGATGGAAGCGTAAAATCTTTCTCTGATTATAAAGGAAAATTATTGGTAATTAATTTTTGGTATATTAATTGTGGGCCTTGTATCATTGAAATGCCTTATCTAAATGATTTAGTGAATAAATATCAAAATGAAGACGTTCAATTTTTAGCTTTAAGCTTTGATACAGTTCTTGATATTAAATCTTTTCTTCAAAAAACAGAATTCATCTATGAACATGGCTCAATATCAAGATCTTTAATGTATGATTTTACGCCAGTTTCTCCTGGACACTTTATTGTTGATAAAGATGGCATTATAAGAGATATCACTATAGGTGCTCCAAGAAATACTGAGATTATTTTTGACAAACTTGTCAACTTGATTGAAAAAAATAAAAAATAAATTCTAAAAACCTCATTCATTGAGTAAATTTTTCAATGAAAAAAATATTATTAGTTATAATTGCATTGTTTTCTTTTACATCTGCACAGACGCATATAGTTCCAGAAGGTTTTTCCGGTATTTCAGTTTCATTTAAACATGATCAAAATGTTGATTTTTTTGGAGAAGGTAAATTTCTTAGAGATAGTTATGAAAATGCAATTGGGTTTGGGTATATCTATGACGCCACTCTAGGTATCGATTTATCATATGGGTATTCTCTTAATAATAAAAAAGATACATATAGCTTTAATACAATTGACGGAGAATCTTCTTCTGAAAATGAAAATTTCAACTTTACTAAAAACTTTAGATCAGAAAATGCAAATGTTGGTGATAAAACTTTTTCATTTGGCCTTACTTATTACTTAAATGAAAGTCAAAATCTTTTTGCCCAAGATTTACCTATAAACTTATCATTTGGTTTGAGATATGGAACAAAGAACTACAGTAGTGATGCATTAAAATTTTTAGATCAAGATTTTTACGGAAAGTTTTATGCTTTTGAATTTGGTGCTTACAAAGAAATTGAAACCAATGCTAGTTTTTACATGATTCCAAGATTAAAGCTGAGTGTTAGTACCGAAAAGAATATTTATAATAATATGGCTACACTACCATCTGATTTACAAGATTCAGATACAGATTCATTTAAATTATCAAGCACTTATCTTGAAATTGCTCTACCATTTATTTTAAATAATACCTCGGCGGGACAACCTTTCATTGAGCCTAGTATAGCTAATAAATATGGAACTACGCACTTAGGTTTGAGATTTGGTTTTTTATTTTAACATAATTTTATTTTAATATGGCTCAATCATTTAAGATTCATTCTGATATTTCTGTTGCTGAAACGTTACCATCTTCATTTTATAGAGATCCAAATGTTTTTGAAAAAATTAAGCAGGATATTTTTCTCAAATCATGGCAGTTTATAGGAGATAATTCACAAATAAAGCTTAATAATTCATTTATGCCACAGACTATACTCGATGGTTTTTTAACAGAGCCTATTGTGATAACCAGAGATGATAATAGCGAGGTACATTGCCTTACAAATGTCTGTACTCATAGAGGTAATATTGTTGCACTTGGACCTGGAAAATCTAAAAAATTAACTTGCTGTTATCATGGAAGAGCGTTTGATTTAGATGGAAGTTTTAAATCGATGCCTGAATTTGAACAAACTAAAAATTTTCCATCAAAAAATGACAACCTACATAGCTTTCCGATTGAAGAGTGGGGACCTTTTTTTTTCACAGGGATCAACCCTTCATTTGAATTTAAAAAAGTGTTAGATGTTATGGATGAAAGAATTGGATTTTTACCTTTAGATCAATTTTCATTTGACGCCAATTTATCTAAAGACTATCTAGTCAATTGTCATTGGGCTTTGTATTGTGATAATTATTTAGAAGGATTTCATATTCCATTCGTCCATGAAGGATTAAATAAGGTTTTAGATTATAGTAATTATAAAACAGTTCTTTATGATCATTGTAACCTGCAAATAGGTTTTTCAGATGAATCAAATGAAGTTTTTGATTTTCCACAATACCATATTGATTATGGAAAAAATATTGCAGCATACTATTATTGGGTTTTTCCAAATATGATGTTCAATTTTTATCCTTGGGGGCTTTCAATCAATGTTGTTAAACCCTTATCTATTAATAAAACTAAAGTTTCTTTTCTAACATATGTTTTTGATGATTCAAAACTTCATAAAGGTGCTGGAAATGATATTGACAAAGTAGAAAGAGAAGATGAATTCATTGTTGAAAATGTTAATAAAGGTATTCAGTCATCATTTTATAAATCAGGAAGATATTCACCAACTAGAGAGCAGGGCGTACATCATTTTCATCGCTTGTTAGCTCAATTTCTTAACTAATAATTAAATACAATGCAAAATTCCTTTTTTATGCAACAAGCTATAAATGAAGCTTTAAAAGCTGATCCAAATAAGGTTTATCCAAACCCTTTGGTTGGTTGTGTCATAGTTCTAAATGATAAGATTATTGGAAGAGGGTATCATAAAGCATTTGGAGCAAAGCATGCTGAAGTAAATGCCATTGAATCTCTTGAAGGTGCTGTAAGAGATGCCGATTTATATGTCACTTTGGAACCCTGCGCACACTTTGGGAATAATCCTCCATGTGTTGATCCTATTATTAAATCAAAAATGTTTAAGAAAGTAATTATTGCTGTAGCAGATCCTAATAAAAAAGCAATGGGCGGAATAGATGAGCTAAAAAAAGCTAACATTGAAGTTGAGTGTGGAGATTCCCAGATTGAAGCAAAAAAAATAAATCAAAGATTTTTTACATTTTTTGAAAATAAGAGACCATATATAATATTAAAATATGCCAGAACTCAAGATGGATTCATAGCTCATTCAGATGGAAGTTCAAAATGGATTACTGAAGAAGATGCTCGAAGAGACGTTCATCTTACAAGGTCTGGTTGTGATGGAATTTTGGTTGGTAGAAATACGATTGAACAAGATAACCCTTCGTTAGATTCTCATGGATTAGGTAAAGATCCACGTATTGTAATTCTTTCTTCAAAGCCAATATCATCTTCTTTTAAAGTATCAAAGAAAAACCCTTTAGTTTTTCAAACATTGAATAAAAAACGTCCAGAAAATAATATCAAAATTATTCTTGACAATTTGTTTAAGGAAAATGTACAATCTTTACTTGTTGAAGGGGGAGAAAAAACTATAACGTCATTTATCCAAAGTGGATATTTTGATGAAATTCATGAATATATTTCTCCAAAAAAATTTAATGAGGGTATCCCTTTCTATAGTGGTGATTTCGATACAATTCGTTCATCCTTAGATTTGGTATCTGAAATTTCATTCAACAGCGATATTAAAAAAACTTATAAAATGAAATGTTTACAGGACTAGTAGAAACAAAAGGACAAATTGATTCATTTGAAAAAAATGAAGACGGGATGATTTTACGTATACATCATAATGATTCGTTTGATGTGTCAATTAACGATAGCGTTTCTTGCAATGGAATATGTCTTACGGCTGTTAAAATTGACAATAATTCATTCGAAGTCCAACTAGTTAATGAGACTTTGAATAGAACAACCGCTGAATTTTGGAAAGAAAAAGATGAATTAAATTTAGAAAGAGCATTATTACCTTCTACTAGAATGGGAGGACATTTTGTACAAGGACATGTTGATTGTGTCACAAAAATTAAGAATGTTCAGTATTTCGATAAATCATCTACTTGGACGTTCGAAATGGATGACGATATAGAGAAATATATAGTTGAAAAAGGTTCCATAGCTTTGAATGGAGTCAGCTTGACAGTAGCAAGCAAGTATGAAAATACATTTGATGTTGCACTAATTCCTCACACAATTGAGCTAACTACTTTTGGAAATTTGGTGGCCGGAGATAGTGTAAATGTTGAAGTTGATATATTAGGAAAATATATTGAAAATTTTATGGATATAAGAAAATGAAATTTGACACTATTTCCTCTGCAATTAAAGAAATTAAGGCTGGTAGCATGGTTGTTGTTCTTGATAATGAGGACAGAGAAAATGAAGGTGATTTGGTAATGGCATCTGATGCTGCTACTCCTGCAAATATTAACTTTATGGCCAAAGAAGGTAGAGGTTTAATTTGTATTTCAGTTTCAAAGCCAAGAGCAAAAAAATTAGATCTCGAACCAATGGAACAGAAAAATACTAGTTTGCATGAAACTGCATTTACTGTAAGTGTAGATGCGATTAAAGGAACCACAACTGGTATATCTGCTTCAGATAGGTGTAAAACAATCAAAACAATTGTTAGTGACAAAACAAATCCTTCTGATTTAGCTAGGCCCGGTCATATTTTTCCTATTGTAGGACGTAATGGAGGAGTATTAAGAAGAGCCGGTCATACCGAGGCAAGCATGGATCTTGCCCAACTTGCAGGTTTTTCTAGAAGCGGAGTCATTTGTGAAATTATCGGAGATGATGGTGAAATGCTTAGAGGTCCTGAGTTATTGAAATTTGCAAAACAACATAACTTAAAAATTATTTCGATTGAGGATCTTATACGATTCAGAAGAAAAGAAGAAAGCATCATTAAAAAAGTTGAAGAAATTAAGCTACCAACAAAATTTGGTGATTTTGATCTACATATGTATGATGATATTTATAATAATAAAGTGCACCTTGGATTAACCTATGGAAAAATTGACAATAAAAAACCTGTCTTAATTAGAGTGCACTCTGAATGTCTTACTGGAGATATTTTTCATTCTTTAAGGTGTGATTGTGGTAGTCAACTTGATTTTGCAATGAAAAAAATTGTTGAAAAAGGTTCTGGAATTATTGTTTATCTAAGGCAAGAAGGAAGAGGAATTGGCCTTAGAAATAAGATCAAAGCTTATAAGCTTCAGCAAGAGAAAAATTTAGATACTGTTGAAGCCAATAACGCTTTAGGTTTTAAAGCAGATTTAAGAGATTATGGAGTAGGTGCTCAAATTTTGAAAGATTTAGGAGCCAAAGAATTAATCGTAATGACCAATAATCCAAAAAAACTTATTGGGCTTGAAGGACATGATTTAAAAATAGCTGATAGAGTATCAATTAATATCGGTTCGTCAGAACATAACGAAAAATATTTATCAATTAAGAAAACAAAACTAAACCATATGTTAGATTAATGATTGCAGTAATTATTAGTGAATTCAATAAAGAGATTGTAGATGGTCTTTTAGAAGGGTGTAAGAAATCTTTAAAAGATCATAAGCTAAATATAATTAAAGTCCCAGGGGCTTTTGAATTGCCTGCATCAGCACAAAAATGTGTAGAATCTGAAAGATATGATGCAGTGATAACGTTAGGATGTGTAATTAAGGGAGATACAGATCATTATGATTATATTTGTCAAGCTGTATCAAATGGAATAATGAATATTTCTATAAAGTCACACATCCCTGTGTTATTTGGTGTACTTACATGTCAAAATGCTCAACAAGCATTCGAAAGAAGTAGAGACAATGATTTAAATAAGGGTTTTGAGGTTGGGAATGCTGCAAGAACTCTTTTGAAATCTATTAGATAGCCAGCTGGGCTATCTGGACTCGAACCAGAATCATCCGAATTAACAGTTCGGTGCCTTGCCAATTAGACCATAGCCCATATTATTTATTTAAAATAATGAATTAAGGCGGGAGATGGTAGGTATATAGTATTATTTAGAATTGAGATATAAATACATATTGTATGAACCAATCAAGGATTTCCCCCGCCCCAACTAACTCATATTGACATAATAATTTAAATACAAGAAATTGTAAAAAACAAGAAAAAACCGACTGGTCGGTTTATTTTTGTAAAAAGCTCATATTTTCAACATTTTTTTCAGAAAAAGGAAGCAGCCCGTAGGGGGATCGAACCCCTGTTGCATGGATGAAAACCATGAGTCCTAACCACTAGACGAACGGGCCAAAAACGTAGAAAATATAGAACTAAGATATTATTATTACAATAGACTTTATTTAAACGTCTAAAGCATCTAAAAGTTGACCATTCTCGTGCATTTCTACAGTAATATCACAACCGCCAAGTAATTTTCCATTAACAAATAGTTGTGGGAAGGTTGGCCATCCTGATAATTCAGCTAATGCTGGTCTCATATCTTCGTGTCCAAGAATATTAACATCATGAAAGTCAACTCCATAGTGGTCTAGAACACTGACCACTGTTTTAGAAAAACCACAAACAGGCATTTCTTTTGTTCCTTTCATAAAAAGTACAATCTTGTTTTCTTCAATAACTTTTTTAAAATCTTCTTTAAAATTCATAGCTAAATTTATTAATATATTTTACAAATTAAAGGAGTAATTAAGCCAATGAGACTTTTTTCATGGAACGTAAACGGAGTAAGAGCAATAGAAAAAAAAGGATTTCTTAATTGGGTTGATAGTACATCTCCAGATATTCTTTGCATTCAAGAAACAAAAGCAAATTTTGATCAATTACCTGAATCACTTCAAAATATTCATGGATATCATGGATATTGGCATTCCGGGGTCAGAAAAGGTTATAGCGGAGTAGCAACTTTTTGCAAACATGAACCACTAGATGTTCAATATGGATTGGGAATTGAAAAGTATGATAGAGAAGGAAGAGTGTTAATCACAGAATTTGAAAATTTTTTATTATATAACATTTATTTTCCGAATGGACAAAAAGATGAGCATAGATTACAGTACAAATTAGATTTTTATGACGATTTATTAGTGATATTGAATGAGCAAGTAGAATCTGGAACCAATGTAGTAGTTGCAGGAGATTGGAATACTGCGCACTTTCCGATCGATCTTGCCAATCCAAAAGCAAATGAAAAAAATTCAGGCTTTATGCCTGTTGAAAGGGCTCAATTAGACGAATATGTTGAAAACGGGTATGTTGATACATTTAGACTATTTCACGATGAGCCTGAAAGATATTCATGGTGGACGTATCGTTTTGGAGCAAGACAAAGAAACATTGGATGGAGAATTGACTATTTTTTTGTGAATGAAGGTTTTATTGAATCAGTAGCCGATGCAGATATTCATGAAGACGTAATGGGATCTGATCATTGTCCAGTTTCTATTGAATTAGTTGACAATTTCTAAAATTGTAAAATACAAGCTCGAAGTATGGCCTACACGTTCACCGTTTAAGCTGTCAGGAAATTGAACAACAATTGAGTTTTTAATTTCTTTATCGTACGGATCAAAATCATATTTTTTAAACTGAGAGTCAAATTCTTTAACATTTCTCCATTGGACTAACTTATTTTTAAATCCTTTTGAAAATGCCTCATTAAAACTATTTAAATTATCTGGACATTTTTCAAATCTTTTCTCTATGGACATTCTTGTAGTCATTGGAACTTTACCAATATCCATATGTAAGGCAGTAGCAACTGTGTTATAAATTATTCTTTCATTTAATTCAGAATTCAGGACTGAAAATAATACTACTGTACCACCCATACTGTGTCCAACAACCTGCCATTGATCAATATTAGGATATTTATTTATTAAGTCGTTTAGCTCTACGTTAAAATCTTCAGCAACACTACTTGGACAATCGTTCCAATCATATTTGTAAAAAAAAGTATTAATATCATTTTCTACTAAATAATTAAATGGTTGAACCCATTCATGGTGAATGCCAACCCAATATGCAGGATAAAATCCATGAACTGCAATAATTCCGACCTTACTGTCACTTGCATGTATTATTGACATCCCATTTGATATTTTTTTTAGTTCCCTGAATGATGAAAACTTATCATCTGACAAAGAAATTGTGAGCAAACAAATAATTCCGAGAATTGTTGTTAGTGTACGATTAAACATTATATATTGTCCAAATTGTTAAAATGAATTTAAAAATACAATTAATAAATACTAATAAAGAATATAAAGAGATACTCAATATCAGAAAATTGGTTTTTGTTGAAGAACAAAATGTCCCAATAGATATTGAAATTGAATATGAAGATGAATCTCATCATGTTATTTGCTATCATAATGATTTGCCTGTTGCAACAGGTAGATGGAGAGAAACTAGTTTAGGCATAAAGTTAGAACGATTTGCAGTGTTACATGAATTCAGAGGGATGGGCATTGGTAAACAGATTGTAAATTTTATTTTATCTCAAATTTCTTCTAAGAAAATCATATATTTACATGCACAGGAAGCAGTAGTGGATTTTTATAAAAAACTAGGATTTGAGGTATTGGGTGAACAGTTCACAGAAGCTGACATTCTTCATTCAAAAATGGTTTATAAGTAAATCTTATGAAAGAATCATCACTAAATAGATTATTTAGATTTGTATTGGCTCATTGGCCATTTCTTCTTCTGTCCACTTTAGCAGCTTTTTTCTTTGTTATTTTCAATAGTGCATCCATTTGGATCACTGCCACAATGATTAATAATATCTTAATTGATTTCAACGAAATGTTGGTCGAAAATCAGCGACTTTCAAGCTTAAGTGAACTAACAATGAATGACAGGCTTAAGTTATTTTCCAATAGTTTACTTTTAAAAGATACAGCCATAAGCACAGTTTCAGCAGTGTGTGTTGCACTTATTATAGTTTTTTCGGCAAAAAATATATCGCTGTATATAAAAAATATTACCCTTTCAATTGTTCAATACCGATTAATACGTGACTTGAGAAATAAGCTATACAGCCACTTCCATTATCTTTCTTTATCCTATTTTAACAAAAATAAATCAGGAGAATTAACTGCTGTTTTGGTAAATGATATTGATAATATGAGAAACTCATTATCTATCATGTTTCAAAAGTTATTTGTTGAGCCAATCAATATTATCATTTTAATGAGTTTGCTATTTATTGTAAGTACAAAACTTGCTTTAATTGCACTTTTAATTATACCGGTTAGTGGTATAATAATTTTTGGTATTTCTCATAGTATTAGAAGAAGATCTGCAAGAAGTCAGGCTCAATTAGCTGGTATGACTTCTATGATAGCTGAAACAATTGGTTCAATGAGAATTGTTAAAGCTTTTGCTACTAAAGGTTTTGAAATCAATAGATTTGCTAAAGAAACTCAAAAGTATTATAAATTAATGTTAAGGAGAGATAGGTTAAGATTTGTTTCTTCTCCTGTTTCTGAAACATTTGGTGCAACCATTGCAGCCTTATTATTGTGGGTAGGCGCAAGAGATGTATTAGTTATTGAATCAATTAGCTCAGAAGATTTTTTAAGATTTATTCTTTTACTTTTTAGCTTATTCCAGCCGTTAAAAAACTTAACAAATGTTGTAAATGAATTGCAAAATGGACTTGCATCTGCAGATAGAGTATTTGCAATAATGGATATTAATTCTGATATACAAGATATTGATAATGCTGTAGAGGTAAATGATTTAAAAAACACACTATCTTTTGATAATGTATCTTTTTCTTATGGAGATGAGAAAGATAAAGTATTAAATGATATCAATTTCCAAATAAATAAAGGAGAAATCCTTGCATTGGTTGGCCCTAGTGGAGCTGGAAAATCTACTTTAGTAGATTTAATACCAAGATTTTACGATACGTTAAGCGGTTCAATCAAAATTGATGGAAAGGATATTAAAGAACTTAAGATTAATTCATTGCGATCTTTGATGGGAATTGTCACTCAAGAAACATTTCTTTTTGATGACAGTGTTAAGGCAAACATTGCATATGGTGTTGAAAATATTTCGGACGACAAGATTAAGGATGCAGCAATAGCTGCTAATGCTCATGAATTTATCAAAAAGCTCCCTAATGGATACAATACTATCATTGGCGAAAGAGGAGTATCGCTATCAGGTGGGCAAAAACAAAGAATTGCTATAGCAAGAGCAATTGTAAAGAATCCCCCTATTTTAATATTAGATGAAGCTACGTCATCACTAGATAGCGAATCTGAAAAGCATGTCCAATCAGCAATTGAAAATCTAATGAGCGAGAGAACGGTATTTGTAATTGCACATAGGCTTTCAACAGTACACAATGCTAATAAAATCTTAGTACTAGAAAATGGACAAATTGTACAAGAAGGTAAGCATGATGAGCTGGTAAATATTGATGGATTATATAAACAATTACACAAAATGCAATTTCGAACTTAAATTATATTAAGCAATGGGGAAATTAAAAGAACATCTATCAAAGAAAATTCCAGATTGGAGATATAATTATCGTCAACTTCTTGATGAAAAAGGCGATGCTGTAACAAGCACTGTTACTATTGATAAAGCTTATTCTGGAATGAAAGGTGTCAAGGGTATGATATGTGACACCTCATCAGTTACTGCTGATGCTGGTCTTCATGTAAGAGGAAAACATATTCTTGATCTAGTTGATTTAAAACCTGAAGAAATCCTATACTTATTATTAATTGGTGAGCTTCCTGATGAAGATGCGTTACTTGATTTACAACATGATTTAAAGGAGAGAAGTACTGTTCCAGATTACGTTTGGGAGGTTCTTTCTGGCATGCCAAAAGATTCTCATCCTATGGCTATGTTTAACACAGCAATTTTATCAATGCAAAAGGAAAGTAAGTTTGCTGAAGCTTATGATTTAGTTGTTTCTAAAGGAGATTATTGGGAAAGTACTCTTGAAGATGGTTTAAATATCATTGCTAAATTACCTGCTATTGGTGCTTCTGTTTATAGAACAAGATTTGACAAGGGAGACAGGTTAGAAGCAAGTGATTCAGTTGATTGGTCTGAAAACTTCTTACAAATGATGGGAATAGATTATTCAGATGATATGTTAAAAATGATGCAATTATATTTGATGCTTCATTGTGATCATGAAGGTGGAAATGTCAGCACATTTAGTGCATTAACTGTTAATTCTGCTTTATCTGATCCATACTATTCACTATCTGCTGGCTTGAATGG